>SYIL01000001.1 GCA_005798825.1 Bacteroidota bacterium
AACGATAAACAAAAACAACGAAAGATAAATAAAACCCTTGCCTTTAAACCCCTCGTTTAGCGTTAGTCATTTATAAGGAAAGGCATTTTGCCGTCGGTGACAATTACCTTTGCATTGGGTGATTTGCTTAATCGATCAAAGGCATCGATACTTCGCATTTTTAGAATTTCTTGAGTTAAACCTTGGGCTTGAATAAGTTGTGCATCTCGTATTCCTCTTGCTTCGATAATTTTTCTTTCAGCTTCGAGTTTTTCTTGTTGCAATACAAATTCCATTCGCATTGCGTCTTGTTCAGCTTGTAGTTTTTGTTCAATAGAAGTAGCCAAACCTTTTGGCAGGGAAATACTTTTCATTAATACATTTTCTACTACCATTCCGGTGCCCACCAGATTTTCTAGCATTTTCTTATAAATGGCATTTTCGATATCGGATCGTTTTCCTGAGTGCATATCTTTTGCGAAGTATTGGGCGCAAACATCCGATGCGGCCGACCTGAAAATAGCGGTTATGATGGGTTCGTAATCGGTACCGTATTGTATAAGGAGTTGTTTAAACTTAGTTTTGTCAATATGATACAAAATACTGATATCGGCTTGTACGCTGAGGCCCTCTTTACTGGGTAGATTTAAGCTGAGTAAGAGGTTATTGGTTTGGGTAGAAGTTTTAATCACTCGGGCAAAAAATGGATTAAAACCGATGATACAAGAAGTTAAAGGTTCACCTTTGAGTTTGCCAAAACGCTGTTTAATGCCCACTTCTCCCGGGTGTATAACGGCACATTGGGCAAACAGAAGGGGTGCACAAAGTATTAAAATTTTTTTCATATTTTTAAATTTAAAGGTACAAAAAGAATTGTGTTTATCTAAAAAAAAAAAAATTTTATAAAAACACCAAATGGGTTGGTTTTATTAATCCAATAAGAATTATTTTTTAATCAACAGAATATTAATCTAAGACGATTTGTATGGAGCGACAGTTGGAATTTGAAAATATTAAGAAATACAATCCTCGGGGTAGTTTGCTGATGTCAAGGGCTTCTCGTGTTTCGGTAAGGATTCCTTTTAGAGCAGGTTGACCAATAATATTAAACAAGGTGTATTCAGAATTTGAGGGCATAGTTTTGTTTTCAATAAATAATGAATGATTCGCCGGATTTGGGTAAACTTTTGGGATTTGGGTCTGAACAAAAGTTCCATTGGAGGCGTTTGGTTTGCCTATCATGGGGTAAAAGAAGTTTGCAATTTCTGCAACTGCCTGTTTGAAATACACTCCTTTATTTCCTAGGCCTGGCCAACCATGTCCACCCGTTTGCATCACCATGGTATCATACAACACTTTTGCGGTATCCAATTCTGGAATCAATTTTCCAGTGCCACAAAGATTTACAACAAGCGGGTTGTTTAATCCTGGTGCACAATTATACGATACAGTACCATCATCTATGGCGTGTCCCATCCAAACGGGTACATCACCGGGTGAAATATAGTTTGTTTGGTATAGAGCACCGGCCATGCTAAAAATGGCTTTAATGGGGTTACTATATCCATTGTTGCCAGCATCTCCATCCAGAGTTTTGATGCTATTTTTCAAGATTTCTTTTAAATTTTGGTCGAGTTCCGATTCTGTGGTAACCCAAGCGCTATGTAAAGCGGCGACAGCGCCAGCAGAATAGCCACCAATGAAAAAAGCCGTTGTATCAACACGATATTGGTTTGTACTGCTGGCATCTTTTACAAAAAAACGAAGCGCTGCTTTGACATCGGCCATAGATCTCAATACTGTACTTAGTTGTACTTTTTTATCGGAAAGAAATAAAAATGCATTGGCCAATCGATAGTTTACCGATACGGCTACGTATCCTTTTTTTGCAAATTGGGTGCAAAAGTCAACGCAGTCTTGACTAGACTTATCTCCAGCGAAAAAGGAACCGCCATGAATATAAAAAATTAGAGGTCTTTTGGAGAGTACATCGCCTTTGGGTGTGTATACATCCATTTTGTGGTAATTATCAGTAAACACGTTAGAATAGTCTATTGTTTTCTTATCTACACTGGCAAATAAGGAGTCAATAAAACGGGTATTTTGCGACCTGACCTCGGTAGATAACAAAATCCACAATAGCAATAGCAGTGTGCGTATTTTCATTTGGTAAACCTACAATATAGTTTCTTAAAAATCCAAATTTTTATTTGTATGAAGTTTACATTCAATAGTATAATTTTAATGCGGGTATTGTGTGTTAAAATAGGTGTTGATTTTTGAGTTAACACCAACGAACAAAAAAATCAAGGTACAGTGTTTCTAAATATATACAGCAGTTAATGATTATAATATTTTAGAGATTAAAGTTTTCATAAAATCAAAAACTAAATGACTAATATTGAGTAATAAAAAAAACTATGAACAACCTATGGAACACTATTTTATCAAACCCTGTGTATATGGTAATCGCAGGTCTGACTTTTGTAATTATACTTTTTTTATTGGTTAAAAAGTTGTTTAAGTTCGTGGCCTACGCATGTATTATTTTTATAGTATTCCTTGCTTATGTCCATTTTACTGGGGGTAGCGTAAAAGAATCGATAAAGGATGTAAAAGAAAAAGGAAAAAAAATAATGAACGAAACCGAAATTAAATAATCAGATTGTTTTGTAATTCAGCAATTAGTGGACTGTAAAATTGTTGTTGGGTCAGCAATTCGGAGATTTGAGTTTCTAGGCACCTCGGCTGCGTCCCATTGATCACCCATAATTTCCAAGAAGACAAACCAACAATTTTAGGTTTTCTAACAATTGAATGCATGATGGTTATTTTTTGGAAATACCCAATATTCCCCTGGCTACCCAAATACTGGCTTGCACCCCCCCAACGTTCTCCAACATATATCTTATATGCTGGTACCCTTTGTTTATGGAAATTTGATTTTCAATCGCTTGGGTTCGCAACAATGCATCATACAATCCTTGCTCAGAATAAAACTGAATATGTTCCTCTACCAAGGGTTTTTGAAGCAAAATATTAACCAAAGACACCCACCGGATTTTCAATATCCTTCTGAGCACACCGTAAGTTAGCCAACTCACTTTATAGGCTACAACCATGGGTATTCCAAGTAATGCTGCTTCTAGGGTAGCGGTTCCACTTGCAACCAAGGCCATTCCTTTGCCAATGCCAGGTCCGTTTAATTGGCCCATTTTCCCATCGCCAAACTGCAAAAGCAGACGAAAGGTAGCACCAAAAACCACCTCTGCCTCAAGTTTTTCGTTCTCTAATATTTGGCGATAAAAGGCTTCATCTAACCCAGGTGCTCCAGCTACGATAACCTTGGTTCCTTTAAATCGGTTGGCAGTTCGGACAAAAACAGGCAATAAATTTCTCACTTCATTTTTACGGCTGCCTGGCAACAAAACAATATACCTCGAGCCATCAAGACCTTCTGATGCCATTTTTTTTGACAACACTAAATCACCCTGAATATCGTTTATGTTGCGCTGAATCGATTCTATTAGCGGGTTGCCAACATAGATACTTTCCATTCCATTATCAGCAAAAAATTGCTTTTCAAAAGGGAAAATACAATACAGTTGATCAATTACTTTTCGCATGGTTTTAATTCGTCCTTTGTTATAGGCCCATGCTTTTGGTGCTATATAAAAGTGAACCTTTATTCCAAGGTCTTTCGCAAATTGGGCTAGCCTGAGATTAAATCCGGGATTATCGATAAGCAGCAATACATCGGGTTTCTCCTGCTGTATTTCGACTTTGGCCCGATCCAAAAATTTTTTTATACTACGCAGATTTTTAATTACCTCCCAAAAACCCATGTATGCGCGGTCTTTATAATGACTGCGCAATTCTGCACCGGCAGACTGCATCAAATCGCCACCCCAACAAATTAAATCAAGTTTGCGCCCTTCTTTCTCAGATTCACGCTTTAATGATTGAATCAAATAGCTACCATGTAAATCACCACTGGCCTCACCGGCAAATAAGAATATTTTCATATTAGATTCTTGCCAGTTCAATTAATATAGTCCAAATGGTCATTCCCATAGTAGCGATCAACCAGCCCCGGGTAAAATAGAGTAAAGAATCTTTTCGTATAAACAAAAAGAATAAACCAATATTAGCAGCGATAGCCAATTGAAAAATCGCATTAAACAACCACTCTAAATGGACAATAGTCCATAAAAAGTTCAGGGGTTTGATACCCTGTGCCAAGGCAATCAATATTCCCAGTAGAATGCAGGTGCCAATTCCCATTAAAACCCCCACTAGTATATGAATCCAATTCACTTTCATGTTGTATGGAAAAAAAATAGCAAACCCATCAAATTTTATTTTGTGGTTCAATGATACGCATGGCTATCGTAAACATCACCTTGTGTTTCATAAACCCCATTGATTGACAAGACCAATACGGCGATGATCGGTTAAATCAAACATCGTTGGAACTATTGAAATATAACCTTCTTTCAGAGCCCATTCATCGGTGTCGTTGCCTTCGTCCATATTGATAAAATTTCCAGTCATCCAAAAATAGTCTCTTCCAAAGGGATCTGTGCGCTGATCGAAAGACTCTTTCCATTTTGCCAATGCTTGTCTGCATATCTTAATGCCCTTAATTTCCCCAATTTTTGGAACAGGCATATTTACATTTAGTAGGGTTCCGTATGGCAAATCATTTTTTATTACAGATTCCATAATTTGCTTCATAAAGGGCTTGACCACTTCGAAATTGGCATCCCAACTGTAGTCGCACAAAGAAAATCCAATGGCGTTTATTCCGTCAATGGAGGCTTCTACTGCAGCACTCATTGTACCCGAATAAATCACATTGATGCTTGCATTGCTGCCGTGATTTACCCCCGAAACCATCAAATCAGGTTTGTCAGTGAGCAACTTATCAATGGCAATTTTAACACAGTCTACGGGTGTTCCAGAACATTGGTATGCCTTAACCCTATCGTAAAGGTGTACTTCGGTAATACGAATCGGTTGGTTAATGGTTATGGCATGACCCATACCACTTTGGGGTTTATCGGGTGCAACTACGATTACATCTCCTAATTCCATGGCAACAGCAATCAGTGCGGCAATGCCTGGCGATGTAATTCCATCGTCGTTGCTTACCAAAATCAACGGTTTTTTGTTTTTCATTTTTGTTGTTGCAAAATTAGCAATTTTTTGGGCTCCTATTTTTTCGATGTACATTTGTATTACCATGCCAAACAAATATGCCCAAAGGGGTGTTTCTTCGCAAAAAGAAGATGTTCACAACGCCATCAGTGGGATAAGCAAAGGGTTATTTCCAAAAGCTTTTTGTAAGGTTGTTCCCGATTTACTGGGAGCAAATCCTGATGATTGTTATGTTGTTCATGCAGATGGCGCTGGAACCAAAAGTTCATTGGCTTATATTTATTGGAAAGAAACTGGAGATTTAAGCGTATGGTCTGGAATAGCCCAAGACGCTATCGTAATGAATACAGATGATTTGATCTGTGCCGGAATAGTCGGACCGTTTATGCTGTCGTCTACAATCGGTCGCAATAAAAAACTGATTTCAGGCGATGTTATTAAGGCAATCATTGAGGGAACAGAATTTTTTTGTGATACAATGCGTGGCCATGGTATAGAAATACACACTACGGGAGGAGAAACCGCAGATGTGGGTGATTTGGTTCGAAGCATCATCATAGACTCTACGTTGATTGCCAAAGCAAAACGCAGCGACATCATAGACAATGCAAACATTGGTGAGGGACAGGTAATCGTCGGGTTTGCGAGTTACGGGCAAGCCACCTATGAGCGCGAATACAATTCAGGTATGGGTAGTAACGGACTCACCAGTGCTCGCCACGATGTGTTCAGTCGTTATTACAGGGAAAAATATCCCGAAAGTTATGATACCGATTTGTCTACAGACGTGGTGTATTGCGGTAGTAAAAAACTAAACGACACAGTAGAGGGCTCACCTTTAAACGCTGGGAAATTGCTATTGTCACCCACCAGGACCTATGCTCCGTTGGTAAAAACAATTTTTAGCGAATGTAAATCTGATGTGAAGGGAATGGTGCATTGCAGTGGTGGAGGTCAAACCAAGGTATTACATTTTACAGAGAATGTTCATATAATCAAAGACAATTTATTGCCAATACCGCCACTCTTCCGGTTGATTAAAACAGAAAGTGGATGCGATTGGAAGGAGATGTTTCAGGTATTCAACATGGGCCATCGTTTGGAGATTTATACAACTGAAATTGCTGCTGCTGCAATGATTGACATTGCCAAATCATTCAATATCGAGGCGCAAATTGTGGGTAGGGTTGAGCACGGTAGCGGCAATATGCTGAGTATTATTGGTGGTGATTGTGGAAGTATTTATTACCCCTGATAGTATAGGAATGTGTTGATTGTTATTGAGATCACAAACGATGGGATGAGGGTAGAAGTTCCAATTGCAGATATATGCTATTCGAATACAGCCCAAGTAGGACAATGGTCACTGTATTTTGCATAAGAATCGATACCTGATTCTTTCAGTTGAGTCGCCATTCCTGGGGTTGCACTCACATAATCGATTCGCCATCCCTTATTTGTATTTCGGGCGTTGGCTCGGAAACTCCACCACGAATACTGATGGGGTTCGGGATGCAGCACTCGCAGCGAATCTGTATATCCACTCTCAAACCATTTGTCCATCCATGCCCTTTCTTCTGGGAGAAAACCACTGCTAAGTTTATTTCCAACGGGGTCATGGATGTCTATTGATCGATGGCAAATATTATAATCGCCACAAACGATCAATTCACCTTTTTCAAGACGTAAACGCGCAGAAAAATTAAAAAAATACTCCAGAAAACCCATTTTGACAGTTTGCCTTAGCTCACCGCTACTGCCACTCGGGAAATAAGCATTCAACACAGATCCCCAAGTAAAATCGAGTCGAATGACCCTGCCTTCAAAATCAAAGAGTTCATGATTACAACCCCGAACAATATTAAGGGGGGTAAGTTTGCTTAAAATCCCGACCCCACTATACCCTTTTTTTTGGGCTGAGAACCAATAACACTGATACCCCAGGGCCAATAAAGGCGCCTCGTCAATTTGTTCAGGCATGGCTTTTAACTCCTGAAAACACACTATATCTGCATTTTGTTCGGCCAAATAATCTATCAAGCCTTTATTCATCGCACTGCGAATGCCATTAACATTATAGGATATCACTTTCATTTTAGGCAAAGGTAAACCTCAATCTAAACACTCCAACATCAATAAATCTCCATCAGTATAGAGAATCTCGACAAAGCCATCGTGGACAACCTCATTGGAAATCCCTAATTTGTGAGGCAATTCCAAGGAATCATTGGTGAGCGGGTATCGCAAATTTTGTGTCGAAATGCCGTTGGCTTTTCCTATTGGAATCAAGCTCAGCTGCGTTCCTTTTGGATACCATTTTTGAAATGATTTCGGCAAGGGATATACCCTTGAATAATCATCTATAATACGCAGCGTAATTTGATCATGATAATGGCATAAGAGTGCCATATTGTTGAATGTATGGTCGGCTCGTTTCCCCGTTGCCCAAATAATATTTGCCGCCACGTGGCCTTTAGAAATTAAAAACTCTATTCCCTTGTGAAGGTCTGTTTTATTTTGGTCTGGGGCCAGAATACGTTCGATACTGCCCATTTTTATGAATGCCGATTCATCAATGACAGCACCTGAATCAAAATCGCCGATCCATGCGTCGAATCGAATGTTTTGCTCTAATAATCGAACTGCCGCGCCGTCCAAAGCCAATACAAAAGGTGACCATTCCAATAACTGTTGTAACAACTCGCTGCTACAAGATGCCCCATTGGCAATAATCAAAGCAGGTTCTTGGTTGTCCTTAACAATATGGTGTGAGCTCATGATTTGCAAAGTTCTCATAACTTTAACAATAAATAACATGCTTATGGCACGAATTTTGGCGCTAATGGGTTCTTTGATAACCGCTAAAATGAATAAACCAAAAATTCTCTGGGCCGACGATGAAATTGAATTACTCAAACCCCATATATTGTTTTTAGAGAGTAAAGGTTACAATATGACAACCGTGAATAGCGGTTTGGATGCAGTAAATGAAGTTAAAAAAAATCCCTACTCACTGGTTTTTTTAGACGAGAATATGCCTGGAATCAGTGGATTAGAGGCGCTTGCTAAAATCAAGCAATTAAATCCCACTCTTCCGGTTATAATGATAACCAAGAATGAAGAGGAGCGAATAATGGAGGAAGCCATAGGAAGTAAAATTGCTGATTACCTGATAAAACCTGTTAATCCAAACCAAATTCTTTTGTCTATCAAGAAAAATCTGGATGATCGCCGATTGATTAGTGAAAAAACCACCACCGATTACCAAAGAGAATTTATGCAGATTGGCATGAAAGTTAGTGAAAGAATGACATTTGAAGAATGGAAAGAAGTATATAAAAAACTGACTTTTTGGGAAATAGAGTTGGAAAGTACGGGAGAGGAAAGCATGAAAGAAATGCTTGAAATGCAAAAAATGGATGCCAATCGTAATTTCTGTCGCTTTATCAAAGACAATTACCTTGGAATGCTCAAACAAACTGGGAACGAGGGACCAACCATGAGCCACAATCTGTTTAGACGTGCGATTAATCCCCACCTAAAAGGGGAATTGCCGGTTTTTATGATACTCATGGATAATTTGCGGTATGACCAATGGAAAACCATTTCTGGGGTAATGGAAGAACGTTACCGTATCGAAGAAGACGATTTGTATTTGAGTATTTTGCCCACCACCACACAATATTCCAGAAATAGTATTTTTAGTGGCTTATTGCCCTTGGAAATCGAAAAAAGGTTTCCGCAAAAATGGAGTAATGATGAAGATGAAGGGGGTAAAAATTTATTTGAAAAGGATTTTTTGGAAGACTTGCTCCAACGTTTACAACGAAATATTAAATTTAGTTATACCAAAATTACCCATCTTGAAGCTGGTAAAAATTGGGTTGCACAAGTGCCCAACATGATGAAAAACACCTTGAATGTTGTAGTTTATAATTTTGTTGACAGTTTTTCTCACGCCAGAACCGATATTCACATCGTCCGTGAATTGTCTGAAAATGAGGCCGCATATCGAAACGTAATGGCTACTTGGTTTAAACATTCTCCCCTTTGGGAGGCATTGCAATGGTTGGCAGACAAGCCTTGCAAGGTAATTGTAACAACAGACCACGGAAGTATCCGTGTAAAAGACCCTGTTAAAATTGTAGGGGATAAAAATATGAATACCAATTTGCGCTATAAACAAGGCAAGAATAGCACCTATAATCCGAAGGAAGTGTTTGAAATAAAAAATCCTACAGAAGGATTTCTTCCTCTGCTGCATCTTTCTTCATCATTTGTCTTTGCAAAAGAATCCGATTTTTTTGCTTACCCCAACAATTACAATTACTATGTAAATCATTTTCGCAATTCATTTCAACATGGGGGAATTAGTTTGGAAGAAATGTGTTGTCCAATTGCTGTGCTCTCTCCAAAATAGTAAAAGTAAAAACACTTGCCGGGGATTATATTGCCCAAAACACATACCGTAGGTGTCATTTTTTTCCAATAGCTATTTAATATTGGGTGTTTTTACACGATTTGGCGTCTCATTCTTTATCTTTGGTTTTTATTGTTTCATCAAATGGCTGTACTCTTTTCTGTAAAAACAATAGCCACCCTAAGAACCAACGAAGCGGGAATTCAAGGTGTTGTAGACACCCTATTGGGACGTGACCAACAGATTTTGTTTTCTGATTATCCATTTGGTGATGGAGGTCCTGAAATCATTGCATTATTGGGTGAATTGGGCAGTGGCAAAACTACTTTGGTCAAAGCATTATTCAAAACCTGGGGGTTTACAGAAATTGTAAATAGCCCAACGTTTGGTCTGGTCAACGAATATAGACTGCCCAATTTTAAGGGCAAGCTATACCATCACGACTGGTATCGGATAAACGAAGCGGGAGAATTATACGATGCGGGCATAGAAGATATTTTGCACGAATACCCCAGCAAACAAGTCATCGAATGGCCCGAAATAGGAGATTTTTTGCTCCGTGATTTGGCAGAAAATTATAAAGCCAAGGTGATGTGGGTCCATATTAAACACATTCAAGATATGCGAGAATACACACTCTCATTTCGATCAAACGAGTCGTGTTAAACCAATACCAATTGCAATTTATTTAAAGGCGGAATTTATAGATTCTTGTCAATACAGTTTTTTTTCGCTGTATTTCGCAAACCAAATGTAGGCCGCGTATTGCGCAAATTTCGCGGTTGTCTATCCAATATGCAGACTGCCCCTTATTATTCTCAGAAACCCACGATAATGAATCCGTTCTGTCTAATTTCAGAGCAGTCTTTACAATGCCATTGCCA
Source organism: Bacteroidota bacterium (assembly GCA_005798825.1). Lineage (GTDB taxonomy): Bacteria > Bacteroidota > Bacteroidia > NS11-12g > UBA955 > UBA955. The sequence goes on from SYIL01000001.1 coordinate 10,444, forward strand.
GTTAAATATCGATGGCTGGTATCATTAAACAATTTCAAACGATGTGCATCTTCTGATTTCAACAGCTGTCGGTTAAGCCACAACGATTCTCCAAAACCCGTTAGGTAAATATTTCCAGTATCCTGACGCAAAATCCATTGCAATGCCTGATAATTACTTTGCTGCCAATAGTCTAGCTGCATGGGGTATTGTTTCAATAATTGCTGACCCAAACAATTAAAATCTACATGGGCAGATTGATAGCCAAAATCGATTGTTTCGACCTGGATATTCGTTGACCGCACATCGCTAAAATCAGTCGTTGGGTTGTGAATCGTTGGGTTGTGAATCGTTGGGTTGTGAATCGTTACCAATGATCGGATTGACGACAACGGAGAAATTTCAAAAATATGGTAACATACCATGAGCAATGTAATCAAAGCAAATGTGTTTGCAGTGTGTCGATTCAGGCTTTTGAGTATGTTAAATAGCCTAATCCAACCGCTTGCGGCCATAAGAACAATGGGCAATAACAGAAACAATAGGTGTCTCCAGGCGTCATAAAGAATAGGTTTAGCAACAATACAATACAACAAAAATGAAAATACCACCCATTGGGAAAAATAAATGGATTGGTTCACAGAACCTTGTGTTGAATGCTGAGTGTTGTCTGTGTTTTTAATCCAAGACATCAACCCCAAAATTATTCCTGACATCAAAGAAAATAATACCCAGAGGCTGAGAGTAAAACCCATCCAGACCATTAAATACCATCGACTGGGGTCGAGGCTTCCCAAGAACAATGCACCATTGGACCACGGATTATGAACAACAAATTGCACTATATTTTCCAAGCCATTATAACCCTTAAACCACAAATACGGATAACTTACAACGTATCCCAGACAATAGCCAAATAATCCGATGCACCAGAGTTTTAATAGACTTGGAAAGGTCCTTCCGATTTTTCGGTTTTGCATCCATAAAAACCCCATTGCCAGAACCAGAACCAATAATCCGCTCAGCCTTATGGTACTCGCTACACCCAATAAAATCGTTGCCCCCAATAGGCCTTTTTGTAAATCCTTTGGATTTCGCCATAGGCAATCCAAGCGATCAAAAACAAAGACCATCAAGCAGAAAAATAGGGCATCCTTACTATTGTAGTGCGCTTCGGCAAACATGCGAGGCCAAAAAGCTACCATAAATACCGGAATCAACGATCCAATAAAAATCGACATTTCTTCGCGATCTTTTTGAAATTTACCCAAGTGTTCTTTGAATCCCCACCCAAGATTTCGTTTCCCCATTAAAAATAATCTCCACAGAGCCAGTAAAAAAAGGGTCCACAACATTGCCCGACGCAGTAAAATTTTGTCGCGCAGTGGGTGTTGAAATATTGTCTGCTCCGCCAAATAACAAATACTCTCCCAGACTGGTCCAAAGAATTTGTGTTCCTCAACCTTTTCAAATTCTACACGGCCACTCAAAAAACGATTGTTTTCCATTCCGATCGTTCGCTGGGTGAGTTCATCTAAATGAACCCCATATTTATCTAGGGTATAAAAACCCCATACGGCGTAAAGCAAGAAGAACCAGGCAAAAGGCCCGGTTCTTCCAAAAAAGATATGTTTACAAAGTGCAATCAAGCGAAATCAGTTTCGTTTGCATAGGCTTCTACCGGTAAACAAGCGCAAATTAAATTGCGGTCGCCGTGGGTACTATTGACCCTTGAAACGGTTGGCCAAAACTTGTTCAAACGGATAGATTCAAGTGGGAATGCCGCTTTTTCACGGGAGTATGACCTATCCCAAGAATCAGAAATTACCACCGATGCTGTATGGGGTGAATGTTTTAAAACATTTCCATCTTGGGAATATATACCTTCTTCGATTTCCCGAATTTCTTCGCGAATTCCCAACATTGCATCACAAAATTTATCCAATTCCTCTTTGCTTTCACTTTCTGTTGGCTCGACCATAAGGGTACCTGCAACAGGAAAACTCAATGTAGGTGCGTGGTAACCATAATCCATCAAACGTTTGGCAATGTCTTCAGCCTCTACATGGGCAGTAGCTTTAAATTTGCGTGTATCCAAAATCATTTCATGGGCAGCAAATCCACTCGATGCTTTATACAGGACAGGGTATTCGTGCTCTAATCTCGCTTTGATATAATTGGCATTTAACATTGCGTATTGGGTGGCTTTGGTAAGACCCTCTCCGCCCATCATTTTGATATAGGCATAACTGATTAACAAGATACTCGCACTGCCCCAAGGAGCTGCACTCACTGCGTGCATGGCTTTTTCAGGACCCATCGATATGATCGAATGGCCTGGCAGATAGGGCGCCAAATGTTTGGCTACGCCGATTGGCCCCATTCCCGGTCCACCACCGCCATGAGGAATACAGAACGTTTTATGTAAGTTCAGGTGACACACATCGGCGCCAATCATACCGGGTGAGGTTAAACCTACTTGGGCATTCATGTTGGCACCATCCATATACACCTGACCGCCATAGTGGTGAATAATATTGGTTAACTCAGTAATAGCACTTTCAAATACGCCATGCGTACTTGGATAGGTAACCATCAAACACGCCAAATTGTCTTTGTATTCTTCGGCCTTTTTTTGAATGTCGGCCATATCTATATTGCCATTTTCGTCGCATTGCGTAACCACTACCTTCATTCCTGCCATCACAGCAGACGCAGGATTGGTTCCGTGGGCACTGGAGGGAATGAGGGCAACATTGCGGTGAGATTCGCCACGGTCTTTAAAATACTCCCGAATGACCATCAACCCAGTATATTCCCCTTGTGATCCAGCATTGGGTTGCATACTCATGGTATGGAAACCGGTTATTTCACTCAAATCTTTATTTAATTCATCGATAATTTCCATGTATCCTGGAACCTGATTCACTGGAACAAAAGGGTGCAGGCTATTAAATTCTGGCCAGGTCACAGGAATCATTTCGCTGGTGGCATTTAATTTCATCGTACAACTGCCTAAAGCAATCATCGAATGACATAAACTCAAATCTTTGGCTTCTAAAGATTTGATAAAGCGCAACATTTCATGCTCACTATGGTAAATATTAAACACAGGATGTAGTAAATATTTACTGCTGCGAACCATCGTTGGAAGTAAGCGTGGAGAAACGTTTGGAGCAAGTACAATGTCTACATGATTTGCCTCTTTGCAGAAAATGGAAAGCACTGATTGAAGGTCTAAAAGGGTAGTGGTTTCATCGATTGAAATACCCACATGCTGTTTTCCCAAATAGCGCAAATTGATTCCCTGGGCAATGGCGCGCGACCGAATTGCTTCTGCGTCGGGAACTTCAACCAGTAGGGTATCGAAAAAATGTTTGTGTTTGATGGAAAACAATCCATTTCCTGCTATTTCAATTGCATCAGCAAGGGACACAGCCAAAGCGTGAATTCGTTCAGCAATTTTTTTCAATCCATGGGGACCGTGATATACAGCAAACATTCCGGCCATAATACTCAATAAAACCTGAGCAGTACAAATATTTGAAGTGGCATTTTGACGTTTGATATGCTGCTCTCGGGTTTGCAAGGCCATGCGCAATGCTCGTTTACCCTCTGCATCGATAGATACTCCAATGATGCGGCCGGGAATCTGGCGTTTAAATTCATCGCGGGTGGCAAAAAATGCGGCGTGTGGACCTCCAAATCCCAAGGGTACCCCAAAACGCTGGGTATTGCCCACAACACAATCGGCCCCAAATTCACCTGGAGGGGTGAGCAATGTGAGCGCCATTAAATCTGACGCAAAGCATGTTTTTACCCCAGAGGCTGAACAATCGGCTACGAAAGAACAATAATCTTCTATACTGCCCTCTGAGTTGGGGTATTGCACCATGGCGCCAAAGAATGTAGCATCTGGCGTGAAGGTTCTGTAATCGCCCCTGATAATTTCAATACCGATGGGTTCAGCACGGGTAATCAATACATCTACGGTTTGGGGAAATACACTATGGTCAATAAAATATCGGTTCGACCCGTTTTTGACAAGTCCATAAAACATGTTCATCGCCTCTGCGGCAGCAGTAGCCTCGTCGAGAAGTGATCCATTTGCCAAAGTCATTCCAGTTAAATCGATAACCATGGTTTGGAAGTTTAGCAATGCTTCCATTCTCCCCTGACTAATTTCGGCTTGGTAAGGCGTGTATTGGGTATACCAACCCGGATTTTCCATGATATTACGCAAAATGACACCCGGTGTGTGGGTATTATAATAACCCATACCAATATAGTTTTTGAATAATGTATTCTTGGCAGCCTTTGATCGAATCATCGATAAAAATTCTACTTCCCCCACGGCCTTTGAGACATTGAGGGGGTGTTTTAAACGAATATTATTGGGAACAATCTGATCAATCATTTCGTCGAGGGTACTTACACCAATGGTAGTTAACATATCGGGTAAATCGACTTCTCTTGGTCCGATGTGTCTGTCAGAAAAAGACTCAGAATACAGGGCATTGAATGAATTCATATGTAAGCGCAAATTTAACATTTTACACACTAAAGTTTTGAAATTAATTGAGAAGAAATGTTCTATTTGAAACATTCTATTTCGAATACGGCATTACGCCCTCTTCAACAAAACTAAATGAGCGATTGCCTGCAATAATTACATGGTCTATAATGCTGATGTCAAATAGTTTTCCGGCCTGAACAAACTGACTTGTTAGACGAATATCACATTCGCTTGGTTGAATATTGCCAGAAGGATGGTTGTGGCTCAACAGCAATCCACTGGCGCGTAACTCTAAAGCGCGCTTAAACACCATTCTTACATCGACAACAGTACCGGTCAATCCACCCAAACTAATACATTCTAGACGAATAATTCGGTTTGCGCGGTTCATGAAGACAACATTGAAAGATTCAACTACCGCATCTAAATACAGGGGCAATAAAATATGCAATGCATCGGAAGAGGAACGGATTTGTTTCGAGAACGGCTCTTCCATGACTCTTCGTTTACCCAGTTCAAAGGCAGCAGCCAGTGTTAATGCCCCGGAAATACCCAAACCCTCAATACACAAAAGCTCTTCCATGGTCATTCGTCCCAATGCATATAAATTACCCTGACAGAACTGCCATACTCTGCTGCCAAGAGATTTGGATTTGAGTGTTTTTTTTCCATTTCCTAGGATGATAACAAGCAATTCATTGTCGTTCATTGCATTTTTCCCCCGATGTAAAAGTTTCTGTTGCAAATTTTGCAAATCGGCGGTATTGTCCTGAAAATGTTTCATTGTTGATAAATTTTTAATCATATATTTGACAATTATATAAACAAAATAGTAGATTTGAAAAATCAAAAAAAAATTAACCGATTAAAGTAAAGTAAAAATCATGAGTGAAAAACTAGAAAAATTAAAAGCCCTCAAGCAGACCATCGAGCGTTTAGAAAAAACCTATGGCAAGGGCGTTGTGATGAAAATGGATGACACCCGCACAGTCAATGTGGATGTTATTTCAACAGGTTCCTTTGGCTTAGACTTGGCACTTGGAGTCGGGGGTTTCCCCAGGGGCAGAATTGTCGAAATATACGGACCTGAAAGTAGTGGTAAAACCACAGTTGCTTTGCATACCATTGCTGAGGCACAAAAAAAGGGGGGTATTTGCGCGTTCATCGATGCCGAACATGCATTTGATAAAACCTATGCCGAAAGCCTGGGAATTAATACAGCTGATTTATTGATTTCGCAACCTGATGATGGAGAACAAGCGCTCGAAATAGCCGACAATTTGGTGCGTTCAGGTGCAATCGATGTTTTGGTCATCGACTCAGTGGCAGCGCTGGTTCCGAGGGCAGAAATTGAAGGAGAAATGGGAGATAGCAAGATGGGCTTACATGCGCGTTTAATGAGTCAAGCATTGAGAAAACTCACGGGTACAATCAGCAAAACAGGATGTATTATGATTTTCATCAACCAGCTAAGAGAAAAAATTGGTGTAATGTTCGGCAATCCTGAAACTACAACGGGAGGGAATGCGTTGAAATTTTATGCGTCAATTCGATTGGATATTCGTAGAAATGCCCAAATTAAAGATGGTGACGATGTGATCGGGAATCGAACAAAAGTAAAAGTGGCCAAGAACAAAGTTGCCCCTCCTTTTCGGGTGGTAGAATTTGACATTATGTATGGCAAAGGAATCAGTAGATCTGGCGAGGTACTCGACATTGCTGTGGATGCCAATATTGTTCAAAAAAGTGGCAGTTGGTATAGCTACGATGGCACAAAACTTGGCCAGGGTAGAGATGCCGTAAAAGAATTATTGCAAGACAATCCAGAGATGTTGGCTGAAATGGAAGCAAAAATTCGAAGTAAAATGGCTGATGGTGCAGAAGTCATTGCCGTGCAAGCCGATTAAACATACTGCGCATTTAGCGGGCATGCTTGCGTTTGTACTGGTAGTAAAATAGTCCGGCCGTGCCAAGCAATAAATAGGGGGTTGCCAAAAGCATTAAAATTCCTTTGTTAATCCCATTACCCACAATTGGTTTGTTATTAGAATGAGAACGATTTGAGGTTAGGGCAGCTTTGCACATTGGACACTGAGAATAAACACTGCAGGAAAAGAAGAAAACCAGCAAAGCGAATACGAAGAATTTTTTCATGTTATATTGGATAATAAGGGGCGATCATAAAATACACAATAACACCAGAAATGGATACATACAACCACAGTGGAAAGGTTATTCTCGCCAATTTTTTGTGTTTAATAAAATTTCCTGAAGTACTGTAGTGTACAGTATACAATACCATAGGAAGAATAACTGCTGCCAATACGATGTGGGTAATTAATACAGTGAAATAAACAACCCGTATTGCTCCAATGCCTCCAAAGACAGTATGCGCAGCACATACATGGTAGGTAACGTAGCTGAGTAAAAAAAGGGTAGACAAAATAAAAGCGCTTAGCATATAGGCCTGGTGAAGCCCCTTTTTTCCGGATTTGATGGCCAAAAATCCCAAAACCAACAAAACCGAAACCAAACTATTTAGCAAAGCATTTGTCGCTGGTAGTAATTTGGCAAAACTGGCAGTCGGTCGCATTGAATCAGGCAAAATTTGGAGCACTATAACCAAAGATAAAACGGCTATGGTAATTCCCAAAACAAGGCGAAAGAATCCCTTATCGCTTATCCATGTCTTTTTTTCTGTATTCATATAATAGATTATTAATATCGTCTTGAATGTGTTTAACGCGTTCTAATTTTTGGGCATACCCTATACCTTGTGTTTCTAAGATGGATCTAATATGCAGGGCTTTATCGATAATAACAACTTTGTCATCGTGAATAAAATTAGACCCCCGTTGTTCATTGGCCAGCAGTAAATCATTCAGAACCCAATCGTATATCAATTTTTTATTTCCCGTAGCAAAGGTTCTTTTGTATAAATCAGCCTTGTATTCTTGGGCATACCTTGCCAAAACAGGCACTGAATCATTCTCTGGATCGATACTGATGGAAAGAAACCGGACATTGGGAAAAGCAAGAAACTCTTCAGCAATTACCTGAATCTGTTTGTTCATTGCGGGACATACCTCGGGGCAAGCAGTAAAAAATATATTCACGACTAAAATACATGAATCAAAATCGGACAGTGAAATTGGCTTTCCGTGCTGATTGATGAGATTGATATCTGAAAGTGTATGGTATTCTTTGCTCCCGTCGGGATTGTCGATTGTGTTTCCAAGATAAGGCAATTCTTGGTGAACCCATTTGGCATCGGCAAGCATCAAAATACCGATTATTGGCAAAATCACAATGGCAGCAATGGCTGCAATTGTGATTTTGCGCTTACCATCAACCATAATAAATTACAAAGATTTCATCACTTCCAACATAGAACCCTCATACAATAGACCCAAAATAAGGCCCATGATAAACAAAGTGGGTACCAAAATAATCAAGGCCAAATTTATCTTCTCATGCTTTAAATGCATAAATGCACCGACGATATAATAGGCTTTTACCAAGCCAAAGAAGATGAAGATAAAATTTCTAAACCCATTTGCAGGCATTACAAAATAAATGATAAAATCAAAAATTGTAATTCCGAAAAGAATGAAAAAGGTTTTCCAAAGTTCCTTGGTACCTTGGCTTTCGGTATGGGGAACATAATTGATTGCGTCAAAATCACCGGGCTTGTTGTAAAATTCCATTGTTGATTAGTAGGGGTTAAATAAGATAAAAGAAAGTAAAAACAAAAACCCAAACAAGATCTACAAAATGCCAGTATAATCCTGTTTTTTCGATCATTTCATAATGACCACGGCGTTCAAAAACACCGCGAACAGTCATAATATAAATGATTACATTAATTACTACGCCACTGAAAACATGAAAACCATGGAAACCCGTTACGATAAAAAATAGTGCAGCAAAGGGAACAGGTCCAACGGTTCGATCTCCGTTTTTCCATTCAAAATGATCTCCGAATGAAAGACTGTTCATATGGGCATATCCCTGCTCAGTAATACCAAATGTATTTCCATACAAACGAGCACCCTCGTGAATAAACGTATACCACTCCCATGCCTGGCAACCCAAGAATGCAAACCCACCCAAAATGGTATAAATCATAAATTTCTCAACTTCTTTTTTACTATTTCGATGACCTGCTTCTACCGCCAGAACCATGGTAACCGAACTCAAGATTAGTATGAAGGTCATTACACTCACAAACAGAAGGGGTAGATGCAATCCATGTAAAAAAGGGAAGTGATTAAATATGGATGCAGGATTGGGCCAATTGGAGGTAATGGGGGTAATTACATTGGAAAAACGCTGTGCACCATACTGTACAAGCAGGCATGAAAAGGTAAATGCATCCGATAGGAGAAAAATCCACATCATTAATTTTCCGTAACTAACATCGAAAGGAGATCTACCTCCTGACCACATGGGTTTATCTTGAAATTCTGCTTGTGTTGTTGTGTGATTCGACATCTTAAAAAATTACCTTGCGAAATAAATAAAAAAATATAATATAAACCACAGAAGCCCCACAAAATGCCAATAAGTATTGGTAATTGACATGAAATTCATCTGTTTTTTGTGAATTTTGAATTGTGTGGCTTTAACCCAAGCAATTACCAGCAAAACAATGCCTCCCAAAATATGTACAAAATGGATAAGGGTAATTACCCATACATAACTCGCCGATATATCTTCAGGACGAGGATTTACAAACGTTAGGTCGAGAAGGAGCAATTCTTGCCAACCCAAACATTGTGATAGAGTAAACAACAATCCAAATATAAAAGTGACAATTATAAGGTGCTTGTTTCTTGCCAACTCATCGTTCTTTGCCGCCCTATGCGCCAACTGAATGCTTACAGAACTGAGCATGGCAATAATCAGGGAATAGAAAAAATATACTGGCAAATCAAAAACAGTCCAGGTTTGTTTGGCAATGGAATCTGGGCGTTGAACAATATAAGCACTCAAAAATGCTGCAAACAACATGGAACTTGACAACATGAAAAGCCACAAATTAAATTTTGCTGGTGCGATTAATGGTAATCGATCTTTTATTTTATTTTCTGCCATCAGTGTCAAAAAATTATGTATCCTAAAAATATGATCGGAGTGTAAAGCAAAGAAGCAAGAAGCAACTTACGGGCATCTGCAACTTCGAGGGATTGAAATAAGGCCAAGGCCTTGAAAAGCATGAACAAAGACATAGGTAAAATAAACAGAAGTGATTTTGGTCCGGTAATCCCATAATAAACAGGAGCCATACTGACCAAAATGAGCAATACAGTATAAATTATAATTTGAAGGGCACTTTTTTTGTCTCTCCCACCCGATGAAGGCAACATCCAATAACCAGCTTTCCGGTAATCTTCATGAAACATCCAGGCGATAGACCAAAAATGGGGGAATTGCCAAAAAAATTGCACGAGAAACAGCATCATCCCGGGTTCATCTATTCTTTGCACAACTGCAGTATATCCAATTAGGGGGGGCAAAGCACCGGGAATTGCACCAACCATCACCGACAAATTACTCACTTGTTTCATTGGGGTGTAGACAAATACATAGATAACCAGTGAGAGTGCAGCAAAAAAAACAGAGACAGAATTGGTTGTTAGCGCCAGAATACCCAAACCCAAAAATGCGGTTATCCAACAAACAATAATGGCTTGATTAAGGGGTATTCTCTCTTCGACAATGGGCCTATTGGAAGTTCTAGACATTTTGCCATCGTTTTCTTTTTCGATAATTTGGTTTAATCCATTGGCTGCAAAAACAACGAGTATTCCTCCCAATACAACCCCGATAAAAGACTTCAATTCGAACACATTTAACCATGTATTGGGTTCGCTGGCATTGAACTTACATCCCAGAATATACCCAAACACCGAGGTGGCTGCAACTGAACACGAGAGACGAAATTTTGCCAATTGGGCAAAGCCCTTAACGGTTGGATTCATGCTTGCAAAAAGGATACTTTTGTACGACTAGACAAATACAATGCAAAAATAATACTTATTAAGGCTCCAGCCACAACAACATGTAAAACTTGTGTCCACGCGGGCACTACAAACCAAATATGGACTATTCCCAAAGCGATTTGCGTTGAAGCGAGTGCAGCAATAATCAGTATGGGATTGTGGTAGCTGACAAGTTGCGTTATTCCCGTTTTTTGTGCTTTTTTCAGGAGAAAGATCATCCATGCCAATAGTAGAAATGGAAGATATCGGTGCAATGAAAACACAAAATCCATGGCATACACATTGAGTATTCCATAGCCCAAAAAATCTTTTTCTCCACCGGCAAACAATGTGCCATTCGCCCTCATTGCATCGACTTGTTCCCTGGTCCAAGCCCCCATAATAACAATTAAAAAAACCGACACCCACAAAGCAAAATATTGATGGGTAGAAATCAAGTCTGTGTTCTGGAATGAAAAATTCCTGAATGCATGGAGTGAGGCCATAAATGAAAATAAACATAAAAAAGAAAGCAAAAAATGGAGGGTTACAATGCCGTGGAGAAGATTGGTAGATACCACCAAACTTCCCAACCAACCATTGAGAATCAATAAAACAAAAGCCAATACCCCCCATGTTTTACCGTTCAAAATTTGTTTCCGATAAATGAGCATTAAGGCCAAATAGCAAAATCCAAATAAGCCTGCCAAGACGCCAAATAAGCGATTGATATATTCAATCCAAGCTTTTACTGGGTGAAATACTTCGGGAATACGAATGCTAGGATCATTGCGGAGTTCCATTGCCGTTTTGTGCAAACCCAGTTGATTCGTAATAACAGCCAAGCGCTCTACTTTTTGCAGGCGTTTTTCTAAAAAGATAGTTTGGTAATTGGCAGGCAAATCACATTCACATATTGGAGGTGCCCACATACCAAAACATTTGGGCCAGTCTGGACAACCCATACCGCTTCCAGTGGCTCGAACCAATGCCCCCAAAACAAATAATAAAAAAACAGACGAACAAGTATATAAACCCATCCGTCTGTACAATATTAAGATAAAGTCTGAAGCGTTGCGCATCAGCGACTCAAGCCAAAAATGCGCTTGATAGCGGTAAAAAATACGTTAGAGGGTTCCTCTAAAACAACTTTTTTAGGCGCTACTTTAGATTCTGTGGTAATTAAAATCTCTGGGAAACCTTCATCTTTTATGTGTTGTGGGAAAAAATCTTCCACACGATCGGGACGACTATATTCGTAGGGTCCACGGTAAACAGTCGGAAGTTCTTTGGGCCAATTGCCATGAAGACGGACTTCAATGGGTGAGGTCCATTCCAGTGTATTGCTTTGCCATGGATTTTGAGCAGATTTTTTTCCGCGGAAAATACTGTTGAAGAAATTGTATAAAAACAATATTTGCGCGAATCCGCCAACGAGGGATGCAACTGTAATTAGCTTATTAACATCACCCCAAATAGAAAAGTCTTCCATAAGGGTAAACTGGTAATACCGTCGTGGCACACCCGCCAATCCCATAAAGTGCATGGGGAAAAAAACCAAATAGGCGGTGATAAAGGTAATCCAAAAGTGGAAATACCCCAGGGTATCGTTCATCATACGTCCGTACATTCGGGGAAACCAATGATAAATACCCGCCATCATACCAAAGATTGCTGCACTACCCATAACCAGGTGAAAGTGAGCAACGACAAAATATGAATCATGCATTTGGATATCCAAAGCTGCATTTCCAAGGTATATACCGGTTAATCCACCTGATATAAAAAAACTCACCAACCCAATAGAAAACAACATTGCAGGCGTTAACCGCAAATTACCCCGCCATAGTGTAGCAAGGTAATTGAACGCTTTTACGGCAGATGGAACGGCGATGATTAATGTTAAGATCATGAAAACCGAACCAAGAAATGGATTCATGCCCGTAATAAACATATGGTGGCCCCAGACAATAAAAGAGAGAAAACTAATACTTGCCAATGAAATTACCATTGCACTGTAACCGAAAATTGGTTTACGCGCATTGGTAGATATTACCTCAGAAGTAATACCCAAGGCGGGTAAGAGTATAATATACACTTCAGGATGACCTAAAAACCAAAATAAATGTTGGTATAAAACAGGACTACCCCCAACATTTTCAAGGGCACCAATTCCGTCTAAATAAATATCACTCAGGTAAAAGGAAGTTCCGAAACTGCGGTCAAATATAAGGAATAAGGAGGCCCCCAATAAAACTGGAAAAGAAAGCACACCTAAAATTGCAGTAAATAAAAAGGCCCAAATGGTGAGTGGCATTCGGTTCATACTCATCCCTTTGGTTCGCATATTAAGCACAGTAGAAATATAATTAATACCCCCAAACAAAGCAGAAACAATAAATAAAGCAATCGCAACCAACCACAAAGTCATTCCCAATCCTGATCCTGGAACAGCTTTTTCCAATGCACTCAGCGGAGGATATACGGTCCAACCTGCTGAGGCTGGGCCGGTTTCTACAAATACGGATGACAACAATACAACACTGGATAAAAAGAAAAACCAATAACTCAACATGTTTAAAAAAGGAGAAGCCATATCTCTGGCACCAACTTGCAAGGGGATTAATAAATTGCTAAATGTACCACTCAAACCGGCTGTCAAGACATAAAACACCATGATAGTACCATGTATTGTAACCAATCCCATATAGAAATTGGGGTCGAGTTTTCCATCAACAGCCCATTTTCCAAGCAGCATCTCCAATATGCCAAATTGCTCATCTGGCCAGGCCAATTGAAGTCGAAATAACATTGACATTCCCATTCCGATGACCCCCATAATAATGCCTGTAATCAGGAATTGTTTGGAGATCATTTTGTGATCCATGGAGAAAATATATTTACTAACAAACGATTCCTTATGATGGTGGTCGTGGGTATGCGAATCTTCTTCTTTCAATGCTACTGTGCTCATTTTGATATAATTTATCTAAGGGTATTAAGGATTGGAGACGATGGTTGGCAAAACGGATATTGAATCTTTTGCAGACGTTGGGACAGCATCGGTTGCAGGAGAGACAACTTTAGCCTGCGCAAGCATCCAGGTTTGATATTCTGATTCAGTTCCAAGAACCACAATTTTTATTTTCATATTGTAATGGGCTGAACCACAAATTTTATTACAATACAAATAGTAGTCAAATGCAGGATTTCCCTTGGAAATACGCGCTTCTTCTGTTGTTTTGATGGGGGTAAATGGGAAAACAGTGCTCATGCCGGGTACGCAATTCATTTGTACACGGAATTCAGGCATGTATGCGGAGTGAATCACATCACGAGCGCGAAAAAGAAATAAATAGGGTTTGTTTTTTACCAAAATAATTTCAGTGGTAACCCGGTCGTCGTAGGAAGTTTTATTGAAAATATTTGCTTTAGATAAGTAAGCAATTACCCGTTTGACATTGGTTTCCTTTCGCATGATGTCCTTTTCGATTTGGTTTGCATAGGCCCCACTTTCGCCATCCAAGACTTTTTCTTTGAGCAATTTGTGTTCCTCAACATAAGCATTGCTTAATCCCTTGGATTCCATATTGTTCAAAGCAGCTCTCCACAAGCGAATTGAGTCAGGAGAACTTGCCAAAATAGACTTTAAATCAAGAATCTCAGACTCTAAACTTAACTTTAATGTTGTGGCTTCGCTTTCAACAGCCAAGCCCAGTGGGTTGGTTCCTGAAATAAGTGTAAAACTACTTTCACCCAAAAGTTTGTCTTCACCAGCATAGCGGGCTTTCCAGCCAAACTGGTATCCAAAAATCTCAATTTCTTGGGCATCTTTATTTGGGGTTTGGGTAATTTTTGTCCAAACAGTAAAGCCACGTAAAACCAAAAAGGTAAGGACAATCGCTGGGATAATTGTCCACATGATTTCCAATTTGTTGTTGTGAAAATAATAATCAGCCTTGCGGTCTTCTTTGTAATGGTAACGAAACAGAAAATAAAACAATAAAATTTCGGTAATTATAAAAACCACAAATGTGAAACCAAATGTCCACATAAACATTGAATCTAAATCAGCACCATGTTCTGCAGCTGCATCCCACAAAAGAAGGAATTTTCCGTGATTTACGAGTTCCCACCATACGCCAAATAAACCTAAAATCAGTACCACTAACGATACATAGCCATTAATTTTATGACTACTAACAATCTTTCTACCAGAAATTTTTTCAGCCAATCCACCGATATCAAACGCGCGGGCAATCACCAAGACAATCAGCAAAACGAGAACAATGATGAAAATATTAACCCAATTCCAGGAGCTGGGATCAAATTCTTTGGGGGGTTCAATCACATTGGTTGCGGCTTGAGCATGGGATAATAAGGTGACAAAGGAACCAACTAATAATATCAACAGTTTCTTAATCAATATGTTGAATGTTAATGTACGCGATAAAATCTTCATTTCTTACAATCTTTTCTGATTTTCAATGTGCAAATTTAACATTTAACCTTCTTTTTTTTAGATTTTTTAGATGTTTTCATGAAAAAAATATGGCTGTTCAAGTTGCTGTTGATTCCCATATTTTGGCCAGGTAAATATAATCTGCTACCGACAATTGTTCTGCACGCTTGGTAACCCAATCTTCGGGAATAAAAAAGTTTTCGCGGGCTGAGGTAAGCGGTTTTAAAGAATTGCCTAAAGTCTTTCTGCGTTGAGAAAAAGCAGTTTTAACAACAACTTTCAAAGATTCATATTTACAGTTTGGCATATTTTCTCTCAAGCGGCATTGAATTACGCCACTTTTTACCCTGGGTGGAGGATCAAAAGAATGTTCATTCACTGTAAATTCAAAGTTGCAAGTATAATATGCCTGCAATAAAACGCTGGTTATACCATAGTCTTTATTGCCTTCATCAGCACACAACCGCAAAGCAACTTCTTTTTGAAACATTCCCGCAAATTGATCAATTCTCAAGCCAGCTTCCAATATCTTGAATACAATTTGGGTACTTATATTGTAAGGAAAATTGCCAATTAAGGCCTGTTTTTGGCCTCCAAACAACAACCAATCACTGTCGATTGTTTCCAAATAATCCCCCTTCCATATGTCTAACCCTTCGGCCCATTTTTGCTTGTGTAAATATTGAATTGCTTCTTCGTCAATTTCCATACACTTGAGCCGAGAAGAGAAACGCTCAAACAAAAAACGTGTCAATATTCCAGTGCCAGGTCCAATTTCAACAACATGTGCCATGTTGTCGTCGACCAAAGATGCAATACGTTCAGCAATCGCCAAATCATTTAAAAAATGCTGCCCTAAAAATTTCTTAGGACGCACAGCCGCTTTTTTGCCTGTGGGTTTGTCTTCGAATTTACTCGCCCACTTCCCACCGCGTGGTGAATTCTGCAAACGATTACTCAACTGAGGGCCCCGACGCATTATTTTATTTTTTCTCAAGACTCCCAATAGGTTACGTAAAATTTGGTAACCGTGTCTTTTAAATTTGATAAATTGTAATTGTCACTGGCCTGAGCAACATCGCAGACAGATCTATCCTTCATGAGTATACGAATCCCTCCTCCATCACTGCGATACGCATCGTTTTTCAGAACACCAACCTGAACAAAATAGTGCAATAAGGCTTCGTCATTTACGCCAAAAACGGATGCTGCTTGTCGTTTCATGAGTGCCTCCAAAGCAGAATCAATGGGATTCAACTGAATCGTGATTTTGGGTAATTTTCTCACCAATAATCTACGACTTAATTCAGCCAAAATCCAGTCTTCATGAAATTGCCATTCTTTGATTGCCGCCATAATGTCGATATCATCCAACTCAACAAATAAATCCAAATCTTCCTCATTGAAATCGCTTGCGGTGACATCTTTGAATAAAAAATGCATCAAGGGATGGTAGCTACCCAAAATGGAACCTTGTTTTGCCAAATTGCGGGCACGTTTTAGAATTGCAACCAACAAGCAATCTGCAGCGATAACTGTTTTGTGGAGGTATACCTGCCAATACATCAATCGCCGTGCAACCAAAAACTTCTCTACACTGTAAATACCTTTTTCTTCAACCACCAAATCTCCATTTACAACATTCAACATGTGAATAATACGGTCTACACCTACAATTCCTTCACTTACTCCGGTGTAAAAACTATCGCGCATCAGATAATCCAACCGATCCATATCAAGTTCTCCAGATATCAATTGGTTTAAAAACGGTTTTTGGTGGTATTCTCCCTTGAAAATACACAAGGCCAATGCTAAAGCCGAATTCAAATCTTTGTTGATACGTTCCATTAGCATCAATGAAATTTTTTCGTGGTCGACTCCTTGAACCAAAGTATATTCCAATGTATGACTGTATGGGCCATGACCAATATCATGCAATAAAATTCCAAGAAGAACAGCTTCGGTTTCGGAATCTGTAATTTCAATACCCTTGCGTTTAAGAGTGTCCAAGGCCTTCATCATCAAATTCATCGCACCCAAAGCATGGTGAAAACGGGTATGAGTAGCTCCGGGATATACCCACTCACTCATACCCAACTGACGAATTCTCCGCAATCTTTGGAAATAGGGATGTTGCACTACATCATAAACCAATTCATTTGGCAAAGCCAAAAATCCGTGCAAGGGATCATTGATAATTTTTGCTTTATTGCCTATTGGCATAGCACAAAGATACAATTCAAATGGCTATTGCTCATCCCAAACAAGTTTTTCCTTGTGCTGGGGTTGTTTTGTTCTGGCAATATCCAAAAAATCTTTTAGGGCAGGTATCATTGGATCTGCAGGCTGTGATTGCAAGTAGTTTTCATAACAATAAATCATGTCTGCCCACTCAATAGTATAAATGCCTTCTTGGTGCATTTTTCTGCGATACGAGGAACCCGCATGCAGCCAAGCACTTTGATTGAATTCTGCAAACCTTTTTGATCGGTCAATATATTTTCGGAAAAAAACATAGGCACGAACATACTGATCCTGGCGCTCGGCCAATAAACCCCAATACCAGTATGTTCCTGGGTGCATGCTGTCTTGCTGGTAGGCGGTTCGTAACACACTGTCAGATTCTTGAAACCTTACTTGCCCGAGCAATGAATGACTCAGCAAATGTTTATATGTCATAGATTCAGGATTTTTCTGTAATAATTGGCGATACAAATCTTCGGCTTCACGGTAACGTTTATTGCGCATTGCAGATGCAGCTTGTGCTTGTGGACTAATGGCCTCGTCAAAATCTTGTGCATACAAGACAAAGGAAGTGGAGAAAAATAAGAAAATCAGAATGCCCCGCATGACTCGAATATAAGAATAAATCGTCAAATTTGTACTTACCTAAACTGCAAATGCGCAATTGTTGGATCGTTACTTTTCTTTTTTTGTTTGCAATGGGTTCCTGTAAAGACAGTGCTCAACCCTGGGAATCGATGGGTGAGTTGAGCAATGTAACTCGTGCCCTCGAAAGTTTTGACAAAATTGAAGTATCACACAATATCGAATTATTTATCCGTCAGGACACAAATTTACCCGAATCAATTACCATTGTTTATGGAAAAAATGTTCTGAAAGGGTTGTTGAGTTCAGTGAAGGATAAAAAATTACACATTGCAAACAGTAACAAAGCAAAGTGGTTGCGAAATCTCAGAATTACGCCAAAGTGCACTCTTAATATTCATACACTTAAAAGCATTTATATCCATGACAATGCAAAAATAATTTGTCTAGACACCCTTTTTGCAGAGGCAATTCAATGCATAAATAACAGTGTTGAACAACAATATTTACGGGTTTTTTGTGGGCAATTTTATGGAAATAGCACCAATTCTGGACAGCTAAACCTCAGTGGTCAAGGCACCATTTTTTCTTGGAGTTGCGAGGGAGGAAGTTCCATTGATGCGCTATCCCTGCGCTGCGATGATGTGTATATTCGCCACTATACAGAACGTACCATATCTGTAAATCCCAGCAAACAATTTGAAGCCTTTGTCTATGGCAAAGGAAATGTGTATTACAAAAATACCCCCATTCATAAATTCATCAAATATGAATTTGGAGAAGGCAAGGTTTTAAAAATTACCCCATGACAATTGGCGATTATGACATTGTTTCACCCGCTTCGTATGGCCTTATTGCGGTATTTGCATGGGTTTTCATCGCTGGTTTAAACGACCGCGACCTCACCACGCGGTGGGCCTTGAGCACTTGGATGATGCGCCATAAAAAGCAGTGGTGGAGGCTTATTAGTAGTGGATTTATTCATGCAGGAATTCTTCATTTACTGCTAAACTCTTTGGGTATTTATTATTTTGGAACCATGGTAGAAAAAGTTGTGGGCTCTATTTTTACACTGATCATTTTTTTTCTATCCGTTCTGGGTGGTGGATTGTTATCGAGTTATTTGCGGCGAAAAGATTCTGATTACAGGGCATTGGGTGCGTCTGGTGGTGTGATGGGATTATTGCTTTGTGCTATTTTTTGGTTTGATGGAATGCGTTTGGGGTTATTTATTCTACCTATTTTTATTCCTGCATGGATTTTTGGAATCATTTTCATCTGGGGATCCATTGTGCTATCCCAGCTACCAGGCAAAAGTAATATATCACACGAAGGACATTTGGGTGGAGCTTGTATGGGGGGTTTAATTGGATATTTACTGATTCCCCATGTGGATTTTTCCCATGAATGGTGGTTATTTTGGTTGGGTGTAATGCCAATCTTTTTATTTGCATTATTGCAGGGGATATTTCCAAAAAAATTCTACCAAAAACAATAGTAGCCTCAGCAACACAAAGTGTTGCTGGCCTTCATCATTTCATTAGATTTCATCAGCAAGCTGTAAATCTAAAATACTGTTGGATTACCTTGCCCCCAATGGGGTCTTCGGTGATCCAAAAGGCGGTCTTACCCAAGGCCTCAGCAACACAAAGTGTTGCTGGCCTTCATCATTTCATTAGATTTCATCAGCAAGCTGTAAATCTAATGAAATGATGAAGGCCCTTCGCTGTTGCGAAGGGCCTTGTGCCCAGTACTGGATTCGAACCAGCACAACCTTGCGGTCACCACCCCCTCAAGGTGGCGTGTCTACCAATTTCACCAACTGGGCAAAGACATGATCATCATCAAGAAGAAATTCTTGGTGCCCAAAACAGGATTTGAACCTGCACACCTTTCGGCGCTGCCACCTGAAAGCAGTGCGTCTACCAATTTCGCCATTTGGGCAAGCAAAGAATATTACAGAACGATAAAGATTATTGTTGTGTTAAACAAATATTACCCCTGGGAACATTACATAATGAGCATTGCATCTCCATAACACAGGAAACGGTAATCCTCTTTCATCGCCTCTTGGTATACTTCAGTCATGAATTTATGCTCAGTATATGCACAGGCCATCATAAACAATGGCGATTCTGGTTGGTGAAGATTTGTGATGAATGCATCGGCAATGTTAAATCCTTTGGGAGGAAATAAGAACTTGTCGGTCCATCCTTCGCCTATATTCAGTGTACCCATTGAACTCACACTCGACTCCAGTGCACGCATTACACTACCCCCCACAGCTACAACACGTTTTTTGCTATTAATGGCTTCATTGACCAAGTCACATGCCTCTTGTTCTATGCGATAATATTCACTATCCATCTTATGCTTGGTTAAATCTTCTACTTCAACTTCACGAAATGCACCCAAACCTAAATGTAAAGTTACCTCAGCAAACTTAATTCCTTTGATATCCATACGCATCTGCAACTCGCGCGTAATATGCAATTGCGCAGCAGGGGCTGCAACAGCACCAACATTTTTGGCAAACAAACTCTGATACCAGTGTTCATCTTCTTCTTTTACCCCACGGGTGATGTACTTCGGAATCGGGGTTTCACCTAATTTTTTAACAACATTGCCAAACTCATCATCGGTTCCGTCGAATAAAAAACGAATGGTTCTACCGCGGCTGGTTGTATTATCAACCACTTCAGCAACCAAATCGTCTTCGCCAAAATATAATTTATTGCCTACACGAATTTTGCGGGCAGGATCAACCAAGACGTCCCACAAACGTAATTCATGGTTCAATTCGCGAAGCAAAAAAACTTCTATTTGGGCCCCGGTTTTCTCTTTTTGACCATACATTCTGGCAGTAAAAACCCGGGTATTGTTTACCACAAACAAATCATCTTCATCAAAAATATCCAAAACATCCTTAAACATCTTGTGCTCTATCCGACGCTCCTTGCGGTGCACAACCAATAAACGACTCTCATGACGCGTGGCCAATGGTTCCTGGGCAATAAACTTCTCAGGCAAATCAAACTTAAATTGTGATAATTTCATTTTTGCAGATAACACCCAAATTGGGGTTGCAAATATAATCAGTTTTTGTTAAACCCCGGCGCTATTATCATGTCTTTCGTTCCATGACTGTAATCATAAAACCCACGACCACTTTTCACCCCCAAATCACCGCTGGTTACCATATTGACCAACAGGGCACTCGGAGCGTATTTGGGATTGCCAAATCCATCCTGCAATACACGTAAAATAGCCAAACAAACATCCAAACCGATGAAATCTGCCAGTTGAAGCGGCCCCATAGGATGGGCCATGCCCAATTTCATGATGCGATCAATTTCTTCAACACCCGCAACACCCTCATGCAATGAACAAATTGCCTCATTGATCATGGGCATTAAAACACGATTGGCTATAAAACCCGGGTAATCTTGTGTAAGTGCTGGCTCCTTACCCAATTTTTTGCTCAGGTCTACAATTTGATTTATAACTTTCTTGCTAGTTTTAAAGCCTCCGATAATTTCCACCAATTTCATTAATGGAACAGGGTTCATAAAGTGCATTCCGATCACCTTGTCTGGACGCTGGGTTACAGATCCAATTTTGGTTATCGAAATACTAGAAGTATTACTGGCCAAAATACAGTGTAAGGGGGTCAAAGCGTCAAGTTCTTTAAAAATAGCTAGCTTAATTTCGATATTCTCAGTGGCCGCTTCAACGACTAAGTCTGCATTTGCGACTCCATCTGCCAATAAGGTAAAGGTTTTAATAAGCCCCAATGCATGTGATTTTTGCGCTTGTGTGATGAGCCCTTTATCGACCTGACGCCCCATATTTTTGTCAATGGTTGCCATGGCTTTGTCTAACATATTTTGCTGAACATCAATCAGAGAGACAGGATACCCACTTTGCGCAAAAACGTGCGCAATACCGTTTCCCATAGTGCCTCCACCTATAATAGCGATTTGTTTCATCAAATGCGAAGTTACAACATCATGAGGATTTTGCACAAAAACACGGTATTTCTGTCATCACCAAATACATTATTGCTTAAGCGAAAGATTTTTTTTCATTGGTTTTGGTTTTTAATCTCATGGAGCCAGTGCCCAAAGTCCAGACAAATGAACCAAAACAGCGCTGCTTTTTTTCATATCTTGAATGCTGACATACTCTTGTTTGCTGTGAAAAGCCATTTCTCCAGTAAATAAGTTTGGACAGGGCAGACCCATAAAACTGAGCCTACTGCCATCGGTTCCTCCACGAGCCCTTGAAAGTATTGGTTTGATATTGGCTTTTTCGATGGCCTTGATCGCTAAGTCAGAAATTCGAGGATCTTTGTCAACCACTTCTTTCATATTTCGGTATTGTTCCGTCACCTCAATTTTTGCAGTTGCTGCTGGAAATTTTGCAAGCACTGTTTCTAAAATGGTTTCCAATCGCTTTTTGTGGTGAGTCAATTGTGCTGTGTTGAAGTCGCGAACAATTAATTGGATCCAAGCGTGTTCTGCCATTCCACCCATCGAAACAGGATGAACAAAACCTTGGGTATCAGAAGTGGATTCAGGACTCCATTCTCCTATTGGAAGGGCTGATAAAAAGGCACCGGCTATTTTCAAAGCGTTTACCAACTTGTTTTTTGCATAGCCTGGATGAGCGCTAATACCATAAAAATTAATCTTGACGCCATCAGCACTGAAGGTTTCATCTTCGTAACATCCGCATTCACCCGCATCTAAGGTATAGCCTATTTGGGCACCCAATTTATCAATATCGACCTTGTCTACCCCCCTGCCTATTTCTTCATCGGGTGTAAACAAAATTTTTATATCACCGTGCAAGAGTTCTGGGTGTGTCACCATGTGTTGAACAAAGTCCATGATAACGGCAACGCCAGCTTTATCGTCGGCACCCAACAAAGTGGTTCCACTTGCCGTAACGATATCATCCCCGATTCGTTCTAATAAATAGGGGTGATTTTTGCTTGAAATTACTTGTGATGTATCATCGGGCAATACCAAATCTTGTCCTTGATAATTTTTATGGACAATAGGTTTAACGCCAAATCCTGAGCAATCGGGAGAGGTATCAACGTGCGCGCAAAAACAAAGAACGGGAACCTCGTGCGGTGCATTCGATAATAAGGTGGCATAAACATATCCAAATTCATCGAGATGGGCGTCACCCAAACCCATACTTAATAATTCATTGACCAGTAGGCGCGACAAATCTTTTTGCTTTTCGGTGCTGGGCTGGGATGTGCTATTCGGATCGCTTTGTGTGTCGATTCTAACGTATTCACAAAAACGAGTTTCAATAGATTTCATAGAATAAAATAGTTATTTAATGGCGGTGGGTGAATGGTATTATTGGTTTTTTGTGTTGAATACAATGGGATTTTACATTAAACCAGATCTGTTAGACTCATCTCCAATGCCTTGGCACTCAATCCTGTGCTTTTGGGATTGAATTGATGTAAGCGCATGATGCTTGACCGAATAATTTGACTCACGTCTTTGAAAATGGCGATATCGTTCACTGCCGCATCTTTTTTCATTAAGTAGGCAAAAACCCTTGCCATTCCACAATTGGCAACAAAATCTGGGATTACGGCAAATTGCTGGTCTGCGAGGGTTGAAATCGGGCCCATAAATATTTCTTTGTCTGCAAAGGGGACATTGGCACCACAGCTAACCACCTCGATTCCCGCTTTTCCCATTCGCAAAACATGATCTTCGCTGAGCAGCCTGGAGGCCGCACCAGGAATAAAAATTTCAGCAGGTAAATCCCATATTTTCGCATTCACATCATCAAAACTCAACAGATTTTTTGAGGTCAATGTATTTCCAACTCTGTTGTTGAATAATTCGACAATCTCGTCGTGACCCAATCCTTTTGGTTCGATAATACCGCCAACACGATCAATAATACCCCCAATGCGTATTCCATATTTGGTGAGATAGAAAGCCGCCGCCGCCGACACATTTCCCCAGCCTTGAATGATGGCTAATTTATTATTCATAAATCCGCCATAAACCTCATAATAATGACGGACTGCTTCGGCTACACCCCAGCCAGTAATCATATCGGAAATGGTATAATTTTTATTTAAATCGGGTGTTAAACGAGAATCAGAAATAGGCAAAAGTACTCCTACTTGCAATCTGGAGATGGCTCTTAGTTTTTCTTCGGAAGAATATGAAGTAAGGTGACCCTGTACAACCCCTTCTTGGGGGTGAAGAACACCCAAGGCTGCCGTAATTGGAATTACCTCATGGATTTCATCTACATTTAGGTCTCCTCCCGTGCCATAATAATTTTTTAGCAGCGGACGAACAGCTTTATACCAGCGCTCGAGAACTCCTTTTTTACGTGGGTCTGATGGGTCGAAGTTGATGCCACTTTTTGCGCCTCCAATCGGAGGTCCTGCAATGGTAAATTTAATCTCCATTGTTTTGGCCAAGCTTTCCACCTCGCGCTGATCCAGGCCTTTTCTCATTCGGGTTCCCCCGCCGGCAGCTCCACCTCGCAATGAGTTTATGACCACCCATGCTTCGGCTTCGGTTTCGGTGTCTTTCCAGGCAAATACGATTTCAGGCTGTTTGCCTTCAAATTTGTCAATTAATTTTTTAAGTTTCAATTTTTTATGATTTGATTTGGGATGTAGTAAGCCGAGAAAAATCTCCATCCAATGAACCAGCAACCCAATCTCCAGAGGCACCCGTTGCAGCGCTTAGGGTATTGGTAACATTTTGAATTCGCATAGCGCCCAACAAGGCAAAAATTAAAGCCTCTTTGTAATTAACCAAATTGTCATCGGGAACAATACAGTTGCATCCTGTTTCGATGCTGAGGTAATTTTGTAAACACTGATTAAAGGCACCTCCTCCGGTGATAAGAACAGAGCAAGTATTCAGTGGATTTTCTGATAGTCCTTTGATGGTTTTACCTACCTGAAAAGCGATATGCTGAACCAAAGTTTTCATGCGATCTTCCAAAGGACTAAGATCATATTCTCGAACAATATGCCAAAAGTTTTTATTAATCCATTCGCGTCCCAAACTTTTTGGGTGCGGCTGCTGATAAAAATCAATAGAATTGAGCGCCGCTAACATTGGCATTATACAAGTGCCTTTTTCTGCCAAAGTGCCATTTTCATCGAATTGTAAATTTTGCTCTCGTGCCAAACGATTGAGAACAATATTGCATGGAGCAATATCGAAAGCAATACGCTTGCCTTTGTGGGTGGTAGAAATATTGCAAAACCCCCCCAAATTCAAACAAAAATCGTATTCGCCAAAAAGCAGTTGATCTCCAATTCCAACCAATGGCGCTCCTTGTCCACCCAAACCCACGTCAGCCCTCCGGAAATTTGAAACCACGGGTACTTTTGCGAATGCATTCAGAGTAGCGCCATCCCCAATTTGTGCCGTAAGCGATTGCTTTGGGTTGTGGAATATAGTATGTCCATGTGAGGCAATTAAATCGGCTTTTTCACCCATGTGTTCAAAAAACCCTGCACTCAACTCACCCAAAAAACGACCATAAAAAACATCTGTTTTGGTATATACTTCTGCATTTTGGTATCGCAGTTGGCTCAGTCGCACACGCCACGATTCACTGTAAGGAACGGTAATTCCTTTGATAACAGATGCTGTAAACCCTTCGCTTGTATTGTGAATATCACACAAGGCTAGATCGACACCATCCATGCTCGTACCACTCATTATTCCCAATACTTTCATCGCAGCGTTTATTGTCCCATAGTATTTGAACAGGAAACAAAAATAAGAACGATTTTAGGGGATTCGGATGATATTTTTGTATCTATGCAAAAAAATACAATTATATCTTCATGAAACGCAAACATTTTTTAACAATTGGCGCTGGACTTAGCATTGGGAGTCTTTTTGGAAGATCGGCTTTGAATACAGACGGGAAGTTTTTATCAGTCGGGACAATCGATCCCATTACAGACTACAATGATGTAAGTAAAAAATGGCCTGTTTCTCTTGAATCTGAAGTAAAAGATGGAGAAGATTCGCCCTATTGGGATTTTGTGCGA
The DNA here is from genome assembly GCA_005798825.1 of Bacteroidota bacterium. Lineage (GTDB taxonomy): Bacteria > Bacteroidota > Bacteroidia > NS11-12g > UBA955 > UBA955. Next base: position 36,291 of record SYIL01000001.1, read on the forward strand.
TCCTTATTTCCCCTGAATGCTTCTCTTACCTTTCTCAACAATGGCACAATGGGAATCACACCTTATCCTGTGCTGGAAGCTGTCAATAAATCCTTTCACAACATTGCAGAAAATGCTGCATATCCAACCCATGACGGGCAAATTGAAGAAATGCTTGCCTCTATCATTGGTTGTAAAGCCTCGGAAATAGCGATTACCAAAAATGTAAGTGAGGGGGTTAATCATGCTTGTTGGGGCATCGCATTGGAAAAGGGCGATGAGGTAATTATTTCAAAACACGAACATGTAGGGGGTTGTTTGCCTTGGATTTACCGATCAAAAACAGAGGGAATTGTGTTGAAGATTGTCGAGTTGGGTTCCACAGCCCAAGAAACGCTTAATAACGTCAAGGCAATGGTTTCAAAGAAAACAAAAGTGTTAGCGCTTCCACATATACCGTGTACAATTGGCCAGATACTTCCGGTTAAGGAAATTTGTGATTGGGCCAGGGGTCGGGGAATTTTGACAGCCATTGATGGAGCCCACCCACTGGGTATGATCCAATTTAATGTGAAAGAAATTGGGTGTGATTATTATAGCGGGTGCTTTCACAAATGGATGCTGGGGCCCATTGGAACTGGATTTTTTTATGTTTCTGAATCCATGTTGTCAAAAACGCTTATCACGCATGTTGCAGCATATAGTACAGATAAATTTGACATGAGCTCACAACCTCCAAGTATGGGTGAATTGGTGGCTAAAACCAGTCGGTATTGCTACGGAACATTTAGTGGGCCCCTTTTTGATGGAGTGATGTCTGCAATGAAATTCTACCTCAAGATAGGGCCAGAAGCGATTGAAAAGCGTGTGAAAGGATTAAGTGCATCGATTCAACACAAACTCATGGCTATCAATGATGCAGCCCCTGCAACTTTAAATCCGAATATATCGTTGCATCACAAAATGCAAAATACGCTCGGTCCGATCATAGAAATTTTGACACCTACCGAAGATATTTCTCGCGCTGGACAGGTTGGATTCCGCATTCATCGGAAAATTGCAAAATCGAGTGCTAGGTTTGTTGATTTTGCCCGCAAAAAACAAGTTATTCTCCGTTATGTGGGAGAAAACAATATTGATTGTGTTAGGGTATCCACGCATTATTATAATAACCAGAAAGACATCAATACCTTGTTTGTTGTTTTGGAGGAGTTTTTAACTACAGAAGATTAATTTATTTTTTGAAGTGAGATTTGCAGTCTTAGGGTTTTATTTTTAATTACATGAGCAAACAATTTACATTGGCCGATACTTTTTTTCAGCAATGGGACCGCGGGGACAAATCGTTTGAATTGAATACATCCGGAACTACTGGGCTGCCCAGAAAAATAAGACATTCCAGGGATGCATTGATTTGGAGTGCTCAGGCCACGCGCAATGCGTGGTTTAATGCCCAGACTTTTCAACCTCTTTCACAGTTGTGTTGCTTGCCTGTGGATAAAGCAGGTGGAATGATGCAATTGGTTCGGAGCAGGGTTTGGGGAGAACCTTTATATTTGGTTGAGCCCTCTTCTAATCCGTTGATGACGGAGTTTCCGCCAGCCCATGTAACTTCACTCACACCCATGCAACTCGAGGCAATAGTAGAAAATCCAATTTCCTCCCAAAAATTATCAAATTTTCGTGCAGTTCTCATTGGTGGGCAGGCCTTGAATCCCATTTTAGAAATGCGATTGTTAAAGATGTTTCCAATGGTTCAATTTATTCATACTTTCGGCAGTACAGAAACAGCTTCACATTTTGCAGGACGCCTGATTGGTTCGGCAGATTCTGTTTTTACGGTAATTGGAAGTACACAAATACGCGTCAATACTCAAGGTGAATTGGAAATTTTAAATCCAGTCACCCAAGAAAAATGGATTACCACCCATGATTTGGCAGAAATAACATCGCCCAATTCTTTTTGTTGGCTCGGTCGAAGCAATTGTATTATTAACAGTGGGGGCGTGAAAATCCAACTCGAAATGCTCGAAATGGAAATTGCCAAAATTTCGGGATGGCCAATCAATTCATTTTATTGTGTTGGAATACCCGATAGATTGCTGGGAGAGAAATTGATGCTTAAAACACTTGAAAGAAAAGACACTATCGAAGAAATGTTTGTTATTTTGTCGGTTTTGCCAAAATTACACCAACCCAAAGAAATTGTTTTTGTAACAGAAATCCCCTTGAGCGTCACGGGTAAAATACGCCGTTAACCCTGGGTGACGGGCGTTTGCATATTGGCCAGTGGTGAATGCAAGACGGGTGTTTTCATTTATCTTTGTGTCGGATGAAAAAGAAAATCACCATTGGTTTTTTTTCAACGATTTTTTTCGCCCTTTTGGGTATTCAATGGATAGAAACCAAGCCCAACGATAGTGCTTCAGACAGCCTTGATATTGCCAAAGGATTTTCGACTTCATACCGTGTAAATCAATTGCTGCATAACGCTTGCTACGATTGTCATAGCAATTCGACTAAGTATCCCTGGTATGCTCAATATCAACCTCTGGGATGGTATTTGGAAGATCATATCAATGAGGGTAAAAGACATCTAAATTTTAACAATTTTCTTGGTTATCGTCCGTGGAAACAATTACACAAAATGGAAGAGGTGATTGAAATGCTTGAAGAAAAGGGAATGCCCCTGCAATCTTATACTTGGTTGCATGAAAATGCCAAAATGGATTCAATTGATCGTAAAAGTATGATTTTGTGGGCAGAGGGGGTTATGGACAGCCTCGGTCACTTATACCCAAAAGACAGTTTAATCAACCCCCGCAAGCGGGAAAAATGAAAGTATTCCTGTATTTTGCTTCTGTAAGACATCTTATTATATTTGCGAATTAGTTGGGGGATTAGCTCAGCTGGCTAGAGCGCTTGCATGGCATGCACGAGGCCAGGGGTTCAAGTCCCCTCAGCTGCCCGGAACACGGACGAACT
>SYIL01000011.1 GCA_005798825.1 Bacteroidota bacterium
ACCCCCACTGGCGCTCACCACGATTGTCCCATCTGATCCGCCATTACAAGAAACATTGGTAATGGTTGTTGTTATGGTAATTTGTGCATTGGAATCGCTGCAGAAAAAAACCACCAATCCCATTAAAAAAAGACAGCGCAGGTATATTTTTTTACTTATGTTCATTATTGTTTGGAGTTTATTTTTTTTGGAAAAAAAGAAGGATAATGTATTCATTTCAAAATAGACACAATTTGGATACATAGGGTTGTATCGTGGTTAAAAAAAGCTCATCAAGTCGCCAGATGAAATTGGATTTCAACCGAAATTCGGGCCCAATAATTGGATTTTGATATTCAAGCATATTCGACAATTCGTAACTTTCTATAAAAATTATAATGTGTCTCTAATTTTTTTAAATAATCTAATAGCAATGCAAACATACTATAAGTATCGAGTTCTCGTTTGAGTGAAGTAGCGGTTAAAATCACCATCGCAGCATGTTGTACTTTTTTAAGGACAGAACAAGCAAACCAAAGGGTATATTTTCTATCCATTCTATTATAACCAAAAAACCAGCAACGTCCCCTAAAAAATTTTGAATTTTATTCGACAAACCTAAGCTGTACTGTATTAATAAATCAAACAGAAAGCAATGATTACAATGATAAAATTGCTCAATGCATTGACAACATCATTGGTGCACCAAGCGAATCCATGACGTATCGGTGTGCTATTATTTTCTTGGGTATCCGAAAGTTGCCCCTTATCATTTTGGTATTTGACTTGAAATAAGGCACCTAAAATACTGTCTAAAATCGACCCCAAAAAACCCAAACCGGCGATAAAAATAAAGAGTGTGCCTTGCGAAATGAAACCCCAATAGGTTGTTGTTTTTGGGTCGACAGTGAAGGCAAATAGGGCAATCACCGATGCACCCATTACTGCAGCCCAAAGTCCATTGATTGAAACACCTCCAGAAACGCCCTTGGGAATCGGCCGAAAAAAGACAATATGGCGTGTTTTCCTTCCAAAACGCATCCCTAATTCGCTGCTCAAGGTGTCGGAGCAAGCAACGCTTACTGAAACCAAGGCCAACAAATAGAAAATATCTGGGTTTCCGTTAGGGTCTTGCAAGCGCCCAAACATATCTGGGTAAAGGCCAAAAATGGAAGATAAAAGTGCTAAGCAAAGTACTATGCCACCGTTAGACAATACTTGCCAGTGGTCTCTCGGCCTACCCGATTTGGAATCGGCTTTAACAATCCCAAATCCATTTCCAATTTTAGTGCTTAGGGTTGCGAGTAAAAAAAAAGCAAAGAGAAATACAATGTTCCAACCCGCCAATATCACTACCGCATATGCCAATAACCAAGCCATTACTGCGCCTGATGCATTTAACAATCGCCAGCGAACAAAAAACAGTGCAAGAATCACCGATCCCAACAAATAAAAAAACAGTACAAGGCTCGAGTCTTGTAACAATTGCAACTCCGTCGAATCAAGTTTATATGCAGGATTTGGACTAAAGAGAATGGAGCAAATTACAATGGAAGACAACAGAATAAATAGGTTGTCACTCCCTCCCGACGAAACCATCTCAACCAGTGCAATGGCAAATGCCATTATACAGGTAAGTATTATCCAATGGAATCCAATGGGAATATTGTGTATTCCAAGCGCTGGAAAAAATTGATGTGCGATACAGGGTGAAAAGAATAAAATTAGCCATGAAGACAAAATAAAAACAATCAAACCAGCCAAGGTTTTGGTATCGTTTCCCCATGGTAAATAAAAAGGCAAACCCCAAGGTTTGATTTTTTTATGCAATTCGTTTTTTTGGGTAGCCCATGCACCAACAATTCCTGCAAAGCCGTCAGAAAAAGCCAAAATAATCAATGCAATGAAGCAAACAAAAGACAGAGCACCATCATCTATCGTTTTTAAGATGGTCATTCCGGTAAAAGTTGCAGCAAAATAAACCATGCCCCAGGGTTTTCGGATAGAACCAGAATGGTCTGAGGCCCCAAAAAAACCCTTCGATATGACATAGAATAAAACCAGGGTGGAAACGATCGAAATGCAAAAAATAGGAACAAATGGTATTTTTAAGAATCCAATACCACATATTAAAATCACGAAAATGTGTAGAAGCTTTCGCCATAAAAATCTCGATTGAGGAAAACGTTTTTCCAGCAAGGAAAACAATGTAATACCCATTGCAATTAAAATGACTATACTAAAAAATATTGGCAATTTAGGGCGTTATAAAAAGCTGGAACAAAGATTGGTTTAACAAAGGAACACAAAATGGAACGCTTGGTTGTTACTTTGGAAAATGATATACAAAATTTGGCGCTTTGCCAGACCCCATACAATCATCGGTTCTTCGGTTAGCGTTTTTACCTTATTGGTTTTGGTTGTTTTTTATACGCCACTGCCCAATGCAGATTGTATAATCGACAATCATTACCTGTATTTGTTGTCAGATGCTGGCCTACCCAAAATCGGCGCCAATATGCCGAGAGTGGTGGGATTTATCCCTTTGGTGATAGAAAAGACAACAGTTTTTCTCAGCTTGTTTTTCCCGAGTTTGATGGCTTGCTTGGCTTGTAATCTATTTATCACCGGCTTAAATCAAATTAGTGACATAGCGCTAGACAAAATAAACAAACCGAATTTGCCCTTGGCATCGTCTGAACTTTCGCTGAAGCAAGCCTGGATAATTTGCTGGGTTGCTTTGTGTTTTTCATTGGTAATATCTTGGAGTATTCAGCCTTTTTTTGGGTACTTAATAGCCACAATAGCCTTCATTGGAACACTTTATTCTATGCCGCCCATTCGTTTTAAGCGATACCATGTTTGGGCGGCATCGGCCATTGCCTTGGTTCGCGGCCCTATGGTTAACATTGGATTAACAGTACATTTTTATACGATGGTATACAACTGTTCGTTTATTTTTCCAGATTGGCTGTATCCTTTAACGCTGTTTGTAAGTGCATTTAGCCTGGGAATTGCATGGTTTAAAGATATTCCAGATACTGAGGGTGACAAAGAATTCGGCATTCGAACAGTAGCGGTTGTATGGAATAGAACCCAGGCATTTCGGGCAGGTGTTACTGTAGTTACTTTGGCTTATATTTTAATTGCTTGGCATTATTTGATGCCCAATATAGGCTTGAATTTTTTGATTACAATTGGCGAAGTAAAGCCGATAGTTCAACCAAATTTGCTTGCTGGAATGGCCCATTTATTCATGTTGTTTCTGTTTATATGGCAATCATGGCGATGCGACCTGAACAATCCCAAAAGCATTCACCGATTTTACATGTTTTATTGGTGTTTATTTTTTCTTGAATACCTGATGTTCCCCATTATTTTGTAATTCGTTCAAGGGTGATTCTTGCCAAAAACAATTCATTTGTAAAACGATGACAGAACAGGGCTGTTGTTTTTTTAGAAAAGCAATGTGCGTCTGTTGCAAATGCATCAAACGTGAAAATAAAATACAAACTCAGAGTGGTATACCCTAAATTTGTACAATTTTGGAAACATGCCAAAAAACCCTTCCATAAAACACGTATTAATTATTGGCAGTGGCCCGATTATTATCGGTCAGGCTTGTGAGTTTGACTATTCAGGAACGCAAGCTGCAAGAAGCATTCTCGAAGAGGGCATAAAGGTTTCACTGATAAACAGTAATCCTGCAACCATCATGACCGATAAAATGAATGCAGATTATGTGTATTTATTGCCTCTAACTCCAGACAGCATTGAGAAGATTCTTCTCGAGCAAGAGATTGATTCTGTCCTTCCAACCATGGGTGGCCAAACTGCATTGAATCTGGCCAAGGAATGTGAAGAACTTGGAATCTGGAAAAAACACAATTGTAAAATTATAGGGGTAAATATTGAGGCCATCGACAAGATGGAAGACCGCGAAAAATTTCGCAAATTAATGGTAGAACTGGGCGTGGGTGTTGCAAAAAGTCAGATAGCAAATAGTTTTTTGGAGGGAAAAGAAATAGCACAACGTATTGGATTTCCTCTGGTGATTCGACCCAGCTATACCTTAGGAGGTACCGGGGGGGCTATCGTTTATAAAAAAGATGAATTTGACCGTGCGCTCCAATATGGATTAGAGTCTAGCCCGGTGCATGAGGTATTGGTAGAACAAGCCGTTTTGGGATGGAAGGAATATGAATTTGAGTTGCTGCGCGATGGCAAAGATGATATTGCAGTTATATGCACCATAGAAAATTTTGACCCGATGGGAATTCACACGGGAGATTCGATCACTGTGGCTCCAGCAATGACATTGAGTGATTCAACATTTCAAGAAATGCGTGATTTGGCTTTTAAAATGATGCGAAGCATGGGCTTATTTGCAGGGGGATGCAATGTGCAATTTAGCGTAAATCCAGACACCGAAGAAATCATTGCTGTTGAAATAAACCCAAGGGTAAGTCGTAGTTCGGCACTTGCATCCAAGGCCACTGGTTATCCAATCGCAAAAATTGCGGCCAAACTGGCCATTGGGTATTTTTTGGATGAATTAAAAAATCCAGTAACCAAAACCACCAGTGCATTTTTTGAACCTGCCTTGGATTATGTAATAGTAAAAATACCACGCTTCAATTTCGATAAATTTCATGGCGCCAATACACGTTTAGGGTTTCAGATGAAATCGGTGGGTGAGGTGATGGCGATTGGAAGGAATTTCCAAGAAGCCCTGCAAAAAGCTTGTCAGAGTTTAGAGATCGGAAGACATGGCTTGGGTGCTGATGGAAAAGCAAACCGAAATCTTGAAGAATTGGTTCATGGTATGGAGAACGCCAGTTGGAATAGGGTTTTCCAAATCAAAGATGCCCTTGCATTGGGTGTTCCAATTAGCAGCGTGCAAAAAATTACCCGCATTGATAGATGGTTTTTAGAACAAATTGCAGATTTGGCAAAAACCGATACTGAGTTAAGACGACACAATCCTGACAATATTCCCTTAAGCCTGCTTCGCATTGCAAAAGAAAAAGGGTACAGTGACGAACAGATCGCCCGGCTTATGGGTGGCAATTCCACAGCAGAAGACGTTTATAAAAAGCGAATCGCTGGTGGTATTAAGCGGGTGTATAAAATGGTTGATACCTGCAGTGCGGAATTTCCGAGTCAGACAAATTATTTTTACTCAACTTTTGACGGTGAAAACGAAAGTATTGTCAGCGATAAGAAAAAGATATTTGTTCTTGGCAGCGGGCCCAATCGCATTGGCCAAGGAATCGAATTTGATTACAGTTGTGTTCACGGTATTATGGCGGCAAGAGAAGCGGGTTATGAGGCAATTATGATAAATTGCAATCCTGAAACGGTAAGTACCGATTTTGATATTGCCGATAAACTTTACTTCGAACCGGTTTATTGGGAACATTTATGGGAACTCATTCAACACGAAAAACCCGAAGGTGTGATCGTTCAACTGGGTGGCCAAACAGCCTTGAAGCTCGCAGAAAAATTGCATGAAAAGGGCATAAAAATTATTGGGACAAATTATAATAACATGGATGTCGCTGAAGACCGCGGTCGATTCAGTGACTTGTTGGCCGAGCTGGAGATCCCCTATCCCAAATTTGGTGTAGCGTTGGACGCTGAAGATGCAATCCGAATTGCAAATACGGTGGGTTACCCAGTTTTGGTAAGACCAAGCTATGTTTTGGGTGGACAGGGGATGGTCATCGTGATCAATGATGAGGATTTGGAAAAGGCTGTGGTAAAATTGTTGGGAGACTTACCCGGTAACCGGGTATTAATAGACCATTTTTTAGACCGTTCCGAAGAAGCCGAAAGCGATAGCATAAGCGATGGCGTGGAGGTTCATATTATAGGTTTGATGGAACACATTGAACCTGCTGGTATACACTCTGGTGATTCAAGTGCTGTGCTTCCCCCTTTTTCATTGAGTGAAAAGGTTCAGGCAACCATGGTTGAGTATACCGAGAAGTTGGCGCGTGCATTAGATATTCGCGGACTGTTAAATATTCAATTCGCAATTAAGGATGGAAAAGTATATGTAATTGAGGCAAATCCTCGCGCCTCACGAACAGTGCCATTTATTTGCAAAGCATATAATTTCCCCTATATAAACATGGCCACTAAAATTATGTTGGAAAAAAACAAAATTGCAGACTTTACAATTCCAGCCCGTCCCAATGGTTTTGCGATCAAACAACCTGTGTTTAGTTTTAATAAATTTCCTGGTGTGAGTCGTGAACTGGGTCCAGAAATGAAGAGCACCGGCGAAAGCATCTTGTTTATAAAAGATATTCAAGACCCCGCTTTCAGAGAACTGTACAAACAAAAAAGTCTCTATCTGAGTTATTAAATCTAAAGTGTGAAAATCCCTGAATGTCATTATACGCAGAGGGGTCCAACCAAAGTAATGGTCGAGAGTCCGATTAGAGCGGCGGATATTCTCTGGAACCACCTGATCTATTAACTCGTGTCAACTGTTGGTTGGATACGCACAATTTGTTGGGCTCCAACCCTTATTAAAGACAAAGCTCGATTCGGATTTTTGATAGAGACTTACAATCCCGTCCTTGAGAGGTAATGGATAGTTATCATTCCCTCTGATGTTGCAACAAATGGTTCATTTTACAGGGGTATATATAGTTTAATACGTCAGCAAATGCCCAATTATTTTTTTGGCACGATATTTGTTATTTGGCCGCATTTTCTTACCTTTGTCCCATGGCCCTGAAACAGGAGATGTCCCTCAAATTGATGCAAAAACTGAGTCCACAACAGATTCAGTTTATCAAATTGTTACAACTCAATACCCAAGATTTCGAAGAAAAAATGGGCCATGAATTACTCGATAACCCGGCATTGGAGAAGGGAGAAGGAAATGATGCTACGATTGATTTTGAGGGCATTGGAAAGGAGCCAAGCGCTGACGAACAAAAAGAAACAACGGATGATTTCTCCAGTGAGGATTTTAATCCCACCTCAGAATCAAATGATGTGTATGATCAGGATATTAATGTTGAAGAATTATTGAGCGCAGGGGCAGATGATGACTATAATAGTTTCCGAATGGGGGAAGACTATAATAGTGAAGAACATCGCGAAATGCCCTTAGCCGCGTTTGGCACTTTTCACGAGTATTTGATTGAACAGGCAAGGGTTTTATTTGAAGACCAGGAATTGGAATTGGCTTACCATCTTATAGGAAGTATTGAAGACGATGGCTATTTACGCCGTGATTTAAGAAGCATCGTAAATGACTTGGCATTCAATGACAACATAATTGTAACCGAACACCAATTGGAGCGATTGTTGATTAAAATACAAAATTTTGATCCTCCAGGCATCGCAGCACGCAACTTGCAGGAGTGTTTATTATTGCAGTTGTACAAAAAAGATTATGGAAATAACAAAGCCATTGATTTAGCCGAAAAATTATTGTCCGAGCAGTTTGATGCATTTGCGAAAAAACATTTCGACAAAATCAAAAAATCGCTTAAAATTACCGAGGAACAATTAAAAGAAGCAATGGCGGAGATACTGAAGTTGAATCCCAAACCGGGTGAAACCGGTGGAGGTGGCCATGCCAAAACCCAATATATTGTACCCGATTTTTCTGTTATTAATGAAGATGGTATTCTAAGGGTAAGATTGAATGGCAGAAATGCTCCTGAACTTCGCCTCAGTCCAGCATACGTGGAAACCTTGAAAGCCTATGAATCGAGTTCTCAGAAAGAAAAGCAATTGCGCGATGCAGTTCAGTATATCAAACAAAAAGTGGATGGTGCCAAATGGTTTATTGACAGCGTCAAGCAAAGACAGAATACGCTTCTGAAAACCATGGAAGCCATTGTGCAAAGACAAAGCGCTTTTTTCTTAGAGGGGGGTGATGAGGTATTTCTCAAGCCTATGATTTTGAAAGATGTTGCACAACAAGTGTTCCTGGATATTTCCACCATATCTCGGGTTGCCAACAGCAAATATGTGGAAACAGATTTTGGAATTTTTTCTTTGAAATATTTCTTTTCAGAAGGATTGATCAATGATGAGGGAGAAGAGGTAAGCAATCGAGAAATAAAAAAAATATTGTCAAATGCTGTGGATTTGGAAAGTAAACGGAAACCCATGACCGACGAGGCATTGATGGAACTTTTAAAGGCAAAAGGATATAATATTGCCCGTCGTACTGTCGCAAAATATCGGGAGCAATTGGGAATTCCAGTTGCCAGATTGAGAAAAGAGTTATAAACTTCAAGGTTAATTCCCCTCGAAAACGATGGTTTTGGTGTTTGATCACAATTTCAAATAGGCACTTAATTTACACCGCACTTAAATTGCATAATTTATGGCAGCCCCGTCCAAGGTTTTTTAATCGATAAACAGGCTTTGTTTACGAATCACTTTTCCATCGGACAACCTACTCAATACAGCAACGTACATTCCGGGCCTAAAACCCATTGTAGAAATAAAGGTTTCATTATTAGTGATCGTTTTTGGGTTGCTAATCGCTTGACCGAGTATTGAAAAAACTTGAATTTGAAGTGCACCCAATACATTTTCATCGTCCACCTCTACAACCAATTGTTTTTTATCTCTTACAGCATAAACCATTACCTTGTCATACACAACCGTATCAAAAATTGTAGCACGGGAAATAATGTTGATACGCACGGGTAAAATTGTACGATAATCAGAAATGGAATTACGCATCATTTGAATCTGTCGCTTGGTAAAAATATTTTGGCAAGAATGCGAGGCGTAATCCATATAATTTTCAATCATATCGGGTAAATCATTGGATGATTCTATGCAAGTATTGCTCCCCAAATTACAGGCAAATGCAGCACCTATACCTTGCAGCGGTGTATCATCTATATAGTCGTCTAGGCTACACTTATCCATCAAATTTTGGTCATCAGCCCAGGTATGACGAAGTCCAAAATAATGACCTAATTCATGAACAGCAACCCTTCCCATGTTTGAACTAGCCATGGCTCCAGTTGCTCTTGGATTTTTTTCCCCTACTATTTTATAATGTAATACCACACCTTGCCTGGGGTCAGCCACCCAAGAATTACTGGACCATGAAGGATGACCATAGGGAGGGTAAGCATAACCAAATAGGATGTCTTGGTTGTTTACACTTAAATCACAAACCCAAATATTAACGTATTTTTCGGGATCCCAAGGGTCGTTACCCCCAGTGGCAGACTCTTTCATTAGGTCATTTATGTTGCCCCTATTTGACCCAAATGTCAAGACCGAACTTGCTTTACGAATGATTCCTGAAGTAGCCTTACCCGAAGGATCTATGCTTGCAAATTCAAATTGGATGCGTGCAGAGCCGCTGCGAGATTTAAAAAAACTTCGCGTTTTTACTGTATCTGCGTTAAGACGATTGAAATCACGGTTTAAAACGGCAACTTGTGATTGTAGTAAGGAATCATGAATGTTTTCATTCGCTACATTATAGATTACATGAAACACCAAGGGAATCACATAGATTGTATCATAAGAATAGAGGGTATCGGTAATGCGTTTTTTGCGGGGTTCTACGCGAATTGTTTTTGCAAGAAGCGCTTGAGTTTTGAGGTCAAAATGGGATTTAAAACCAGGATACTGTTTTTCTAATTGATTTAACACGGTAGAGAATCCGCAGGGCTCACCCAAAGGATAATTCTCGGTATTTTGGGCATAGGTTTTTTGATGCGATAACCCAAAAACCAATAATAGTATGGCATATAAACGTATCCGGCGTATCACCTGCGAATGGATATTTGTTGGTTTTGCATGGTTAATGGATGCATACATTATTTATTTTCCTTTAAATACGGGTTTGCGTTTTTCAACAAAGGCTGCCACACCCTCTGTATAATCACTTGTAGCGCCTGCAATTTCTTGGCAATAAGCCTCATACTCCAATTGGGTACTTAGGCTAGTATGTCCAGCTTTTGCAAGCATTTTTTTGATCATTCCAATGGCTTTTGTCGGTGCTTGGGAATAATAGTCTGTTGCTTTTTTGACCTCTTCGTCGATTAACTCCAGCGGGGCAACTCGATTAATGAGGCCCCATTCTAATGCTTGTTGGGCCGATATTTTAGGAGCCATACTCGCCATTTCAAAAGCCCTGGCGGCCGATAGGGATTTTGATAAAAAATAGGAAGACCCTGAATCTGGAACCAATCCAACCTGTATAAATATTTCTATGAAAGAGGTGTTTTGGGCGGCAATGATAAAATCGCAAGCAAATGCAAGCGATGCACCTGCTCCAGCGGCTACGCCATTGATTCTTCCAATGATTGGCTTGGGCATTTCACGCATTATTTTGATAATCGGATTATACCGTTTGTGGAGTGATTCAGCCAGCGAACGATTTTTACAATCAGAAATGGCTTTTAAATCCTGTCCAGAACAAAAGGCTTTGCCAGCGCCAGTCAATACCAAAACCCGAACTTCTTCATCTTTTTTTGCTTCTTTTAGGGCCGTCTGTAAGCCATAACTTTGGTCATCATTGAAAGCATTGTATACATCCGGTCTATTGAGTGTTATAGTGGCCACGGGCCCATTTTTTTCATACAATACAGTAGAAAAATCCATACTACAAAATTAATACATTTTAGGCTCAGGTAAATCTGCCACTTCAAATTTTACAATTTTAACGGAGACGCAATTCAAAAAATGGGCAATTAACAAAACCGACATTGACAAGGTTTAAGCTACTTGCGAATGATTGCCCCCATCGATTCAAATGCCTGCATGAGTTGATGCATCGCAGTATCTGCTTCAGCGTCGGTAAGTGTTGTTAATGGATTTGAAAAGTGGAATGAAAGTGCAACGGCTTTTTGTCCATCAGCGAGTGGTTTCCCTTCAAAAATATCAAACACACGGGTATCGGTGAGCATAGAAATTTTGGCGCTATCAACAACATTTTTTAAGGTATTAAAATCGACTTCTTTTTCCAGAACCAAACTTAAATCTCGGCGCATAACAGGAAATTTTGCTGCTTGGGTAACGGTAATAGTATCCGCTTTTTTATTCACAAATGTTCGCCAAGGTATTTCTACACACCAAACAGGTCCCGTGATTTTATTTGCCTTCAATAACATCTGTGATGCTGGATAAATTGCAATAGTATCTATACTTTTTTTGCTTCCAATCCGGAGTAATAGGCCTTGAATAATTCGTTTAATATGGTATACGTCGATGGCGACACTTTTACTTTCCCAACTTTCAGGTTGTGTATTACCCCAAAAAATCATTGACAATGTCGGGGTTTCCTTGAATCCAGATTCAACTTTTTCGTATAATAGTCCCAATTCAAACAATTGAACACTTTGAATTTTTCGGTTAATATTATACGCGACCGACTGCAATAATCCCGGAATCATAGAAGGCCTCATGACATCCATATCACTGCTTAATGGGTTGCTCAAGCGAATCAAATCTGGCATTTCAGGGTACCAGTGACTGGCGTGTAATGAATTTGTTAAGGCTTCAAAGAGACCTTGGTTACACAAATACTCACGAATTTTGTGTTCGAGTTTTGGAATTTTTATACCTTCAAAAGCACCCAAGCTTGCTTGCAATTTGCCACTCATGGGTATTTGGTCATAGCCATAGATACGCATTACTTCTTCATAAAGATCAACCACTTGTTCGATATCATTGCGCCATGACGGAACAAGCACAAGCAATGAAGATTTTTTTTGTTGAATTTCAAATCCCAATTGGGTTAAAATCCGAATCGTGATTTTTACATCTATTTCATGCCCCACAAAAGTGTTTAGTGAATGATTATCCAATAAAATTTCTCTTGGCTTGTATGGGATTGGATACCATTCAGAAAGTTTGCTTGCTGTACCCCCAGCGGTATGGATCAATTGTTCCACCAATAAGCTTGCGGCTTGGGGTAGGTTTTGTTGGTCAATACCCCTTTCAAACCTAAACCCCGAATCTGTATGAATGGCATGGCGCTTTGCTGATTTCCTAATGTTGGTGGCATTAAAATGGGCTATTTCTACCAATATATTTTTTGTTTTCGGCCCGATGGCAGTGTTCAAACCGCCCATTAGCCCTGCCAAAGCCACTACTTTTTTTTCATCGGCAATAACAATATCCAAGGGGTGTAATTTCAGTGTTCTTCCATCCAATACGGTTAGGGTTTCTCCATCGAGTGCTAGGCGAACCGCAATATTCCCATGGAGTAAATCGGCATCAAAAGCATGTGTGGGTTGCCCGGTATGGTGAAGAATATAATTTGTGGCATCAACAACATTGTTGCGGGGTTCCACGCCTATTGCCTTGAGTCTGTTACAGGTCGATAGAGGGGATTTGGCAACTTGTATATTTTCAATTTCTATCGCTGTGTATCGGCTGCAGAGCAAATCTTCAGAAATGGTAATTTTTCTCCCTATTGGTAATACTGGCAATGTTTTTTTGACAATTCGTTGAAAGGGCAATTGCAACAGTGCTGCCAAATCATTGGCGACTCCAATGTGTGAGGCCGCATCACCACGATTTGCCGTAAGACCAATTTCCAAGACAGAATCACTGACTATGCCAAAATAGTCTGAAGCAGACATTCCTACTGTGGCGTTCTCGGGCAGCACTAATATACCCTCGTGGCTATCCCCTATTCCACATTCGTCTGAAGCACAAATCATACCCTCGGATGCCTCTCCACGTATTTTGGCCTTAGCTATGGTAAAAGGTTCTTTACCTGGCAACACTATTTCTGAACCCACCATAGCAATCACCACTTTCTGTTTGGCTGCAACATTGGCTGCACCACAAACAATAGGCAAAGGGGTTGGTCCACCAATATCAACAGAAGTGATGCGCAATCGGTCGGCATTGGGATGGGGCGCGCAATGCAGAACCTCTCCAATAACAAAACCTTTCATTCCCTTTCCGACACTATACCAGGGCTCTATCTTTTCAACCTCTAAACCAGAAACTGACAAAAGGTCGGAAATTTCTTGGGGTGAGGCAGTGTTTGGCAATATTGACCTAAGCCAATCGATAGAGATTTTCATGGTTTGATGCGAAGATAAAGATTTAGCGTTTGCCTTGTTGCATCATATCGCGTCTGGCTTTTTTAAATCGGATGTAGAAATAACTACTCAAAACAAAGACACCCAGCATAAGCCAACCTTTGCCCGACGTATACCAAGCCTGATTGTTGTTTGTGGAAATGATGAATTGTACGATTGCTTCGGTTCCGCTAATAGCGGCCGCGACCAGCGATAAGAGGGCGAGAATGTGGTTTAGAATCATGGGGTAAGTTTATGGTGCCGGAATAATTAATGATTTCCCAATCCGAAAATGATTGGTTACTGACCATACCTGTTCCTGTGGTTATTTGGTTTTCACCGGTTATTTTCACAAATTTATCGGTACGGATAATTCCTGTTTTTTGGTCCCATATCAATTCTTCGGTATTCAGGGTTTCTCCCTTTAGGTTGAGAATTTCAACATTACGCCGAACGATGATTTTTTTTTCAGTGGCATAACTGATACCATATTCTGATGTCATATAACTTTCGAGAACACCATTTTTATCATAGAAATCAATTTTTAAACCTTTATCCATCAACATATAAGGGCTTTTGCTTTGTTTAACTGCCTTGACAATTGGACTAAACACACGTGCCCGTAATTTTCCTGAATCGGTATATTCAATGGTAACTTTTTCTGCATATTCTTGACCCAGCACGTTGGCAGAAGATTTTTTTACTTGGTTGGGTTTTTGCCTGTCACCGCAGGCAAATAAGGCTAGTATGAAAATGGATATGAGAGAGACCGTTTTCATCAATTAAATTTTCGACGCTGGAACCAAATATCCCCCAATTGAAATCCCAATTTTAACATGAAAAATTGTTCTTCTGCCAATCCAAATTTGGTTGTTCCACGTTGGGTATAGTCCAGTTGGATTTGAATTAAACTTGTGAGGATGGTATTGTCATAATACCGCGTTTTGATGGGCAAACCAAAACCTATGAAAGCGCGTTGCTGGTCTAATTGATATACTGGGACATTATTGCTGGTCGCAAATTCAAATTGTGTTTGTGAAAGAACAGCCCCAAATCGAATGGGGGATTTAATTTTCTTTTGTTTGGGAAGTTTTATGTCATTGGGGTGAAGGGTGAAGGTAAATCCATAATCCTTTCGCGTGGTATATGATCTGCCAGCATCGAAGAACATGGTTGAATTATTTTTCCAGTCTTGTTGACGGTAGTCTAAGGCAATGCTCCAACTTTGGCGATATTGAAAAGTATAGCCAAAACCGAAACTTTTGGGCAATGAAAATGCTGTTTTGGGTGTATTTAGATTTAGAACAGTATCGACTATAAATACATTGCTTCCAGCCAATTCCATGGTTCTGGTCAAGCGTGATTCTTGACCGTTTAAATTGGAATAAAATTGTGTACTGGCCCCAAAAGTATGGTAGGTTGAGTCTTTTTTAACGTAAAAAAAGACACCCATTTTTTGTTCCACACCGTGCATTGAAACCGACTTAAGATCTTCTAAAATGTGGAGGTTTGTTGAGTCGGGTATACTAAACACTGATTGGTCGTTGATATCACCAAAAAGGTACGATGCACTGTAACCAATAGATGCATGTGAACCCAATTTAAGGCCATGTGACATTTCAATGGCGTTTAATCCCCCAAAACCGTTGTGCGTTGTGCGGTTTAGAAAAGGTATTTTATTTTCAATTGTGTATTGATAACCAATGGAGCTTATGGGGTGAAGGGAAAAACTGCTGTTAACAGCAAATCGTGAAGAGGTGATGCTTTTGCTTTTAGAAAGGCTATCGTAATGGACTTTTCGCACATAATAATCCCAGCTTTTAAAAGCCAATCCCACATAACTTAATCCACCTCCTTGAAAAGTTTGGGATGCATTGGAAGTAGAAATTTGAGACGACTTAACCGACATTCCAATATTAAATGTGGTATAATACAAATTTCCCAGGGTGGCTGGATTGACCAATGAGTATGAATATGCACCTGAGCGAGTGTGTAAATTTGCACCGTTTTGAACAAAATCATAATCTAACCATTCACCGATACCAAAATTGCTGTAAGGAGACAGTGTGATGTTTTGTCCACCCGTAGTTTGTGCATGGGAATTCGAATCAAAAAATGAGAGCACAGCCAAAAAGACAATGTATAATTTAGTGTTTCTCATGGTATTGCATCGTGTGCAGCAGTCCGTAATGGTTGAGCAAAGGTTCAACAAATATCTTTGTTTTCAGTTGGTTTGCCAAAAAACGATGGTCTCCACCACTCAGAAAAATTTGTGCTGAGGGGTATTTTTCCAGGAATAGCCAAATTTGTCGTTCTACCTCACCCAAAATACCTTGTTGAACGCCACACAGAATGCTGTCGTTGGTTGTTTGACCCAGTAATTGATGAAAGGGGCTATGCCGAACCAAAGGAAGTTGGGCGGTGTTTTGGTGTAGGGCCAAATACCGCATTTGAAGACCAGGCGAAATGCTCCCTCCCAGGTAGTTTTCGTCATCGCTTAGGCAATCAAATGTGAGACAAGTTCCAGCATCAACAATGAGGGAAGCAGTATTTTTAGTTGAAAGTTTGTGAGCACCCAAGGCCGCTGCCAGACGATCAGTTCCGAGTGTTTCAGGGCTTTTATACGCTATTTTTATGGGTAATTTCATGCTTGCTGTAAGCTCCAGAACAGGGCAATCTAAGCCAGCCAATAATGGAATTTTATCTCGTACAGTACAATAAATACAGGATGAGATGCCACGGGTATCAAAATCAAATGTCTCTTGAAATATTCCCTGAGAATGCAATATGCCCTTTTCAGTAAAGAGGGCATATTTAGAAGCCGTATTGCCAAAATCAAGGGTAAGGTACATGGTACCGAGATAATTTATAGATTATTTTGCTATGCCAACACTTCGTTTTTCTCGAATAACAGTAATTTTTACCTGTCCTGGATAACGCATTTCAGTCATAATTCGGTTTGACAACTCGTAAGCCAATGTGTCGGCATTTTCATCGTTAGATTTTTCTGCAGCCATTATGATGCGCAGTTCTCTGCCCGCTTGAATTGCATAGGCTTTTTCTACACCAGGATAGCTCAATGCCATGGTCTCCATTTCCTTGATGCGTTCGATATACTGGTCATCGCCTCTGCGTGCACCTGGTCTAGAACCAGAGATGGCATCACAAGCTTGTATAACTGGGCTTAACAAGGATGTCATTTCAATTTCATCATGGTGGGCACCTACCGCGTTGCATACTTCTGGGTGCTCATTAAACTTTTCGCACAATTTCAAACCAAGCAATGCATGGGGGGTTTCTTCGTCATTATCGGGACATTTTCCTATATCATGAAGAAGCCCAGCTCGTTTGGCTAACTTTACATTTAGACCCATTTCTGCGGCCATTGTGGCGCAAAGTCGGGCTACTTCTCTGCTGTGTTTGAGCAAATTCTGTCCATACGAACTCCGAAAACGCATTCTCCCAACATATCGAATTAATTCTGGGTGTAAACCCGTAATTCCAAGGTCTATGACCGTTCTTTCGCCCCATTCTACAACCTCTTCTTCAATTTGCTTTTTTGTCTTTTCTACCACCTCTTCAATGCGTGCGGGGTGAATTCTTCCATCGCGAATTAAGCGTTCTAAAGACATCCGAGCAATTTCTCTTCGAATGGGATCATAACAAGACAATACAATTGTTTCGGGGGTATCATCAATGAGAATTTCAACCCCTGTGGCGGCTTCAAACGCTTTGATATTGCGCCCCTCTCTTCCAATAATTCTCCCTTTTGCATCATCATTTTCTAAGGGGAAACTGGTTACGGTATTGTCGATTGCGGTTTCTGCGGCTGTGCGTTGAATGGTTTGGAGAACGATTCGTTTGGCTTCTCGAGTTGCACTTAGTTTGGCTTCTTCAATGATATTCTTAGCAAGGGTGAGCCCTTCGGTATGCGTTTGTATTTTAATGGTTTCCAACATTTGTGCTTTGGCGTCTGAAGCAGATAAGCCCGCTACTTTTTCGAGTTGAACCAATTGTTGATCAAGTACTTTTTGGACTTCGCGATCTTTTATTTTGTAGGTCTCAATTTGTGCATCAAGGCGTTCCCCTTTTTGTTGCACTTCATCTTCCCTTGTTTTACTTGCCCGCAATTTGTCATCCAAGGATTGTTCTTTTTGTTTGATTCGATTTTCGCCACTAAGAATTTCATTGTTTCGTTGGTTTGTCTCTCTTTCGTAATCAGACCGAAGCAGCATGTACTTTTCTTTTGACTCAAGCAAGCGGTCTTTTTTGATGTTTTCGCCCTGTAATTTGGCTTCTTCAATAATACTTTCTTTTTCTTTTTGTAGTTGTGATTTGCGCATCGCAACAAAGACAACATATCCTAAGGCAAGACCTCCAAAAAGGCCAGCGAGGACAAATACAATGTGTTCCATTTGGTTCTATTCTTTTTAATAATGTTAAGGATAGACGCAGTGTAAAATGGACGGCAATTGTTTAAGTGTAAAGCAGGCATTCGATGGCAGCAATCTCTTTTTCGACGGCATGTTCTATCCCTCCGTGGTCTTGCTTTAAGCGAATTATTTCACCAGCTAAATCAAGGGCAGCCCAAGAAATGCGATCGAGGGGATCTTGAGTATCAAAACTTTTAAAGGCGTTAATACGCTGATTGAGTACCTGAGCAGACAAGCGAACACCTTCTTCGTCTTTGAGTGAAACACGCAATCGCAAGGGGCGATTGTCTATGTTTACGTTGATGAGTATGGTATCGTTTGCTTGCACTTAAAAAATATTATTCGTTCAATAAATCAATGCATCTATCGATGTCTTTCACCAGTTCATTGATCTTGATTTTAAGGTCATGAACGTCAGAATTGGTGGTCGACATTTCTTTTGCAAGTTTAATCATTTTATTCTCTTCTTTTAACGTCGAGAGAGCATTTTTTTGTAATTCAATAATTTTTTGTAATTCGTCTATCCGAGATTCATTTTCTGCCTGATTTTCTTTCAAATCTTTATTTTCAATTACGATTTCCTCCACTTTCTGGTGGATTTGTACCAATCGGGTATAGGAATTTTCAAGCATTGGACAAATATAACGAGAAATAGTACGCTTAGTTTAGCAAGTTAACCTGGCGTGAACATCACATTAAAGACGAAAATAGTACCGTGAGTCAAAATAGGCAAATAACAGTAAAATTGTAGAGAGTAAGCAGAGGATAACGGTATCCCCTAGGCGGTTATAGAGGGTTTTGTTGCCATTCAAATAAATGGTTTGACACAGGCTCAATTGATTGTTTTCGGATCTTATTTGCAATTGGTAAGGGTCGGTGGCCTGTGGATGGGTTGTTGTCAATATTTTTCTGTGGTCTCGAAAATTTTCTAGGCTGCCGACGGAGGTTTCCATTTTCTGTGGCCTTCCTTCATACCAAATAGATTCTAGGGTAGAAGTCCCTCTGGGATCAATAAATCCTGAAATACCTGTATTTGCGCTGCGCACAACCCATTTTCGTTGTTCAATTGCACGAAGTTTTGCATAAGAAAAGTGCTGTTTGTGCCCGGGCGTGTTATTCCACCATGCATCATTGGTAATTATTGACAGCCACTGTGCACCATCTTTTACAAATTCAGATACATAGTCACCATAAATACTTTCATAACAAATAATGGGTGCTGTTTTTTTCGATTTGCCCAGCGCAATGGCTTGATTGCTTTTTCCCAAGCTTCCCGTTGTGCTATTTTCATCCAAGGAAACAGCCAATTGTTCGAGAAAGGGGAATGTTTGTGAAAATGGTAATTTTTCAGTTCCCGGAACCAATTTTGATTTATGATAAAACGCAACGTGTATTTTTTTATTGGCTTGTGATGCAATCAATGGCTGTTCTGGCTGTGGGTTGTTGCCAATGGGGCTTTTCAAACGCTCAGTATGTGAAAACATCAAAGCAGAATTAAACACAGTATACCACAATGAGGGGTCATTGCTTTGTCTTGCTGCTGGATTGGGCTTTCCCGGGGTTTTTGTAGATTGATCCCACTGTACCATATTTGCACCCACCAGAATTTGGGCATCACGGAGAAGTGTATCGGTAGAAAATTTTTGTAGAATAAAATCAACTTGCTCGTCGCCTTGCATAAAATCTACATTTACAGAGTTTATTAATGAGGTTTCTGGCCAAAGTATACAATTTATCGGAGGGGCATTTTCTCGTTTGGCTGAACTGGAGGAAGAATTTTCTTGTATTGCTGAATAGGTTGTTTGCCACATTTGACGCATCATTTCCATGGGCGGTAGGGTAAATTTTTCCTCAAAAGGATCGTAATTCGGTTGGATAGAAATGACACGATAGGGCGTTCCCTCTGTTGGATTGGTCCGATATCGCATTGCCAACGAAAGGACAGTAATTATTGCCAACAAACCGACTAAACAGGCAAAGTATGCAGTTTTTCGGGCAATTTTTAGACCGAACAATACGCGGGGACTTGGTTTGTTTTTTGTAGTACTGCGTTCAGAAAAAACAGTATTCCAATCGATTATCAAACCCCTAAAAAGCCAATAATTTACAATGAGAATCAGGCAAGACCCACCTTGTGTTCCTGTAATCGAATACCACTGAACAAACCATGTCATTCCACTAAAAGCATTTCCAAGACACAACCATGGCCATGACAAATCCCAACGGTGGTGGCCAAACTCATACAATAACCAAACCAAGATAAATAACCAATGAACATCCAATTTTGAAAAAAAAGAGAGAGGATTTTTTTTCACGAAACGGGCATGCAACCTAAAAAGAGAAAACGGCAAAAGCATGAGTATTGAATTTATGAACAACATGCTTACTGCCCCTATATCTGAGGCAAACCACACCCACCACGTATTACAGATATTCCAAAAAAACAGTGATAAAAAAAGGGTTCCAAAATATCGCCATCCAGATCGGTGAAGTAGTTTGGCTGAAATATAAAACAGTGGGACAAAGGCAATAAAAACAAGGGGTGTTATTGGCATGGGTTCCCACGCAAGCCAAAAAAACAAGCCGGGAAAAAATATCCATAATATCAAGGGAATGCGTGAAAAAACATCCTTTTTTATGTGGGTCGATGGCTGGGAAAATAGACCCGACCTCGCCGAATCGATAGTTTGCATATTCGTATCTTACAAATTTACTGTTGATATGGCAGGTCTATTCATAGATTTAAAGGCAAAAGTGTAAGATTTTAGAAGTCATTGTATTTTCAATAAGGGTAAGCATGTATGAATTCTTTGCTTGTTTGTTGGGACATGGTAGATTTTAAAAATTACAATGAATGGCCAAGTTCACTTCGCTCTTTCTCTTCTTCTTTAACGTTGCACCCTTCCAAAACTACAACAAATTCCCCTTTTGCTGGATGGTGTTTGTAATGATTTAACACGTCAATAATATAACCTGTTATCGTTTCTTCAAATTTTTTGCTGAGTTCTCTCGAAACGCTTATGCGCCGTCTTGGATCGCAGACAACCGCCAGTTGCTCTAGGCATTTGATAATTTTATGTGGACTTTCATAAAAACAGCTTGTATCTGGATTGTTTGAGAGGGCAAGAATGCGGGTTTGCCGTCCTTTTTTTTGGGGCAAAAACCCCTCGAATCGAAATTGGTGGAGGGCAAATCCACTTTTTATAAGGGCAGGTACGAATGCTGTGGCGCCAGGAAGAACTTCAATGGGAATATTAAGTTTTAGGCAAGCCCTAGCAAGAAGGAATCCCGGATCTGATATACCTGGAGTGCCGGCATCGCTCACTTGGGCAATGATTGCACCGGCTAAAAGTTCTTGGATAAGGGAATTTAGTTTGCCATGTTCATTGTGTTGGTGAAAACTTTCAAGACGGGTTTTGACACTGTAATGATTGAGCAAGACACGGGTAGTTCGGGTATCTTCTGCCAATATTTTATC
This sequence comes from Bacteroidota bacterium, assembly GCA_005798825.1. GTDB lineage: Bacteria > Bacteroidota > Bacteroidia > NS11-12g > UBA955 > UBA955. The sequence continues at coordinate 20,940 of SYIL01000011.1, forward strand.
TACTGAGTTGAGCAGGTCAACTGCGCGGTATGTAATGTCTCCAAGGTTCCCGATTGGGGTTGGCACGAGATACAGTTTTCCAACATCCATTTCACAAAGATAGTGTCCTAAGCACGCTATCACAATGCAGACAGATGTCAATGGGTAACCCAAAAATCAATTTAACCCTACACATGTAGAACCTGTGTTTTAAAAACAGCAACTTGCGGTTGTAGGAGCAGATCCCCATAAGTACCACTAAGACATAACACACTTGCCCACTTCACCCCCTGGGATACCGCAATTCCCATTCCCAATAATAAGGGCCTCGGATCATTGATCATGCGACCATAGCGATCTCGGCTTTAACCAATAAAGAAATGGAATTAAGATCTTAGTCGAAGTGTTTGTTAAAATCGGGGCACGCAAATCAACCCAAAGAGATAAAATTCTCTTTTTGCTGAAAATCTTTTGTAATGTATAATTGAAACTTACAGAAAAGTTGCTTTAGTATGCCAATACAGGGCCCATCCAACGTTCTGCGGTTTCGAAATCCATATTTTTTCGATTAGCATAGTGAATGAGTTGGTCTTTGTTAATTTTACCCAAGCCAAAATATTTGCTTTGGGGGTGGGCAAAATACCAACCACTTACAGCAGCAGCGGGAAGCATTGCCATCGATTCTGTTAATTGTATACCCGCGCTATGGGTTGCATCAAGCAATGCAAAAAGACCCAATTTTTCGGTATGGTCTGGGCAAGCTGGGTAGCCAGGGGCTGGCCTAATTCCTTGGTAGTTTTCTCGGATAAGATCTTCGGGTCCAATTGAGGCTTCATCGGAATAGCCCCAATATTCGGTTCGTATTTTCTGGTGCAGTTTTTCAGCGAAACTCTCGGCCAATCTGTCGGCCAAGGCTTTTGCCATGATGGATTTATAATCGTCTAAATCAGCATCAAAAATTGCGACAATATGTTCCAATCCAATTCCAGCAGTTACCGCAAATCCTCCCAGAAAGTCTACCCTGTCATCTGCAATAAAATCAATCAGTGACAAATTATTTACCCCAAATGCCATTTTTCGTTGTTGCCGCAAAAAGTGAAAGGTATGAACACTATTGGCGTCAGCATCGGCATCTTGCATATTTTTAAACACGTTGGCATCTTCTCCTTGTTTTCGAACAGGTAAAATAAACCATACGCCTTTTGCTTGGAGTTGTGTTGTAGAAATCAATTCCTGCAAAAGGGTGTTTGCGTCCGCCAGTAATTTTTTGGCTTCAATACCCACTATTGGATCTTCCAATATAGATGGGAACTGTCCTGCCAATTCCCAGGTTTGGAAGAAAGGAGTCCAATCTATGGTATCTACCAATTCTGAAAGGGGAATTTCAATCGTATACACACCCATTTGTTTGGGTGTAAGTATTTGACCGTCATGAATCCAACGATTTGTTATTGCCTCTTCAAATGGTATGATGTCTTTTGATAATTGTCGCTTGGCGTGAGATTCGGCTAAGGCTACATATTCTGTTCGAATTTGATTTTGGAATGCCTCTTTTGTATCTTTATTGAGTAAACTTCCCGCAACTGGAACGGAACGAGAAGCATCAAGAACGTGAACGATTGGATGGTCGTAAGCGGGGGATATTTTGACAGCTGTGTGAATTCTACTCGTGGTAGCACCGCCAATGAGCAAGGGTGTTGTCATACCCCGGCGTTTCATCTCTTTTGCTACATACACCATTTCGTCCAGGCTGGGGGTAATTAGGCCTGAAAGTCCAATTATGTCTGCCCCCCATTCTATTGCAGCCTCTAATATTTTATCGGCCTGTACCATAACACCCAGATCTTTAATATCATAATTGTTGCAAGCCAAAACGACACCGACTATATTTTTTCCAATGTCATGAACATCCCCCTTTACCGTTGCAAGCAATATTTTACGTTGTCCTCTTGGATTGGTATGGGATGCTTTTTGGGCTTCCAGATAGGGTTGCAAATACGCAACCGACTTTTTCATTACACGTGCACTTTTAACAACCTGGGGTAAAAACATTTTTCCCGCGCCAAACAAATCGCCAACATGGTTCATCCCATCCATCAAGGGCCCTTCAATGACAGTAAGTGGATCTCCATATTTTTGGTGGGCTTCTTCTGTATCGGCATCAATAAATTCTGTAATGCCTTTGATTAAGCTGTGGGATAGTCGGTCTTCAATACTTTCTAATCGCCATGCTTGGGTCTCTTCAATTTTTTCTTCTTTTTTACCTTTGAAATCCTCGGCCAGTATCACCAATCTTTCAGTGGCATCGCTTCGGCGGTTTAGCAATACATCTTCAACATGTTCAAGCAGGTCTTTGGAAATTTCATCATAGATTTCTATCATTCCTGCATTGACGATACCCATGTCAAGACCCGCTTTAATAGCGTGGAATAAAAAGGCAGAATGCATCGCTTCCCGAACCCGATCGTTTCCCCGAAAAGAGAAGCTGATATTGGATACGCCACCACTTACTTTTGCGCCCGGTAAGTGTTGTTTTATCCACTTTGTTGCCTGAATAAAATCAACTGCATAGTTGTTGTGATCATCAATACCGGTTGCTACTGTGAGAATATTTGGATCAAAAATAATATTGTTTGGAGGGAATCCGATTTCTTTGAGTATGCTATAACTTCGCTGACAAACGGCAATTTTGCGTTGAAAACTATCGGCTTGCCCTGTTTCATCAAAAGCCATTACCACCACAGCTGCGCCGTAACGATTTACGAGCTTGGCTTTGTGTATAAAAGCCGCCTCGCCATCTTTAAGGGAAATAGAATTCACAATACCTTTTCCTTGTAAGCATTTTAAACCAGCTTCAATTACCTCCCATTTGCTGGAGTCCACCATGATGGGTACCTTCGAAATATCGGGTTCTGAAGCGATTAAGTTAAGGAAAACAACCATGGCCTCCTTGCCATCGAGCATCCCCTCATCCATATTAACATCAATGACTTGTGCACCATTTTCAACTTGTTGTCTTGCCACATCTAGGGCCTTTGAATAATCGCCGGCTAGCACTAGTTTGGCAAATTGTCGACTTCCAGTTACATTGGTTCGCTCACCGATATTTACAAAATTTGTATTGTTGGTGTGGGTGAAGGGTTCAAGCCCACTGAGTTTAAACAATGCTGGAAATTCGATGGTTTTCAATGGTAGGGTTATTGAATCTAATAAAGGGAAGGCCATTTCGTTGGGTTGTGGTCGTGCATCATTTGGTATAAACTGTTGTAAACAGTATCTACTGAAGGCTTGCTAAAATAGTCCCCATCACTGCCGTAAGCAGGTCTATGTTCCTTTGAAGTAATGGTAATAGGCTTGCTATCGAGGTATTGATAACCCCCTTGAACTTCCAATACGTTTTGCATCATGTATGCGCTAGCCCCGCCTGGAACGTCTTCATCCAGAAAGGCAATCTTATTGGTAGATTTTAAACTCTCAACAATACGGTGATTGATATCAAAGGGCAATAATGTTTGGACATCAATTAATTCAACATGTATGCTTTTTTCAGCCAATAAATCACAGGCTTCTTGGGCAATTCTACAACAAGAACCATAGGTAACCAGGGTAATATCTTCTCCACAGCGAAGTATATCGGGCTTACCCAATAAAACGGTAAATTCCCCAATATTGGCGGGTAATTTTTCTTTGATGCGGTAACCATTTAAACATTCAATGACCAATGCGGGCTCATCTGAACGCAAAAGGGTATTGTACATTCCAGCGGCTTGTGTCATGTTTCGGGGAACACAAACATACATTCCACGCACAGCATTGATAATCATTCCCATTGGACTACCGCTGTGCCAAATTCCTTCTAAGCGGTGGCCACGGGTACGAATGATGATGGGCGTTTTTTGGCCACCTTTTGTCCGATACTGCATGGTTGCAATATCATCGCTCATGGGTTCTAAAGCGAATAGCAAGTAGTCTAGATATTGAATTTCGGCGATTGGACGCAAGCCCCGCATGGCGCTACCAATGCCCTCACCAATAATACTCCATTCACGAATGCCTTTGTCTGTTACCCGCAATTCTCCGTATTTTTCTTGGAGACCGGAGAATCCCTGATTTACATCTCCAATTTTTCCCATGTCTTCACCAAATGCAAATATTCGGGGATCTCTGCCCAAATTGGCATCAAAACAAGCCCGGACTATTTGATACCCATCTACTTCCTCATCTGAATATATTACTGGCACTTCGAGGATGGAATTGACGTTGTATTTACTTTCACTGTAGAGGTGGCTGTTATAACGATTGGCATTTGATGCTGTAAATTGGGTATGGAAGTGTAGCAAAGGAAGGCGATCGATTTCAGTTGCAGAGGTTGTGATTCTGAGGGCTTTGTTGATAGCGCTGCCAATGTCGCGGCGCATGGGTTCTTTGGTATTGGCGAGTTCTTCAGATATTTTTTTTAGATCCTCAGACAACCCCTTTTCAAGGAGGGCATTGAAAACGTTAATCGCTGTTTTTGTTTCAGATTGTAGGGGTTCTAAATAGTCTGCCCAAGCCTTTTTTTGGCAAGACTGTACCGACTGCAAGGCTTTTTTTTCGATCGCTAATAACGTTTCTTCAGTTGCAAATTCTTGCAATTGTAACCAATCGCGCATTTTTTTTATACAATCAAAATCGATTTCCCATTGAAGCCTTTCTTTGCTTTTATATCGCTCATGACTTCCACTTGTGCTGTGACCTTGGGGTTGAGTTACTTCAATTACATGGACCAAAACGGGGGTAGATTTCTCACGGCAAATATCAGCAGCTTGTTTGTATGTCTGGCAAAGTTCTGGATAGTTCCAACCCCTTGCGCTTAGAATCTCCATACCCAAATCCTTAGAATCGCTCTTAAATCCTTGCATTATTGAAGAGATATTTTCTTTGGCAGTTTGGTATTTTGCAGGAACAGATATTCCATACCCATCATCCCAGATACTCATGAGCATCGGGACTTGCAATACACAAGCGGCATTCATCACTTCCCAAAAAATACCCTCTGAGGTAGACGCATTTCCAATTGTACCAAAGGCTATTTCGTTTCCTTTGTTCGAAAACTCTGTAAAGGCATGTAATTCTGGGTTTTCGCGGTATAATTTCGAAGCAAGTGCAAGTCCCAATAAGCGTGGCATTTGACTGGCAGTTGGAGAAATATCGGCGCTGCAATTATACCGATCACTTTGTGAAAGCCAGTTTCCGGTATCATCCAAAAAACGGGATGCAAAATGGCCATTCATGCTGCGTCCGGCACTTGCTGGCTCAATTGTGGCGTCGGGAATCGCATAGAGTTGCGCAAAAAATCCGTGGACACTGCTCATTCCTTTGGCAAACATAAAAGTTTGGTCACGGTAGTAACCACTGCGCCAATCCCCTTTCTGAAACACTTTGGCCATGGCGAGCTGAGCTACTTCTTTACCATCGCCAAAGATTCCAAATTTGGCTTTTCCTGTGAGTACTTCTTTTCTGCCAATCAAACTTGCTTGACGGCTTTCATACCCGATGCGGTAATCCTCGAGTACTTCCCTTATAAAGTCTTCTTTACTGATGTCTAAGGTTTTTTTGCTTGCCTTTTGCATTGATTTGCAAAGATAGTCAAATTTGATTTGGAGCAGATTTAGAATGGGTATCAGGTTATGTGGCAGATCTATTAACTTTGTTTTTTTCATGTCTTCGTTTGAACTTATTGCTCCTTTTGAACCTTCTGGTGACCAGCCCAATGCAATTCAGCAATTGGTTGATGGGTTAAATTTGGGACTGAGGGCGCAAACTTTACTAGGTGTTACAGGTTCTGGAAAGACGTTTACCATGGCGAATGTAATTGCCCAGACCCAAAGACCTACACTGGTATTGAGTCATAACAAAACATTGGTGTCCCAGCTTTATGGAGAATTTAAGCAATTTTTTCCGAGGAGTGCGATTGAGTATTTTGTAAGTTATTATGATTATTACCAGCCAGAGGCCTATTTACCTTCTTCAAATACGTATATCGAGAAAGACCTCAATATCAATGATGAAATTGAAAAACTGAGGTTGAAAACCATCTCTAGTTTACTAAGTGGTCGGCGCGACGTGATTGTCATTGCCAGTGTGAGTTGTATATATGGTGCTGGCAATCCAGCAGATTTTGAGGGATGTATAATTCGTATTTCAAAAGGGGATAGTATTTCACGCAACACACTGTTATTCAAGTTGGTAGATTGTTTGTATAGTCGAACGACCGAAGATTTTAATCGGGGAACATTTCGTGTCAAAGGCGACACCGTTGATGTGCATTTGGCGTATAATGATTTTGCTTATCGGGTTTCATTTTTTGGAGACGAGATTGAAAGCATCATTAGTTTTGAACCAAAAACAGGGAAAAAGATTGACTCTCTTAATGATGTGGCTATTTACCCTGCCAATTTATATGTCAGTCCACGAGATCGATTGAAAGATATCATTTATGAAATCCAAGATGACTTGGTGAGGCAATTACAATATTTTCGGGATATAGGTCGTTTCCTGGAAGCCAAACGGCTTGAAGAACGGGTTAATTTCGATTTGGAAATGATACGAGAGTTGGGTTATTGCAGTGGGATTGAAAATTATTCACGGTATTTTGATGCCAGAAATTCGGGTGATCGACCGTTTTGTTTGCTGGATTATTTCCCCAAAGATTTTTTGGTGATTGTCGATGAAAGCCATGTATCTATTCCACAAATTCGGGCAATGTATGGAGGCGATCGCAGCCGAAAGGTAAATTTGGTTGACTATGGATTTAGATTGCCTGCGGCAATGGATAATCGTCCACTTCAGTTTGAGGAGTTTTTTCAGGTGGTCAATCAGGTTGTGTATTTAAGTGCCACTCCTGCCGAATTTGAGATAGCCGAGAGTGAGGGGGTGGTTGTAGAACAATTGGTAAGACCCACCGGTTTACTTGATCCCCAGATTGAGATTCGTCCATTGGGTAACCAAGTTGACGATTTGATTGGAGAAATCCACAATCGCATTAAGCTGGGTGATAGAACGCTGGTAACTACAACTACAAAGCGAATGGCAGAAGAGTTGACAAAATATCTTTTGCGGATTGGCATCAAGGTAAATTATATTCACAGTGATGTCAAAACTCTAGACAGAGTCGATATTCTGCGAAATTTGCGTTTGGGGATTATTGATGTGTTAATTGGTGTAAATCTGCTTCGGGAAGGGCTGGATTTGCCAGAAGTCAGCCTGGTTGCCATTATGGATGCCGATAAGGAAGGATTTTTGAGAAGCCAGACCTCTTTGGTTCAGACCATTGGAAGGGCGGCAAGAAATGACAGAGGTCTGGTAATTATGTATGCAAATCGCGTTACGGAAAGTATGAGAAAGACTATCGAGGAGACCAACCGCCGCCGGGAAAAACAGGTGAAGTTTAATGCCGAGCACGGGATCATACCAAAAACGGTTTTCAAAAGCAAGGAAGAAATCATCAACCAAACATTTTTAGCAGATGCCCACCAGGGGGATGCAATTTCCGCTGTTGTTGATTATGCATTGCCCCAAGAAAATTTCAATTTTGCGGCTGATCCTATCATGGCATACATGGATAAACAGTCTTTGGAAAAAATCATTTTACGTACCGAGAAAGAAATGCTACGTGCCGCCAAAGCAATGGATTTTATGGAAGCAGCCCGTATTCGTGACGAATTAGAAGCACTTCGGTCAAGGGTGAAACAATTGGATTAAGCCTTTTTAACAGACGACTTACCTATAATAAGGGGGCCGCTTAAGGAAAGCAATCGGTCGATTTACTTCTAAATCCCGAACAACAATTCCAAACGGCGGTCAATTCCAAACTGATTATTTCAGCTTAAATTTTGGTGTTAACAGTGAGGAGGATTATGGAATTACGACCGAGGCGCTGGCCACAGCACTCATGCAGAAGAATCCAGCAAGTCCAATTTTTTTTGTTTCGTTATAAGGTACAATATTGGTAAATATATTGATTGGAGGGGTGGCAAATAATCCACCGTTTTGGTTCTCGTTCGCAATTAAATTGAACCATGCAAATGCCAATCCATTTATAGAGTGGATTTCAATTCTTACGGTTTCTTTGCTTTTAAATGAACGGGAAAAATCGTTGACTTTACTGTATCGAACGGGATATATAAAAAGTTGTCCATCTTCTTTGATAGATGTGTTTCCCATATCTGGAGAAATATTTAATTGGTCAATTGAATTCAGAAAGCTGTCGTTTCGAAAAGTTTTAATCCAATAAAAATCCCCTTTTCCTTTTATGTCATTTGCAATGAGTTCAATGTACTTCCCAGTGGTATTGATAGGTGGGCCATTGCCTTCAACGTCAACTAGCCGGATAGAATCTATTTTTGCAGTAGGGTGTAAACGCGACAAACTCAGTAATGTATCTTGATCGATAACAATTAAAAGTGCATAATCGTGTCCAATTGTAAAGGTATCGCCCGTCAATGGGTTAGGGGTAAAATGGTATTTTCCGTTTTTTTCATGCGTAAAAACAAAGAGTTTTCCGGGCAGTGTGGTTTGGTCTATAATGGCAACCTTCGCATTGGTTACCGGGGGTTCTGTGCGTGAAGAATCGAAATAGCCAATGCTTCGAGTAATGTGAATGGTTTGAATTTTATTTATGGTATTGATGAAAGCATCTACAACTATTTTCTTAGACTGATTTTGAACATTTACTTGTATTATATCTTCACAAGCAAATTGTGCAAATAGCATTGCCAGAAAAAGCAGCCTACGAATGGTTTTGGATAATTTGTTTGGGTTGAAATCGAGTTTCATATTGTTCGGAGCAATTAGAATGTAAAATTATATGAAATGGCAGGGACAAAGCTTCCTATGACGCTAAATTGAATGGCTGCATTCTGTCCTTTTCCTTGGTAATTGGTAGAAAAATATATGCTAAAAGGGTTTCTGCGATTGTAGATATTATAGCAGGAGAAAACCCAATCACTTTTATATTTTTTGGTTTTTTTCCGCGTATAAGTTGCGCTAATATCCAGACGATGGTAATTGGGAATTCTTACGTTGTTTCGTGCATTGCTCCCAGCATCTGGAATTACATAACCCTGAACACTATATTGGCCGCTGAAGAAATTACTTGGCGTACCGGAACTAAAAACGAAGTTCGCTGCGAGATCCCATTTTTTGTTTAGCTTATATTGGGCTACGACATATAAATTATGCAAGCGATCAAATCGATTTGGGTACCAATTTCCGTCATTTATCCCGATGACTTTTCTTTCAGAACGAGAAAGGGTATACGAAATCCAGCCCGTGAAGTTCCCCGTCGCTTTGCGAACGTAGGCTTCCAAACCATAGGCGCGACCGATACCATTTAATAAGTCAGCCTCAAGATATTCATTTAAAAGCAGGGTGGCACCGTCTATATAGTCAACTTGGTTTTGCAGTGATTTGTAATAGCTTTCACAACTCATTTCGTATTCGCCATTTTGTCCGAAGTTCTTGAAATAGCCTAAACCCCATTGGTTGGCTATTTCGGGCTTAATATTATTTGTTGTGGGTTGCCAAACATCGAAGGGAACAGAAGCTGTTGTATTTGAAATGAGGTGTAAGTTTTGAACCATGCGGTTATACCCCCCTTTGATGGAGCTGGTTTTATCAATTTGAAATTTGAATCCCAAACGGGGCTCAGGATTGAAATAATTGACCACAACTTCACCATTTTTGGTGGTGTAAGTAGTATCGAGAACACCCTGTTTCCCTGGAATACGGTTATACACATAAACTTGTCCAGGCCCCAAATATGAGAATTGGCTGAAGCGAATTCCAACCCTCATCGAGAATCGACCGTTCGCATTCCAATCATTTGAAAGGTATGCGGCACTTTCTAAGGCATATCGGTCTGGCAGACCAAATTTTAGGTCTAGTGTTTCAGACTTTGCGACGGCTTTTCCAGGAATGAACCGGTAGTGGGTTGTTTGGAACCCAAAAGAGATATTGTTTTTTGGACTGAGGTAATAATTAAAATCGGCCTTCGTGCTGTTGTTAACGATATAGCTCTGCCAATTGAAGGTGGCATCGCGGTTCATGAATTCTAAATTATAGCGGTATCGTGAATAGTAGTAGGTAAAATTGGCAAACAAACGTTTGTTAAAAACATGGTTCCAACGTCCTGTAACGGTTGAATTCCCCCACTTTACCCCAAACAGTCCTTGGGCAGTAAACACATCATCCCCGATATAGGTTGATATAAAAAGATTATCGCGTTTATAGCTGTAATTTGCTTTGGCCGTAAGGTCGTAAAAGTAAAATTGACTACCCGTCAAATTCGAATTTAGGAAGGGTTTAGCCAAATAGTCGATATAAGACCTTCGTCCGGAAATGATGAAACTAGACCGAGCAGGTATTTTTCTGGGTGTTCGAATCAAATTTTTTTCAGGAATAGCGATGGGACCTTCTATTGTAAGTCGTGAAAATATTGTTCCAACACCACCATTCGCCTGGAATTGCCGTTTGTTTCCATCACGATTTTTTACATCTAGTGTGCTACTCAGTCGTCCTCCGTAATTTGCTGGAATGCCGCCTTTGATTAGTTCAACATCTTTTACTGCATCCGGATTAAAAATCGAAAAGAAACCAAAAAGGTGGGCCGAGTTAAATACCGGAGCCTCATCCATCAACACCAAATTTTGATCAATACTCCCCCCACGCACGTTGAACCCAGATGATCCTTCACCGACGGTGCTTACACCCGGGAGTAATTGAATACTTCTGATAACATCAGATTCTCCAAGAAGGGAGGGAATTTTCTTGATGGTTTGACCAGAAATAGTTTGGGTGGACATATCGAGGGACTTTACATTGTTGTTTTGATTGGCCAAGATAGTCACCAAATCCAAAGATTCAGCCTCGGGACTGAGATAGAAATTCCGATTCAGGTGCTTGTCGAGTAAGAGGGTTTCTTTTATGCTCAAATACCCTGGCTTGAGCACAGAAATTTGTTGGCTTCCCTTGCTTAGCGTTAGACTAAAAAATCCATATCCATTGGTTGTTGTGCGCAATTCTTTTCCATCTGAGTCTGTCGCAATAATCTGCACTTTGGTGAGGGTTTCTCTGTTTATACTGTCTTGAATGTAACCGTTTAGGGTAAAATTTTGGGCTGTAGTATAGCCCATGGAGCACACAGTGAAAACCAGAATTTGCAACGTTTTCAGGGTAGAATTCAAAACATCTTATATTTTTATGGCCGATCTTTCATCGGAACAAAAACACGGTGTGTTTGGCCGGTATAAATTTGGCGAGGTCGGGCAATGGGTTGTTTTTCTCTACGCATTTCCTGCCATTGGCTAATCCAACCAGGAAGGCGTCCCATAGAAAATAAGACCGTGAAAAAATCTGGTGGAAATCCCATTGCACGGTAAATAATACCCGAATAAAAATCAACGTTTGGAAATAATTTACGTTCAATGAAGTATGGATCACTCAGGGCGGTCTCTTCCAATTTTTTGGCAATGTCAAGAATGGGGTCAGATTTACCCAATTTATTCAATACTTCATCACATGCTTTTTTGATGATTTTGGCTCGGGGGTCAAAATTTTTGTATACCCTGTGCCCAAATCCCATCAATCGGAAAGTATCGTTTTTGTCTTTTGCTTTGTCAATCCACTTTTGGACATTCCCCCCATCCAATTCGATACGTTCTAGCATATCCAATACTTCTTGGTTGGCTCCCCCATGAAGTGGACCCCACAGCCCCGAAATACCAGCTGAAATACTGCTATACAAATTAGACTGCGAACTACCTACCATTCGAACAGTGCTGGCACTACAATTTTGTTCGTGATCGGCATGTAGAATCAATAATTTATTCATTGCATTTATCAAAATGGGATCTACTTCAAAATCGGGCTTGGTAACTTGTCCAAATGTCATATTGAGATAATTTTCAACATAACTTAGGCTATTTCTGGGATAAACCATCGGGTGCCCATTGCGCTTTTTAAAGATCATAGCACAAATAGTGGGCATCTTTGCCATCAACCGAATTGTTGTACGGTTTATAGCTTCTTCGGGGCGGTGGGGATTGAGTGCTTTGGGATAGTATAACCCCAGTGCCGCAATCATACTTGAAAGCTGCCCCATCGCATGACTTCCGGTGGGGAAAGCCCTAAACATAGCTTCCAATCCTTCGTTTGCCAATGTGTGTTCACTAATAGCGTGTTCGAAATTTTGGAATTCAGTTGCATTGGGAAGATTTCCGTTTAACAAAAGATAGGACACTTCCAAAAAACTGGCGTGTTCAGCCAAATCTTCAATGGCATAACCTCTGTGTTGAAGAATTCCCTTTTCACCATCTAAAAATGTAATGGCACTGGTGGTAGCACCTGTATTTTTATAGCCAATATCAAGTGTGATAAGACCTGTTAATTCTCTGAGCTTACTTATATCGATGGCTTTTTCTCCTTCAGTACCTGTAATTAGTGGGAATTCAAATTCTTTTCCCTCAACGATAATTTTTACTATTTCAGACATGTACTGAGGATTGTTATAATACTTTGATGACTGCGAATATAGTCAATATGTAAAAAATCTGCAAGGCAGTTGGACAAATCCCACTGTAAAAAAAGCAGAAACTCAACCCGAAATTTCATTGAACCCTTTGGCGGTCAACTGAAAGTGTGTTCTCTTGATTGCGTCTGTATCAAACATCCCAATGGATTGGTTGTTTTTACCCATGGCTTTAATAAATCGATAATGATGCAGTTGGCGAATAATATCAATCGCCACGTGAACTGGCAATGCAGTATCTTCAATAACAGCAAGTGGGGTTTCCGCGTGAATTAGGCAAAAAAGCACCTTGCGTTCGTCTTTGCCAATTTCAAGCATCACTCAAATTTTTCGGGCCGCATTTGCGGAAAAAATAAAACTTCTTGAATACTCTGTTGATTGGTAAGAAGCATCGTAAGCCGATCGATTCCGATACCCAAACCGCTGGTAGGAGGCATGGCATATTCCAGTGATCTAATAAAATCGTGGTCCATTGCCATGGCTTCTTCATCTCCGCGGGCAGCCAATTTTAATTGATCATCAAAGCGCTCGCGTTGGTCAATGGGGTCATTTAATTCGGTGTACGCATTGGCAATCTCTTTTCCATTGACAAACAACTCAAAACGTTCTACTAAGCCCGGTTTAGAGCGGTGTTTTTTTGTGAGTGGGCTCATTTCAATGGGATAATCTATGATAAAGGTTGGTTGAATGAGGTTTTTCTCGACACAAATACCAAAAATCGCATCAACCAATTTAGCCACGCCCATATTTGGTGTCACCTCGCAACCCAGTTTTTTTGCAGCAGTACCCAATTCATCTTCCGATTTTCCTTGGATATCAATCTTGCCGAATTGCATAATGGCGTCGGCCATGGTGAGACGGGCAAAGGGTTTAGCAAAGGAAATTTGATTTTCCCCGACAGTTACGGTCGATGCGTCTGCAACATCATGGGCACATTGGGATAACATATCCTCCACAAAATCCATCATCCAGAAATAATCTTTATAGGCAACATAGATTTCCAATCCGGTAAATTCAGGATTGTGTGTGCGGTCTATACCTTCATTGCGAAAATTTTTGGCAAACTCGTATACTCCGTCAAAGCCACCCACTATTAATCGCTTGAGATATAATTCGTTGGCGATTCTTAGATACAAAGGAATATCTAATGCATTGTGATGGGTCAAAAAAGGACGTGCAGCAGCGCCCCCATGGACGGTTTGTAAGATAGGAGTTTCTACCTCTAGGTATCCTCTGGCATTAAAGGTATTTCGCAAACTTTGTATCACTTTGCCCCGTTTGATGAATGTATCTTTAATGTGCGGGTTTACAAGTAAGTCTACATAACGCATTCGATAGCGAGATTCTGGATCGGTAAAGGCATCGAACACATTTCCTTCTGCATCTTGTTTGGGCAAAGGCAAGGGATTAAGACACTTAGAAAGAAGCATTAGCCCAGTCACGTGCACCGAAATCTCACCAGTTTGGGTGATAAAAACATGTCCTTTAACGCCAATTATATCACCAATATCCAGCAGTTTTTTGAAAACAGTATTGTAAAGGTCTTTATTTTCCCCTGGACAAATTTCATCTCGGTTTACATAAATTTGAATGCGGCCACTGGAGTCTTGTAAATCGGCAAATGCGGCTTTTCCCATGATGCGTCTGGTCATTAAACGGCCGGCCAGAACCACATCTTTCCATCGCTTGTCTTCAGAGGTATTGGTATAATCTGAGCGAATGTCAGTGGCCATGCAGTTGACTGGATACAGTGCTGCAGGATAGGGATCGATCCCCATTGCTTTTATCTCTTCGAGTGATTGTCGGCGTAAAATTTGTTGTTCGTTGAGGGAATTTTCCATTCGGTAGTACTTTCAAAATTAGCCAAAAAAGGTGATATTATTGGGCAGAATCGCTTGTGGACGAGTCTTGGACTAATTTTTCAGAATGAAGACGGTTTTCAAAGAAAGTATTTTGCCCAACTATCATGATGGCGACACCGACGGTGATACAAGCATCAGCAAAATTCCAAATGGGTGAGAAAAATACGAAAAACTCCCCACCCCACAGGGGAAACCATTCAGGCAAATGACCTTCCCACAAAGGCGCGTAAAACATATCAACGACTTGACCTTCGAACCACGACCCACTATAGTGATTTGAATGATTGTAGAGCACCCCATAAAAAACAGAGTCAATTATATTGCCAATTGCACCTGCCAGAATAAATGAAACGGCAATTAGAAGACCCCAATGGGCTTGTTTTTTGATGAGTGAGAATAAGTAATAAAGACCAAAACCCGACACGAGCAAACGAAAAATGGTAAGAACCAATTTGCCAAAAATACCTCCACCAAACAGTTTCATACCAAAGGCCATACCATCATTTTCGATAAAATACAAAGCAAACCATTTTCCGAAAATGGGCCGCATTTGGCCTAGCTCAAAATGTAATTTGATATAGGTTTTTATCCATTGATCTGCAATCAGCAGAATAAGAATAAGGCAAACAGGAATCAATAGTTTCCTGTTTTTTCTAGAAGACACAGTATAAATAGGCAAGGGAGTATTATCGTTTCAATTTTGCTTCAATGGTTTCTGTGGTGTGAGGAACCGCACGAAGTCTTTCTTTGGGAATCAGCTTTCCACTTGTTTTACAAATACCATAGGTTTTATTCTCGATTCGGACCAGTGCAGCTTCTAAGTTTTTTATAAATTTAAGTTGGTGCGCTGCCAGGTGATTCAAGTTTTCTTTTTCAAATGTATCGGCTCCGTCATCGAGGGTTAGGTAATTATTATTTGTTCCGTCAGAACCATTTTCGTTACCGTCCTTCAGATTGGCCTGAATTGTTCTAAATTCTTTTTTAGAAATGTCTAATTTCGTTAGAATGAGTTCTTTAAATTCAGTTAACTCATCGTCGTTGTAGCGGGATTTTTCTTTTTCCATGATTTAGACTTTAATTAACGACACTTGAACGCTGTTTTCATATACATCGATCAAATGCGAAAGGGGTTTTTCGGTTTTTTGCATTGACAAAGCCAATACTTCATCACAAATATAAGATTTAAAATGGTTCACGCTTTTTGTGAGCAATTCATTTCCATTATAATAGATGTGGATTCTATCTGTGAGCGCAAATTCTGATTCTTTGCGAAGATTTTGAATGCGGTTTACAAATTCTCGCGCCATTCCTTCTAGGTGCAATTCCTCCGTAATATTTATATCTAAGGCCACTGTAGTTCCATTTTCATGAGCCAACAACCATCCTGGCATATCTTGGGTGGATATATCCACGTCTTCAAGCAATAAATCTGTTTCTTGACCCTGAAAAAAAAATGAAATTTTTCCTTCATTTTCGATGCTGCGAATTTGATCTTGGCTAAAATTTTGAATAAAAGATGCCATGGCTTTCATGTCTTGTCCTAGCTTTTTACCCAATGTTTTGAAATTTGGTTTGATGCGCTTTACCAAACTGGGATGATTGGCGGATACAAATTCTATTTCTTTTACATTCACTTCAACACAAATCAGGGATTGCATGCGGGAGATCATCTTCATTTGTTCTGAATCATCTGCCGGAAGAAGTATTTTTTGAAGGGGTTGTCGAACCTTGATTTTTTCTTTTTTTCGAAGGCTTAAAACCAAGCTACAAACTGTTTGAGCGACAGACATACTTCTTTCCAGGTCTTTATTTATTGCCACTGAATGCGATTTTGGCCAATCCGTGAGATGGACACTCTTGGGTAAATTTCCATTGGCAATTGTTGTTTGGTTGAGTGCCCGAAAAAGCCAATCGGAAAAAAAAGGGATAATTGGGGCACAAAGCTGGGTTAGTGTATTTAGGCAGCGATACAGGGTTTCGTATGCAGCTTGTTTGTCGGCATTCATTTCACCTTTCCAAAACCTGCGTCTTGATAACCGCACATACCAGTTACTCAATTGAATCCCTACAAAATCTTCAATCGCTCGTCCGGCCCCTGTGGGATCGAAATCGTTCAATGCGGTTTCAACTTCCTGTTGTAAAGAATACAATTTACTTAAAATCCAGTGATCCATTTCATGGAGGTGAGAAATTTCAACAGGATTGTATTTGTCAAATACATAATGATCAAGATTGGCGTAGATGGCAAAAAAACTATACGTATTGTAGAAGGTCCCGAGAAACTTTCGCTGAGATTCTATCACACCCTCAATATCAAATTTTAGATTGTCCCAAGGTTGCGCATTTGTTACCATATACCACCGAACTGCATCGGCGCCATATTTGGAAACGGTTTCAAAAGGGTCTATCGCATTGCCCAGACGTTTGCTCATTTTATTGCCATTTTTATCGAGAACCAAACCATTGGCAATGACATTTTTAAAGGCAACAGAATCGAAAAGAAGTGTGCTCAAAGCGTGCATTGTAAAAAACCAACCCCGGGTTTGATCTACCCCTTCAGCAATAAAATCAGCTGGGAAATTGGTTTTTAAAACACTTTGATTTTCAAATGGGTAGTGCCATTGTGCATAGGGCACTGCACCCGAATCAAACCAGACGTCTATGAGGTCGAGCTCTCGTGTCATGGGTTTACCATTTGGGCTCACCAAAGTAATTTCATCTACAAAGGGTCTGTGAAGGTCGAGGTTGTCTTTGTGAGCAGATTGTTGGAGTCCGAGGATTGCATTGGCTTTTTCGATTTCTTGACACAACTCTGGGATGCTGCCAATACAGAGTTCTTCACTGCCATCGTCTGTTCGCCATATGGGTAAAGGGGTTCCCCAAAATCGTGAACGTGAGAGGTTCCAATCAACCAAGTTTTCAAGCCAATTTCCAAAACGGCCTTCACCGGTTGAAGCAGGTTTCCAGTGAATGGTTTTATTGAGTTCGATTAAGCGATCTTTTACAGCAGTCGTTCGAATAAACCAGCTTTCTAGAGGATAATAAAGAATGGGTTTATCGGTTCTCCAGCAATGCGGGTATGTGTGTTCATATTTTTCAACCTTAAACGCTTTGTTCTCATGTTTGAGTTTTATGGAAATGCGTTCATCAACACCGAGATATTTTTCACGCCCTTGTTTTTTGGTTTCTGCTGTTTTTTCTTCATCAGAGAGGTAGGCTTCTTTGACGTATTCACCTGCGAAATCAGTCACACAATCCAAAAATCTTCCTTTTTTATCCACTAGGGTGAGCGATCCAATACCATTTTCACGGGCGCTTTTATAGTCATCCGCTCCGAAACTTGGAGCGATGTGAACAATACCTGTTCCATCTTCAGTGGACACAAAATCGCCGATAATGACCCGAAAGGCATCGCCTTCTTCGGGTTGTGCATAGGGAAGAAGTTGCTCATAGCGGGTACCGGCCAGTTCGCTTCCTTTTAGAGTACCCAATTTTTTCCAAGGAAGAATTTTTTGTTGTATGGTGTAGTCTTCGATATTGGCTTTAGATCCCTCAGCGCTGAAGTAATTTTTTATCAAGGCCGAAGCCATTATGACATTGATACGTTTGCCAGTATAGGGATTGTATGTTTCAATTTGGTCGTAATCAATATTTTTGCCAACCGCCAATGCAGTATTGCTCGGCAGAGTCCAAGGGGTTGTGGTCCAAGCCAATAAGTATTCGTTTTGCGAACCCAGAACCTTGAATTGTGCCACGACGCTGGTATCCTTAACATTTAGGTAGGTGCCTGGTTGGTTCAATTCATGGCTAGAAAGACCCGTACCTGCTGCAGGAGAGAATGGTTGAATGGTAAAATCTTTGTACAGATATTTTTTTTCGTGAAGCTTTTTTAGCAAGTGCCACAAACTTTCGATGTAGTTATTTTCGTAAGTTACATAGGGATCATCTAGGTCTACCCAATAGCCAATTTGTTTGGTCAATTCGTCCCATTTGTCTTTGAAAATTAAAACATCTTTTCGGCATTCGCGGTTAAAATCTTCCATCGAAATTTTGGTACCAATATCTTCTTTTTTAATTCCTAGCCTTTTTTCTACTTGAAGTTCAATTGGCAATCCATGGGTATCCCATCCCGCTTTTCGTCCGACACGAAAGCCTTGTTGGGTTTTGTATCTGCAGAAAATATCTTTAATTGCTCTGGACATTACATGGTGAATTCCTGGCATTCCGTTGGCACTTGGCGGTCCTTCGAAAAAAGTGAAATTTGGGGAATTGCTGCGTTGATCGATGCTTTGCTGAAACACAGATTCACGCTCCCAAAAAGCCAATATTTCGGTTTCGATCGCAGGCCAATTCAATTGTTTGAGTGTAGGATACATTCGTCGGTAAACAGAAAAAGTACAAACTTACTGAATTCCTATGTAAAGGAAAGAAGTGTTT
Source organism: Bacteroidota bacterium (assembly GCA_005798825.1). Classification (GTDB taxonomy): domain Bacteria; phylum Bacteroidota; class Bacteroidia; order NS11-12g; family UBA955; genus UBA955. Next base: position 39,786 of record SYIL01000011.1, read on the forward strand.
TGGGCCTAAGCGCAGTTTTTATTGAATGGTTGAGGAGAAATTTACAGGTATAACTTTCAAATCAGATTGATAAAGAAGCTCAGGGTAAGTGATACCTGATTCCAATCCAGTTTGTATTTAGCAGTATTAAGGGTGTAATGAAAAAAGAGGGAATGGCCAATAGGCTATTCCCTCTTTAGAGTATGTATTCAACCGACCTAGATCGGATTTAGTAGTTAATCAACCATTAATTTACTGCTTCCAACGCCATCGTTGAACTGCATTCTTACTACATAAATACCTGTAGGAACATTCAATTCAAATACATTGTGGTTGCTGGAAATTGCAAATTCACGAATTACTTTACCTGTAACATCTACTAAGCTTGCACCTAATAATACGCGGTTATCCCAGTTGTTGTGGATGATTAATTGGTTCTTAGCAGGATTAGGCGCTAAGGTTACATTCGTAGCCAAGTTTGAATTTTCTATACCAACTGAAGTAACCAATCCTAAGCTTATAGCAATACGTGGCGCCATATAACCCATAACGGTGTCAATATATCTCATGGCTTTTGCTTTGCTCCACATGGGGTTTGATGCCTTAATTCCTGCCAAAATCACGGGAGGATTGTAAGGAGGGTTTGGCAATAATTTTATTTTTGCAGTATCGTACCATTCGTAGGGTCCAGAAGCGTTAGCGATGCCCGCAATTGGATACAATCCGTCAATACCCTTGTTCAATTTATTGATTGAACGGGTATAATCATCCATTACTTTCCCTTTGTAGGGAGCAGTATTGCCTAAACGTTGACAACGAGCCATGGCATCGTATCCACCACTTACTTCAACTACTTGCAATGTTGTGCCTGGCACATTTACAATTCCAGTGGTGTAGGGAGCAAAAGGATCCATCACCGAATGGCTCCAAATCAAGGGAATTTCACCTTTCTCTATCCATGAGGAGTCACCAACAGCACCACCTACACAAAAAGCCACTTTAGAATTTGAAGTATATCCAGCGTGATTAGACTTACAGAACATACCTATGGCTGGATTGTCTATACCAAGACCTGCGAGGTTACCCCACATGGTATCATTTACCATGTATTTACCCGAAGAAGCGTCCCGAAATTTGGTAACTTTAATTTCGCTTTGACGATCAAGACTAGCATAAGCACTTGCGATATAACCACCAGTACCATTACCACCCACAGCAATTTTGGTGGTATCAATATTATAGGGATTACCAGCTTCTTTTACACTTCTTTTCCAGTAACGAATACAGGTTGCCAAATCTTGAACGCCTTTATAAGCAGCATTGATGATGCCTTGCTTGCGCAAATCGACAGTCGCAGCGGCAGGATTCCACCCCATTCGATAGGTAAAAGAAGCCACCACGTATCCACGTTGGGCCAATTCCATACACAAAGCCACTGTTGCACTATCATCTTTGTAGCCAACGGGAGAATTATTAGAATAGCGTGGTAAAAAAGAACCTGTGTGTGAAAAAAGAATCAAGGGTCTTTTGCTGGCACCGTCTTGGGGTTCGTAAATATCCATTAACATTGGCATTATTTTGCTGGCCAAAGTTGGCGTTCCAGTAATTACTGTGTAGTTGTCACCATAAGCAGTATTTTTGGTAATTTTGATTTTGTCGGCACTTAAAACTTTGTCCACATATTTAATTTGGGCAAAAGAGCCTGATAGCATAAAAATAATTAATGAGGTTAGTAGGGTTTTTTTCATAATGTGTATATTATTTTTTTACAAACATAGAGATAATGAGTAAAAATAACAATAAGAAATTTACATGTCTAAATACAGGGTAAAGTAAGCCATTCTTCCAATTCTTGGACCACCATAAACTTGCATTGTCATATTGTTAGTAATATTGCTCGCACCCATTTTAATCATGGCTCCATATTTCGGAATAGTCTTGGATATCATTGCATCCAATAGCCAATAAGTAGGGACATTTCCTGTAAATTGAGGGCTTCCTTCAAAGGTAAATCCTTGAATCCATTTATAGTTTACACTGAATCCAAAATGGTGCATCCTCCATTTTCTGATACTAATATTTTGACCAGAAAGCGACAAATTATATTTATTTTTTGGTGTATTAAATGCAGGAATGATAGGATCGAGGCTGTCTTTTTTGTGCAATTGATTGTATGAATAATTTATTCCAGCGGTATAATTTTTGGCAAAGAAATAATTGGATCCGATACTTATACCGGTGGTTGTCACACTGGTTTCAGCATTGGTGGCAATGCGATATACTTGTCCGCCACTGATATAATTAATGCTGTAGTCGATGGTTGGATCAATGCCAATTTTGTAACCAATAAAGTCTTGGTAATAACTAAAGTATGCGCTTGCATCGATATTTAACGTATTATTTAACAAGAATGACTTATAGCCCATTTCTATGCTTTTTACTTTTTCAGGACGAACTGGGGAAACGTTAAACCAATCTAATTTTTCCAATCGCGTAGTAAGGCCGCTCAAAGCGTCGTATAAAGATTTTAAGGTAACCAAACTGTCGTAACCCGATATGTTTCCGAGCAAAATCGCTCTTCCCACGTTATAGTACAAGTATTGATCTGCCAATGTAGGATTTCGAACCCCGGCTGACAAACTCATTCTATAATATGTAATTTTATCGGGTGTATATACCAATGAAGCGGCGGGGGAGAAAATGAAGGGAAAGTTCTGATTTTTATCTACCCGTGCTGTGGCGTTAAATTTGAGTTTGTTGTCTTTAGACCTACGTTCCAAACCTCCGTAAATACCAGATTCTTGATTTTTTATTTTTCTATTATTGGTATCAGAAAATATCGTTCCCATCGAGTTTGGTCTGTACAATCTGTTGGAGAATCCCAATGTGAGTGAAATGTTGTTTCGTAAATTAAAGCGATGTTCCCCTTGAATGTGGTAAAGCCCACTCTTATCGTAAAATCCACTGCCACCCTGACCAAAACTTCTCAATGTGGTAATGGCATTTTTTAGACTATCAAATCGTTCTGTACCTGGAGCAAAACGCTTGTAAGTATTGGGTTGTATAGAATGTTGCAGACCTTGCCAGTCATTTTTCCGGTCGGCCAAATTGGCGCATTGTTCGTGCCATATAAACAAAGAGTCTTGATGTTGTGCAAGGATGGCATCTAATTCTTTAAACCAGTTGGGATTGGTTCCCCAATCACCCGGAGGGAAGCCTGAGATTTTTTTTACTTTTGGCACAAAGTATTTTCTCCAAAGCGAATAGTAATCGCCTCCCCATAAATCGTCTTGTTTGGCATATTTCTGCATCAGCAAAGCTGTAAAAACGGCATCATAGGTTTTGCCTGCATCTTCGTTTGTAGAATAGGCTCTCAAAAATCCATTTCTATCTTTGTATTCTATACGATTCTGCAAAAATTTGATGTCGCGAAGGCTATACCGATTATCTCCTTGATAAACAGTTGTTCCCATCCCATAATTTATTTGGTATTCAAATTGCCTCGGACTATCGTGTTTGGGACGAAAGGCGGCCATTAACGAGGTTTTAAAATTATAGGTATTATAATCTACAATATCTTTTTCGGCATACCCTTGTCGGTTGAAACGCATTAACCCTGGATAGTCTACCATTTGTGATTTTGCGGTTGCATCATTTTCACCGGGGCGCAATATTTCGTCACCATACCGGTTTACAGCATCGTAACCCCCTGGGTTGAGTTTGTTGTTTATTTGATCTATCGGCCCGCCAGATTTCGATGCATCCATATTGTCGGCCACCCAATCATAGGCTTTCATATAATATAAATTGGCCTTCATTGCCCATTTTTCTTGTCCAGGCTTCCCACCAAAAGCTTTTGAATAACGGATGGCAGTTTCGGTCAAACCCCGCTCGGCTATCTTTTGTTTTAGTTGTAGTCCTTGGTATTTAAAAGGGTCTTTGGTGGTCATTGAAATTACACCATTAAAAGCACCTGGACCATAATAAGCACTGGATGCACCCACTACAATTTCTTGATTCAGTACATCCAATTCACTCGCGCCCAAAAAATTTCCCAAAGAGAAGTTAAGTCCGGGAGATTGGTTATCTACGCCATCAATTAATTGGAGTGTTCTTACAGGGCTGGTGCTATTGAATCCCCGGGTATTGATAATTCTAAATCCCAAACTGGCACTCGTAACATCAACTCCTTTGAGGTGGCCTAGTGCTTCATAAAAATCACTTGCAGGGGTTTCTTTAATACTTTGGGCTCCCATGCTTTCGACAGTCAGCGGTGATTCTTTGAGTTTTTCTTTGAGGCGATTTTGTATAATGCTAACTTCTCCAATTCGATATACTTGTCGGGGAGGTGTAGAATCTTTTAAAAGGATTTGCGCGTTTCCTGGCATGGAAAAAAATAGCATGAAAAGAGGTACAATGAAAGTTTGTTTCATAGGCAATATCGGATGTATACTTTCGCAATATAACAAACAATTTAAGAACGGTTATTGTATAATGACTTCTTTGCAGTATAATTTAGATTTTTGAATCAAAAACCTGCGGGTTAATTTCCGTAAACTTGCAGTTGAAATTATGGTAGGCAAAGAAATTCTGCTTAAGGCTTGGGAAATTATGTGTACAGCCCGATCTATGGCAAATGTGTATGAGGAGAATCGACAAATAGCAAAATATGTCCACAGCACTTCTCAAGGCCATGAAGCCATCCAAATTGCCACGGCATTCCATTTAAAAAATATTGATTATGCGTTCCCTTATTACCGTGATGAATCTATGTTGTTGGCGATGGGTATGCAAGCCTACGATCTTATGTTGCAATTGTTAGCCAAAGCAGAAGATCCTTTTAGCGGGGGTAGAACGTATTATGCACACCCATCTTTGAATCGACCCAATACGACCAAAATGCCTCACCAAAGCAGTGCTACTGGCATGCAGGCTATACCGGCTACAGGAGCAGCCCATGGTTTGAAATATTTAGAAAGTCAGGGCTTGTTGCGTGGGGCTGAGAAACCCATTGTTTTGTGTTCTTTGGGGGATGGATCTGTAACCGAGGGAGAGGTGGCAGAGGCTTTTCAAATGGCGGTATTGCATAAGTTACCGATAGTATTTTTGATACAAGACAATGATTGGGGCATTTCTGCCAGCGCCGATGAAATGCGGGCAATGGATGCCTTTGATTATGCTTTGGGTTTCAAGGGAATGCGCAGAATACGCATAAACGGGAGTGATTTTGTTCAGTGTTATGACGAAATGGCCAAGGCCATTGAATATGTTCGATCAGAACGATCTCCAATGTTGGTGCATGTAAAGGTCCCCTTGCTAGGTCACCATACCAGTGGTGTTCGAAGTGAGTGGTATCGAGATGATTTAGAAAAGCACAGACAAAAAGATCCTTTGCCTCGCATGAAAGAGTTGCTGATTAACCTAGCAGAAACAGAGGAATCCCTTGGCGAAATTCAATTGAGAGCCAGTGCATTGGTCAACGAACAATTTGAGCGAGCCAAACTTGCCGCTGATCCTTCACCTGATTCACTCATGTTGCACGTTTTTGCGCCCACTGACATTTCCGAGGAATTGGGAAATCGTTCTCCTGAGGGTGCTGAAACCATAATGATGGTAGATGCGGCTTTGCATGCTGTGGATGAAATCTTAAAAAAACATCCCGAGTCCCTCTTGTACGGACAGGATGTAGGCTATCGTTTGGGCGGTGTATTTCGTGAAGCCGCTACCCTAGCAGAAAAATATGGGAATAAAAGGGTATTTAACACCCCCATACAAGAAGCCTATATTGTCGGAAGTACTGCGGGTATGAGTGCTGTGGGTGCTCGACCCATTGTGGAAATTCAATTTGCCGATTATATTTGGCCAGCGATAAATCAGTTGGTTACAGAATTGAGTAAAAGTGCTTACTTGAGTATGGGGAAATATCCTGTTTCTTGCGTTATTAGGGTGCCTACGGGGGCATATGGAGGGGGTGGCCCATACCACAGTGGATCGGTCGAAAGTTCTATTTTGCCTATTAAAGGAATTAAAATTGCCTATCCAAGCAATGCTGCAGATTTGAAAGGTTTGATAAAATCAGCGTATTACGACCCCAATCCCGTGGTAATATTTGAGCACAAAGGCCTGTATTGGAGTAAGGTTGTGGGCACTGAAGAAGCCAAGACACCTGAGCCAGACGAGGCGTATATTATCCCATTTGGCAAAGCTCGGATTGTTTTGGAAGCCAACGAAGAAGCGGTGAAAAATGGCAATTCAGTTGCGGTTATAACATACGGAATGGGCGTGCACTGGGCCTTGGGTGCTGCAAAAAATATGTCAGGACAAGTTTCCATTTTAGATTTGAGAACCCTTGCCCCTTTCGATGAAAGTTCTGTGGTAGACATGGTTAAGACGCATGGAAAAGTATTGATATTGACAGAAGAAACCCTTCTTAATAGCTTTGCCGAGTCACTGGCAGGTCGGATTTCTCAACAGTGTTTTGAGTAT
>SYIL01000012.1 GCA_005798825.1 Bacteroidota bacterium
ATGGGTTAATCAGATTTAAAATTTACAAGAAGTACTTAATTACATCCCTGAAAATTAATATGAGAAACACAAGTACGCCCACGATTACTTCATTTCGGCACATTTAAGGAATTGAGCTAGGCTATCCATAAAACATACAAAGAGGGTTACACTATACAAGTATAACCCTTTTAGTTTGATATGCTCCCTGAGTTGGGCTCGAACCAACGACCTATTGATTAACAGTCAATTGCTCTAACCAGCTGAGCTATCAAGGAGTTTAATTGAAGAGTCCGCAATTTGATTTATTGCATACTCCCCAACAGGAACGCAAAAATAACATGATTCACGTTTTGTTTCAATACCTTTGACAAATATTATTAAAATATTTCTATGAGTCTATTGGTTATTGGTTCGGTTGCTTTTGACGCAATTGAAACACCCTTTGGAAGTACGGGTAAAATTGTGGGGGGCGCTGCTTCTTATATTGCTTTGGCCACTTCATTACTCAATAAAAAGATTGGCTTGGTTTCGGTCGTTGGTGATGATTTTGATGCTCACTTCATCGAAATACTTAAAGCTCGGGGCATAGACATGTCGGGTTTACAGATCAAAAAAGGTGAAAAGTCATTTTTTTGGCATGGGAAATATCACGTAGACATGAATTCTAGAGATACTTTGGTAACGGAGCTTAATGTTTTGGAAACTTTCGATCCAATCATCCCTGAATCTTGGAAAGAACCCGATTATGTAATGTTGGGCAACCTAAGTCCCCAGGTTCAATTAACCACCCTCAATAGATTGCGTAAAAAGCCAAAATTGGTTGTAATGGATACCATGAATTTTTGGATGGATATCGCATTGGAAGACCTCAAAAAAGTATTGAAAAAGGTCGATGTGCTTACAATCAATGATGAAGAGGCGCGTCAATTGAGTGGTGAATATAGTTTGGTAAAGGCTGCACGAATCATTATCGCCATGGGACCCCAAACCCTAATTATTAAAAAAGGAGAGCATGGAGCTTTGATGTTCGCAGAGAATGAACAAACATTTTTCTGCCCAGCACTGCCATTGGAAGAGGTATTTGACCCAACTGGAGCGGGTGACACATTTGCCGGAGGATTTATTGGTTATCTTGCAAGCAAAGGGAGAACAGACTTCGAATCCATGAAAACTGCCATTGTGTATGGAAGTGCCATGGCAAGTTTTTGTGTTGAGCAATTTGGAACTTCAAAACTGGCCAGTATTACCCTTGATGACCTCAACATTCGCGTGGCCCAATTTAAGGAGTTGATGTTTCTACCCGAATAAATAACTTCAATTATTTGCAGCCAAGTGGGATTTCGGAAACGGAACCAGCCCAATTCGTTAGAAGTAAAGGTAAACTTTTTACCGAAGCAATTCAAATACCAAACTGCCCTTGGCTGGAACAGGGAAAATACGCGGAATCATAAAAATTTCTCCACTTTGAACATTCCGCATTTTGGTATATGTTTGGGTTATTTCCAAGAACCGATTCATTTCAATAGTTATTTCGGTTTCGGCACGACTCAGTAAAACCATGATACAGGCATTTTTTGTGTATCTGAAGTAAGTGAAAATGCCATCAATTGCCGAAAAATTGGCGGTGTTACCAGATCCCAAGGCAGGGTTGGTATTGCGCAATTTATTGAATGTTTGCAACCATTTAAAGGCTTCATTTTCTTTTGAAGTGCGTCCCTTATAGCTAAATTTATTGACAGGATCTCCCTTCCAGCCTCCCGGAAAATCTGTGGGCATATGGGCATTCATTTTGTCGTTTTTGTTGGTCATTAGTATCTCAGTACCATAGGAAATACAAGGCAATCCACGATTGGTTAACAACAAAACGATTCCCCTTTTCCACAATTCAAAATCCTCATTGGCGATACTATAAATTCGTGGTCCGGAGGTATTGTCTAAAAAAGTACAGTTTTTTTCGGGAGCTTTATAGATAATATCTTCAGCCAGGGTATTGAAAACACGATTGATATCATCACCTGAAACCCTTGAATTCGAACACGCTTGTTGAAATGCATCTTGCAGTGAGAAATCGGATACGCTTTGCAATTGATTTTTTTCATATCCAATGATATTATTTCGAACAAAACTCGCTTGTGCAAGGGTGTTGCCCATCTGCACACCACCAAAGAGCGTTAGTTTGGGGTATTCTTTGGAAAGTAATCCTACCAAATGATTCATGTAATTCTGGTCTGAATAGGGGTATGCGTCAATATGGTAACCATCAATTTGCGCAGTTTCAATCCACCACAAATACAATTGATCAAGGTAACGAGCTATATGCTGGTTGCGTTGATTTAAGTCGGGCAAAGCGTTTGTAAACCATCCCTCATTGACTAGGGTTTTGTCAGATTTTGAAGAATAGGGGTCGTAAAGGCTTTCTGATCGAAAATTGTTTTGGATAAAACTGTCTCTTTGATTAAACCATCCCGTATCAAAATATTGACTCATCCAATGGTTTCCGCTGATATGGTTTGGTATAATTTCCATAATTATTTTTATACCTCTCATGCTCGATTCATCGCAAAGTGCGAGGAATTCTTTAATGTTCCCCAGTCTCGGATCAATCTCATAATGATTGGTAATGGCCTGTCCATTGAAACTTTCTGTCGGCTGATCGCTTGATTGAACCGGACTAAGCCATAAAGAATTACAACCCATTTCTTGGAGATAATTCAGTTTACTGAATATTCCCGTTATATCACCCCCATGTCTGGCTTTTTGATCGGTTCGGTCGGTTTTAACATTATGGGTAAGGTTTGCATTGTCGTTGTCGGGATTTTCGTTACAAAATCGATCAATTTCAAGGTGGTATGTTACATCGGAGGATGATATACCTCTTGGTTGCAGGCTTATTTCTTTACGCTTTTTTAGTTCGTAGCGGATGCTGTATTTATTGGTTGCCTTGCTGCGTCTTTCTTTTGGACTGATGACAAATTCCAATTCGCCTGGGCTAGTATTCGCATTGATAGTCAATTCTAAATAGCCAATATGCCGGTTTGCACTGGTCAACACTGTATCGAGAGCAACACCATTATATGGAACTAATTTAATGGTATAGGATTCAATATTTTCGGCATGTAAAATGAGTGATAATTTAGTATCTTCAAAACCGATAAACCAATTTGGGGGAGAAATATGGTGGAGATTCTTTCGCGGAGGTAATTTCGAAATTTCCCCCATTGCAGCAGGTGCAAACAAGGTGTAAATAATCGAAAAGACGAGGAATTTTTGAAGTAAGGACATTGAATTACAAAGAAAGAGATTTTTCGGTACAATATTCCTGGTTAACGCGTCAGGTTTTTACGGCCCGCGATTTTGAGAATATCGTTAAAATCGGCCCAACTCCCAGACCCAGAATAATCGATAATTCTCTTGGCTATTTGGTTCCTGGTTATCAATCAGCCTACAGAATAACCGAAATGGGTTTCAATTGCAGGTTCCCTATGGTTAACGGATATCAAAATTGAACATCTCAATTCCAGCCAAAAATCCTTGGAGTGTATCGTTCTTTTTGACTGGACCAACACCCGCCGGGGTCCCTGTAAAGATGTAATCACCTATGCGAAGCCCAAAGTATTGAGACACATAAGAAATGATGGTATCAATCCCATGAATCATTTGACTTGTATTGCCGGATTGCACAAGTTGAGTATTTTTTTTCAAAGAAAATGGAATATTTTGAATGCCAATTTTGCTTTCCTTGCTTTTTGCTTCTTGTGATTTTGGGTCTATATTCTTTATTTGTGAAACTTGTTTTAGAAGGGTGTCTAAGGGTATAAATATTCCGATAGCTGCCGAATGGTCAAAACCTTTGGCTTTTTCCCAAGGTAAGCCTTTGGTCTTAAGCACCGATTGAATGTCTCGGGCAGTAAAATCAATCCCCAAACTGACCTCATTATAGTAATCTTTGGCAAATTCCAAGGGGATATGGCGGCCAGATTTATTGATTTTTACAACGACCTCTACTTCATAATGGATGTCATTAGAAAAGTCTGGAATAAAAAAAGGATTGTTGTTACGCAGAAGGGCTGTATCAGGTTTTATGAATATAACAGGCTCGTCTGGGATCTCATTATTGAGTTCGTTGACGTGTTCGATGTAGTTTCTTCCGATGCAGACTATCTTCATGGGGCTATTTTTTTTGAAGGCTCAATTATTACAGTTTGGTATGCGCATTTCAGCGGCAGATGGTTTGTGAAGCTGGCGGGTTAATGTTAGCCTTTTACCAATGTACTTTCTCTTTCAGGACCCAAAGAAATCACCCGTATTTTAGTTCCCAGATAGTTCTCAACAAACAAGACATAATTTCGGAATCGTTCATCCATAACTTCAAATCCTTGGGTATGGTTTAGGTCTTCACCCCAGCCTGGAAACCAAACTAAATTGGGCTCAATTTCTGCACTGCACATATTTGAGGGCACTTGATCGCTGACAACACCATTAATTTTATAAGCAGTTGCGGCTGCAATTTTTTCCATTCCATTTAATATGTCACTTTTCATCATAATCAGCTCGTCAATACCATTTAACATACAGGTGTATTTAAGTGCAACCAAATCAATCCAACCCGTCCTGCGTTTTCGACCTGTTGTAGCGCCATATTCATGTCCTTTCACCCTTAAATATTCACCTGTTTCATTGTCGAGTTCTGAAGGAAAAGGGCCCGATCCAACCCGGGTACAATAGGCCTTGAATATGCCATATACTTTGCCGATATGTTTTGGAGCAACACCCAATCCAGTGCATACGCCCCCCGCCAAAGTATTGCTGGAAGTGACATAAGGGTAGGTTCCAAATTCAATGTCTAGCATACTTCCCTGTGCACCCTCTGCCAAAATTTTTTTTCCGTTTACAATACATTCATGGATAAAGTATTCGCTATTGATAATTTGGTGTGTTTTTAAAAATTCTAGGGCATCAAAGAATACTGCTTCATCTTTGGGTAGATCAAAGTCAGTGAATCCCAAAAAATCAATAATTCCCAGATGTTCATTCACGGCGCTGTGGTATTTATCGAGAAAGTCTGGGTCTAATATATCGCCTACGCGAATTCCCGACCTGCCAATCTTGTCTTTGTATGTAGGTCCAATTCCCCGCAATGTACTTCCAATCTTATTTTCCCCTTTTGCAGCTTCAGAGGCCGCGTCCATAATACGGTGTGTCGGTAAAATCAGGTGGGCTTTTTGGGAAATAAGCAATCTCTCTTTGTAATCTGGACATTCACTTTCAATTCGCTGGATTTCTTCACGCAAACGCACCGGATCGATGACAACGCCATTGCCGATTAAATTCAATGTTGTTTTGTGGAAAATTCCTGACGGAATGGTATTGAGGACGAATTTTTTTCCTTCAAAATCAAGGGAATGTCCCGCGTTTGGGCCACCTTGGAATCGGGCAACTACATTGTATTTTGGTGTAAGGTAGTCTGCAATTTTACCTTTTCCTTCGTCGCCCCATTGCAGGCCTAAAATTATGTCAACCATTGATCTATAATATATAAATTTACAATTTTGTTAAAGTTTTTGGACGGCAATGGAACAGTTCAAACAATTTCCATTTTCGTCTTTACCAGGGCTTCCATACAGGTGCAAAGAATGACTATGCACTTCAAATTTAAGGAGTGAACCCATGGTATTGCTTATTTGTTGAACACGTGGATCACAAAACTCAAATACTTTTTTACAATGTGTACAAATCATATGGTCGTGTTGTTTGTATCCAAAAGCTTGTTCGTAATGCGAAGTGTTTTGTCCAAACTGGTGACGCTTGACCAATCCGGACTCTACCAGCAAATCTAGGGTATTATAGACTGTAGCCCTGCTAACGCGATAGCTTCGTGATTTCATTTTTAAAAACAATTCATCGACATCAAAATGTGTTTTAGAAGAATAAATTTCATCAAGAATTGCATATCTCTCCGGTGTTTTACGCTGTTTGTTATTCTCTAAGTATTGGGTAAATAATGCACGAACTTTTTTCTTTGTCTGCTCTACTGTAGGGTCTTTTTTCATTTGGCGAATTCGGATGGAGAGGGTGGCTATAAAACCAGTGCAGTCTTTTATTTTGTATTGGTGTTTTCAAAAGAAGGATTTGGAATAGTCATTCGCAACTTTCGGGCATTCGGAAATGACTTAATAATCAAAGGCATCGCAGCATCAGCTTCTATTGCTGTTGCGAATGCCCCGACATATACTTTAAAATTGGGCTCGTCATACATCAGAATCGTAGCATAAGTTCCAGAAAAAAGTTCTTCTGCTTTTGTGAGTATGGGTAATGCTTCTGATCGAGAATTAGAAAAGCCTAGAAAAATCCGATAACCCAATATTTTATTTTCACTTGTCTTATTTCTGTACTTACGTTCTTTCTCTTGAGCATCAACCGATGGGGCAACATCATAAACTACTTGCGCTCGAAGTGTTTTTGCCTCGACGAAAAGAAACAAACAGACAACGAAGGTAATTTTTTTAAAAAGGAACAAAGAAAAGCACTGTTTCACAATACAAATATGCTAAATATACTTCATACAATTACTGCCTACCTTACCTTTGTAGAATGGATATGAAAGTGGCCTTGGTGATTTTAGATGGCTGGGGTTTGGGGAATGGCTTGTATACTGATGCAATCAATCAGGCAATTACCCCCTTTACCGATTCTTTGTTTGCAAGATTTCCCAATGCCACCCTTCGCACAGATGGAGAGAATGTTGGGTTGCCTTCCAATCAGATGGGTAATTCCGAGGTTGGCCACATGAATCTGGGCGCAGGCAGGGTTGTTTGGCAAATGTTGGCCAGAATAAACAAGGCATTTTCCGAGAATCAAGTTGCAGATAATATAGTTTTACGAGAAGCAATCGCAAAGGCACGAAATAGCGGAAAAGCATTTCATATTATGGGATTATTGAGCGACGGGGGTATTCATTCCCACAATCAACATATCAAACAACTTTGCTCGATTGCTGCTGAATCAGGGCTTCCAAATATATTTGTGCACGCATTTTTAGACGGTCGGGATACAGATCCTAAATCGGGTGCCATATTTTTAGAAGACCTATTGCTGCATTGTAAAGATACTTCCGTGAAATTGAGTACGGTTGTTGGTCGGTATTTTTCCATGGATCGAGACCAAAGATGGGAGCGGGTGAAAATTGCTTACGATTTGCTTTCCAATGGTGTTGGCGAAAGTGTTTCAGATCCAGTAGAGGCTGTTTTAAAAGAGTATAAAAAAGGAATCAGTGACGAATTTATGGTTCCACTCCGATGTCTGAAATTGCGTCATGGACTTATTGAGCCTGGGGATGTGGTCGTGAATGCAAATTTTCGGACCGACAGGGTCAGACAAATTACCCGTGCATTAACACAAGAAGATTTTCCAGATTTTGACATGCACAAGCTCAATCTTGAATATTATACATTTACCCAGTATGATGCCAAATTCGCTGTATCAGGCACATTGTTCAAAATAGATGATTTACAGAATACCTTAGGAGAAGTATTGTCCTTGGCTAAAAAAACACAGTTACGGGCTGCGGAGACAGAGAAATATCCCCATGTAACTTATTTTTTTTCGGGGGGAAAGGAAACACAATTTGAAGATGAAGATCGATTACTAGTGCCATCTCCCAAAGTTGCTACCTACGACCTACAACCCGAAATGAGTGCGGTGGCATTAACCGACTTAGCCATTGAACGAATGCAAAAAAATCAATACGATTTTGTTTGTTTGAATTATGCAAATGCAGATATGGTTGGACATACTGGCGTATATGATGCGATTATTCGGGCTGTAGAGACAGTAGATTCATGTTTGCAAAAATTAGTAGAAGCCGGTGATGAAATGGGCTATACATTTTTAATTCTTGCGGATCATGGCAATGCTGAGTATACTGTCAATGAAGATGGTAGCCCCAATACTGCCCATACCACCAATCCAGTTCCAATTTGGTGGATTACATCCGAGAGGGAACAAGATTTACGCAATGGGATATTGGCCGATGTTGCACCCACGATTCTTCAATTAATGGGATTGCGCCAACCCCCCGAGATGTCAGGATCATCATTGATCATGTAATGAAAAGTGTAAGCGTTGGTTTATTTTCAGCACGCAAAGTGTATGCATTGAAACACAAGATTAGACTGTGTAATTTTCGGGTAAACTATTCTACAATAGAAAAAAAACCGCTTGAAACGATTGCTTCTTTTTGGGGTGTATTGTTGTGTTTATGTATTTTTGGTCTGGGTTCATGCCAAGACAATAAAAAAGTAAACCGAAGTGCAGAAAATGATTCTTTTTTGAGATTTGCACAAAACGAAATTCAATACTTGCAAAAAAATCAGCCGGGTGGTCGTAAAACAGTTAGTGCAGCAGAGGATATAAAAACGGAGGTATTGGATAGTATCGACTGGGGAAATGAATTAGAAGCCATTTGTAAATGGACGTTAACCGAGACCAAAAAAAAATCTATTGTTGAAACAACGGTCGATTCTTCAGGCCAGTTGATGATTGTGCGTTATAATTGTGTTGATACACTAGCACCATTGCAAGAATTAATGGTTACCTACCGTAAAGGTTTGATAGAGTTAATGCAATGGACTGTTCAGCAAAGAAGCTGGTGGATCGATAGGAATATGCGAATATCATTTCAACCCAGAAAGGGATTTGGTATCTCTGTAAATGAAAATAGTATTTGGGCGAGTCCAAAAAGCTATGATATTTACATAGAAATAAACAACAGTGATTTTTTAATCAATAGGCAATGAAGGTTCAAAATTTCATCAATGGAGAATATAAGCCAGCCCGAAGTGGTAGGCTCATAGAAAATACCAATCCCTCAAATGGACAAGTGTATGGGAGTCTTCCAGATTCAGATAAATCAGATGTTGAGGAGGCTTTTTTGGCAGCAGAAGCTGCCTTCCCTGCCTGGAGCAATACTCCGAGTGAAGCACGATTCAAAATATTGAATGCCATTGCCGAAGGAATTGATGCCCTGCGAGAAGAATTGGCTTTGGCTGAGAGTATAGACCAAGGAAAACCCCTTTGGTTGGCAAAAACAGAGATGATTCGCGCCAGCCAGAATTTTCGTTTTTTTGCAACGGCAGCCATGCAATTTTCAAGTGAGTGCCATGCGAGTGAAAATACCGCCATCAACTATACACTTAGGTCACCTATTGGGGTTGTAGGTTGCATAAGCCCTTGGAATTTACCCCTTTATTTGTTTACTTGGAAGATTGCACCTGCATTGGCTGCTGGAAACTGTGTGGTTGCTAAACCGAGCGAATTTACCCCAGTTACCGCTTCAATGTTGGCAAATATTTGCATTGCTGCCAAATTGCCTTCAGGGGTTTTGAATATTGTCCAAGGTCTGGGATCTTCTGTGGGTGAAGCCATCGTATCTCATCCCAAAATCAAAGCGATTTCATTTACCGGTGGAACGGATACAGGAAAAAAAATTGCCAGTATTGCTGCTCCGATGTTTAAAAAGATAAGTTTGGAATTGGGTGGAAAAAATCCCACCATCATATTTGCCGATTCCGATCTCGAGAAAGCAATTAAAACAACAGTAAAGAGTTCTTTTATGAATCAAGGTGAGATTTGCTTGTGTGGAAGCAGAGTCTTTGTTGAACGACCCGTTTACGAGCGGGTAAAGCAATCACTTCTAAAGGCAGTGAATGCTATGAAAGTTGGCGATCCACTCCACCAAGATACCCAAGTAGGGGCCATTGTTTCAAAACAACATTTCGACAAAGTGCTTGCGCATATTGCATTGGCAAAGCAGGAGGGAGCAACGGTTTTGTGTGGTGGAGAATCTTTAGAACCCGAAGGATTTGCGCTTGGTTGGTATATTAAACCCACTATTTTAGAAGGATTAGCTCCCAACTGCAGAACCAACAAGGAGGAAATTTTTGGTCCAGTTATTAGCATCGCTCCCTTTGATACAGAAGAGGAAGTGTTGGCAATGGCCAACAATACAGCGTATGGATTAGCCGCTACGCTCTGGACTGAAAACCTAGGCCGTGCCCACAAACTGGCCCAACAATTAGAAATGGGTATCGTTTGGATCAATTGCTGGTTGCTACGCGATTTGCGAACCCCTTTTGGTGGAGTAAAGAGCAGTGGTGTTGGAAGAGAAGGCGGATGGGAAGCCATGCGTTTTTTTACAGAGGCCAAGAATGTGTGTGTGGCATTGTAAGATTTTATGTTTATAATGCTGTTCCACTTTTTTTGGAATGGTGATTTCTGTGCCACAATCATATCTTTGTGGAATGTTCGACAATACCGACCGCACAGAGTTGGCTGCTATGGGAGAGTTTGGCTTAATAAATCATTTGGCGCAACATTTTTCACCCTCAAATCCCAATACAGTTATGGGTATAGGTGATGATTGTGCTGTCATTGACAAAGGAGATCATTTTGCACTGGTTACAACTGAAATTTTACAGGAAGGAATCAATTTTGACCTCTCTTTTCATCCCCTAAAACATTTGGGGTACAAAGCCATTTCCATGGTTATTTCAGATATCTATGCCATGAATGGTTTGGCGGAGCAGATTTTGGTTGGCATTGGCTTGAGCAATCGATTTTCTTTGGAGGCAGTCGAAGAATTGTATGCAGGAATGCAATTGGCATGTGAACATTTTGGTGTTGATTTGGTTGGGGGTGACACAACTACATCACGTGGGGGATTACTCATTAGCTTAACCGCTGTTGGAAGGGTTGATAAGCAAAAAATATGTTATAGGAAGGGCGCCAAAGAATCAGATTTATTGGTGGTTACCGGTGATTTGGGTGGCGCTTACATGGGTTTGCAAATTCTTGAAAGGGAGAAGAAAGTATTTTTGGAGCTACCTACCATGCAGCCTGATATCGAACAATACGACTATATCGTTGGCAGACAGTTGAGGGCCGATGCACGAAAAGATATTATCGACCAGTTTAACATCATTGGTATTATTCCTACCAGTATGATTGACGTTAGCGACGGGGTTGCTTCTGAATTGTTTCATTTGGCGAAAGCCAGTGGGGTGGGTTTTCATGTGTATGAAGAAAAATTGCCCTTAGATACCCAAACAGTTGATACGGCCTTGGCTTTTGATCTCAACCCAAGCATAGTTGCCCTGAACGGCGGCGAAGATTTTGAATTGTTATTCACCTTGAGTCAAAAAGATTATGAAAGCATCAAGAATATGCCAGATTTTACAGTAATAGGGCATGTTACAGCGCAACCGGGTAAGAATTTATTGATAAGCAAATCGGGCAATCAATTCGACATCAAAGCCCAGGGTTGGCCTGATTCTCAAAAAGATTAATTCCTTTACAAATTTTTGCCACAGATATTCGTCGGGGAGGTCGTATTTTTGTGTATATGTTTCGTTCGCATACTTGTGGTGAATTGCGATTGTCGGATGTCGGCAATGTTATACGTCTATCGGGTTGGGTTGCTCGAATACGGTTAATGGGATCGGTGGCTTTTGTTGATCTTCGCGATCGATACGGTATTACACAGTTGTCATTTAATGAGGGGGTCAATTCCGATATGCTAGCGAAAGCCGGCGATTTGGGTCGGGAATTTGTAATTCAGGTTACAGGAATGGTTGCTGAGAGAACTTCGAAAAATACCCAAATGGCTACCGGAGACATTGAAATCGTGGTTCAAAGTCTTTCGGTCTTGAATCAATCTAAAACGCCCCCATTTATAATCGAAAATGACACTGATGGAGGAGATGATATTCGGATGCAATACCGCTATCTGGATCTCAGACGAGATGTAGTGCGGGGAAATTTAGAATTGCGCCACACATTGGCTCATACAATTCGAAATTACCTAAACAATGCGCAGTTTTTGGAAGTAGAAACACCTGTATTGATTAAGAGCACTCCAGAAGGGGCTCGGGATTTTGTGGTTCCTTCACGTTTAAACCCTGGTCAGTGGTATGCATTGCCTCAGAGTCCCCAAACATTTAAGCAATTGCTTATGGTGAGTGGGTTTGATAAATACTTTCAGATAGTAAAATGTTTTCGTGACGAAGATTTGCGGGCAGACAGACAGCCTGAGTTTACCCAGATCGACTGCGAAATGAGCTTTGTAGAACGCGAAGATATTTTGCAGACGTTCGAAGGGCTTGTTTCACATTTGTTCTCCGAAATAAAGGGAATTCATTTTGATGTTTTTCCCAGGATGTCTTACGCCGAGGCAATGCGTAATTATGGGTGTGACAAACCAGATATTCGTTTTGATATGCGTTTTATTGCCTTAAAATCTCCCGGTGAGGATACAGATTTTGTTGGGGGTAAAGAATTTGCAGTGTTTGACTCTGCCGAATCAGTGATTGGGATTTGTGCAAAAGGGGCAGGCAATTATTCCCGTAAACAATTGGATACCCTTACCGATTTTGTTAAACGATCACAAATTGGTGCAAAGGGATTGGTATGGTGTCGCATTGAGGCCGATGGTTCAGCCAAAAGTTCGGTAGATAAGTTCTATGATTCTGATGCCTTGATGCAGTGGAAAAACTTGTTTCGGGCTGATGCGGGAGATTTGATCTTACTCATGGCTGGTGAATTAGATAAAACACGCAAGCAATTAAATGAATTGCGTTTGTATATGGGGTCTGAATTGGGCCTAAGAGACCCATTTAATTATAAACCTTTGTGGGTTGTAGATTTTCCATTGTTTGAATTAGATTCTGAAAACAATCGTTGGCATGCCATGCATCACCCGTTTACCAGTCCACTTCCCGAGGACTTAACCCTTATGGAGTCTTCTCCTGGAGATGTGCGTGCAAATGCCTATGATATGGTGATCAACGGGGTAGAGGTTGGTGGGGGCTCGATTCGGATTTTTGATAGAGACTTACAATCCCGTATGTTTGATTTATTGGGTTTCAGTAAAGAAGATGCCCAGTCACAATTTGGTTTTTTAATGAATGCGTTTGAATATGGTGCACCTCCACATGGGGGTATTGCCCTGGGTTTTGATAGATTGTGCAGTTTGTTTGGTGGATCTGAGAGTATTCGGGATTATATCGCATTTCCAAAAAATAACAATGGAAGAGATGTGATGATAGACGCGCCTAGCCCAATCGATGAGACACAACGCAAAGAATTGGGATTGTCTTAATTCCCCTGAATGATAGACATAATGTGGGGCGTAAAAATATATGCACCCACAATCAAGGCAATGGTACTTGCTATCAAGGAAGCGGCGGCGGCCATGTCTTTTGCACGTCCAATAAAGGGATTTTGCTCGGGATGCAATACATCAAGACTTGCTTCAAAAGCGGTATTCAGTGCTTCAGAGACAAATACCAGTCCCATAGCCAACCAAAGCAATGCCCATTCAAATCGATTTAGGTGTTCTCCAAAATAATCCAAACCAAATCCTGCAACCAAGGTAACCAAACAACAATAACCCATTATTCTAAAATTACGTTCAGTTTTTAGCAGGCAGATTAAACCTGCAAAGGCAAACAGGAAGGATTTATAGAATCTTACCATTGAGTTTGGATATTTTTGAATTTATAACCCAGAAAGAAGCGTAACGATTGTAAAGGTATAAATTTTTAGTAAAGAAGTTTTTTGAGCGAATTAAAATGTATTGATTTTTATTCTTTTGTCAATTTCTTCAACATCATGCCGAAATTTTTTGTCGGTTTCGATTAAATCATTTACGGTTTGGCAAGCATGAATGACTGTAGAATGGTCTCGTCCACCAAAAAATATACCGATATTTTTCAAGGAAGACTTGGTCAGATCTTTGGTAAAATACATAGCAATCTGGCGCGCTTGCACAATCTCCCGTTTGCGTGTTTTTGATTTTACTGCTTCAACAGGAATATTGTAATAATCGCAAACCAATTTTTGAATGTATTCGATGCTAATCTCTCGGTTGGAATTTTTAACAAAGTTTTTTACGATTTGCTTTGCCAAATTCAAATCCAATTGTTTTCGGGTAAGAGATGACTGGGCTAACAGTGAAATTAATGCACCCTCAAGTTCACGAACGTTTGCATCAATATTATGCGCAAGGTATTCAACTACATCTTTGTTTAAGGTGATTCCATCCTGGTACATTTTATTTTCCAAAATCGAAACCCGCGTATCAAAATCAGGTATGTTCAAGTCTGCACTAAGACCCCATTTAAAGCGAGAGAGTAAACGCTCATCCATATTCTTTAAATCTTTTGGCGCCCGGTCGCAAGTGAGTATTATTTGTTTCCCGTTCTGGTGGAGGTGGTTGAATATTTGGAAGAAGATTTCTTGGGTTCGTTCTTTTTTGGCAAAGAAGTGAACATCATCTACAATCAATACATCCAAGTACTGGTAGAAATTTACAAATTGATTGTTGTTACCTTGCTTTGCAGAATCAATAAATTGATTAATAAATTTTTCTGTGCTAACGAATACTACAACCTTTTGTTTGTGATTTTGCTTGATAAGATTTCCAATGGCATGGGCCAAATGGGTTTTGCCCAAGCCACAACCGCCAAAAATGAGTAGTGGATTGAATGCAGTTCCTCCAGGTTTTTGGGCAATTGCCAGGCCAGCATTGCGGGCAAGTTTATTGCAGTCTCCGTCAACAAAATTGTCAAAAGTATAGCGAGGATTTAATTGACTATCAATATTTATCCTTTTCAGTCCCGGGATAATAAAGGGATTCTTGATGGGAATATCCAAATTGACGGGAATACCCATTTCGTTTTGAACCGATTTGGTAGAATTACTGCCAGTGGGAAGATTGATGGTATATGGGTTGGTTTCGTGACCAGGACCAGAGGTTTCAACAATGATATTGTATTCTAGCTTTGCAGTGGGACCAATGACTTTTTTGAGTGTTTTGTGCAACAACTGAACATAGTGTTCTTCAAGCCATTCGTAAAAGAATTGACTGGGTACCTGAATGGTAAGTACCTTGTTTACCAAACGAACTGCTTTGTTGGGTTCAAACCAAGTTTTATAGGCCTGTGGGCTTACATTATCCTTGATTATTTTTAGGCAATCTTGCCATGCAGTTTCGTGGGGTTTTTTGTCAATAGTCATTGGTTTGTGTAAAATGGGCTCGGCATTCAGATATTTTTAGTGGTTTTATTTACGACAAGATTCCATTGACAATAAAACTACTGCTAATAAAAACACAAATTAAACAAACAAAAATTTTTTTTTGCTTGTTTACTAATTTTTTTTATTTAGGGGAATGTTGGTATGTTCAATAAAGTAAAATAATCCGAAAATTTCGTTCTGTAGCCTATGTTTATGGATGGTATTCTCCAAACACGTTTTTCAATGCATTCGCAATTTCACCCAATGTTGCCATATTTTCTACGCATTCCAAAATTGTTGGCATGACATTGGTTTCAGTTAGGGCAACTTCTGATAATTTTCGCAAAGAATTTGAAACATTTTGGTTGTTTCGTTCTGCTTTTAATCGTTCAATTTTTTGAATTTGTTGAATGCGAATCGTGTCATTTACACTAAATGAAGGCGTTTCTTTTTCATCACTTGCTAAAAATGCATTTAACCCAACGATAATTTGTGATTCATTTTCTATGTTACATTGGGTCTCATAGCTACTTTTTGCGATTTGTTCTTGTATCCAACCAGATTCGACTGCCGAGACAGATCCACCCATTTGGGTGATGCGATCGATAATTTTGGTGGCTTCTATTTCCATTGAATTGGTAAGTTCTTCAACGAAATAACTTCCTGCAAGAGGATCAACAGTATGGCTTACCCCACTTTCGTTTGCAATAATTTGTTGCGTACGCAAAGCAATTCGTGCGGCTTTTTCTGTTGGCAAGTTAAAAGCTTCATCGTAACCATTGGTATGTAAACTCTGGGTGCCACCCATTACTGCACTCAAGGCTTGAATGGTTACCCTTGCAATGTTATTTTCTGCTTGCTGAGCTGTAAGTGTCGATCCACCTGTTTGGGTATGGAAACGGAGCATCATCGCTTCAGGGTGGGTTGCTCCCATATTTTTCATCATGTTGGCCCACATTCTTCGCGCAGCCCTGAATTTTGCAATTTCTTCAAAAAAATCGTTGTGGGCATTGAAGAAAAAACTCAATCTTCTGCCGAAAATATTAATATCAAGACCTCTTTTTTGGGCTGCTTCAACATAGGCTTTTCCGTTTGAAAGTGTAAACGCCAATTCCTGCACTGCGGTGCTCCCCGCTTCTCTTATATGATAACCACTAATTGAGATGGTATTCCATTTTGGCAATTCAATACTGCACCATTCAAAAACATCTGTAATCAACCGCATACTGGATCTTACCGGGTAAATATATGTGCCTCGTGCTGTGTATTCTTTTAAAATATCATTTTGAATTGTGCCACTCAGTGTTTGAAGGTCGGCTCCTTGTTTTTTGGCAATTGCAACATACATAGCCAACAGTGTAGCTGCGGTGGCGTTGATAGTCATACTAGTGGTTACATCCTTGAGCGATATTCCTTGAAACAATGTTTCCATATCGCGCAATGAATCAATGGCAACACCAACTTTTCCGACTTCACCCTCACTCATAGGATGGTCAGAATCAAAGCCAATTTGGGTAGGCAAATCGAAGGCAACCGACAGACCTGTGGTACCTTGATTGAGTAAATAGAGGTATCGCGCATTGCTTTCTTCGGCGGTTGAAAACCCAGCGTATTGACGCATTGTCCACAATTTACCGCGATACATATCTTTTCTTATACCCCGTGTATAGGGAAATTCACCGGGTTGTTCAGATTCTTTTGGCCCATACAGGTGATTAATAACAATGCCACTGCTATTTTTCTTCTCTTGGTTCATTGTTGATGCTTGTGTTTTTTTTGAAATGTAGTAAAAGAGAGTAAGCAGTATTCTATGAAAAAGACTTATCCGAAAAGTAAGGCAAGTTCACTTTTTATAAAAGTCAAACCACGATCTTGAGGTTGAATTTCCATGGTTTGAAGGTATTCGATGAGTTTCTGACATAGCGCACCAGAGGTCGCATTTTCGGGTAGCGAGGAGCTTGTATTTTGCAACATTTGCAAATGTTGGTCTTTTATGATTTTTATCAGCGACCATAATTGACTGCTCAAATAGATTTGTTGGGAAACATTGTGGTTGTATTCTTCACGAATTACATTGCTGGCTATGAGAGAAAATGCCTTGGCACTTTGATTGCCTTTTGCATAATTTTCGATGAGTGAGGGAATGCTGCTGCGCTCAAGAAATAAAGCCATTCGCTCATAGGCCTGTAATTTCAGCGGGGTTATAGTTTGTGTATTGGACTTAAGAATTTCTGCTTGGAACATCCTGAGGTTGGCATCGGTGTGTTTTTTAAACATAAACTGTGCTGTGATAAGGACCAACATGGATGGTCCTAGTATATATAGAAGTACGAAAGCAAAGTCTTGACTCTGAACCGGCCCACTGGCCAGTATTGTCGACAGTAAAAGTTCATCCATTCAACAAATATACAAAGCGTTTGTCGAGATGTGTATGCAGAATTGCTCTTGCTTGTGTAAATTTGTGTTTATGGAAAACAAGGCAACTATAACAAAAGCTGCACCTGTGGCATTTACGCAATCGGCCATCTCAGAATTACAGCGTCTACAATCAAGTTTATCCCTGGTCGATGAATCGTATTTGCGCATCGGGGTAAAAGGTGGGGGATGTTCAGGAATGAGTTATCTGTTGGCGTTTGATAAGCTCGAAGACGGAGATAACCAGTATGAAATTGAAGGCATACAAGTTATCATGAACAAAGCGCATGTAATGTATGTTTTGGGTATGGAAGTAGATTGGGAAAATGGGTTGGGCAACCGCGGATTTTCATTTAACAATCCCAATGCGGGTTCAACTTGCGGATGCGGTCAGTCATTTTCATCATAAATTCTAATTAAATTGTCTTTATTTGTTGAAAACGTATACCAAGGTTTGGGTTCAATAAGGGCCCATGCTTCGCGTGCCATCATTACAGCCCTTATTATTTCGATTGGAATAGCCGCTTTGGTGGGAATACTAACCAGTATCGATGCCATGAAGATAGCAGTTTCAAAAACCTTTTCAAAGATGGGTTCACAAAGTTTTACCATTCGGAATTCGGGGGGATTGAAGCGCTATGGAGAGGCTGACGAAAAGGATCCCATTTCATTTAACCAAGCGTGGGAATTTCAAAAAAGGATGGAGGGAGGTCAAGCCACGGTGTCACTCCAGGTAAATGCTGATTTTGTCGCTAAGGCAAGTTTTCAATCCATAGAAACAAATCCCAACATAAGGTTATTGGGCGTAGATGATGATTATTTAAAGACAGCCAATTACGCTATAGAGTCGGGTAGGACATTTACCGATAATGAGATTGAAAATGCCGTGCCTGTTGCTGTTATAGGCAGTGAGATTGTCAATAAATTATTTCCCGATGATACCAAAATAGACCGGGCTTTGAATCAAATAATTCGTGTCAATGGTAAAACCTATATGGTTGTTGGGCAATTGAAGAAAAAGGGTTCTAGTATGGGGATGAGCGGGGGCGATAGGGTTGTTTTTTTGCCTATTACAAGGGCCATGCGGGACATGAAAATATCCAGAGAAAACTGTATTATCAGTGTATCTGTTGACGATGCAATCGATTTAGAATCCAGTTTAAGCGAAGCTTATACAACCATGCGTCGCATCAGGAGATTGAAGCCAGAAGCGGCCGATGACTTTGTATTGTTGGAGAGTTCAGCCTTGGCAAAAGAAGCCCTGGAAAATATTGGCTTGGTAACCCTTGTTGGAACAGTAATCGCAATTATCACCCTTTTTGGTGCTGCGATTAGTCTGATGAATATAATGTTGGTATCCGTTACGGAGCGTACCAGAGAAATTGGATTGCGAAAGGCTTTGGGTGCTACTGCAAAACAAATAAAGAATCAATTTTTGGTTGAGGCGGTGGTTATTTGTCAAATCGGGGGCCTGGGTGGTATCCTTTTGGGATTGATTATTGGCAATTTCGTTGGACTAGCATTGGGTGCGGGGTTTGTTGCTCCCTGGGAATGGATGTTGTTGGCCCTGGTGGTTTGTGTGATAGTGGGATTGTCGGCGGGTTTGTATCCGGCACAGCGGGCTGCAAAACTTGATCCCATCGAGGCGCTGCGGTTTGACTGATGTGTTCGTTGACGCGCATTTTTTAATACAAGTTGTACCCAATCCTTTCACTTAAAGATGGGTTGATATAGGTTATAAAAATGGAATTTTGCAAACGCTGGCTTTGAGTAATTTGCCTCGGATTTCAACAAATATCTCACTGCCAGCAGTCGAGAATTCACTCATTACATAACCCAAGCCGATGGCTTTGTTTAAACTCGGACTCATGGTTCCGCTGGTAACTTCTCCAATCAATTTTCCCGTTGAGTCGCACAATGGATAATGCTGACGGGGTATTCCCTTTTCTAGCAATTCAAATCCTATTAACTTCTTGGAGGGCTTTTTATCTTTAATGGCTTTGTGGTGGTCGCTCATTACGAATGCTTGGTTAAATTTGGTTATCCATCCCAAACCTGCTTCTATGGGCGAGGTCTCATCGTTGATGTCATTGCCGTATAAACAAAAACCTTTTTCCAAACGCAAGGTGTCACGTGCACCCAAGCCGATGGGTTTTATACCGAATTCTGCTCCTGCTTCAAATATTTTGTTCCACAAGGCGAGCGTGTCAGCGTTTTTAACGTACAATTCAAATCCACCGGCACCGGTGTATCCTGTGCATGAAATAATCAATTGCAATCCAGCCAAATTGCCTTCTACAAAGTGGTAATAGGGGATTTCGCTGAGGTGTATTGCTGTTAATTTTTGCAATGCTTGGGTGGCTTTGGGTCCTTGAATCGCCAATAAGCTATATTCCGAGCTAACATTCGTGATCGTCGCGCCAAAGTTTTTATTTTGTTCATGAATCCAGGCCAAATCTTTGTCGATATTGCCGGCGTTGATAACCAAAAAGTATTTCTCAGCGTTGAAACGATACACCAATAAATCATCTACAATTCCACCTGAACTGTTCGGCATACAAGAGTATTGAATTCTGCCGTCATACAAAGTGCTAACATCATTCGAAGTAATATATTCTACAAGTGCGTATGAGTTTGAACCTTCCACCCATACTTCACCCATGTGGCTCACATCAAAAACACCCATCGCTTTGCGAACACAAAGGTGTTCTTGAATCAGATTGTCATATAAAACGGGCATATTAAACCCTGCAAAAGAGACCATCTTGGCACCCAATGATATATGCAATTGAGTTAGGCTGGTTGATTGGACAGATTGATTGTCTGACATACTATAGATTGATAGAATAAAAATTTACTTGTAATGCTTTAGGCGACCTGTTGAAGTCCATTGGTCATCAAACGCAATTCATCACGGTTCAATACATTCTCACTCTTGAGGCACAATGAAAGAAAATACACCAAATTATCTTCTGGTGTTTCGATTTCTTCAGCTAATTCGGTTTCGAAGGCATCATTTGCTTCCAAGTTTTGCCAAGCCAATCTCAAAGCGCGGGTAAGCAATGGGTCATTTTCCAACAAAGCATATTCTCTTGCAGCTTTAAGATGTGGCACAATTGCGCTGGCGACGATGCCATTTTTTTCTACGCTTTTAATGGCTTTATTGAGAAGTTCGTTGGCTTTTTCGCTTTGCATAATATTAAGTGTACAAATGTAATAAAAAAATTTCTTACTCAGGTTGGCTTATGTAGAGATTGCCTTTTCTTTGGGGGAGTATTTTGTGGCAATAAAAACAGAGAAGAGGATCAAAATCATCAAAATAATTTTTGGGGTATTGAGGCTATCAGTACCCAATATTAATGCGATTACACTGGCCAAAACGGGCTGTAAATAGATGTATAAACCTGAGAGACTAGGCCCAGCTTTTTGCAAAGCATATGAATTGAGCAGATACACCAAAAAACTGGTAAAAAACAAGGTGTATGCAAGCTTGGCACTTATGTTGGGCGTAAAGGCAGAAAAATCTGTATGCATCAGTGCCAACGCTCCAATTGGCAGAAGATATACAGTTCCAAAACTAAAAGTAATTTTGTTGATTGTAATGGGGGTATATATGTGTGCGAGTTTTTTAACCCGCACCAAATAAATGGCATAAAATAATGCATTAATTCCAACCAATAAATCACCCAACAGTGTTTGGGATGTAAAATGGGCGCCTTTCCCAATCAGAAGAAATGCGCTGAATACAGTGCCGGAGATTGTGGCAAGAATAAACAAGGGCTTCATTGTTGCTTTTAAACGAATGTGGTCAAAAATACAGACGAATAGTGGCGTTACGAGCATTAGAATTGCGCCATTGATGGGGTGGGTAAGAGACAATCCATAAAAGAAGAAATACATATTGGCACAGGTTCCAAAAAATCCACAAATGGCAAATTCCAATCCATGGGTTTTCCAATCAATGGGTTCTCGTGGGAACCAAAATGAAACAAGATAGAAAAGAGCGGTTGCTACCAGCAACCGCAACATAACAAATGCTTCAGGAGATATAAAGTTTGGCATTATCTGACCTGCCCATGAAAACAACACTGCATATAAGAAGGAAACAGAAAATAGGGCAGCGTGAACTCGAATCATATCCAACCTTTATTTTTTTTGATATTTTCATAGGCAGTTTGAACACGAATGAATTTCGATTCTGCAGCTTTTTTTTCGGCATTGTTTAATCCTTGTAAACGGTCTGGATGAAAACGCATGACCATTTTACGGTAGGCTTTTTTGGTTTCTTCTTCGCCCGCAGATGGAGAAATTTCCAAAATCTGGTAGTCGCTATCTACTGAAACCACAAACATGGCCCGTATCGACAAATAATCGGGTGTACGGATTCCCAATTGTGTGGCTATTTGTTGAATGAGTGCCAGTTCGGGGGGAGAAATATGGCTGTCGGCCTGAGAAATGCGAAATAATATATGGACCAATTCTAAACGAGAGGCGTAATTCATTCGAATTCTGAGGTTGCGACATACTTCGATGAGATTGTGTGGTTGTTTGATCAACTCGCGCAAACGCAGGAGTAATCTCAGGGATTCTTCTTCTCCATAGGTCCTGACCAACATAGACTTAACCATGTCTAACTCACTTTTCATCACAGACCCATCTGCATTCATAATGGCGGCAATGAGAATGAGCAGCGAATGTTTAAAATCTTGGGGCTGATTTGCGTTTGGGTAAGCAGTGTTTTCGAATCTGCCGTAATTTGATTTGTTCTGGGTTGACGAACTCGTGCTGTAATCAATATACATCCCAACTAGAAAACCAATGACTGCCCCCAAAGGACCCGAAGCAACAAATCCGAATATTGCGGCAATTATGGCGAAATTTAATTTCATTTCGGGAGTTGAATTTTATAGGTGGCTTAGAATTTTTTTACTGAACAAGCCTATGGGATTGTGTTTCTGGCATAGACCGGCTAAAATTTGCCAATGTTCTCAGTCTATTTCTCAGAGCGATTTCTTGAACCACCCACAGTGTTTTGTCGGAGGCACTGTGTGCCCAAAAAAGTTCGGTTTCCTTTGATTTTAGTTCTCCCGTTCGCGATTCCAAAGAATAGGTTTCTCCACTCAGATCCATTCTGTGTAAATAGATAATTTGCTTGGGTGCATGCTTAAAGGTGTATTCGAAAACAATCATTGGTGTGTCATTTCGGATTTTATTTGCAGCCTCTTTATTTTTATTGATGCCAGCCGACTCTCCAGCCTCCCTTGGAAGTGTTTTACATAAATCTAGATAGCCCGCAACAAGACTTTGATTGGCTGTAACAAGTTGATTTTTTTCATTGAACAATTGTGTTTTATCGTCATCTTGTTTTATGGTGAAAGAATTCTCGGGGGCATTGGGCCAAATTACATGAAGACTTGTTATTTCGGGCAAGGAAGTTTCCACCAAAAATATTGACCTCCACAAATCGATATTGGTATTAAAATAGGGGGTAAGATAGCCGGCAAACCCAGGCAGCGTGATTTCGCAAGGTCTTTCTGTTTCCGGGAAATACATATAGGTTGATTCTTGTGTTGCCGAGGCATATCCAACAAAAAAAGTATGTATTTCTTGGTCTCCTATCGAAAATATCACTTTGGTACCATTGAGACCAATGTCTTTGGTTACCATATCTTTCATAGCATCAGGGATCGGTGATTTTACTTGTAAATTAGGCATGGCCCAAAACAGAAGTTGGTTTAACGACAGGGTATCGGCTGGGTAGGTATTATTTTTATTGCGAACCATCCACCGTCCCTTGATTTTTTCTAAAACAAGGTAGGATTGTTTCGGATTATTAGGAGAAAATGTAATTCGGGTTACAGATTTAGGATTTTTGAGGGCAAATAAATCATGCGAAATCTCGGTTGTTGAATTGATATTTTTCCAAAGAAGGGCCGATATTAGTAGCATCCCAAACAAAATGGCTATCCCTGTTCTTAATTTTTTTTGCATTGGGCACAAAGGTATAATAGATTTTTAACTCAGGGGCTTGGGATTTGATTAAAAAGAATCGTTAAATCGGGTATTTGAGAAAGCAAAAAATTAATACACAAAAAATCGCATTATGGTTTGAAAATTGGCAAATAAATACTATTTTTGCAATCCTTTTGGGAAAATGGCCTTTGGTCACTGACGTTCTTATGTTTAAACGCCACCATAGCTCAGCTGGTAGAG
>SYIL01000013.1 GCA_005798825.1 Bacteroidota bacterium
CGAGTTCGAGTCTCGTTTCTCGCTCAAACAACAAAAAAGCCCCGTTTCCGGGGCTTTTTTGTTGTTGTATGAAAGATGTTGATTATCTGCGCTTTTTGGTTTTTTTGTCGATTCCAGAACTAGGCAAACGATTGTATTGTTTCTGACCATTTCCCACAGGTGATCCGATACGAATCATTGCACAGCGGAAACCGATAGTGGATTGACTTTGTTTTTCATCCAAGAAACGGCGTGTTCCTGGAGAAGCCCAATAAGCACGATCGTTCCACGATGCACCCTTAAAAACCCGAGCCTTGTTGTTGATGAGAGAAGTTGAACCGTAATCGTAGGTCATATCGCCATTATTGTAATTTTCTTCGTCCTTGTAACCAATATTATCGGCTTTTTTATAGTTTCTACGCGATACATTTTCGCGTTCAGTTACATCCCTGTATATCAACCGACCCAAAGAATCTTTTTGTTCGATGACTCCGTATTGATCTAATACCAATGTTTTGTATACGTTTCCGCGGAATGGCATAAAGGCATCAAAATCTTCTTGAGACAAGGGACGATAGACATCCATTGTCCATTCAGCTACATTGCCTTCCATATTGTATAAACCGTAGGCATTTGGCCAATAACTGTATACAGGGGTTGGGATAAATCCAGCGTCGTTCAGTGTTCCACCAGCAATACCCCCAAAATCTCCTTTTCCAACCAATGCATTCATACGAATCTTGCCACGTTCATTTTCTTTTCCATCTTTAATGCGGGTTGTATAATCTGTCCAACCATAAATCTTTTTTTGATCGATATTATTAAAATTTACTTCGCCAATATTGGCTTGTGCAGCATATTCCCATTCCGCTTCTGTGGGCAAGCGATATTCAGGCAACATGATTCCATCTTCCATGAGCACTTTATACCGTTTTTGGTCTTTCTTTTTCTTTTTTGAATAGTCTTTTAAAGGTTTCTTTCCTTTTTTGATAAAGTCATATTGTCCGGCCAAATAGGTTCTGGTGTGGAAGGTGTTGTCATCATTTGCATCCGTTACAATATCAAAGTTGGAAATACCCTCACGGTCTAGAATCATCTCATTCACCCGTTCAGTTCTCCATTGAGCAAATTCTGAAGCTTGTTGCCAATTAACGCCTACTACAGGATAATCTTTATAGGACGGATGGCGGAAATAATACTCAACGAAAGGTTCGTTGAATGCCAATTTGCTTCTCCAACAAAGGGAATCAGGAAGGGCGCGCTGGTATACTTCGGGAAAACTAACATAAGAACGCATGAGCCAATACACATATTCGCGGTATTGCAAATTGCTAACTTCTGTCTCATCCATATAAAATGAATTCACAGTTACAGTTCTTTCTGCGTTGTTGTTGTCGAATTGAAGATCCTTTTCGGTAGAGCCCATGGTAAATGAGCCACCTTCTACCAAGACCAGTCCCGGACCTGTTTCTTGGCCTTTATATTTCGGGTTGGCAAAGCCTCCCCATTTGGGATTGTTGTAGCCTTGACCAGATGTTTTGCTCACATTTTCTTTTGAACTACAAGCAGAAGCGACTACAATTAGGGCGATGGCCCAAATTACAGTTCGATTTTTTGTTGAAATGGTTTGCATTAGTTTTTTTGTTAATAACGATGTTTATGGGGTAATATTTTCAAGTGGAAATAAAATTTAGAATTCAGGACAGCGTAAAGGCTTAAATGGGCTTCTTCCGGGAGGCACACACCAGTCAATGGTTGCACTCACTTCGTGACTTGACGGAATCGCTGATCGACCATCACTTACAGTAAAATCATAACTGTATCCAAATTTAAATCGGTTTTTGCGAAATCCAACCAGCATTATTACGGCATCTGAATTGTTGTATTGGCCAAATGTTTGCCGAAACCACAGTCCTGTAACCAAGGGCCCCTTGTTGGTATAAAAACCCAAATTAAGTTGGGTAAAATTCCGTTGTTTCATAAAAAGCATATTGGGTGAAAGGGTGTTTTCTTCGTATCTACTTTTTGACAATTTGATAACAGCACCTCCGTGAACAGTCAAACGCATGGGTAAAATCTCGTCGGGGTTTTTATAGAAACTCCAATTGGGCTGGTTTATGTTGTGAGCGGCGAAACCAGCGTAAAATTTGCTGGAATACATGATCCAACCGGCATTGAAATTGGGATAGGTAACATTTTGCGAGGGGGTTTGTTCACCTGTTGGCAGTGTAAAACCAGCGGTGGGATTAATTTGATCCGCAAATTTGAGTTTAGTAAAGTCTATTGATTTGTTGGTTACAGAACCCTGTAGTCCAAATCTCATGTACAATTTACCACGATTTAAGGGAAGTAAATAGCTGTAAACACCACTTATAGTTGTTGAGGTTAACAATCCAGAGCCTGCAATATCGTGAAAAACCATTGCACCAACTCCTCCACCTACACTGGGAATATGCTGGTCCCAAGACGCAGATACAGATCGAAATGTGCCAGGAAGATTGGGCCATTGATTGCGGTAATTTAATGAAATACGACCTGCAGCTCCATAAGAACAAACAGCGGATCCAGCAAGTGCAGGGTTTGTATAAACTGGAGCAGCATAAAATTGGGTAAGTTGAGGGTCCTGGGCATTTGCATTTATAACAAAACTACCAATGATGCCCAAAACAATTAGTCGTAAGGATGGTTTCATATCGTACTTTTAGCAAAACTACACATAAAAACGAATTTATTGCAATATTATTGGCTGGGATGTGGTTTTTTTTCCCCTTACATTTGGGTTTTAACCCCAATTTTAAATTTTAATAGCCCATATTATAGAACTAAATTCGTATTTTTACGTTAAGAAATGGTGCAGCAAATTTTAGTATCTTTTTTCGTCCTTTTCTTGTCTTTGGGGAAGGTGCTCACCGCGCAGAGTTTTCTCGCCAGTGGAAAATGGGCCAAACTCGAATTGAAACAGCCGGGTATGTACGCGCTTACCAAGAATGATTTACAGTCTATGGGCTTTGATTTGTCTTTAGCCGACCCCAGAAAATTTAAATTATTTGGGATTCAAGGCAAAGCGTTGAGCCAAACCAATGCCCCAGAAATACGAAATCAATGCCCTGAGATACCCATCAAAATTTTTGGTGAGGAAGATGGAAAGTGGAACGATGGCGATTATGTAGTTTTTTATGGACAGGGAGTCAAAGATTGGGAATTTGACGGTCAATCATACCGACATTTTGTAAATTTTTACGCCTCCAGTACCAAATTTATAATTGGATACAATTCTGCTGATACCATTATTGGAAAAAGGATTTCTTTCAGTGCCCCAGTTACGGGTGCAATTTCAAAGATGTATTCGGGGAACGAGGAAAGAGTTTTTCACGACAGCGACTTGATAAATCCTATTGGTATGGGTAGGGTTTGGCTGGGAGAGAAGTTGGGTAACGAGACCCTTCAGCGCACTTTTAGTGCCCAATTGTCTCCATCTATCGATTCGGTTCGGGTTAAGTTTTTGATTGCATCTTCTCTCATCGATGATTCGGGAAGCCTGGTAATAATTTGCAATGGAGTTTCATTGCGCCAAAATTTAAGAGCGACCACCAGCGGATATGAAAAATATTATTTTGTAGAAAATACTGTGATTGTCCCAGCCAATCAAGGTTCAGTGACAATCAAATTTATATTATATCGCCCCAATACAAAGTCTAGCGTGTATTTAGACTATTTTGAAATTGAGGGAAAAAACAAAAATTCTATTGTCCCTGGCCCAACATGTTTTATTCGCAACACAGCCATGGCTAAAGACACACGAAATGTAGAATATGATTTCATACCCAGTTCATCCAACTGTGTGCTGTGGAATGTCTCCAATCCCATGCGGCCAGAACAGGTTGAGATTCTTTCTAATGGCAATGGGTCGCGCAGCGTGCTCATTGGATCCAAAGTACCAAAATCCGACTTGCTTTGTTTTAATATAGGCGCAAACAATTTTCTGAAGCCCTCTTTGTTGGGAATGTTGAATAACCAACAACCAGCAAGCCAAGGGCCCTACGATTTCATTATCCTAAGTCATCCCAATTTCATTGAAGCAGCCAAAGAATTACAGGCATTTCGCAGTAAAAATCCAGGATACAAAACCCTGGTGGTGACACCCCAAGAAATTTACAATGAATTCTCAGGCGGCCAACAAGATTTAGTTGCACTCCGAGATTTCTTTCGTTGGCAAAAAAGTTACTCCGATAAAGTAGGCAGTTTAAGCAACCGTTTTCGGTTTGTAACGCTTTTGGGTGCGGCTTCCTTTGACATGCAAGATCGGGTTTCAGGAAATACCAATTTCATACCGGTTTACCAGTCTGGTGGAATTTCATCGGCATCGGCGTTTTGTTTGGATGATTTTTTGGCCTATCTCGACAGCAATTCAGGAGATCCCGAATTGGGCAGTGCCAAAATGGCTATTTCCATTGGACGCATTCCCGCACGAACAAAACAGGAGGCAATGGCTGTTGTCGAAAAAATCAAACGCTATGCCAATCCATTGTCATTGGGGCCTTGGAGAAGCCGCATCACATTTTCTTGCGACGATGTTGATGAATCATGGGAAACAGAATTCGTTAAGGAAAGTGAAGATTACGCTCAATTTATCAGTCAAAAATATCCAGCATTTCATGTGAATCGGCTCTACACAGATGCGTTCAAACAAATTACAACGGGAAATAATGAGAAATATCCAGATATGAATTCTGCGATCAATCGCACCCTCAAAGAGGGGACCTTATTTTTCAACTATCAAGGACACGGAGGAGTAAAAGGTTGGGCCCAAGAATCAATTTTAGACATTCCCATGATCAATAACTGGGATAACAAATACCGCATGCCAGTATTTTTTACTGCGACCTGTGAGTTCAGTTCTTTTGATGATCCAGCAGTGCAAAGTGGCGGTGAATTGGCTTTGTTAAATCCAAATGGTGGAGCAATTGCTCTAATGAGTACGACCCGTTTGGTGTATGTGAGTGGAAATTCTCAGATCAACAGTGATTTTTGGACAAAATATGGGTTTCCACAACCGAATGAGCCTATACCAACCTTGGGAGAGTTATTTCAGCGTATGAAAAATCGCCCATCAATCAATTCTGAGGACAATAAATTTGCCTTGCTGGGCGATGCGAGCATGCCTCTGGCTTTTCCCAAACACCTAATTTATATTGATTCTGTCCAAGGGAAATCTTTGGCACAATTTCGAGATACTATAAAAGCATTCTCTGTAGTGCGATTAAAAGGACATATTGATGAGCGATTGGTTGGAAAGTTTACATCTTTTAATGGAAATATGTGGGTGAAAGTATACGATAAACCCTTGATTAAATATACTCTAAACAATGACAATGCCAATAATCCAGTTCCTTTCGAGGAGCAAAGTGGGGTATTGTTTAATGGCCAGGTTTCTGTAATCAAAGGAGAATTCGAGTTGTTATTTTCTATTCCCAAAGACATCGCATACAATTATGGCTTGGGTATCGCCAAATTTTACGCACACAATGACGAAACAGATGCTGCAGGCTCATGGCAATTTTATATTGGGGGTTCTGAAACATTGGTTAATCCGGATACGAAGGGCCCCTTGATTCAGGCCTATATGCAAGATACTACGTTTCTCAGCGGGGGGAGTGTTGCCAGAGACGTTGATTTCGTAGCCCGAATTTATGATCGAGACGGTATCAATGCAACCGGTGCTGGTATTGGCAGAAATATATTGTTGGTGATAGACGAAGGGACCGAAGTCGAAGAGACATTCGTTGTCAACGAATATTTTTCGTACGATTTAAATTCCTATCAAAGAGGAACCATCCGTTTTCCCCTTAGTTCTTTGAAACCAGGGAAACATACATTTACTTGTAAGGCATGGGATATATACAACAATGCGGGTAAGGGTGTTGTTTCTTGTTTGGTTATTCCGCCTAGAACCATGGAAATTACTGATCATGGTGCGTTTCCTGTACCCTTTAAAGACCAACTCACAGTTTGGGTAAGACAATCTCTGCCTGGCGAAACCCTTCGTGTCGAATGGAAAATTATAGACCAAATTGGTAGAAAAATTGTTCAGGGACAGGAAGTTCTTGAAATGAGTAAGGCAAAAATCGAAGTAGTGCGATGGGACGGGCGGGGATTAAATGGAAATCTGGTAATCCCGGGTCTTTATTTTTACGAAGTAGTAATTAAAACTGAAGATGGTATGGAAAAAGCGGTGGGAGGTAAATTTATTAAAGTACAATGACAAAACCCTCAAAACCCCTGCTTGTGCAACAAGTTTTTGATAAATTAGGATGAACAGAACAGAAATGATATTTTTGCCCACTAGAAGTATGAAGAAAATTGCAATCAATAGTGTGTTTTTGCTCCTCGTTTTTGGTTCACTCCAAGCCCAAAATGTTGTTACGTCAAAACAACTCGCAGGACAATTAAACACCGTTACAACAATGGTGCCTTTTGTAAGCATAACTCCAGATAGCCGGTCTGCAGCCATGGGTGATGTGGGGGTTTCGTTGTTTGATCCCGACGCCAATAGCAGTTATTGGAATATGGCCAACTTGGTCAATGCCAAAAACAAGAGTGGATTTTCTTTGTCTTATGCTCCTTGGCTGCGCCAGTTGGTAGACGATGTTGGGTTTTCTTACCTTTCAGGATACACAAAAGTGGGAGAGGGCTCTGTTGTTTCGGGTTCGTTTAGGTATTTTTCTTTGGGAAATATTCAATTCACCGATTTTGAAGGAAATCCCACAGGAAATTTTAATCCCAATGAGTTTGTTTTTGATTTTGGATATGGCACAAAATTCTCCAAAGATTTATCCATGGGAGTGAATCTTAGTTTTATCTATTCGAACCTGACGGGTAACCGAGCCTATAATGGCATTGATTATAGAGCAGCAATCGGTGGGGCAGGAAATGTGAATTTATTGTACAAAACTGAGGTAAAAAACAAAAATGGTTCTTACGATAAAGTGCAGTTTGGATTTAATATTCAGAATATAGGTTCTAAAATGTCATATTCTTCCAGAGAAAATCGTGATTTCATCCCCACGAATTTAAAATTGGGTGCAGGTTACAGTCATAAAATTGACGATTATAATACGGTGAATATTTACGCAGATTTTAACAAATTATTGGTTCCTACGCGTCCATATTACCTCGCCAATGCAAAGGGAGGAGATTCTATTAATAGCCAAGGTGTAAGGCAATTTCTGGGAATTGATCCCAATACTTCGGTTATCCAAGGCATGATTCAATCGTTTTATGACGCACCTGGAGGATTTTCCGAAGAAATGAAGGAATGGATTTTGAGTGTTGGAACAGAGTATTTGTACAACGATCGTTTTGCACTTCGGGCAGGTGTATTTTATGAAGCCGAAACCAAGGGTGGTCGGCAATATGGAACTCTCGGCGTGGGTTTGAAATACCAAACTTTTACCATAGATGCAGCCTATTTAGTCCCTTTTGCCAACCGTCATCCATTGCAAAATCAAATGCGTTTCTCTTTGCTTTTCGATTTAGATGCCTTGAGAGATTCTCCTAAAGCGGAATAATTCTTATTTTTTTTATTGTATTCACTGGCCAAAATGTAAATTTGCCATTATGGATTCACGCAGAAAAACACTCATTAAAAAGCGAGAAGCAGTTTTGTTGGGTGGGGGTCAATTACGCATCGACTCCCAACATAAGAAAGGCAAACTCACCGCCCGCGAAAGGATTGCTTTACTGATTGACGAGGGTACATTTTGTGAGGTTGGGGCATTTGTAATCCATCGAAGTAGCGACTTCGACATGCAAAATCAACAGATACTGGGTGATGGGGTGCTAACAGGATACGGAAAAATCAACGGAAGATTGGTGTATGTTTTTTCTCAAGATTTTACTGTTTTTGGGGGCTCTTTGAGTGAGACTCATGCTGAAAAAATTTGTAAAATAATGGAATTGGCGCTTGAAAATGGCGCACCTTTAATCGGTATAAATGATTCAGGCGGGGCTAGAATTCAGGAAGGGGTTGTTTCGCTGGGTGGGTATGCAGATATTTTTTATCGCAATGTTCAAAACAGTGGTGTTATTCCCCAACTTTCTGCAATTATGGGACCATGCGCTGGGGGTGCAGTATATTCTCCAGCCCTGACAGACTTTATTTTTATGGTAGAAAATACCAGTTATATGTTTGTAACAGGTCCGGGTGTTGTTAAAACTGTAACCAACGAAGATGTAACAAGTGAAGAATTGGGAGGCGCCTCTGTGCATGCTTCTAAAAGTGGCGTTGCGCATTTCACGGCCAACAATGAAATACAGTGTATTCAGGCTCTGAAAAAATTGCTTTCCTACCTTCCCCAAAATTGTGAAGAAAAAGCCTTGAATTTGACCTATATCCAAGGCAACGAGTTGAGAGAATCACTGGCCAATAGTATTCCCGAAAATCCCAATCAACCCTATGACATGAAAGAGCTGATTCATGAGATTGTAGATGTAGACAGTTTCTTTGAGGTACATCCGGCCTATGCCCAAAACATGATTGTAGGATTTGCCCGTTTGGCTGGAAGAAGTATTGGATTGGTTGCCAATCAACCCGCTTTTTTGGCTGGGGTATTGGATGTTCACAGCAGCCAGAAAGCCGCTCGATTTGTTCGTTTTTGTGATGCGTTTAATATTCCTTTATTGGTCATTGAAGATGTTCCGGGATTTTTGCCCGGTACCGATCAAGAATGGAACGCCATTATTACGAATGGAGCCAAATTACTCTATGCGTTTAGTGAAGCAACCGTTCCAAGAATCACAGTTATTACAAGAAAAGCATATGGTGGTGCCTACGATGTTATGAATTCTAAACATATTGGAGCCGATATGAATTTTGCTTGGCCAAGTGCCGAAATCGCTGTAATGGGCGCCAAGGGCGCTGCGGAAATTATTTTCAAGCGTGATTTAGACGGCGCAGAAAACAGGGAACTCGCTTGGAAAGAAAAAGAAAAGGAATACGGCGATCTTTTTGCAAACCCTTACCGTGCGGCAGCGCGAGGTTTTATAGACGAGGTGATACTTCCCGAGGAAACACGCATACGTTTGATTCAATCTTTCGAAATGCTGCAAAACAAGGTAAAAAATAACCCCAAAAAGAAACATGGCAATATTCCCTTGTAGAATCATCCGGTAGGTTTTTTGATAGTGGATGGGGTTTTATAAAAATTGTGGTATGCGATGCGACTTTATGGGAAATAATTTGTTCAATCGAGGAGATATTGGGTAGTATTTTATATTTTTTTGAATTTCCAAATTTTGCCATTTTATGGTCAAAATCGCTCAAAAATCAAAGTTTTTTGGATGTTTTGAACCAATTTTGGCATTTTTTAGCGTTATTTGAATAATTAAATAATATCCCTAAAATGGAAATCAAAGAAATTCAAGCACTGATAAAATTAATGGCAGCCAATGGCGTTAATGAAGTTGAAATAAATCGAAAAGATTTTAAAATACACATTGTCAAGAACGCTGCGCAGCAAGTCAATTCAAATTTCGCCCCAGCAATAAATCCTTTGCCCAATCCTGTGATTCCTGTGTCTCAGCCCATCCAAGTGACATTGCCTGTTGAGGATTCTCCTGCAACTGCGGAAATAGAATCGAGAAAACTATTGACGATAAAATCTCCCATGGTTGGAACTTTTTACCGTACCCCAAATCCTGACGCTCCCGCTTTTGTGAATGTAGGTGACGTTATTAATACTGGGAAGCCGATTTGTGTGATTGAAGCGATGAAGCTTTTCAATGAGATCGAGAGCGAAGTGAATGGAAAGATTGTTAAGGTATTGGTTGAGAATTCCAGTCCTGTTGAATACGACCAACCTTTATTTTTGGTAGAACCTACGTAATCTTTTTAATAAAAAATGTTTAAGAAAATATTAATCGCTAACCGGGGCGAAATAGCGCTTCGTATAATTCGTACGTGCAAAGAAATGGGTGTTAAAACCGTTGCTGTCTATTCAACTGCCGACCGCGAAAGCCTTCATGTTCGTTTTGCGGATGAGGCCATTTGCATTGGTCCTCCGCCCAGTAAAGACAGTTATTTAAACATGCATAGTTTGCTTTCGGCTGCAGAAATTACCAATGCTGATGCCATACATCCCGGATATGGCTTTTTGTCCGAAAATAGTAAATTTTCGGGTTTGTGCAGGGATCATGGTATTAAATTTATTGGTGCCACTCCCGAACATATAGAACAGATGGGTGACAAGGCAAATGCCAAGGACACGATGAAAAAGGCAGGAGTTCCGACCATCCCCGGGTCTGAAGGATTGTTGGATAGTATAGAGCAAGCCATTAAAATAGCCAACGAAATTGGATATCCTGCCATTATGAAAGCGACAGCAGGGGGTGGTGGACGGGGAATGCGTATTGTATGGAAGGACGAAGAAATAGAAGGGGCCTGGAACAGTGCTAAGCTAGAGGCTGCGAATGCCTTTGGCAACGATGGTTTGTATATGGAGAAGTATATTGAAGATCCACGCCACATCGAAATCCAGGTTGCCGGTGATCAATTTGGAAAAGTATGCCATCTGAGTGAGCGAGATTGCAGCATCCAAAGACGTCATCAAAAATTATTGGAAGAAAGCCCTTCACCATTTATGACTCCTGAGCTGCGAGATAAAATGGGAGAGGCCGCCAAAGCAGCAGCGCAAATTATCAATTATGAAGGTGTCGGCACAGTTGAATTTTTGGTAGACAAACACCGTAATTTTTATTTTATGGAAATGAATACCCGTATTCAGGTAGAACATCCAGTGACCGAGGAAGTCATTAACTTTGATTTGGTAAAAGAACAAATTTTGATAGCGGCTGGGGTTCCTATTTCTGGAATTGATTATTACCCTACCAAACACGCCATAGAATGCCGTATCAATGCCGAAGACATTTATAACAATTTTCGTCCTTGCCCGGGTAAAATCAATCAATTGAACCGACCTGGTGGTCATGGTGTTCGGGTAGATACCCATATTTATGCAGGATATACAATACCCCCATATTACGATTCGATGATTGCCAAGCTCATCGTATTTGCCCAAACCCGAGAGGAAGCCATTGTAAAAATGGATCGTGCTTTGGGTGAGTTTATTATCGAAGGGGTTCAAACAACGGTTCCTTTACATATTCAATTGATGCGTAATAAAGATTTCATCAGTGGAAATTTTACGACTGCTTTTATGAATACTTTCGAAATAAAATAGGGCCCCTGCAAAAGTCGCCGTTTGTCTGCCATGATCACTGTGAAGGAATGCAGAAGACGACCGAATTTTGCACCCCAATGGGTATTATAAATGCTTAAATTTACGCTTCAAGCTGTCTGGTTATTGTTCTACTTATTTTTTCAATCCGAGGCTTGGATCAAAAGGGTAGAGCAAATAAGGTTTTCGTTTGGTTAAAAATTTTTCAATTCCAGCCTGCCATGATTTTCGAATCTCCTCGGCCGTATTTCCTGCCATGATTTGTGTTTTCAATTCCTCATTTCCTGAGAGTTTTGAAAAAAACGGATTGAAGAATTTGTTTTTATCTGGACATTCATTGAAGAGCATAATTAACCATTCGATATACAGATGTTGATATGAAACAATGAATTCATTGGCGAAATCACTGAGCAATACACCATGACAGGTGTCGTTTAAAAAAGGCGGGTTGAGCGCTTTTCCTTTGATATTTTTGGGTACAAATAAAAACGACCCTTTCCGCAACCAAGGGGAACCATAACACTCGAATGGATAATCTGTCCCCCGACCCATACTCATTTGGGTACCTTCCAACAAGCACAGGGTAGGGTAAAGATAAATTGCATTTTGATTTGGAAGGTTTGGGGAGGGAGGAATGGGTAAAACATAGGCTTTGTTGTGGTCATAATTCTCGCACTGAATGACGGTTAGCGGACAGTGTATCATATTGGGGAGCCATGTTTCGCCATTAATCATCGAAGCCAGTTCGCCCAAAGTCATGCCATGAACAATGGGAATCGGATGTATACCTACCATGCTTTTAAATTTGGTATTTAAAATTGGGCCATCAATAAAATACCCGTTGGGGTTTGGTCGATCCAATACAATGAGTTGTTTTTGATTTTCAGCACAGGATTCCATTACATAATGAAGGGTTGTGAGATAAGTGTAAAAACGTGTGCCCACATCTTGAATATCAAAAATAACGCAATCAATTTCCTTTAAATCAGAAGCCAAGGGTTTTACATTGTTGCCATACAGTGAGACAATCCGTAAGCCGGTTTTGGCATCAATGCCATTTAAAACTTCGGCACCATTTTCTGCATCGCCCCGAAATCCGTGTTCTGGAGCAAATACCAATCGAATATCGATACCCAATTTCTGAAGGCTGTCAACCAAATGGGTTTTGCCGATGGTAGAGGTTTGGTTTGAAACCACGGCAATTTTTTTTCCACGAATTAAGGGCAGGTATTGCCCAGTGCGTTCAGCACCAACACGAATAAGATTGTTTTGGTTGATTGAATTAGAATACCCCGTGGAATTTTTGGGGTGAATGGACTGAATTTTAGGTGAGGATTGAGCAACCAAAGGTGGAAGCCAAATAGAAGCCAAGGATAAAAACCATCCAAATAGGAATACAAATTTTGGGTTTGGGTGATTACCTTTGAATCGTAACATGTCTTGGGTCAAATTTATAGCATTTCGTTTTATTCGGTTTGAAAAACATTCTTTTTCCAAGAACATGACATTATTGGCCATTGCTGCAGTTTCCTTGAGTGTTGCAACCATGATTGTAACCATTGCCACTGTAAAAGGTTTTCAAAACGGCATCCGAGAAAAGATTGTAAAGGTACACGGAAATTTTATCATAGACCATGCATCAAATGTAGAAGGAGCAGAGCCATTGCCGATTGCCCCAGAGTATTTGCCCACTCGTTCAGACTTGCCCCAATTTAAAAGAATGGCAATTTCAA
Organism: Bacteroidota bacterium; assembly: GCA_005798825.1. Taxonomy (GTDB): domain Bacteria; phylum Bacteroidota; class Bacteroidia; order NS11-12g; family UBA955; genus UBA955. The sequence continues at coordinate 12,947 of SYIL01000013.1, forward strand.
TCTCAAAAGCATGTATTGTGAAAACAGAAGACGATATCGATGGAGCGATTGCCAAGGGTATGTTGAGGGAGGATGTTGCGTATTCTATGGGTGATTTTGTAAAGTATCAACTTAAACTCTATCGTTTAAAATCTATACAACCTTGGGTTTTTATTTCCCAAACCCTGGCCAATAGGTTAAAATTGGATACGGGCGAATTGTTTACAATGGTGTTCTTTGTGCGCGACAGTATTGGCCAACAGAGGCCGAGGGCAGTGAGGGTCAATATTGTTGGAATCTATGAAACCGGCATTGAAGAGATAGACAACCAACTTGTGTTTACCGATATTTCGTTGGTTCAAAAATATTCGGAAATTAAAGGGGCGTTTTCACAAATCGAATGTTGGCAAGCAAACGATAACCCATTGAATCTCTCAGAGATTTCAAAACAGTTGACTGCGGGTGTTTTGAGGGTAAGTGATTCTAGACAGTTTAACCGTATGATTTATGATTGGCTTGCAATTCTCAATACCAATGTTTGGATTATTTTAGTCTTAATGGCATTGGTGGCAATTATCGCAATGTCTACTATTTTGCTAATTTTAATTGTTGAAAAGACGGCATTTATTGGAATTTCCCAATCAATGGGAGCCAATATTTCACAAATACAGCGAGTTTTTCTGTGGCAGAATGCATGTATTGTTTTTGCAGGGTTACTGATTGGCGACGTGATTGCCATTTCCCTTTGCCTGATTCAGGAAAAAACACATTGTCTTAGCCTCAACCAGGAAGTGTATTTTGTAAAATATGTAATGGTAGACATTAATATAGTGTCAATACTGATTGTAAATGGCAGTGTTTTATTGGCCAGCCTTTTGGCGGCTATTGTTCCTGTTCAGTGGGTTAAAAGAATGACACCGACCCATGCGATTCGTTTCCAATAAAAAAGCGCAAAGAAATAGCCCCTAGGAATTACAAGAGCGCAAAAAAATCAAAACTTACACATCAATTTTTGCATATTTTGCATTGGATTCGATGAATTCTCTTCGCGGTGGAACCTCATCGCCCATCAACATACTAAAAATTCGGTCCGCTTCTGCTGCGCTATCCAATGCTACACGTTTGAGTGTCCTTCTTGCAGGATCCATAGTGGTTTCCCACAATTGCTCGGCATTCATTTCACCCAATCCCTTGTATCGTTGAATCCCTACATTGTCCTCCTTGCCATCTTTTGCCAATTCTTTTACGGCAATATCCCTTCCGGCATCATTCCAGCAATAACGAAAATCCTTGCCTTTTTTTACCATATACAATGGAGGCGTAGCGATATACAAATGCCCATTTTCAATGAGTTTTTTCATATGGCGGAAGAAAAGAGTAAGGATTAGTGTACGAATATGGCTTCCATCGACATCGGCATCAGTCATGATCACTATTTTGTGATACCGCAAATTGGTGAGAATCAACTCCTTTTCACCCTCTTCATTGGTTCCAACATGAACACCCATTGCCGTGAACATATTGCGCACCTCTTCGTTGTCGTAAATTTTGTGCTCTAAAGCTTTTTCGACGTTTAAGATTTTTCCGCGTAATGGCAGGATGGCTTGAAATTCTCTATCTCTACCCTGTTTGGCGGTTCCACCCGCAGAATCTCCCTCCACCAAAAATATTTCACAAATAGCGGGGTCTGTTTTGGAACAATCACTCAGTTTACCAGGCAATCCCATACCACTCATTGCACCTTTTCTTTGAACCATTTCCCGGGCTTTTCTGGCCGCAGCCCTTGCTTGTGCAGCCAAAATAACTTTGTCGACGATTGCCCTTGCCTCTTTTGGATTCTCTTCGAGATAATTGTCAAGCATCTCTCCGACAGTCATGTCTACAGCACCCATTACCTCATTGTTACCCAACTTTGTTTTGGTTTGTCCTTCAAATTGCGGTTCAGCTACTTTGATTGAAATTACGCCAGTTAGACCTTCACGAAAATCGTCTCCACTAATTTCGATTTTCACTTTTTCCAAATATTTCATGCGCTCGGCATAGGATTTTAGGGTTCTGGTTAACGCTCTTCTGAATCCAGCAACGTGAGTACCACCCTCTATAGTATTGATATTGTTTACATAGGAATGCAAGTTTTCGGCATATCCGGTGTTGTATTGAAAAGCGATTTCAACAGGAATGCCATGTTTATCACTTTCGGCATAAACGGGGTGGGGGATTAATTTTTCGCGTGTTCCATCTATAAAGGTCACAAATTCCTTCAATCCACCCTCACTGTAGTACTCTACTTTTCTGTATGTTTCGTCTTCCATTGGCTCTCTCTCGTCTAACAGCGACAAACGAATTCCTTTGTTTAAATACGACAATTCACGAAGTCTATTTTGGAGTGTTTCGAAATTGAATTCCAATACCTGAAAAATGCTTGCATCCGGCTGAAATTCAATTTCTGTTCCCCGCTTATCACTTGAACCAACTTCTTTTACTGAATAAACAGGTTTCCCAATTTGGTATTCCTGCATAAAAATTTTCCCTTCTCGGTATACAGTCGCTTTCAGGTCTGATGACAAGGCATTTACGCAACTCACACCTACTCCGTGCAAACCTCCCGAAACCTTATAAGTGTCTTTGTCAAATTTACCGCCAGCGTGTAAAACAGTCATGACCACTTCCAATGCACTTCGATTTTCTTTGGAATGCAATCCTGTGGGAATGCCTCGCCCATCATCGACAACCCGAATGGCGTTGCCAGCAAGAATTGTCACATCGATATTTTTACAATAGCCAGCCAATGCTTCATCGATGCTGTTGTCTACTACTTCATAAACCAAATGGTGTAAGCCTCTGGAACCAATGTCGCCAATATACATTGCAGGTCTCTTTCTGACCGCCTCTAAACCCTCTAAAACCTGAATATTGTCGGCGTCGTAATTGGTTCTGTTACTTTGATTTGTCATCGTTTGGATACTATATTTATGAGTCGTAAAAATAGTTATAAAACCCCTTAAAACAGTAGATTTTTAGCGTGTATTATCCACAATTTAGCAAACTTGTATGTCAGTATTGATTTTTCATTTGAAAAAGGGGCTTAATGTTAAAAAATCAGGGTTTATATGGGTGGTTTACATTCTTTTATTGCTATTTTTTTACACACCTCGATTGGAACATCATTTTTTACTGCTGTTTTGGATAACTACCAATAGTATTCCTTGAATTAATCCCATTTGCTTCTAATCGTCTTAAAAAACTCCATAGCCAAAAAATCTTTAGCCAAGGGGCAATTCCCTGCCAAAACACCCTTTCTTATCTCTGCTGAAGGCAAACTCGACAGAGCATTTCGCATTGCAATGTTTCTGACCACCTACCTGAAGCCATGCCAATAAACCAATAAAACTTGACCAACACAAAAGTTGAATGTGTTGTGCGGAATAAAAATTATTTTCCTCGACCTTGTATCATAATCAAGAGTGTGTAGACCATGATCTTAAAGTCTAAACCCAAAGACATATTTTCCAGGTAAAGAATATCATATTTGCTTCGATCAACCATTTCCTCAACCGTAGAGGCATATCCATATTTAACTTGTCCCCAACCGCTAATCCCTGGTTTGATTCGTTGTAATCGTTGATAGATAGGGATTCTGGATACGATTTGATCCTTAAAAAATTCTCTTTCTGGTCGTGGTCCAACCAAACTCATTTGCCCCATTAAGACATTGAAAAATTGGGGTAACTCGTCCAACCGTGTTCGTCGCAATACAATTCCCAGGCGAGTTCTTCGGTCATCTGCGTCATGGCTGAGCAAAGGGGTGTCTGACTCCGACCCGATTTGCATGCTTCTAAATTTTAAAATTGTAAATGATTTGCCTTTAAATCCCAAGCGCAATTGTTTAAATAATACTGGCCCTTTGCTATCGAATTTGATCAAAATGGCAATCCCGATGAAAATAGGAGATAAGACAGCGATTGCCGAAATAGAGAAAACAATGTCAATTGCGCGTTTGATAAGTTTTTGCCATGTAGGCATGACTTCAAAATCTACTTCAACCAACATCGCACCCAAAATATTATTCATTTTTACCATTCCCAATACCAAGCTGTACTGGTCGGGCATTATTTTTAAATGAATGTTTTCGTTTTGAACACAATCAATAATAGGTGTAATAAATTCACTATCAGCCATTTCAGGGCATATAATCAGGTCTTCAATCTGCAAAGTATCAATCAATATTGGAAGGTCTTTCCATGACCCTAAAATGGTTCCTGTGGTATTTGTCAATTCACATTTCTGTGTAATGGAAAGAAATCCCTTGATAAAAAACCCTTCTGACTTTTTTGCTGTATTCAACTCTAAACAAAGTTTTTCGGCTCTTTTTCCACAACCAACAATGAGGGTATTGTAACCCCAAACCCTGTTTTTGATATTGTGAATGGTTCGGGTAGAAATAACGATGCGAAATAGCAATGTAAACAAAAATTGAAAGCCAAAAAGTATCCCAATTGAAAGATAATAGTCTCGGTAGTCTGTTATGCTATCATCTATAATCAAGGTGAAAAATAGAAAGACAACCCCGATGACGGTACTGTTAAACGTATGTTCCAATTCTTTGAGTCGCGAACGCCTAAAAATATGCTTGTAATATCCATTAATAGCATGAAGTACAACCCAAAATAGGGGAATCAATAACAATCCCAAAAATAGGTTTTTGTCATCATTTACTGGAATTACATACCCGTGCTTTGCCGCTTCAATATAATCTTTTCTGAACAGAAACAATCCGAGCCAGCTGAGTGAAGCAGCCATCCAATCTGCGATTATATGAAATATAATTTGGCTTCTGCGGTGCATGATTTTTGAGTCTATGAACATTATTTTCGGTAACTCAAACGCAAATTATCAAACAATATTTCCCTGTTGGGGATAACTGATGCAGGTTTGTTAATATCAAAAAATATTCGAAAGGATGTGCCACTGGGTTGACCTGCTATTTCGTATACAAGATTTACATAAAATCGTTTCCATTGACCGCGGGTGGGGTTGACCAATAAATACGGAATTAGTTCTGTAGAAATTGTGTTTTTTCGGCTTAATGCAAGTTGAACTGGAAGATCAGTTTTAATGTCAAACTCAAAAAATATATTTCTGCCGTCGGTGGGCAAATTTTGAAATGCATCAAATGAGCCAATATCGATGTATTTTGCCGTGTCTATATTTTCAAAACGCACACAATAAATGGTGCTCAAACCCGCAAATTTCCCGTTTAAATCGAATGGACGTTTTTCGATAAAAAGACTGTCACCAGGGAAAGGAGATGGTGAAATAGGAACCAGTTTTTTGGAGCGTCCATCTTCAAAATCTTCTAACCATGGAAATTCGGCATTGTTGTGGTATCCAAATAAAGGTTTCAATAAGTATGTTTTGGAAGATGTAAATACAACAGAATCACTGAAACTTTTCAGGGTGTTTAGGTGTCCGATGGCATTTTTGCTACCATTGATAAATACCATGGGCAGAATGTCTAATTTGACTTTCTCACCTGTAACCAACACTGGTATTTTAACCGGCAATTCAAAATTGCCAATCATTTGATTGTTTATATATACTTGAACACCCAAAATCTGATGGGTAGCATTTCCTTGTCCTGTCAAGGTGATAACCGAAACAGAGTCAATTTTGAGTACAGCGTATTGACCCGATACTCGGTCTTTACAGGCTGGGCAAAGACATATTAAAAAAAGTACAATTAAGTATGAACTAGCGTAGAAAATCGGCCTCACACCACAAAGGTAAGGCATATTTTTTTAGCCCTAATTATAGACATTCGTGCAATCGGTAAATCGTGTAATTATTGTGGGAGAGGGGCTTATAAATCCTGGTACTTTCGTTGAATTTTCTCGCGCGCCATCTCGCAAATAGTAGAAACATCCATTGCATGCTCAAGTGTTGTAAGGGGAGATAATTTATGGAAGATACTTTCGTAAAAATTTCGCAATTCCATTTTCCATGTATCGAATGGCATGATTTGTCTGTCTATACGAATGAGTTCTGGCGGCAATTCGGGGTGGTCAAAATCGGCCGAAAGGGACAGTTGCTCGGATTGTTCTTCTGATCGATATTCTGTGAGTCCATTGTTGGCAAAATTTAGTAAGAACAAACGATCTTGTTGAAATATTTTCAAGGAATATGTCCCTGGTTCCATTGCTCGCCCGACCGAAATATGGGCGATTGCATCATTGTCAAATTCGAGGTGAATGTTTAGCAAATCGGTTTGACTGCCGAATAAAAACATTGGCCTTGCCGAAATAGAGCGAACATTACATCGCATGGTTCGCTGAATTAAATCGATCTCTTGGTATAAATTATTGTATAACCAATGGTCAAATTCTCCCGGCATTGGCGCATCACAATGTTTTTCTAATTTTATAAATCGCGGACTTTTTACCAGTTGGAGTGCGGATGTAAATAAGGGTTTGTTGTGTAAAACGTTTCCGATTTGCAATACAACATTCGATTCGCATTGTATTTTTATAAGTTGTTGAATTTCTCCGGCCGACCAATGTCTAAATCCATCTACAAATATGTGTTTACCCAATTTCATCAAATGTCCAAGCACTTCAAACGAAAGGTTGTTTACGTGACGGTCTATGAAAAACACATCGCCCATATTGGCTATTTCCAATACAAACATCATCTCTCCAGACAAGCTATAATTTGCTGAATCATCTGGATCGATATATCCCACTATTTCGAATTCTTCAGAATTGAGCAAAAGGAGTTCGAAAATTTCTACTTTTCTTTTAGATCCTATGAGTACAGATTTTACCATATTCCTACATTTGTAGTTCGGTACAAAGATTCAACTCCTGAGCCGAGCGCCAAAATTGGGTTTTGAACACATGCTTAAAAAGACAGATTTACTAGACACATTAATCCACCAGGGTCAGCGAAAGCGCTTGGTTGCCGAATTGACAAAAAAAGGAATTGCCAATGAAAAGGTTTTGCAGGCTATTGGCAATGTGCCAAGGCAATGGTTTTTTCCGACAGATTTTGATCAATTCACATACCGTGATGCGGCATTTCCCATTGATCATGGGCAAACTATTTCACAACCCTATACCGTTGCCTACCAAACAGAGTTGCTGGGATTAAAACCCCACGACAAGGTGCTTGAAATTGGTACAGGAAGTGGCTATCAAGCAGCAATTTTATTGGCGATGGGCGCTCAAGTGTATAGCGTTGAATATATTTTACCATTGCTTCAAAAAGCCAATAAAATTTTTAAAGCAATGGGCGTAGAAATTAAATTGTTTCACGGGGATGGCAGTTTGGGTTTGCCATTGCATGCACCTTATGATTGTATTGTTGTAACAGCGGGAGCTCCGGCAGTGCCAGAAACCTATATTAAACAATTAAAAATTGGTGGAAAGTTGGTAATTCCTGTAGGAGATGCCGAACATGTGCAAACAATGATGCGAATTACAAGGGTTTCGGAAACCCAAACACAAACTGAAGTGTTGCAGCCCTGTAAATTTGTTCCCTTAAAAGGATCTCACGGGTGGAAATGAATTTTTGGATATTGTATGTGAAATCGGTGTTAGCAGATATGCATTATGCCCAATGTGTTTGCGGGTAACTCGCTCATTTCGAATGCATGCGGTCTTCGATTTCTCCAACTTCAATCGGGTAACCATCCATCAAATCGATAACACCATTTTGTGTTACGATTACATCATTTTCGATGCGAATTCCCAATCCTTCCTCAGGAATATAGATCCCTGGTTCGACCGTGACTACTGTATTCAAGTCTAAATTTTCCCATCGATGCATGACGTCGTGGACGTCCAAACCCAAGTGGTGACTGGTTCCATGCATATAATATTTCATGAAGGCTTTCGGTTGGATTTTCAATTCAGCCTTGGTTATCAAGCCCAATTTTATCAATTCTTCAGACATGATTTTACACACTTCCTCATGATAATTTGGTAAATTCACACCGGGCTTTAACATTTTTTTGGCTTCTCTTTGGACGAAAAGCACAGCGTTGTAAACATTTTTTTGTCGTTTGGTAAAACGCCCGTTTACTGGAATGCAGCGGGTAAGATCGCCATTGTAATTTCCGTATTCTGCGCCGAAATCTAAAAGCAATAAGTCTCCGTCCTTACATTGTTTATTGTTTTGCGTATAATGAAGAATACAGGCGCTATCTCCACTTGCGATGATAGGGTCAAAAGCAAATCCTCGACTGCGATTTCGCACAAATTCATGAATCAATTCAGCTTCAATCTCAAATTCCCAAACCCCAGGTTTTACAAACTTCAATATTCGGTCAAACCCATTTTTTGTGATGCGAATGGCCTCTTTTAATTGTGTAATTTCTTCGGGTTCTTTGCGCATTCTCAAGTTTGCCAAAATCGGGGCAGAGCGCATTAAGTTGTGGGCAGGATATTTCTCCTTAATTTCTTTACAAAAACGCAAATTTGAGTAGGAAACTTTATCAGAAAATCGGTCGTTCTCATTTAAATTTATATAAATATTTTCAGCAAGTAAAAAGGCCGAATGGACGGTTTTCCAGAATTCGTGATACCAGAAAATATTTTGTATTCCCGACAATTCTAGAACTTCATTTGAATTTAATTTCGCTCCGTCCCAGATGGCAATTTGGGCATTGGTTTCTTTTACAAAAATCATTTCTTTCTGCATTGAATTTGGGCAGTCTGGAAAAAGAACTAAAATGGTATCTTCTTGGTCGATGCCTGTCAAATAGTAGAGATCAGATTGTTGCTTAAAACTAAAATATGCATCCCCGTTTCTGGGAAGTTCGTCGTTGCTGTGAAAAATCGCGAGGGAGCCTGGTAATAATGCTTCACAAAGCTTTTTCCTATTCTTTTTGAAAAGGATTGATTGGGGAGCATTATATTTTGAATTCATGGATGCAAACTTATTTGAAAGTCAATGGAAATCAAAGAAATGAAATTAAATAAAAATTTTTGCTTTTCAGGTTTTTGGTATTTTGATTAAAATTGTTAAATTTGAGAGCAACAATTTATGCTATTGGGGTGTCAATCTATTAAATTTGCCTAAAACACATTTCATGAATAAATCCTTACGTATTTTATTAATTGTAATCACCTTCTTTTTTTCAACAAAATCTATTGCTTCTCACATGATGGGTGGTGATATGTCATACCGTTGTCTTGGGAGTGGTAAGTATAAAATAACTGCTAAGATATACCGAGATTGTAGAGGTATTTCTTTTAACAACCCCAGCTTTCTTGTCTATGCAGGAACCAATGGCGGAAATGGTTGTGGTTCAAGTAATATCTCAATTTCCAGGACGGGGATTAAGGACGTTACACCCCGCTGCTCAACAGCAAGTAGTCCTTGTTCTCCGCAGAATACTTGGGGCACAGGTGAAGGTATTGAGGAACATACGTTCGAAGTAACGGTTGATTTTACCAAATCGCCCTTAAGTGGATATGTCAACAAGAGTTCTTGTTGTGAAGTTACATTTGCTATCGGACAGTGTTGTAGGAATGGTGCCATAACTACAGGTCCTGCAGGGAATGATTTTTGGACCACTTGCATGATTAATATCTGCAATATAAAAAATTCATTAAATAAATGTAATTCATCCCCTCAATTGTCGAATGCTCCAATCGGGTTTTTGTGTTGCAATCAGGCATATTATTTTAACAATGGTGCTATTGATACCATAGATTACGATTCTTTCTCTTACAAGTTGGTCAATGGTATAAATTCTTTGCCCAACAATTCGGTATCGTATAGCTCTCCTTTTGATGCCCGCTATTTTATGACTCCCTATTGTGTTCCCCCAACTTCTATAAAATGTACACCCAATTTCAAAACATCCCCACCAAGGGGTATGTATTTTGATACGAGTTCTGGTGATTTGATATTCACACCTACCAAATGTGATGAGGTTGGAATTGCTGTTATAGAAATAACGGAGTGGCGACAAGATAGTGCCAATAAAAAATGGGTCGTTATTGGTAAAACCCGGCGTGATATGCAACTTATAGTCAAGGACGACTGCGGTTACAATAAAGCACCCACCATAACAGGGCCTTACAATTGGAAAGTATGTGAAGGAGAAACCATTAAATTTAAAATTGAGTCTGATGACGAGACATTTTCACCCTTTCAAACCGTTCCAGACACCACTGCATTGAAATGGAATAAAGGTATTCCCGGTGCCACGTTTACCATTGGACCAAAATCAGATTGGGGTCAAAAACGCCTGTGTTTTGCCACTTTTCAATGGACACCGTCTATTGGCATGGCCTCTGATGTGTCTTATTCCTTCACGGTAACAGTGACAGATGATCACTGCCCTAAACCTTCTCAAGCAATCCGAGGATTCAAGATAAAAGTAAATCCCCGAGCATTCAGTGTTCGCAAATACAAGAATCTGACATGCGGTCGATTTGCGATGTCTGCGACGGTAAAGGAGAGTTTCAAGGGGATACCAACATTTCGCTGGAGTGTTC
>SYIL01000014.1 GCA_005798825.1 Bacteroidota bacterium
GAGGGAAGAAAGTTTTCAGGAGAAAGTCGCAGCCCAAGAACATTTGGCGACAATAGTGCAAGACCGCCCCGCGACAATGGCTATGGACGAGGCGAGGGAAGAAAGTTTTCAGGAGAAAGTCGCAGCCCAAGGGCATTTGGCGACAATAGCGCAAGACCGCCCCGCGACAATGGCTATGGACGAGGCGAGGGAAGAAAGTTTTCAGGAGAAAGTCGGAGCCCAAGAACATTTGGCGACAATAGCGCAAGACCGCCCCGCGACAATGGCTATGGACGAGGCGAGGGAAGAAAGTTTAAGCAATTAGACAATTCAGAAGCCAAACCACATACTCGTAAATCAGAATTGCATAGTCAAGAAAGAAGAAATCAATGGGCAGAATCACCGCTTTATACAAGAACAAAAAAATCAAATACCAACCCATCAGAAAAAAAAGGATTGGCAAAATTCGCACCCCGTGGTGAGAAAGAAATCAATAAAAAAGAATTTCGAACAGGAAGTAAAAATTCAAAATCAATTAAGGAAGAGATAAATAACAACCAACAAGACATACAAAACAGACCTCAAGACGCAGTTAAAAAACCACATATTTCAAGCATACTTTCAGCGCCTGTAGTCAAGTCTAAATCATACGGAATATCCAAAAAAGATAAAGAACCCACACCAAAAGCATTCAAGGGAAGCAGAAAAGAATTTGGCCGGGTTTCTGAAAATCTGGAAAAAGGAACTGAGCACCTTAATAGTGGTGAAATACGCCTCAACCGATATATTGCCAATAGTGGTGTTTGCAGCAGACGTGAAGCAGACAATTTAATTGTTCAGGGATTGGTATATGTTAATGAGTTGGTCATCAAAGAATTGGGGACAAAGATTAAATCAACGGATAGTGTTAGAATAGAGAATCGAAAAATAACACCCGAAAAGCCCGTTTATATTATAATGAATAAACCCAAGGGATTTATTACAACCACAACCGATCCAGAAGGACGCAATACAGTAATTGACTTAATCGAACTGCCAGGTAAGGAACGGATTTATCCTGTGGGTAGATTGGACAGAAACACAACGGGAGTTTTATTGTTAACCAACGATGGTGAACTTTCCCAAAAACTCATGCATCCAAGCTTTGAGATAAAAAAAGTTTATAAGGTAACGCTAGACAAAAAACCCAGCAAAGAGCACATGTTGGCATGGATAGAAGGGGTTACGTTAGAAGATGGTAAGATGGCATTTGAGCAATGTGGATTTGTTGAAGGTGGCAAAGAAAATGTTTTAGGTGTTGAAATAAAAAGCGGACGAAATCGAATCGTCAGAAGAATGTTTGAACATTTTCAATACGAGGTTAGTGCGTTGGACAGGGTTCTTGTTGGAGAATTTGACAAAACAAAATTGGCAAGGGGCAAGTGGCGGTTTCTTTCAGAGCAAGAATTTGCGTACATAGAACGTTTAAAACGAAGTAAACCCAAGGGTCGTCCGGAGTAACAGATTTTCCACTCACTTTTTTGGCGGGTTGCTCCCCAGCGAACTGCCGTCAAACAAAACCCAATTTGCGTTGTAAAACAAGAAGCGATGAAACCAGTGGAACTGGGGGAATAACAGAGCCGTTTTCGTAAAACGGGTTGCACTGAAGCCGATCAACCAGTTACCCACGCTCAACCACACGCTGAGAATCAAACAATAGATCGATTCGATATTATTACCATTGGGGATGGATTATTGATTGGAGCAACCAACCCCTTTACAGAAAGGTATTTCATGGGGTAAACCCATCCAGACAAATACATTTAATTACAGCAGAAGCGTATCGGGTTTTAGGGATTGATTTAATATACGCCAAGACATGGGCCATAGATTGTTTAATCCATGAGTTAAAGCGTTTACTGTTCCCAATGACAACCCCTTCCACCGCAATCCCACCCCACCTTTAAGTGTTGTTTTGATTGGCAAAAATTCTCTTTTATAATAACGCAAGGCAGTTTCTGTGTCAACAGAAATGGAGGGATAATGGTCAAGTTTATTTACCATTAAATCGTATTCAGAATGGGGTTTCCAATTTTTTTTATTAAAGAACCCTGCATTGATACCGATTTGTTTTACATGAGGAAGAAAAGCAGGAAGATGTGGATGGTGTTGAAACCAAAGGCCATTTTTGATTAGCATCAATGCGCCCTTTTCCTCATATCCAAGATGCCCCTGTGTTAAAAATTCGGGCAATTGTTTAGGGATATGGATGGATATTTTTTTTTGCAACACACATTTTTGTTCTTGTGTTTTTTGCAATATTGAAAAGAAAAAGCCTTCTCCGTCGGTTTGGTGTGGCATCATTCTGTACATTCCAGGCTCGGTTTCCAGGACATTCCATTCTTTCGGAATAGCAAGTCGAACAGTTTTTGCATGTAAGCTATCCCGAAGGCCATGTATATTGTCTTCATTTTCTTTCTTGTTGAAGGTACACGTGCTGTATACCAGATACCCACCTTGGGCTATACTGGGCCAAATATCATGCGTTATACGCTGTTGTCGTTCAGAGCATAGTTGAACATTTCCAATACTCCACTCATTTATTGCAGTTGGATTTTTTCGAAACATACCTTCACCACTACAGGGCATATCGGCCAATACCAAGTGAAATAAACCACGCAATTTCCCAAGATTTTGAGCACTAGAGGTAGTCACAATATGATTTGCCAGTCCCCATTTGCATAAATTTTCGAGTAAAACATTGCACCTAGAAGCAATGGTTTCATTGGCCACTAACAGATCTCCGTCCCTTAACACGCTTGAAATATGGGTGCTTTTACCCCCTGGTGCACCACATAAATCCAAGGCAACGATTCCCTTGGGCAGTATTTTTAAGAGTTCTTCTGCAACGTGACCAATGACCATGCTGTTTGCTTCTTGAACATAATAGCCTCCGGCATGAAATCCAGGATCTCCGGTAAAAGAAATTCGTCGCGAAAGCAAAAAACCATCCTTACAATGAATAATGGGCTTAAGAATCACGGATGGTTCGAGTTGGTTTATGCCATCTATTTTATGACGATTTAGGCGAATAGAAACATTCGGTATTTTATCGATACAATCCACAATTGCACTTGCTTCTGAAAGTGGAAGTGATTGTTGGAGCAATGCGACAAATTCTTTGGGTAGGGTTTTTGACATAATTGAAGATTAGGGTAAAAACCACAACAAATTGCTCCTGATAGCGGTACGTTTTGGGAAATTGTCTATATATAATTCTCCAGTACCCAAACCCTGGCAAAGGGTCGAACCAAACTGTGAAACCCATTGAGCGATAGCGGAAAGACCAATACTTCCCTCCAATGCACTGGTGGCCCACCATCCAATATTATATTTCTTGGCAAGTGATATCCATCGCTCTGCTAGATCTAAACCACCCAACAGGGTTGGTTTTAACACAATATAGTGGGGCTTTGCCCACTGCAATCGTTTTGTACCATCTTCAAAACTCAATCCAATAAGTTCTTCGTCTAACGCAATGGGAATCCTTGAACAGTGGCAAATTTCATCCAAACCACCAAAACCCGCAGGAACTGGTTGTTCTATGCTGTGAATGGCAAAACGCGACAAATCTTTGATTTGTTGGAGTGATGTGTCAGGCATAAAAGAACCGTTGGCATCCAAACGAAGTTCAAGTTTAAAAGGGCTGAATTCTTTTCTAATGGCTTCTAGCAATTGGCACTCTTTGTCAAAATCTTCAGAACCGACCTTAATTTTTATACAGTTAAATCCAGATGTGATTTTTTGTTTGGCTTCTTTGAGCATGGCTTCGGTATTGTCCATCCATACAAGGCCGTTTATTGGAAGACCAGTTTTTCCTTGCGTGAAGGAATTTTTCACCCAAATTCCAAAACCACCTGCTTGCAAATCCATCAATGCACAATGAAGGGCAAAGCGCAATGCCGGAAGTGGGCATTTTTTACCCGGCATCCAATGCTCCATTAACCCGAGAATACTTTCTTCTGATTGTATTTTGTTAATTTCCGGTGCGAGTATATCGATATAGTCGGCACTGTGATCAAGACTCAACCCCGCCAAAGGAGATGCCTCACCTAGCCCAACGATATTGTCTTTTTGCAAACGAAGTATCCATGAGGTTTTCTCGGTATAGGCGCCGCGACTGGTTGTCGCCGGTTTTGAAAAAGCAAGGCAATGGGGCTCTATAGACAATTGCATTCTAGCTTCCCCAGTTTTTGTTAACACCCACAAAATCAATTATAAACCAAGCCATTGTACAATAAATTACCATGGCTAACAGTATAATGAGCGAGAGATTTTTTAATTCTTTATTGAGTATAATTCGATTCCCAGGCAGTGTTTCACTCAAAATACGGTAGTGTTGAGAAAGCAAGGCAAACACCGGGGAAAAAACACCTAACAAAAATATGGATGCGACCTTGGGCAATCCCGAATACCCAAAATGTATATGTTCAAACCACAAAAAGGACGTGGGCAATAGAAGTGAACCCAACACCAACAAAATTCGATGGTACACAAGGGTTTTTTTTGCACCCAAGCGGACAGCAAGGGTTTTTTTTTGCATAGAACTGTCGGTTTCCAGGTCGCGATAATTATTCACATTCAAAACAGCCGCACTCAGCAAACCCATTCCAATACCAGCCAGTATAAACACGGTATTAATTGGGCACCCCAACAGCAAACCCATCCCCAAAACCGGGACAAGACCGAAAAAAAGCAATACAAATCCATCTCCAAATCCCCAATAGCCATAAGCATTTTTTCCCAAGGTGTATGCCAGTGCGGCGAGTATAGAAAAAAGCCCTAGAAGCAATAAAAAAACCCCTTTGCTATCGCACAAAAGCCCTGAAACATAGACCATACAAATACCCAAACCAAAGATAATTAACCCCAATAACCAAAGTGCAATTCGCATTGATGAGGGCAAAATTTTACCTCCCGACAGGGCGCGGTCTGTTCTTTTTGCTTGGACATCGACTCCCTTTTCAAAATCCCCATAATCATTGGCATAATTACTCAAGACCTGAAGTAATAGGGCAGTAAGCATGGCCAAAAAAATAACTGGGTAGGGGTATTTTGCATTAAAACCGTGAAGGTATGAAACGGCAGAACCCAATAGTATACCAGACATTGCTAGCGGAAGTGTCCGGAGTCGGGCGGCTTGTATCCAAGAATTGGGCATTCCTACAAATATAGCGCTCGAAATGGATCAGTTCACCATCATTGTGGTAAGTCTAAAATCGACAACCGACGCGCTGAAGCTTCTGAAGTAATTTTTTCTGTGGTTGACAAAGAATTAACCCTGTGTTTTTTTATTTCGATTGAATATATAATAGATGGGCCAACCCAAAGCAACAATGCCAATGCCCGTCAATGCAATTTTCCACTGACCAATGATAATTCCTAGTGCAATAAAACCTGCAAGCAAAATGTATAAGATTGGCAAATATGGATATCCCCAGACCATATAAGGCCTTTCGGCATTGGGTTCGCGCTTTCGTAAAACAAGCACACCCGCAACAGTAATTATATAAAATAGGAGGGATGCAAACGTACAGTAGCTGAGCAGATCTCCATAAGTACCACTAAGACATAACACACTTGCCCAGAAAGCTTGCATCCACAAGGCATTTTCGGGAACGCCTCGCGAGTTTAATCTGGAAGCAGCCTTAAAAAAATATCCTTTTTCTGCCATTGCCTGATAGAGGCGACTACCGGCCAAAATCAAACCATTATTGCATCCAAAAGTGCTTACCATGATCAGTCCAGCCATACAAAGAAGCCCCATCATACCCGCAGATGCGTCATGGTTTGCACCCACGAGAACCGATGCGGCTGAGGCGCCAACCCTATCTTGGTTGGCATGGGCTATTCCTAGGTGTACAGCTTCGACATAGCCCCCGTTTGCCAGCAAAACCGATTCATCACCACGGATGGGAAGCAATGCCATATAGGCAACATTCGACAGGCAATAAATAATGGTTACAATAACGGTTCCGTAGAGCAATGCCCGTGGAATGGTTTTGCTGGGGTTTGAAACTTCCCCCGACATAAAGGTAATTCCTTGCCAGGCATCACTGGAAAACAAACTCCCCACCATGGCACTGGAAAATGCGAGCAATAGTCCAATACCCGCCAATGATTGCCATCCACCAAGAAGCGGTTTTGACACATACCCAGGCTGTGAACTAAGAGCCTCAAATTGACTTGGTTGAAAAGTTGAACTTAGGTTTTCCCAGAGATAATTTTTAACGCCCATTAGACTGCCTCCAAATGCAATATAAAGTCCCCCAAAAATCAAGGCACCGAGAGCAATTAGCTTGGCCAGAGTAAAAATACGCTGAATCCATTTTCCCTGTTGAATGCCCATGGCGTTGATACAGGACAATACAAGTATACTGGAAATGGCAATTAATTGTCCTGCAGAGATGTTCCACTTAAACCCCATAACAGAAAGAGCCAATACAATATTTTGATGTCCTAAATTCTCATTGAAAATACCCAAATGCTTTGCAAATGCCATGGCAACAGCGGCAATCACACCCGTTTGAATAACGGAAAAAACAGACCATCCGTAGACAAAGCCCATTTTTTTCCCATAAATGCGGCTCACAAAATTATATTGACCCCCCGCATTGGGCATCATTGCCGCCAATTCGCCAAAGCTCAATGCCGCCATAATGGTAATTATACCCGTTAATAACCAAGCGAAAAGAACAAGCGGTCCACTTCCAAGTTGCCTTGTCATATCTGCACTAACCAAAAAAATACCGCTGCCAATCATACTGCCCGAAACCAGCAGGGTGGCATCAAACAAACCGAGCTTCTTGTTTTTGATCATAAAATAGTGACGGAAAATATTTTTGCTGGTTCGCGAGTTGGTGCTGTTTTTGCTGTGAATGGGGTGCAAATACAGTGCGATTTATAGCGTCTTATTTTTTGTGTAAATGAGAGTTTTTTCGGCTGTAAGTAAAGTAGATGATTAGGCCAAGCACCATCCAAAGCAAAGCTGCCTTTAACGTAAACGGATCTAAGGCAACAATCATCAAAGAACAAACAATAACACCCAGAATGGGAACCAATGGAACCAATGGAGTTTTGAACGGCCTGGGTATATCGGGGTTGCTTTTACGCATGATCAGGATTCCAGCACTCACCAAAACAAAGGCAAATAGTGTTCCAAAAGAAGTTAAATCACCCGCAAGACTTCCTGGCACAAAGGCGGCAAACCCTCCCACAAAAATAAACAATATCCAATTTGATTTAGAAGGAGTTCTAAATTTGGGGTGTAGTTCAGAAAACACTTTGGGTATCAGCCCGTCTTGGCTCATGGAATAGAATACACGACTTTGCCCCATGAGCATAACCAGAATAACGGATGAAAAACCCGCCAATATCGCGACGGTTACACCGGTACCCAACCATTGGTAACCTGGCATATGTGTTTTAACAACATAAGCAACAGAAGCCTCTTTTCCGCTGGAAGCGAATTCGGACCAATTTGCGACACCTGTCAATACGTGCGCAAAAAGAACATATAAAACAGTGCAGACAAGCAGGGAGCCTAAAATACCAATGGGCATATCGCGTTTTGGATTTTTGGCTTCTTGTGCAGTTGTACTGACAGCGTCAAAACCAATGAAGGCAAAGAAAACAATGGCAGCACCTCCTAAAACACCTCCCCATCCCCATTTGAAAAACCCATCGTGTCCGAAGGTTTTTTCTGGTATTAAATACGGGTCGTAATTCACGGGATTGATAAATTTCCAGCCAACGGCTATAAAAACCAGCACAATTGAAACTTTAACAAATACAATAATTGCGTTTACAATGGCCGATTCTTTGGTTCCTTTTATCAGCAACAAGGTAAGAGCCAATAAAATTATCAGTGCGGGAACATTCATTATGCCGCTAAATACGGTTACCTTATTTGCCAATTGAGTGGGTAATTTGGCAAATTGATCGTCGGTTAGAATGGCTATTTTTTCTGTAACAGCAAGTTTAAATGCGGGGAAGGCTTGATTGATTTGCTGCAAGGCATCCCCCGAAACTTGGTATAATTTTTCGAGGGGTGAGTGACACCAAGCATAAGGAATGGAATGCCCCAAGAGATTATTCAAGTACTCGCTCCAAGCAATCGAAACCGTAGCGGCACCCAAAGCATATTCCATTATTAATGACCATCCAATAACCCAGGCAACCAGCTCTCCCATTGTAACAAAGGAGTAGGCATAGGCACTTCCTGAAACAGGAATCATGGCAGCAAATTCTGCATAGCACAAGCCTGCAAAAGCACAACCAATGGCAGCTACAACGAAGGAAATTGTAACACCCGCACCAGCGGCTTCGGAAGCAGCATGTGCAGTTCGGACAAACAGTCCAGCGCCAATAATTGCACCAATACCCAAGGCGATCAAACTCCATGCACCCAAAGTGCGCTTCAAATTACTGCCTTGCGCCTGTAGAAATAGGGCGTCAATCGATTTTTTTCTCCAAATAGACATGTATAGATTTATGGTGTAAAGATGTAACGACGAATATATACATTCAGGGTTAAACAAACGCAACAGGGGCGTAAATATTCACACTTAAATTACGCCCAAGGCTTTGCCTACTTTAGAAAAAGCAGCAATTGCTTTGTCTATTTGTTCAAATTCATGGGCCGCACTCAATTGTACCCGGATCCTTGCTTGTCCTTTTGCAACAACCGGGAAAAAGAATCCGATCACATATATTCCTTCTAGCAATAAAGCGCTGGCCATGTCTTGGCTCAATTTGGCATCGTATAGCATCACCGGAACAATCGCACTCTCACCATCCTTAATATCAAAACCCGCCAATTTTATACCAGCCTTAAATCGCTTCACATTGTTTTCAAGTTTATCGCGCAAGACGTTTGATTCATTGAGCATTTTGAACACTTCCAGGCTTGCACCCACAATGCTGGGTGCCAATGAATTACTAAACAAATAGGGTCGGCTGCGCTGACGCAACAATTCAATGATTTCCTTTCTTCCTGTTGTATATCCACCCATAGCACCGCCCAAAGCCTTGCCCAAAGTACCTGTAATGATGTCTACCCTGCCCATTACATTGCAATATTCGGGTGTACCCCTACCGGTTGCGCCAATAAACCCTGCTGCATGACACTCATCGGTCATCACCAGGGCATCATATTGATCGGCCAAAGCACAAATTTTATCCAATTGTGCTACTGAGCCATCCATTGAAAACACACCATCTGTAACGATCATGATGAAACGGGCGCCCTTTTCACGCGCTGCAATTAATTGGGTTTCCAAATCGGCCATGTTGTTGTTTTCGTATCTGTATCGCATCGCCTTGCACAAACGAATACCATCAATAATGGAAGCGTGGTTGAGACTATCTGAAACAATGGCATCTTGCTCCCCTAAAAGGGGTTCAAACAAACCGCCGTTGGCATCAAAAGCGGCCGCATACAAAATGGTGTCCTCGGTACCGTAAAATTCCGCAACCTTGGCTTCTAATTCTTTGTGAATGTCTTGGGTTCCACAAATGAATCGCACGCTGCTCATCCCAAATCCATGGGTGTCTATGGCTCGCTTGGCCGCTTCCAGAACCCTGGGATGACTACTCAACCCCAGATAATTGTTTCCACAAAAATTTAAAACTTCTTTACCATCCACCAAATGGATCGTAACATCTTGTGGAGTGGAAATAACGCGTTCTTTTTTGAATAGACCTGCCTCTTGAATGCTTTGCAATTCAGCGGTAAGGTGTTGTTTAATGGCTCCGTACATAGGGGATTAAATGAATATTCAAAAATACCTTATTTTAGGCCAAACATCAACTTAATTTCATTGACAATAATGCGGTTATTCGACAATCTAGGGACTTTGTGTTGCCCTCCAAGTTTCCCTTTTCGCTTCAGCCATTCCCCAAAAGAACCTTCTTTTAAAACAACAATTTTAGGCATTTTGATTGCCAAATCACCCTGTCGTTTCGCAGTATAATCACTGTTACTGCGTTTCAAGGCATTGTCTAGTTGGCGGGTGAAAATCTCCAGGTTGTCAGGGTTCTTTGAAAATTCAATAAGCCATTCATGACCCGGCTCTGTCTCCGACATAAATACAGGTGCTACAGTGTAATCCATGAGCATCGCTCCAGACTCTTTGCAGGCTTGGGCAATGGCCAAATCTGTATTTTCAATAACAAGTTCTTCCCCAAAAGCATTAATAAATAACTTAGTTCTTCCTGTAATGGTAAATGTATGCGGTTTGGTTCCGGTAAATTGGATGGTGTCTCCAATAATATAGCGCCAAAGTCCACCCAATGTCGTGATAACCATGGCGTAATTGATACCAATCAATACTTCAGACAAGGGGATTGTGTTTTCTGGAGTTCCCGAAAGAGGATAAAACTCATAAAATACGCCATGGTGTGTTAAAAGTAATAAATCTGGGGAATCTTGGTCTGCCTGCAAACCAAAAAAACCCTCACTCGCATTATAAGTTTCTAAGTAGTGCATGGATGCAGAAGGTATTAATTCTTTAAACTGTTCTCTGTAAGGATTAAAATTCACACCCCCGTGAACAAAAAGTTCCAAATGTGGCCATACCTCTAGAATTTGGGTTTTCCCCGATACCTCTAAGACTTTTTTAATGAGAAGCAATACCCATGTAGGAACACCACTAATACTGCTCACATTTTCAGAGCGGGTAGCACGAGCCATTTTTTCCAATTTTTCTTCCCAATTTTCGAGCATGGCAATATCCATATTGGGAGTGCTTTTCCAATTTGCCCATCCGGGAAGGTGATTCATCAATACTGCACTTAAGTCTCCGTAAAAGGATTTATTATAAAATTCATTGACCTTGGTACTGCCACCAACCAATAGCCCTTTTCCCTTAAAAATTTGAGTATTGGGATTCGATGAACAATATTGGGTTAGGGCTTCTCGGGATCCTTCATAATGATTGAATTCCATACTTTCATAGCTTATGGGGATATACTTGGAGGTGTTGCTGGTTGTACCACTGCTTTTGGCAAACCATGTTATATCCCCAGGCCATAACAAGTGTTGTTCACCAGCCATCGTTCTGGCAATAAATGGTTCAAGGTCTTCGTAGTTAACAATAGGAATCAATTGCCTAAACTCTTCATAGCGAGTTGATTCTCCAATCCCATATTTTTGGCCGTATTCGGTGTGTGCCAATTTTCTGATTAAGTCTTCCAATAATGCGTCTTGCATTTCAACAGACTGTAATAGGTTTTCACGAAGGTCATGGCTGCGCTGACGGAAATACCAACTAATTATGGGTGCAATCATGTTAAATCAACTGCAATATTGTTCAAAATCATCAAAGCATCAACATTTACCCGTTGATTGATGCGTTCAACTATTGGTTAAGCCGTAAGCTGTTATCTCGTTTCGGAGAGAGAAGATGAAATGGGGACTTATTCAACGAGCCCATCACGAAGGCGAATAACCTTTTTTGCTTGCATGGCAATGGTTTCTTCATGGGTAATTAATACAATGGTGTTGCCCGATGCGTGTATTTTATCAAACAATTCCATAATCTCACTGGATGTTTGGGTGTCTAGGTTACCCGTGGGCTCATCGGCCAATAAGAGGCTTGGATTATTGATCAGAGCCCTGGCGATGGCTACCCGTTGACGCTGCCCGCCAGAAAGTTCATTGGGTTTGTGATTCATCCGATCTTCCAAGCCAACTTTTACGAGGGTTTCACAGGCGCGTTCGGTTCGTTCTTTTTTGCCAATTCCTGAATATACCAAAGGAAGCGCCACGTTTTCAAGGGCACTTAGCCGATTCAACAGGTTGAAGGTTTGAAACACAAATCCGATTTCATTGTTCCTAACCTTGCTGAGTTCTGCATCAGTCATCTTGCTCACTTCTTGCCCATTCAACCAATATACACCTTGAGAGGGGGAGTCTAAGCAACCGATAACATTCATGAGTGTGCTTTTGCCGGAGCCCGAGGGACCCATCAACGCAACATACTCTCCCTGATAAATAGTTAAATTTATACTTCTAAGAGCATGCACTACTTGCTCACCCAAAACATAGGTTTTTTGAATTTCTTGAAGAGAAATCAATGCGTCAGGCATTTGCATCTAGTACTTTTGGAACCCGAAAAAAGTCGCTATCCCGTTTGGGAGCATTTTTTAAAGCGTCTTCGCGGGTTATTTCTTGTGCTACAAAATCGTCACGCAATACGGTCTTGCTATTCGTAAGATAAATCAAGGGTTCGATACCAGCGGTTTCCAAGGTCTGCAATTTTTGACACATATTTAAAATACCCTGTAAATCCTGCTGAATTGTAAGCAACGATTCCCCTTCAAAGCGTAATCGAGACAAAAGGGCAAGTTCTGTTACTGTTTGTTCGGTAATTTTCATACTACACTAAGCGATTTAAGTTGTGAATATATAACATCATATACTTTTTTTTGCAACATCGGTATATCCTCTATAGACAAACCAGTGGTTTCTATTGGAGTATGCACAAACATTCTCATTATTCCGGGCGATCCAGAAAAATTATCAAGGTCTAAACGCTTCAGATTGTCGGGCAAGGTAACCGGTACGATGGGTATTTGTTTTTCGATTGCCAAGCGAAAGGCACCCACTTTAAAAGGGAATTTCAATTTTGGGGCATCATCTGGAATTCTTCCTTCTGGATAGATAATCAGGTTGGCCCCAATTTTATCCATCTGTTCTGAAGCTTGGATAAACGCCTGATAAGACTCTCTTGCACTTTCACGGTTAACGGCAATATCTAAAGTTCCGAACCAAATGCCAAACAGGGGAATTTTTGAAAGCGCTATTTTCCCCATAAAAAAATTAAATCCCGGCAAAAAACTCCCGCAAGTCAAAATATCAATATAGGACATGTGGTTGGGACAAAATATCAATTGTTGTTTTTTTGGCAAGGCTGTTTCATAACGAACCACTGGTAAAACGAAGCATAGGTTAGTGAATAATCCACCCCATATTTTACGAATAAAATGTGCTATTCTATAGGTTTTGTGTGAATATAGGAAAATAAACAATAAAGGATACAGCAATAAAAAAATAATTGCAAACCAAAATCCAGCCCACACCAACCAAATTTTTTCTAAAATACTTTTCATGTTTACAGTTTCAATTTATGGCAGTTAACGATTTGTTAATTTACTGTAAATGTGGAATGGTAAGGTGTTTATAGTTCCAAACAAAAACAAGAAGAGCCACCACCATTCCAGTGGAAATACACATCATCAATTCGAAACTCCCAAAAGACGAGGGACTGATTTGCAGGTCGAAATTTTCTTTCATTTTCTGTATTTCCTTGGCTTTGTTTTCTTTGGCGATGTTTACATCCCCACTGATTTTCTTTTCAATGGCGGTGTATTGAAGCGAACTCCAATCAGATATAATGTCTTTTTTATTATGATAAATATGCTGATAGGCAGCAATATTGCAGAGACCCATAATCAGAGACATCGTTAAGGAAAGAAATAAAGCTTTGCCCATAGTAATGGGTTTGTCGAGTTTTGCCAACATTAGACCTTTAACAAACAAGTAAACGCCTAGTGCAGGTATAACAAGATTGAAAACCATAGGCAAAAAACTTACCCATGATGCAGAACGATATAATTTATTAAAATACTGAATTAAGAGCATGGATGCACTCAAAGAACCAAAAGAAACACCATAAAAAAACATTTTTTTTATCACGGGGCGAAGATAATAAAACTAAGACACCGATATCATTACGAAAATTTGCAACGGCACTAATTATTTTTAAGACATAATGCAAAAAATCCTGAAAGTATAAAAATTAACCCTAAAAATTAGGGTATGCCATTCCACAAACATTTAACCCAATGTAAGATACCGAATAAATCCTAAAAAATGCCAAAAAAATGCAGAAAAAAATTAGGCCATGTTGTTTAACCTTGTTCTTCTTCGGGTTTATCGTATTCATCAAAATTATATTCAGGCAACAAGTTGCTCTTAACGTGTGCAATTGTTTCAGACAAGCCGTCGCTGAATTTGTTAAAGTCTTCCTTGTAGAGGTGAATTTTCATTTTCACGAAGGTTCCATCATCATATTTACTGCGCTTACTTTCAGTTATGGTGATGAAATAGTCGCTATTTCTCGTTGCCTTAACATCAAAAAAATAGGTGCGTTTACCAGCACGAACCCGCTTGGAAAATATTTCTTCTTGGGGTTCCCGGTTGTAATTTTCTTCCTGCATCATTGTTGATTAAATCTCAAATTGCCATTTGGTTAGGCAAATATGCAAAATTTCTTGAATTTGTATTCAAAAACACCAAAATGATTTTATAAAAAGTGAAAATGTATCGCAAACTGAAGCAACCCATTCACCGTCAAATTTACGTTTTATCCAAGGGGAGTTTCAATCAAATTCTTGTAATACAAAGAATTTGCGACCAGATAATCGTGGGAACCTTTAGCAACAATGCTGCCTTCGTCAAGAACAACAACATGGCTTGCCATTTTTAATGGTGCTATTCGATGAGAAATAATAATGGCAGTGCTGTTGGACAACCAGTGTTGTATATTGCTGATAATGGTTTTTTCTGTTTTGACGTCTACTGCACTGAAACAATCGTCTAAAATATAAAGGTCTGCTTTTTTAATAAGGGCCCGGGCCAGACCCACGCGTTGTTTTTGGCCCCCTGAAAGGGTAACACCCCTTTCCCCCAATACCGTGTCTAATCCATTGGGCCACTGGGAAAGATCTTTATCTAAACAAGCTGCTTCAACAGCAGATAAAATTAATTCTTCGCTTGCCATACCATTTTCTATCCCAAAAGTGATATTGTCACGAATGGTTTCCGAAAACAAGAAAACATCTTGGGGAACATATGCTAAGTGGCGTCGAAAATCAGTAATATTGATATCAGCCAATGACACCCCATCTATGAGAATTGATCGTGATTCTGGGTTGGTATAGTATTGGGCTGCCAATAGCTGTGCCAATGTTGATTTACCAGAACCTGTTTTGCCAGTAATACCAATAATTGTACCCTTTACAATTTCTAGGTTGATATTCTGCAAGGCAGGGAGTAGTTTTCCTTCGTAGGTAAAGGCAAGTTGGTTTAAAAGAAGGGATTTTTGAAATAAGAAGGGCTGACCTTCATAAATTTGGTGGTTTTCAACTTGTAAAAACTCATTGATGCGTTTTTGGCTAGCTGCAGCTTTCTGAACCAATGCAGTCGTCCATCCAAGACTGGCAACAGGCCAAATCAGCATATTCAAGTAAATAACAAATTCTGCAAGGTTACCCGGAGAAAATTCCCCTTTTTCTACCTCTTTACCCCCCAAATAGATCACAAGCAAGGTACTCAGTCCCATCAGTAAAAGCATAAGGGGAAAAAATAATGAGTTGATTTTTGCCAATTTCATGCTGCGTTTTTTGTATTCTTCGCCCTCACGGTTAAATTTTTGGCCAAAAGCCTCTTCCATTCCAAATGATTTAATAATGCGGATTCCAGCAAATGTTTCTTGGGCACTTGCTGTTAGTAAAGACAATTGCATTTGAATTAATTTATTGCCCTTATTTAACAATTTACTCACTTGATATATAGAAAATGAAAGCAGTGGAAGGGGCAACAACACCCAAAAAGCCAAATGGGAATTGACAGTAAACATCAAATAAACAACCACGACAAATGAAAATAGAATATTGGCAAAATACATAATCGCTGGACCAATGTACATGCGCACATTCGAAATATCTTCACCCATGCGAGACAAAAGATCGCCAGTCATATTTTTTCGATAAAAACCCTCACCAAGTTTCTGGTATTTGTCAAACAACAGATTTTTAATATCGTACTCTACTTTTCGTGAGACAACGACAAGGGTTTGTCTCATGGTGAACATAAAAATGCCTTTACCAATGGCCATCAGTAAAATTGCAGAGGCAAAAAACAGAGCCGATTGAAAAACCAGACCCACAATAGGCCCATCGGACTGGCCACTTATCCAAATGGATTGATTCAGAGCTTCATCCAGGCCCAAGCGAACCAAAATAGGTATCATGGCCGAAAAAATATTGGTCAATAAAACGCAGAGTAAACCCCAAAACATCCAGACCCGGTATTTTTTAAGGTACTGATTGAGAAATAATAGTTCGCGCATTATGTTCAACAAAGGTAGCGTGGCGGATGGTACCGACGATCAATAGCGATGCAGTTTCAAATCTTTTAATTTCGCATGATCGTTATTTTCAATTTGTTTATTATCTTTGCGATCCATTTGTAACAACATGCATTTAACTGCTGAAAGAAAAAAAGAAATTTTTACGACCTACGGAGGTTCTGCCACAAATACTGGTAGCACCGAAGCACAGATCGCAATGTTCACGGAAAGAATTAATTATATCAGTGAACATTTGAAGGAACTTCGCAAAGACAAAAGCGCAGAGCTTTCTTTAATTAAATTGGTTGGAAAGCGAAGAAGCTTGCTAAACTATTTAATGAAGAATGATATCTTCAAATACAGAGATTTAATCAAAGAATTGGGCTTGCGAAAGTAATGCCCGTTCTGTCATTTTATGCGTAAAAAAGCCCCGTTCGCCAAGCGAAGAGGGGCTTTTTTTAAGGAAATTTTATACCAATGTTCACTATACACAAAACACAATTTGACACCGGAGATGGTAAATTCATCGAAATCGAAACCGGAAAACTTGCGCGACAAGCCCATGGCAGTTGCGTGGTAAAAGTAGGTAAAACAATGATTCTCGCTACTGTTGTATCGAGTAATGACGCAAAAGAAGGCATTGATTTTTTGCCTTTGAGTGTAGACTACCAGGAGAAATTTGCTGCTGTTGGCAGAATACCGGGTAGTTTTTTGCGCCGTGAGGCACGTTTATCCGATTATGAAATTACTATTTGTCGTCTGGTAGACCGCTGTTTGCGACCTTTGTTCCCAGAAGACTATCACTCTGATACGCAAGTGATGTTGACTTTGATTTCTTCAGATGAAAATATTCTCCCAGACAGTTATGTGGGATTGGCTGCATCGATGGCGTTGATGTTGAGCGATATTCCTTTTTTAGGTCCTATATCTGAAGTTCGTTTGGGAAGAATCAACGGGGAATTTGTAATCAATCCAACAAAATCTGAATTGGCTGAGTCTGATATTGATTTGTTGGTGGGTGGAACGGCAGATGACCTAAATATGGTTGAGGGTGCAATGATGGAATTGTCTGAAGACGATTTTTTAAAAGCCCTTCAGTTTGGCCACGATGTAATCAAATTACAATGTGCTGAACAATGGAAATTGCTTGATCAAATGGGCGGACGTAAACCAACACGTGTATACAATCACGAAGACAATGATGTTGATTTGCGTAGTCGGGTGATCGATGAAACATCCGCTGCGATTCGAAAAGTTGCTGAAAGTGGTGTTTCGAAAAAAGACAGGACGGAAGGATTTAAATCTATTATCAGCGAGTATGTAAAACAGTTTGCTGGCCATGAAGAAGAAAATCGTTTGATTCGATTGTCGAAAAAATATTTTCACGAGGCTGAATACAACCAAATGCGTGAGATGGTTTTAGACAATAGCCGCCGTCTCGACGGTCGATCTACAACCCAGGTTCGCCCAATTTATACCGAAGTAGATTATTTACCCGCAGCCCATGGTTCTGCCATATTTACCCGCGGTGAGACACAATCATTAACCAGCATCACTCTGGGCGGAAAACTTGACGAACAATTGTTAGACTCTCCTATGTTGAATGGTCGAGGCCGATTGATGCTACACTATAATTTCCCTGGTTTTTCTACGGGTGAAGTAAGGCCAAATCGCGGTCCTGGACGCCGTGAAATTGGTCATGGTAACTTGGCTTTACGTGGATTAAAAGCCATGTTACCGAGTGACGTTCCATATGTGATTCGGATTGTGAGTGACGTGTTAGAGTCGAATGGATCTTCAAGTATGGCAACTGTTTGTGCTGGTTCGATGGCACTCATGGATTCGGGTATTCAATTGAACAAACCCGTAAGTGGAATAGCCATGGGATTAATTACAAATGATACAGGCAAATATGTTGTTTTGTCTGATATCTTGGGAGATGAAGATCATCTGGGAGATATGGACTTTAAGGTAGTGGGAACACAGGATGGGATCACCGCTTGTCAAATGGACATTAAAATCAATGGTTTAAAATGGGAAATGGTGTCTCAAGCGCTGAAACAAGCGAAAGAAGGCCGTTTACACATCCTAAATGAAATGTCCAAAACCATCAACACCCCAAATAAAGAGCTCAAGCCTCACACGCCTCGTATTGAAATGATTGTTATTGACAAGGAATTCATTGGAGCAGTGATTGGTCCTGGAGGAAAAATAATTCAAGACATTCAAGCGCGAACAGGAACCACGATTTCTATTGAAGAGAGAGAAGGAAAAGGATATGTAGAAATAATGAGCAATGATGCCGATAGCATGAATGCTGCCGTAGCCATAGTTAATGGGATTATTGCAATTCCTGAAGTGGGTGAAACCTATACTGGGAAAGTAAAAACGATTACTGAATTTGGTGCATTTGTAGAATTTATGCCGGGTAAAGACGGCTTGTTACACATCAGCGAAATATCTTACGACCGTGTTGCAACCATGGAGGGCGTTTTTACAGAAGGACAAGAATTAACAGTGCAATTGGTAGAAGTTGACCCACGCAGTGGCAAATTCCGATTGAGTATGAAATCATTAACTTCAAAGCCAGAAGGCTATGTAGAGCGTGAACGTGCGCCACGTCCTGATGGTGGAAGAGGTGGACGCGATGGCGGTCGTGGTGGACGAGATGGTGGACGCGACAACCGAAACCGACGTTAATGTAACCATTAGGGCAAGGCGAAACTGTTTTGACCAACTGATTGTAGGCCCAAAAATCACCAATCCCAACGCACCCGTGGTCATCGCCATGATGTGTGTAATAAAAAGGGTTGTATGTTTTTCATTGAGGAGGCAAATGCCTCCTCAATTTTTTAGAATTGTTTTTGTAGTTGCCATTTATAATACTACAATGAATTTTTAACTGACGGGATACACCAGTCAAAAACTAGAACAATTTTGTTGTGTTTGAAGACCGCAATTGAATGCACCGAATCGATTGGTAAATAGCCAATACCCACAAATAAATACATGGAAATGCTTTCAGTTGCGCTGTTTCCACTATCCATAGTCTCAAATCCTTAGGATAAATATCGGTAGGGCCTAAAATGGTAAAGACTAGTAGCATTAAAAATCCCAGTAGGTACCATTTATTTTTCAGCCCCAATAGGGCAGTGGACGATTTTGAATGGTCTTTGGTGGGTTCTAATGCAATTGGGGGAGGATAAAAAAACACCAACAGCGCCCCCCCAACGGCAATCACATAGGTGGCAGATTCGGCCATATGATTAAAAATAACCATCCACAATAGCCAACTTCCTGCATAGGCGATGCGCATTGATTTTTTGGTCTGCATTGTTTTCCAAAAAAGCAGTGGAAGCAATTGAATAAACAATCCCAAAAATAATACGGTATTCTTTTGGGGCAAAAGATGAAACCATTGGTTTATCCAAGCCATCATCGATAACTTAACAAAATGTGCATGGTCATTGGCCAATAAGTCGAGCATGTTATGGTACTGCAATTGTAAATATTGCCATCCTACAATAGGCAGGGGCAAAAAAAACAGGACTCCCATTACCACCAATCCTGGGACAATAGAACGCCGAATGGCATTGGGATATAAGACCAAAACGACGAAGAATACAATACCAAAGAGTTTTATAAATACCGTGAGCCAAATCCAAATCATTGCCTTTGTATAATGTTGCCTTTCTAGTGAAGCCAAAGCCATGAAAAACAAACCCAATAGTAAGCCATTGCTTTGGCTGTTTAAGGAATTCGTTATAGCTTCAAGTAACAAGACAATGCCAATCCAGGGTTTATATTTTGGGCGTATTCCTCCTATTTGAAACAATGCCCATAGGGGAAATAATAGGTTAACGGATGTCCACAATGGATATCCTAAAAAATCCGGAACGGCAGAAAACAGACCAAAAAGAACAGCAAATGTTGGAGTGTATTTAAAAACATCGTACTGGTTTAGGGGATATTGAGCATATAGGTTTTCACCGTCTAGCAAGTGCCAAAAAGAATTCTTGAAAATAATATAGTTGTTGTAATGAGAATAGTAGCCCCCTGTATGAAACAAATCTCCCCAAGGCAGGTTGAGATTTCGGACAACAACAAAAACTATTGCCAATACATATAGAACGAAGACAAATTTTTTAGATTTTCCCATTGGAGAAGGATTGCAGTATTCAATTCCTATAAACAAATGTATGATAAATAAAAAAAGGGGCCAGTATTGGCCCCTTGTGACATACAAATTTTATTATTTTACACGGGCACCATTCTGGAATCCCACCACAAAAGCCGAAGGAAAACCAAGGGAACGCAGACGTGTTTTTTCAGCAATGGCATCCCCAACCGATGAAAACACCTTGTCAGTACAGTATTTGAAATAGCCATCCTGTTCATATTCAAGAACTGGTCCTACACCCTCACCAATAAACGAAGTACCAATATTAGATTTTGTTGAAACCTGAAATTGAACCCTGTATTCAATTGGACCATTTGAATTATTTGTAGGCATTTGGCTTACAGGTGACTTTGCAGTTGTGCCGCTTGTAGTGGTTTGCGAACGAGATATTTCAGCTTGGCTAGACATATTATTTTTTATTGATGGAGACCCTGTTTCATTTTGCATTCCGGGAATAGGCATTTTGGTCTTAACTGGTGATATTGTTTCGGAAGTTGTGGCTTCAGTCAACTTTTTTAGTGCCGGTATGGGCATTCTCGCGGGTTTCGGTGTAGAAACAGCAGGAACTGTATTGTTTCGGTCTGAATTCTCACTAGAATTTTTGGGTTTCTCAACGGGAATAATAGGTTCGACTGGAGGGTCAGTTATGGTTTGTCCAATTAAGCATGCTGGAGCTTCTAACTTATCTGAAATGCCATCAGCATCAGAATCCGTATCGAGATAATCGGGTTTTCCATCAGTGTCGCTGTCAGTAGGCAGTTCACTTTTGCCCCGTTCAAGCGCGTCAATAATGGTATCTCCATCACTGTCAATATCAAGAAAATTGGGTTTTCCATCATTGTCAATATCGCTACGCCCTTCGATTGTATCATTAATTCCATCTCCATCAGAATCAAGATCCAGATAATTTGCAATTCCATCTTGGTCAAAATCTTCTGGACCTTCGAATTTATCCAAAACACCATCATTGTCAGAATCAGCATCCCAACAATCGGGTATGCCGTCTTTATCAGAATCTTTTATACCCTCTGATTTATCTTCAATGCCATCATTGTCAGAGTCTAAATCCAGATAATTGGGCAAACCATCTTTGTCATTGTCTTTCACATTTTCAATGCCGTCTGAAATTCCGTCATTGTCAGAGTCACGATCTAAAAAGTTGGGTTTGCCATCTTTGTCATTGTCATTTCTACCCTCTGTTGCATCTGGAATGCCGTCATTGTCTGAATCTGAATCCAGATAATCGGGAATGCCATCCCCATCAGCATCGCCACAAATCTTGGAATTTTGAGCGATATCGGCAACAGCAGCATCTACCGTGAACGCAACAAAAGGCTTTACAACGGGTGTAATTGTTTTGACCGAAACGGCTTCGGGGTTAATTTCCTTGGATATAGGATTTTCTTCTGAAGAGGATGCTATGGCCTCGCTGGAAGTCATGGTTGTGCAAGGCAATATTTTGCGAATAACAAATTCAGTTCTGCGATTAAGTGCGTGGTCAGCCTCTGCGCATACAACACCGTCCTTACATTTGTTTTTCAGTTGAGATTCACCATAACCCATAAAAGAGATGTGTGATGGATCTGCGCCCCGAGATATAAGATATTTGTAAGCTGCTAGTGCACGATTTTTGGACAATACAAGGTTGATAGTTTCGCTGGATTTTGAATCTGTATGTGAGCCCAACTCTACGCTTAATCCCTGATTGTCTTGCATAATGGCCACTAATTTATCCAGTTCTTTTTTGCTGTCTTCTAAAATTTCAAATTTTGCTGTTGAATAATGTAGGGTATTGATATCAAACAACTCTCCCAAATCATCACCCACTTTATATGCTTCTGCTTTTAAGACAATTTTTCGTGTTCCATTCGCCAAATAAATGATACTGTCGGCGCTTGCATATCGATACCCACAAGGGTGAGAAGTAACTTGTAAATTTAGATTGGGGTCGTTGGAAACAATACCAGAAAATACATGGGATCCCATGGCGTCTGTTTGGCCTTTTACAGCAATTACCATATCGTTTAAATCATCAATCGTGACTTCAGCATTCGCAATTCCAAGACCTGATTCAGAATCGAAAACCTCGACAATTACATCCCCATCTTTGAGTTTTTCACTTTCTTCGCTTGCTATAGTCTCGTCAGGAGGACCCAACCAACGGAAATAAAAGAGATCGTCATTAGAACCACCAACATTTCGATTTGAGGTGAGCGTACCCCATGCATCTCGATCGTGAATTTGCACTGCAAAATCGTCGTGTGAAGAATTAATGGGACGACCCGCATTGGTAACACTGTTGTTATTGGCATTCAAATAAAACACATCCAAACCACCATAACCCAAATGACCATCAGAGGAGAAATAAAATTGGCCTGAATCGCTGAAACTGGGAAAATTGTCTCGCAATGCGGTATTGATATCAGGACCCATATTCTTGGCTTCACCGATGACAATTCCACTTGCATCACTTTTAGTTATGGGTGCCTCATAGAGGTCGGATTTACCAAATCCACCGGGCATGTCAGAAGCAAAAACCACCTTCGATCCATCGAGAGAAATCACCAAATCGGCAACGGAATATTCAGTATTATTGAGCTGAAAAGGAATCTCAAGCCACTCTTTGGTTAGAGAGTTTTGCCTCATGGCGAATATTTGCAATACCCTTTCATTTTTTGCATTTTTGGTTTTTGCAGATCGCGTTATGTAAATCAATCCATTATTAGGATCTACACAACTTACATGCTGGTGTAATTTTTTATTATTATTGGTTATCGCCACCGCCAAACCCATAAATGTATCGCTGTATTTTGCTTGGTAAATTTGATAATAGGGTAGCTGTTGCCATGCAGAAATTGTTTTTAGCAAACCTGATTCTCGTTGGGTAGAAAAATAGGCATTGCCTTTTTTGTCTGGAACCAAAGCATATTCTCCAAGCAAAGAATTGGTACCGAAAGGTTTAATGGCATACAGCGTTGAATAGTCAGTCTCCTCTAAATAATTTTCAGCATCTTTATTTTTGTCAATAAATTCTTGGCTAAGCTCATTAAAAAACGGTTGATTTAGGTATTCAGTAGATTTTAATAACCACAACAAACTATCTGACAATGTATAATTTTCTATTTTTCTGGCAACCAATGCATAACAGAGTCTGTCCCAATTGTCAATCTGTGCAGCATACTTAGAAAACAATTCTGAATAGGCCTCAAAGGCCAACGCATTAGATTCAGATTGCGAATAAGAGAAGGCTAATATTCGTTGGTTGGGGTAATCGGGTTTCTTGGCAATGGCTTTGGAGTTGTTCTGTTTGATAATACTGGCATAATTATATGTATATAAATCATTTGCCAGCTTTTTTTGTGCCACTGCATTGTTCAATGCTCCCCCCAAAAAAAGGGTGATCGACAGTATAAACTTGGATACTTTCATTTTTCTTTTTTTTATCATTGTGTGTCGGTTAAAAATAACGTGGCACTTTGGCACGGCTGTTTTCTTTGTAGGGAATCATAAATTGTAATCCAAATTCATGGGAGCCATTAATGTATTCATTCATGTTCTTAAATTGGCTATCGTAGGAATAGACTACATTGATGCTGGGGTTTATTTGGATTGTGGTCATGATTCCATAGGAACCTTCGGATTGCCATCCATATCTTCTGCCCCCAGTCCGATAGAAAGCACCAATTGAACCGAAATCTTTATAAAAGGCATGCAGATTTAAATCCATTTGAACAGGTATGCCATTAATGAATTTAATTTGGGTGGTGGGCTTCAATTTCACATCATCGCTTACATCCAAGACAACTCCACCCATTGCATA
This sequence comes from Bacteroidota bacterium, assembly GCA_005798825.1. GTDB lineage: Bacteria > Bacteroidota > Bacteroidia > NS11-12g > UBA955 > UBA955. Next base: position 24,155 of record SYIL01000014.1, read on the forward strand.
ATAATGCATTTGGGTAGCATATTCAACATTTCTACCGTTTCTCTGATCTTCTGAAATAAACACCATGCGTGGCGAACTAATGGAGGCAAAAAATTTGTCTGAATACAGATAAATTCCAAATCCTGTCATGGGTGCTGTAATTGAATAATCATTATTATTAAATGCAATATCACCAGGTTTGGACAGCTTTAGTTTGGATAACTCGGCACGGTAGTTGAATGCGCCAACACGCAGCCCAACGGCCAATCGCAAGTCACGTGTTAGTTGCTTGTGATAAGCAATATTTCCTGAAATTTCCGTTTCACCAAAAGGAGAAGCCACTTCAAACTTGCCAATTTTGCCAGTTTGAACAGTTAGTCCGACAGCAAAATCTTCGAAGGCTGGCGCATTGGAAATGGGGGAGTGAATGGCAAGATTATGGTATTTTGGAGCACCTGGATAATTGGCCCATTGAATGCGGGTAAGTTGGCTTGCAACCAATGTTCGCTTTGATCCAGCATATGCAGGATTCATTGCCAAAGAATTGTAATCATAATGGGTATACATTTGCTCTTGCTGACCAAATGCAAAACCATTAATTACCAGTCCTGCGATTAAAAGCCATTGGGATTTTGGAATATAAAATTTCATTTTTATTTCTTTTATTAATTAGGGTTTGATATACAAATTTTGAGATATTGTTTTTCCATTGTAAATAAATATAAGGTAGTAAATACCTTCGGGGAGCAGCTCATTTCCCGAATACAATGTGTATTTCCCGCCGATTCCACTGGTTCCACCCCAATTATTTTTATACCCTTTACCCGATTTAAATACTTCTTGGCCCCAACGATTGAAAATCAAAATCTCAGCATCTTTGTATGACTTTGTCTTGAGTCCACGTATGTAAAGTACATCGTTATCGCCATCGCCATTGGGTGAAATTGCTTCGGGTATAAAAAATTCAGGGTCTATATAATTGGGTATACCGTCGTTGTCATTATCGCCAGTGAGTTCAATACTATCCAGTATTTCATCGTCATCAGAATCCAAATCGCGCCAGTTGCCGATGCCATCCCCATCGGTATCAATGGTCCCTTCAATTTTATCCAAGATGCCATCGCCATCGGAATCCAAATCGCGCCAGTCGCCTGTGCCATCTGCATCTGTGTCAACGGTCCCTTCAATTTTATCCAAGATGCCATCGCCATCGGAATCCAAATCGCGCCAGTCACCTGTGCCATCTGCATCTGTGTCAAGAGCACCTTCAATTTTATCCAAGATGCCATCGCCATCGGAATCCAAATCGCGCCAGTCGCCTGTGCCATCCCCGTCGGTGTCAACGGTTCCTTCAATTTTATCCAATATGCCATCGCCATCGGAATCCAAATCGCGCCAGTCGCCTGTGCCATCCCCGTCGGTGTCAACGGTTCCTTCA
>SYIL01000015.1 GCA_005798825.1 Bacteroidota bacterium
AATCCGGTAATGGGCGGACGTTTTGCAGGCTGATTCAGCGTATTGCTATCCACACCTTTTATGCAATCCATGGAATAGCCGTAAAATTTTGCCACCCGCTCTACCAATTCCATTATGCTCATAAAATCCTTACCTGCAATATTAAAAATACCTTGCGCTCGCTGATCCGCGACCAAAAAACAACCCATAGCCAAATCCTCTGCAAAGGTGGGAGTCCTGTATTGGTCGTTTACCACATTGGCGGGTTTCTGTTGCTTTAGGGTATTAAATGCCCACAAGACAATATTGGTTCTCCTCATATCAGCCACCAAACCATACACCAATACTGTTCGGATAATACTGTAACTATTGGCATTCTCCATGACCTTTTTTTCACCTTCTAACTTACTCCATCCATAGTAACTCAATGGATTTGCCTCGTCTAGCTCCGTATACATGGGCTTGATTCCATCAAAAATGAAGTCTGTACTCACATATACCAAATGAAATCCCATTTTCTTACTCAGTTGGGCCAAATGCTCAACGGCAGTAACGTTCAAAGCCAAACATTCTTCGTGTTTAAACTCACAATCATCCACTTGTGTCATTGCTGCAGTATGAATAACAACATCGGGTAATTCTGATTCCAATAACGCTTGCATCGCTGCAATATCCGTGATGTCTAAAGTTTCGTAACGATATCCCTTGTGTGCAGGATGTCTGTTTACTCCAGACCCGGTAGCCAACAACTCCCAGTTAGGTTGTACCGAAAATAAATCGGTCAACTTTTGTCCCAATAAACCATTGCTTCCTGTAACCAGCACTTTGGTTATTGCCTTTTCCAAAGAGTTCATGCTACAAATTACATCCATTCAACCACATTCACCAAATGTGATTACCCACAGAAACTCCCTAATTAAACGTATTTTTGTTGAATGAAATTGGTCACCTACAAAACCAATGGCCAAACCCAAACCGGCATCGTGGTCAATGGCTCTATTTATCCCCTCCACGCTATCAATCCAAGCATCGCCAAAAATATGGCTGAAATGCTCAACGATTGGGAAAATCAAAGTGCGCTTGCCCGAGCAGTAGAGGTCCAAATACTCGAAGGAAATCATTCCAATCTGTGTGCGATATACACAGATGCTATGCTTTTGGCTCCTGTCCCTCAACCCACAAGTTGCAGAGATGGGTATGCATTTCGCCAACACGTTGCCGCCGCACGAAGAAACCGTGGGGTTCCCATGATTCCGGAATTTGACCAATACCCCATTTTCTATTTTACCAACCACAATGCAATCATGGGGCCTGGAAATATTCCCTGTATGCCCGATCACTTCCAAAAATTGGATTTTGAACTGGAAATAGCGGTTGTCTTGGGAAAAAGGGGCAGAAACGTAAAAGCACAAGATGCCGATCAATATATTGCTGGCTATATGATTATGAACGACATGAGTGCACGTCGCCTCCAAATGGAAGAAATGCTTCTTAACCTAGGACCAGCAAAAGGCAAAGATTTTAGTACTGTAATCGGACCTTGGCTAGTTACACCCGATGAATTAGATTCCTATAAAATTCCATGCAAAGCAGGTCATATCGGAACAGCATATAATCTGAGTATGAAGTGCTGGGTCAATAGAAAATTACTGAGTGAAGGGAATGTAGGCGATATGGATTGGACCTTTGCCGAAATAATAGAACGCTGTGCCTATGGCGCAGATATATACCCCGGAGATGTGATTGGAAGCGGAACCGTTGGAACCGGTTGTTTTTTGGAACTCAATGGAACCGGAAAACTCAACAACCCCGACTATCCCGAGCAATGGCTCCAAGCAAATGATGTAGTTGAAATGGAAATTACAGCATTGGGTCACCTCAGCAATACGATTGTAAAGGAAAATGACGATTTTAGCATACTGGCACTAAAAAAAGTCACTTCGTACACTTGATAAACGAAAACCACTGTACATTACTGTTCATTGAATCCAATACACCCATTTTAAAGCCACACTTCTATTGCTGGCTGCTAGATACTGATTTTGCTGTGGCGATACAGTAATAAACCGATCGTAATTTTGAGAATATACCAAGAAAAAATCACTCATTGGTCTATATCGCCATTGAAACCGAATGTTTAGATTCATTTTCTCTGTTTGTGTATTGTATTGCAAAAATCCCGAAATGTATTGAATTGTGCTTACACTATATTCAGTCTTCAAGGCCACTAAATTGATATTTGCACTCACACTATCAACCATATTTATATTGATATGTCTCCAATTCACAGACATTACCAGTTTTGGCAATTGGCGTCTACCTATCCGGGGAACGCGATATACTAAAGAATTGTTATACTCTATTTTTTTTCCTTGAAAATAGCCGCCAATTAAAAGATCTACAGTCACATTGAGTGGCTTTCGGGAATTAGATTCAAACCCAGAATGAAACGATATCCATTCATATTTTCCCGGCAAAAAAAAGTATTTTTTACCCAAGGGGTCAAATGGAAATAACAGCCGATAATAATTTTGCTGAAGAGACAAATGAAAAACAGGACTCTTCTGAAAAATAACATTATAGCCCAATTTTGTAAATGACTCAGTGATGCTGAAAATGCTATCGTAATAACTACTATTGTATGCTGAAAACGAATGATTATTTATTCGCCCAGAGCCAGAGGGATAAAAAGTATAGGTCAAAATTGGCTCTAATCTCCAATAATCTAATTTTACAATTTGTTTCGTTTTGGGGTCATAATTGTCGGTTCTAGGAACAAAACCTGATCTTGCAAAAAATGTTTTGGCTGCATATTCATGATTCCACATGACAAGCCAATTGTTGTCCCGGTAACGCAAAAAAGTAGCGTGGGCAAAACCATTGTTTGCCAAAATCCCGGGATATATTGATTTTTGAATAAGCGCCTTGCCGATCCATTGATTGGTTTTAGACAAAAAATTACACTCCGTTCCCACTACTGTATTAAAATCTGGGCTGATAATTTCTTTTCCCTGCGATACATCCCAGCGTTTGATTGATTGGCCTAAGCATTGATCATTCACCCATATAAATGCAATGTTAGACGCATCCAATATCTTTTTTTGAACAGAAAAAACAGTGTAGTTAACCATAGGAACATATTTTGACAAATCGGTTTTTTCCATTGCTTGTGTAGTAATATTCATAAAGCCTAAGCGCAATCCATCACCCAACTTTCCCGACAAGCGCACACCACCCAAAATTGGCACAGAACCGCCCTCACCCATCCCAATTCTTCGAGAAAAAAAAGGCCTGATTTGCCTAAATCCGAAATTGGCAAATAAGTCACTGTTTTCAGTGAAAAATTGTCTTCTTTCAGGAAAAAAAAGACTGTACTGGCTTAAGTTTATTTGCTGTTCATCTATATCCACTTGCGCAAAATCAGGATTTGCTGTAACGTCTAAATTTAAACTAGTTGTAACTGCTAATTTGGCGTTAATTCCCAATTTGGGTGCATTGGATACCTTATTTTTCCAGGCAATAGGGCTACCCTGAAACCCCTGAGAAGCAATAGAACTGAGGTAGGGAATCAAGACTAAATTGAGGGATTTTTTTTCATTTCTACCATCCTTAAAACGAAAAGAATCGCAAAAAACGAGAGAACTTACATTAAAAGTTCGGGGCACCCTAGAAAAATTTGAAACCTCATTGTTTTTAAAATCCAATCGAGCCACATTAAAGCCCCAAACATCAACCCCAGGACTGAATCGAATACTTTGCAAAGGAATGGCGAATTCTGCTACCCAATAACCATCAAACTGGTGTGTTTCGCTAAACCAAACTTGATCCCAAGCCGTTGTAACACCAAATCCACCTCCGCCTTCAACAGAACCTTCTCTTTGAGAATTGTAGGGCGTAACACCAAATGAAAACCCGTTCTGACCATCCTTAAATGGCGAGAGAGTCAATACCACAGCATCATTGTTTATTACGCTAAAATCACGTTTAAGTCCTTGCACAACAAATCGTTTTTCTGGGTTGCGATTTTCACAAATGAAAATCGCATACAGGTATTTGTTGTTATAAGCAAAAGCAAAGCGGGTATTGGTATTTGCATTGGATGTATCGTAAGGAAAAAATTGGGTGAACTTTCGGTTTGGGGAATTCACAAAAGCGCTTACCCAAGCAGAATCATTTAATAAACCATCGATGACTATTTCCTTTGGGGTATATGCAATAGAAAGAGGCCTAGGAGCTTCTGTAATACTCTGTGCACCAATAAATTGTACCCAAAAAATAGAAACCATCAGAATGTAATAGTACCGAATTATCATTAATCTGAACCAGCGATTTTGCGTTTTTGGGAGATGCTAAGAGAATTTAATTTTTTATAATATCCGTTTCGCTTTAGGGGTACATAAAATTTTAGCATAGAACCTACCCTCAAATTATTGCCCCGTAGCGAATTCCAATGGGTTAATTGCTTGGGCGTGCAATCAAAAATATCACTGAGCGTATAAATAGCATCACCCGATTTTATGCGGTAATACACCCATGTTTTCTTATTATTGTCAACCGCAAAATTAGATTTGGGTATAGGGTGTGTTACAGATGCTGAATCGGTGGGAGATACATCAGACTTTACAACAACAACCATCGCTAAAGAATCTCCATTATGGACGCTTGATGTATCCAATACAATTCCTGGAATCACCCCCGACTCAATTGTAATCCAGCTGGCTATTGAATCTCTTTTTTCATTGAACAACAATGCAATATGGGCAGGCAATTTAACATTACAAGGGATGCCCAAAAACGGAACCATATCAGCACGAAATTCCGGATTCAAACTTCTCAAATCCGACAAACTCAAGCCAAATTTTTCGGTCAATATTGAAAAGGGTAGAACCGTATTAACCGATTTAACTTCTACGGCATCAATTTCTTTTACAACAATTGGCTCAATGCCATATTGCTTTGCATGGTGAAGAACCATCAATGCAGCATAAAATTGTATCACTGGTAAGCACTCCTCGGGCTCTAATTCATTATAAATATGGGTAAACTCTAAATCTCCTCCCAATTTATGAATAACCTGATTCAAACGAATTGGGCCGATTCGAAAAGCCGTAATTACTTTTAACCAATCCCCGTAAATATGATATAAATCACGCAGGTACAAACAAGCTGCCTCTGTAGATTTTTCTGGATCACGGCGTTCATCAAACGAGGCTACTTCTTTGAGGTTGTATTTTTTTCCAATTGTATATGACAAAGGCCAGATGCCCGATGCACCACTTTCATCGCGGTAACGAGGCTCAAATCCTGAACTTCCAGCAGGAATATATTTTACAAACCATGGAAGTCCATATTTCTCTTGAATTCTTTCGATTTTTTCCCCATAATATTGCAAACGACCATAAAAAATAGACGTACTTTCATTTTCGTTTTTTAGCCAATCATTGACTGTTGTTTCTATTTCTTCACAATAAAAATACGGCAATCCCCTAACCTCTAATGTTTTTAAACGCAACTGAATATCGTTTTGCCCCATAGCCAGGCCGCAAACCAAAAACAATAGTATGATGAGCGTACTTTTCAATTTCATCCCAGGGTGTCCTCCAACAATTTTGACAAGTCAAATAATTTCTGTTCTTCCAAAATACCCGTCATCAATTGTACACCAAAAGGCAGACCCGCCTGCGTTTTTCCCGAAGGTATTGAAAGAGATGGGTTGCCCGACAAATTGGCTTGAACAGTCAGTAAATCAGCCATATACATGGCTATTGGATCGCTCGATTTTTCACCTAATTTAAAGGCCGGCGTACTGGTAGTTGGCAATAAAATTGCATCCGTATTCTGCAAAATCTTTTCTGTCTCAATCCGAATGAGCTGCCGAACTTTCTGGGCTTTATTATAATACGCATCATACTGATCACTACTGAGAACAAATGTACCCAGCATAATTCGGCGCTTCACCTCTTCGCCAAATCCCTCAGTGCGCGATAGGGTATAGGTAGAATCTAAATCTTTCGCATTTGCACTGCGTTTTCCATACAACATACCGCTGTAGCGAGACAAATTACTCGAAGCCTCTGCCGTTGTTAAAACATAATAGGTTGGAACCAAATAATCGAGTAAGGGAAAATCAAAATAAGAAATTTCGTGTCCCGAATCTTCCAGTTTTTGAATCAACTCAAGCATATGTGCCTTAATTTCTACGTCTATTCCCTCACCAAAAACACCCTGTTTCATTACAGCAAATTTTGCCTTTTTGGGCGCAACAGGATTGGTGTAAGGAATGGCCTTTTGTTGATACATACTCGCATCCTGACCATCAGCACCAGCCATAATTTCTGTCAGTAGTACACAATCTTCCAAACTTTGTGTCATCGGTCCTATTTGGTCAAAACTCGATGCATAGGCCAATAATCCCCACCTAGAAATCAAGCCATACGTGGGCTTAAATCCAAAAATTCCCGTAAACGAAGCTGGCTGACGAATTGACCCCCCCGTGTCACTACCCAAAGCTGCATGGGCCATTTTCGCTTGGACAGCAACTGCACTTCCCCCCGAAGAACCTCCCGGAACCCGGGTTAAATCAACGGCGTTTAACACAGGGCCAAATGCACTGTTTTCATTGCTAGCACCCATGGCAAATTCGTCGCAATTGGTTCGACCAATTAAAATAGCATCCTCATCCAACAAACGTTGAACCACGGTCGAATTATACAAAGATTCAAATCCTTCCAATATTTTGGATGAAGCCCCAACCCGATGGTTTTTGTATGCCAACACATCTTTTAAGGCGATAACAACACCTGCCAATCGACCAGCGGTTCCCGCCTTAACCTTAGAATCAATGTATTTGGCCCGAGTCTTTGATTCCAATGCCCACACCTCCAAAAATGCATTAAGATGACGATTTTCCTCAATATTTTTTAGATAATATTCAACCAATGCCACACAAGTAATATGGCCAGAATTCAGGCTTTCTCGAATTGCTGAAATCCGACTGTAGTGTTCCAAGGTTAATCCTTGTTTTTTTTTGGTTCTTCTGATTGTTTTGGTTCTTCTGGTTTAGATTCTTCATCCATGCCCTTGCGAACTTCTGCGCCAAGATTGTTTTTTGCATCTTGAAACTCACGCACACCCTTTCCCAAACCACGCATAAGTTCAGGAATTTTTTTGCCACCAAAGAGCAATAAAACCAATACCAAAATCCAAATCCATTCTTGTGACCCCAAACCCAAAAACAATAAATGTTGACTATTCATCATATTTCAAAAATACTACAAAAATTGAGAGATTTCTATCAATAGTTATACAATCGAAATACGAACATATTTTATTCATTAATTGTCCAATTTGCCTTGTCCATCTGATTAAACTGCCAAGGTGCGCCATTATTTTCAATATTGCCAAACATATTGTTTAATCCACCTGGTGCAGCGCTTTTTTCCATGACCTGATATTGTCGCATTTGGACAATAATGTCCAAGGGATTAATATTAATTGGACAGGCGTCAACACAAGCATTGCAAGTCGTACATGCCCACAATTCTTCGGCACTGATATAGGAATGTAAATCTTTGCCGTCCGTAAATTTTTCCAATAAAGAGCCTCCAGATTTGATAGAACGGTCGAGGCCTTCACCCATCTCTTCTAAACGATCTCGGGTATCCATCATCACCTTACGGGGTGAGAGCAATTTTCCGGTAAGTGTGGCAGGACAAACACTGCTGCATCTTCCACACTCGGTACACGAATAAGCATCCATGAGATTTTTCCAGCTAAGATCTTGAACATCCTTCGCACCAAAACCCGCTGGGGGTTCATACCCCACTGGGGGCTGCGCTGATGGGTCCATCATTAACTTAACTTCTGTCGTTACATACTCCAAATTGGCAAATTCACCCCTGGGTTTCAAGGGGGTATAGTAGACATTGGGAAAACTCATAATAATATGCCAATGCTTGCTGTAAGGGACATAATTTAAAAAAATTATGATTCCCACAAAATGAGACCACCAAAACAAACGCTCCAATAATTTCAATGTAGAGGGTTCGAGTCCCTGAAAAAAGCCCACAAAAAATTGACTTACTGGAAAACTGCAATGGGCATCAAATCCCGGAACATGTTTGTGGACCAGAACTTGCTCAACTGCATTCATATTTAACAAAGCCAACATCAACAGAATCTCAACAACCAAAATAACGGTCGCATCTATTGTTGGCCAACCCTTCAATTCTGGCATATTTAATCGGGGCAACTGTGTTATGAACCGACGGCCTAAAAAAACCAAACAAGCCACAATAACCCCCGCTGCCAAAATCTCAAAAAAGCCTATTGCCCAGTTGTATAAGGATCCAAGATATGGTTCAAAAAATCTGTGGGTGCCCAAAAGTCCATCTATCAAAATCTCCAATACCTCAATATTGATAAGGACAAAGCCTGCATAAATAAGTATGTGAAAAAAACCTGCAATAGGACGCAGCACCATTTTACTCTGTCCCAATGCCACAAATACCAATTGCTTCCAACGGGCTAGCGGATTATTGCTTAAATCTAATTTGCGGCCGAGAAAAATATTGCGGCGAATAAATTGTACCCGTTTGGTAAAAATTGCAATGCCAATGCATAGTACAAATACAAACATTACCTGTTCTATAACTTCCATGCGATGCAAAATTAGTAAAAAAGCTCCAAGGTCTGGTATTCTCGAATAACAGAATTCGCTCATTGGTAAATTTTTTCAATGCCAAAAAAACAAATGCGAACCCCACCCAGTAGGTTTACTTGTTTGGTTCTCAAAATTTATTCCGAAATGATCCGAACCACCTCGAAAGCTTCGGCATATCTCCGTGAAATTTGCACTCCCCGCATGCGCAACTGACTGCGCAAAAATTCTTCATTTGCATAGGGACGATGGGCTTGGCTCTTGTATTTGCTCAATGCATTTGCCTTGCACTTTGCATCCTCTTCACTCACCACCTCAAAAGCAGCCGTATTAAAATTTAAATTATTCCAAGGCAATTCATACGAAAAAATATTCCCAAACTTAAAAGCGCGAAGTGCTTCCTCAGCCATTGTTTTGTGGTCTTGGTGGATATCATGCAGACATGGCATCAAGACGGTATCGGGCTTCAATGTCTCTCGCAAAGAAATCAAATCATCCAAAATAGCTTGGCGGTGATAATTGAATGTGCGAACCTCGTAGTGAAATAAAAATAAATTGTCGGGAAGAATTCCCAAAGCAGCCGTGGCTTCTTTTACTTCATGAATCAATATATCCTTGGGAAATTCAGGTAACACACTTTGCTCACAGGCGCTAAAAGCTGCGTAATAAACGGTTTTACCCTGGCCAATAAATTTTCGTATACTTGCCCCACAACCCAATTCGCCATCATCTGTATGGGGCGATAACAACAATATTTTTTTTCCTACCATAGCGATTTTTCTCGGTCTTTATTTTTTGTCTTCAATTTTAATACTTCCCTCGGTAAATTTACTTTATAACTGGCGTTAATTCCTTCAATATTTACAACCACAAAAGAATCTCCCTCCAAATAAAAAACCTCCACCTCTTGGCCCTGAAACGGACCTTCAATAACTTCTGCCAAATCACCAGCAGCCAAAATAGTTGCAACATTGAAATGGTTCAGTTGATACCCTTTATTGATAATACTTCGAATCAATGTAATATCCTTGTCACGAACCAACGCATCACTTGCATTGTAACGAATATACTTCACAACACCCTGTAAATGTAATATTTGATCACGCTGAATTTCGGTAGGTTGAACAAAAATATACGCATTAAATAGTGGCATTTCCAACCATTTTTTTCGATCTTTCCACTGACGCATCATTTTTACCAAAGGCATGTAATATACAATGCCCATTTGCTCAAGTCTAATCGCAACTTTCTTTTCTTGCCTACTGGCACAATAAATTACTTTCCATGCTGGGCTTGTATCCACCGCTGACTTATTTATTTTGTTAAAGAATGAATCGTTTTGAAAATATCTATACATTCCAATACCATGCTTGAAACAATCTGTTGTGCCGATTCTATTTCGGAAATACGTGCTGCAATTTGTCCAATCTCTAATTCGCCTTCAGATAATTTGCCCTCAAACATACCCTTTTTGGCCCTCCCATGCCCCAATAACTGTTTCAATTTTTCTGTATCCGCTCCCTCTCTATAGGCTTGTTGAATTTGTTCAAAAAAAGCATTTTTTATTACACGTACCGGGGTAATTTCTTTCAGGGTTAATTGTGTAGCACCATCACCAGCGCGAATGATTTCTTGTTTGAATCCTTCGTGGGCACTGCTTTCTATTGACGCTGCAAACCTACTGCCTACCTGAACTCCGTCAGCACCCAAGCAAAAGGCGGCAGCCATAGATCTTCCACAGCCAATTCCTCCAGCTGCAATTATTGGCAAATTGGTGTGGTCTTTCAGTAAGGGCAACAAACACAAGGTGGTTGTTTCTTCCTTTCCATTGTGACCGCCCGCTTCAAATCCCTCGGCTACGATGGCGTCAACACCTGCCTCTTCACATTTTTGGGTAAATTTTACATTTGCCACTACATGCACTACTGTTATGCCCCGGTCTTTGAGCCATGAAGTATATTTTAAGGGGTTTCCCGCACTGGTAAAAATGATTTTAACACCTTCTTCAACAACAACCTCCAAGTGTTTTTCAATCTCAGGATACATAAGAGGAATATTTACCCCAAAGGGTTTTTTTGTTGCTTGCTTACAACGTTGGATATGCGTTTTTAGTACATCAGGGTACATGCTCCCGCTTCCAATCAATCCAAGTCCGCCCGCATTGGAAACTGCACTGGCCAATTTCCATCCACTGCACCATATCATACCTCCCTGAACAATGGGGTATTCAACGCCAAATAATTCGGTGATTCGGGTTTTCATAGGTGTATTGTTATGCATGGACAACAAAAGCGAAGGTATAGGAGAAAAACCAAATCAAATGAATATCAACGGAAGTATAATAGAAACAAATCAAACAACTTTACGGTCAAGCCAACACACCATTATCCTTCTACATATACGCCCATGCCCGAGAATTTTTTGATGCGTTGTTGTATGCGTTCCTCCACATCCATCGGAACCAATTCCGCCAAACATTGCAAAACCGCTTCTTTTACAGATGCATAGGCTTTTTCGGGGTTGTGGTGGGCACCACCCAAAGGTTCTGACACTATTCCATCAACCAATTTGTTATCCAACATTTCACTGGCTGACAACTTCAAGGCCTCCGCAGCTCGTTCTTTCATTTCCCAAGTTCGCCACAAAATACTCGAACAACTCTCAGGTGAAATAACACTGTACCAGGTGTATTCCATCATCAAAACCCTGTCGCCGACACCAATACCCAATGCACCACCGCTGGCACCTTCGCCAATTACAATACAAATAATAGGAACTTTTAATACACTCATCTCCAATAAATTACGAGCTATTGCTTCTCCCTGTCCACGTTCTTCAGCTTCCAAGCCTGGGGAGGCACCCGGTGTATCAATAAGGGTCAAAATGGGTATATTAAATTTTTCTGCTAGTTTCATTAAGCGCAGGGCTTTTCTATACCCTTCTGGATTTGGCATCCCAAAGTTGCGCAATTGTCTTTGTTTGGTATTTCTTCCTTTTTGCTGACCAATAATCATAATCGGATTCCCGTCAATACAGGCAAACCCGCCCACCATCGCCAAATCATCTTTGATATGTCGATCTCCGTGTAATTCAATAAAATTGGTTGCAATATTTTCGATATAATCTAAAGTATAGGGCCTTGCAGCGTGTCTGCTAATTTGGACTTTATTCCAACCGCTTAAATTTGAATAGATTGCATTTTTAGTATCCGCTATTTTTAGCTCTAGTGAAGCCATCGTATCAGACATGTTGGTCTTCCCTTTCTCATGAATTTCCTTCGCTTTCTCGAGTTGCTCATAGAGACCTACAATGTCTTTTTCAAAATCGTAACAATATTGATTTACCATGATGTGCAAATTACGCGTTTACTGGTAAAAATTCCTTTGTTTAGAAATTTATATACCTCTACATTGAAATTAAAATAGGGAATTATACCCAGTCCATGGCCATCGCGAGACCCCCAAAGAAGGTCGGCAATCCAAGCCAAAATGCCTGCGGTAAAAAAAGGGTAAAGTAAGTAAGTGCCAATCCGCTGAGGATGAAAAGTACCCAGTATCCGTTGGTATTACGCTTTTTTATATCCATTGTGCAAAGATACTGATAAAGACAAAATTAGCCAACAAGAATTTTACTCCACTATGCGCTCATCCCAAAACCGAACAAACTTCTTACCCCATACGCCGTTGATTACGGTCTTTGGAGAAGGGCTTCCCAACAGCATTTGTATCGCCAAAACCGGGATATTCACGCCAGCCAATGCAACTACAGAGGTAGTTCCTTGCAGACGAGGGTTAATTTCTAATAGATGAGGCACACCTTGTTGGTCTTCTTTCCATTGCATACCAATGGGACCGTGTAATTGCAGTGCTTCTGCCAATTGGATACAAAAAGCAATCAAACCAAAGTTTTGCTCGAATTTTCCCGCTACACTAATTCCTCCAATCATCTTATCACGTGTTCTTGGAATGCACAAAAGGGTCTTCCCCTGATTACACAGCATATCGACAGAGTATTCTATACCCGGCAGGAATGGACTCAGCAATAATGGTGTATGCCAATGCTTGGGTAATCGCAACAGCCATTCTTCAAGGGTAAGGGGTAAAACCCCAGCTTTTTGGTCCATCCAATTGGTCTGATTTTGTTGGGAAAATACCATTCTTCCAAATCCACGACTTCCATTTCCCAAGACCGGTTTAAAACAAAGTTCCCGACTTTTGATCCCCAATTCTATCGATGCATTTTCAAACGCGCCAACATCAGAAACAATGCGGTATTCCGGAATTGGCAACTGCAATTTTTCTACAAATTCATAGAGTTTCCCTTTGTTGTTTGCAATTGACAAGGCCTGGGCTGAAGAGACAAGCAATTGTGCTCCAGCTTTTTGAATTCTGTCAGAATTTATCGCCAAAATTTCCAGCTCTCGTGTCGTGATGGGTAGCACTATATTTACCTTTTCCTTGTTGCAAACAGCTATAACTTCGTCAATAAAAAATGATTCGTCATTGGATGCAGGCATTTGGATAAATACATCTGCCAGGGCTTGGCCATAGGCCAATGGGTTGGTATCTCCTGCAATTATGCGCCAAGAAATTTGCTCTCGCAAACAGCGAATTATACCCGCAAAACCCGGTGCACCGGCACCTGAAGGTATAAATATACAAATGGGGTTGCTCATTTACGATTGGATATACTGTAACTAGGCACCATCAGAAATATGCATTAATAGCCAAAGATATCTTCTAATGTCAAATTTACTACTTTCCCATACCTGCCAAGATCACTTTTACTCAATCGCTTATCGCTCCCTATAACCGACATGATATAGGGCTTAGAACGCACATTGTTTGTGTGAAATTGGGTAATATCGGACATGGTCATAGTTGGAACGGCATGATACATAACCATATTGGGATAAGAGAGACTAAACCCCATTTCGAGCGCCTGGTAATATGCTCCCAGATAATCCTCTGGAGACAATCTATTGGTTTCAATACGCTTAACAATACTCTCCTTCGCCAATTCAAATATGCGCGCGTTTTGAGGCAAGTCTTGCAACAATTCATTCATTGCGCCAATGGCATCATGAAATTTGTCGGCTTGGGTACCCACAAATCCAGTCATAATATAGTGTTTTCCTTTCATTGAAGGCAAAGAGTACATGGCATATGTACTGTAGGCAAGGGCCTTGGATTCTCGAATATTTTGGAAAACAACACTGCTCATGTCCCCCCCAAAATATTGATTGAATGCTGTGATAATCGGCAAATCGGCTTCGTTCAAAACCGCTCCTTTATAAAACCAATTAATAGATGCCTGAACTTGGTTATAATGAACAAAATATACCGTTGGTGTGCTTAATTCTTGTTCGACAAAGAGTTGATTCACAGATTTAAATTTATGCATACTAAATGCGCTTTCGGGCTTAGCAGTATTTGTTACCGTGGGCAAACTATGGAATTTTGACAAGGTTTTGGCAACAGATGGCAAATCTCTTTGTCCAAAATAATTGATACTGTGTTGTATGGATTTCAATCCCTTAATCAAAAGAACCACATCGGCAGCCCGCATCTTTTTTAACTCATTATTGTTCAACATCCAAGTAGTAGGATTTTTTGATCCATACATTGCATACTGTGAAAGGGCCCTTCGAATGCTATTTGGATTGGATTTAGCATCCGTGCGATTTTTCAAAATATCGTCAATCATCGCTGAAAAAACTGCCTCATCTATTGTAGGATTTGACAACATTTTATCCAATAGACATACTGCTGAATCAAAAAACTCCTCCGGGCCACTCACGTTAACCACAAAGTTTGTATTGCCTTCCATTGCAATAAAATTACAGCCCCATCTATAGAATGTTTTGCTAATCTCTTCAGCTGTATACGCATCCGTCCCCACCAATTTTAAATATGGTGAAACCAATACCAATGACTTATTATGCCATTTTCCAATGTCATAGCGATAGTCCAAATTGAATAGCCTATTGTTCTCGTTTTTTACATATCTTAAATTAGCCGGACCAACATGCTGGGTCTGAATTGCGCTGCTTAATGCAACAACTTCCGGTTTTATAGCCACAGTTGGGATTGCCAGCCAATTTCTTAGAAATCCACTTTCTTTGTCACGATTTAATTCTACAGGATGAATTTCAGGCTTGTTAATTTTTTCTGCAGCCAATGGCTCACCCTTTCGTTTGTATATAACCACTCTATCTCTATTTAAAACTTCGTTGGCAAAGTCAACAATATACTCCTTGGTCATCGTCTGCATATCAGCCAATTCATTGAAAGCATCGCGGTAATCAATATTTTGTATAAAGGCATCCTTCAGAAAAAAACATCGACTGGTATTGTCTTTAAACTGCCTGATTTTTTGAATTTCTTCGTTTAAGATGATGGACTTGAGCATTTGTTCATCAAAATTGCCAAGTCGAATTTTCTCCAATTCACCCAGTAATAAATCTTTTACATCCTCTAACTTTTGGCCTTCTTTGGGCTTTCCGGTTAATAAAAATACCCCGTAATCATTGCGCAATTCAACCCCGCTATTGGCAGCCAGAACCTTCTGCTGCTTAACCAAATTCAAATCAATTAAGCCTGCAGTACTATTGTTTAACAACAAATCGATTAACCTTGCAGCCCTTGCTTCCTGGGTTCCTACAGCTGGAATCCTAAAGCCGATTGTAATGTTTTCTGCATCTTCACCTGTAACCTCAAATGAACGCTCAATATTGCGCGGTTCTTCCTGCTCGTAAACATAGTTGGTAACATCCGAGTGTTGCATATAATTAAACTTCTGCGCCACTTCATTGGCTACTGAGTCGGGATTAAAATCACCACTCATTATAATAGCCATGTTATTGGGAACATAATACTCTTTATAATAATTGCGAATGGCTTCCAAATTGGGATTCTTTAAATGCGCAATAGAACCAATGGTGGTTTGTAAACCATAATTGTGTTTCTTAAACAATTCCGCGTCCAGCATTTCATAGACCTTCTCCTGATCTCGGTCTAAAGAAATATTTTTCTCTTCATAAACAGCCTCTAATTCCGTATGAAACAAACGTAAAACAGGCTTTCGGAATCGCTCAGATTCTAATGATAGCCATTTGCTGACATTGTTTGAAGGGATATCATTGATGTATACTGTTTCATCATAAGAAGTAAAGGCGTTGGTTCCCTCCGCTCCCAATGCCTGACACATTTTATCGTATTCATTGGCAATGGCAAATTTTGCGGCCAACTGGCTAATACTGTCAATTTCGTGGTAAATCGCCTTTCGCATTGCGGTATCTGAGCTTTGATTGTACCGGCCATACAATGCATCAATTTGCATTAACAAAGGTTCTTCTTTACTCCAATCCAAACTGCCGTATTGGTCGGTTCCCTTGAACAGCATGTGCTCCAGATAATGTGCAAGACCAGTATTGCTTGAAGGGTCATTTTTTGATCCTGTTTTCACTGCAATCATTGTATAGATTCGGGGTGATGCTTTTTGATTTGATGTTAACAAGGTAAGTCCGTTTTGGAAGGTATAATAACGAACATTGAGGGGGTCATTGTTGTATTTACGCATTTCCCACGAGGGCGTTTTGACGATATTAAATCCCGAAATTCTTTGTTGGGCCATTCCACTTCCGATAAATAAAATGCTCGTTAGGATTGTGATATATGATTTCATAGTTACACACAAAAATACGCATAATGGGGTTA
Source organism: Bacteroidota bacterium (assembly GCA_005798825.1). GTDB lineage: Bacteria > Bacteroidota > Bacteroidia > NS11-12g > UBA955 > UBA955. The sequence continues at coordinate 16,357 of SYIL01000015.1, forward strand.
GGCTCAAAATTCACCCATTACAGGGTGTCCTTAAGAATTGTCTGCTTCTGTTTATCTTCGCAAACGTGAAAAAACTCGAAAATACTGTCGTTTTAGGATTGGGTGGGAATATGGGTAACCGACTGCGTTATTTATCCATTGCACAAGAAAATATTGGAATCCACTTGGGGGAAATTTACATGTGTTCAAACCTTTACCAAACTGCAGCATGGGGAATTACAGATCAAGCGGCATTTATAAACCAAGTCATTGCTATAAAAACTCCTTTTAGCCCTATTCAAGTAATGCAAAAATGCCTACAAATAGAAAGGGAAATGGGAAGGAAAAGAATGGAGAAGTGGGGTCCAAGAACGATTGATATCGACGTATTGTTATACAACAATTGTATACTCAAGCACCCCCTACTCATATTGCCACATCCTTTTTTACATGAACGACGCTTTGTTTTGAAACCACTGGCCGAAATATTTCCCAATAAAAAACATCCTATCTTGCAACTATCATTTCTTTCATTGTTAGAGATTTGCCAAGACAAATTACCCGTAGAAAGGGTGTTTTTATTCTGCCCTCGCCCATGATTATCAAGCAGCAAAGCTCGATGCCCATTCACAATGCAGAGCAAACAGCTCCGTTACTATTGCCCTTTTTCATTCTTCCACCCATTCATTGGTATGTTTTGGGGATTACACAAGGGGTTTTTCGTGTGAATGACAATGAATTATTTTCCAAGCAAAGCCTGCGAAGTCGGTATGTTATTGCCGGACCAAACTCCTTACAAACTTTGAGTATACCGATTCACCATGAATACCGTGGTTTGTCGCTACATGAAGCCCGTATCGATTACACGCAATCTTGGGTAAAAAACCACAAACAAGCCTGGCAAACAGCCTACGGTAAATCGCCTTTTTTTGAGTACTACGACTACCAATTTTGGAAAATTTTTGATTCATTTCCCGCTACAATCGGCGAATTATCAAAAAAACTAATTCCATTATTACATGCCAATTTGGGTTTGCACTCTTTGCCTATTGAATGGATTCTCACACCCCAAAATATCAAAGATTTTCAAAGTAATAGCATGTCCCAGGAAGCCTATGAACAAAACATTCGCTCTCTAACAATCCCAAGTTATTCGCAAGTTTTTGAACAAAAACATGGTTTTCGATCGGGCGTATCCATCATTGATTTGTTGTTTAATAAAGGCCCGATGGCCATCGAATACTTTGTTCATTTCAACCCACAACCACCCCAGAAAAAATAAAGCGAAATTCTAAAAACCGAAAGTTGATTTCCACTCAACGGAAAAAACCAAAACATTATACATCCAATCATGCCCTAGAGCATAGATTTAATTCTAGGTATTTAAAAACCCAATACTTGAATAGGCAATGACTACAAAAAAACATTTTCACTGCCAAAATCAAACGCGATACCCCCATAACAAGGGTAATTTCAATCCACTATCTTCGCATTATGGGTGTCATTAAAAAATTGGCTTCACAAACAGCCGTGTATGGTTTAAGCACTATGCTTGGCAGGTTTTTAAATTTTTTATTGGTCCCGCTTTATCTCTCTAAATTGGGGGGTTCTGCAGATTATGGTCTGGTTAGTGTAATGTTTACTTATTCCAGTTTTCTAGCCATCATTTTTGCTGCTGGTTTAGAAACAGCATTTTTTCAATTCTCTCGCCATAGCAAAGAGCCCGAAAAGGTGCTCTCGTCGGCTGTGTATTTTTTGTTTTTTAGTGGTGTCATTGCATTGATTGTCTCCCTGTGTTTTGCAAAACAGATTATGACTTTTATTGGCTATCCAAATTATCCTCAATTTGCCCAGTATTTTGCCATCATATTGGCAGCAGACGCCATAACGTCTCTGGGATTTGCATGGCTTAGACAACAAGAGAAACCTTGGACATTTGCATGGATACGCTACTCAAATATTGGAGTAAACATCTGCGCCAATCTTTTTTTCTTCTTGGGTTGCCCCTTTCTAGCCACCTTTATTGGGAAAACAGAACCCTTAATGGGAATCCATCCCGAAACTTGGGATAGAATTGGTCTTTGGTTTGCCAAGCAATCTGAATCATCCGAAATGATTGAAAATATATTTATTTCCAACCTTTTGGCCTCTCTCATTGTGCTGCCCCTCATGGGAAAAATATGGCGTAACCTAAAATGGGGATTTGATGCTTTACTTACAAAAAAAATGCTCGTTTACTCTTTGCCACTGGTTCTGGTTGGTTTGGCCGGTATGGTTAACGAAACCTTAGACAGGATTTTATTAAAAGAACTTTTACCCACGAACACCGCTGACGCTGATATTGGTATTTACAGCGCATTCTACAAATTAAGTTTGGTATTAACCTTGTTTATTCAGGCCTTTCGATTTGCGGCAGAGCCATTTTTTTTTGGTAAAGCATCGGATACGGATGCTCCCCAAACCTATGCTCTGGTAATGCGTTATTTTGTATACGTAACGGGAGGTATTTATCTTTTAACACTGGTGTGTTTGCCATGGCTTGCCCCTTTATTACTCAGAAAACCGCTGTATTACCATGATTTACGTGGTCTTTCAGTTGTACCCATACTATTGGCTGCAAATCTTTGCCTAGGTATTTACTACAACCTCAGTATTTGGTATAAACTTACTGGCAAAACCCGGCTTGGTGCTCTGATTGCGCTCGCTGGAGCATGTATTACCATTTTTGGAAACTTGATTTTTATCCCCTTGTATGGTTTTGTTGCATCGGCCTATGTTACCTTAGCAGCCTATGGAAGCCTGGTAATTCTGGGTTATTTGTTCGGACAGCGGTATTACCCAGTTCCCTATCAGACCAAACTAATACTTGGGGTATTGGCAATGGCAATTCTCCCCGTTTTATTGCTCAACCACTTATTGCCAGATTTGCCAAAATTATTTTTATTATTACTCCCCTTACTTTTCGCAATGACAATCGTTTACATCGAAAAATTTCAACAGAAAAAAAATGGTACCCGTTAAAATCGTTAACCTCTCTGGACATGCAATTCCAACTTACCAAACACCCCAAAGTGCAGGCATGGATTTGCATGCCCATCTGAAAACAGAAACGTTATTGGGCGCTGGCGAGCGCATGCTTATACCCACGGGATTGTATATTGAGCTTCCCACAGGATTTGAAGCCCAAGTAAGACCGAGAAGTGGACTTGCTTTTAGCCATGGAATTACCGTTTTAAATAGCCCTGGGACTATAGATTCAGATTTCAGGGGAGAAATCAAAGTGCTTTTGATAAACCACGGATCTGATACTTTTTCCATTCACAATGGAGACCGGATAGCCCAATTAATTGTTGCAGAACACTGCACCGTTCAATGGTTGGAAACAAGCTCTCTCTCTGAAACTGAAAGAGGCCAAGGAGCTTATGGAAGCACAGGAAAAACCTAATATCAACGCTAAATTCATTATAGTTCATTAACTTTGAAGCACTTTCAAAGAACTGTATTTAATAGAAATATGTCGACCAAATGAGACTTATCATACCCATGGCCGGAATGGGAAAACGCATGCGGCCCCATACCCTAACCACGCCCAAACCGCTTATCAAAGTTGCTGGAAAATCTATTGTTCACTGGCTGGTAAGCGATATTGCCAAAGTGTGTGGAGAACCCATTGATGAAATTGGTTTTGTGGTGGGCAACGTGGGTATAGAAATAGAAAATGAACTACTCTCAATTGCTGATAGTGTGGGTGCACAAGGAAAAATTTTCTATCAAGACATCGCACTGGGAACTGGACACGCTATTTTGTGTGCCCGAGAATGCCTGAAAGGCAATGTAATTGTAGCCTTTGCAGATACTCTTTTTCGCAGTAACTTTAACCTTGACAAAGCTAAAGATGGTGTAATCTGGGTTCATAAAGTGAGTAATCCAAGTTCGTTTGGGGTTGTTAAATTCGATCAGAATAATGTGATTACCGACTTTATTGAAAAGCCCGAAACATTTGTTTCAGACTTGGCCATCATTGGCATTTATTATTTTAAGAGTGGCGAAACATTGGCATTGGAATTACAGTTTTTGGTAGATCACGATATTCTCGAAAAAGGGGAATACCAACTGACCAACGCCATGGAAAATATGAAAAATAAGGGTATGCAATTTGTACCTGGGGCAGTAGATGAGTGGCTAGACTGTGGCAATTTCACCGCCACCGTATTTACCAATCAACGTGTATTGGCTAACAATACTGAAAAATTTAATGCAAATAAAACGCATTATAATCCTACAGTAACTATTATTGAACCCTGCTTCATTGGGGAAAATGTATCTTTGAATCATTGCACAATAGGCCCCTTCGCTAGTATTGGGAACAACACCGAAATGGACCATTGTACAATAAGCAATAGCATAATACAAGAAACATGCATGCTCAGCCATTTCAATTGTCACGACTCTATGATTGGAAATCACGTTTGCATCAATGGGCAAAACTTGCCCAGCCGAGAATACAGCATTGGCGATTTCAGTTTTATAGGCTAACTGGAAATGCCTGTTTTCTCCGATTGGAAGAAATTTTGCTTTCTTCCCCCGCTTGTAAATCTTGCGTGATACTCCTTGTTTTTGTTTTCACTGCATTGGCAAGCAATGCCCAAACTGGGCAATTGGATCAACCAAATGATCCATCAAAACCAGAATCAATCCTTCAAGACTATTACACAGCCGAAAACCATTACCAAAACGGACAATTTTCGAGTGCAGCCAAGAGCTTTGAATCGCTAATTAACACATTAGATGATGCAGAAAAAACGATTTCATCTACATCTTTTCTTGGTGCAAGCTATTTTCGTTTGTCCTGTATCGCAGCACTAGACTACCCGGTTCAAAAGGACGATACTGCCCATTCTCTTTTCAAGACTACACGCACTACCCACAAAAAAGACTATGATTTGGCTATTTATTACAGCAGTGAGGCAGTGAGAATTGAGCCCGAAAATGAGGATTTTTTATTCCATTACGCTACACTTTTGACCATTAACAACAATTGGGAAGAGGCGACAATTGCATTTGTAGAATTGGTTCATCGGAATCCGCATTCCTGGACATTTCATGAAACTGCTGCTGAAGGTTATTTAAAACTTTGCGAAAATATCCAAGACTATGAGGATCTGAGTGATCAAGCTGAAAATCTAATCGGTTTTTGCGATACATGGGCAGTGCATTTTGGTCTTTCAGCATTAATTGTAAAATACAAAAGCGAAGGTTTACGCCTGCAAAATAAACCCCTTTCAGCTGACATACTGGTTTGGGAAGAGGCGCAATTATTACAAAGTCAGTCGAAAAAACAACCGAACGTTAATTCATCTGCATTGATACTACCACCAAATGCCAAAACCCGACTTGCCCTAAACTACGCACTGTTTAAAAAAGCTGCTGGCATTATGGACGTCCCTGAAATGCAAGCACAACTCGATTCAATAGAAATACAAGCTGCGATTTTTTCTGGAGAAGCATTGATCAGCGCATACAAAAAATACCTTGTTGCAGATTATTCAAACTCTCTATCGTTGTTAAACAAAAATTTCAATGCAGACAATAACACTTTCATGCGGCTGGAGTATACTCGATTAATAGCACTCAACCAAACAAAAATGGGCCTTTGGAGTGATGCATGGAAAAACTGGGACTATTTAATCTCAAGCGACCCTTTGTGGACCAATTTATACGAAAATGATTATTCATTTGCCATAGAAACCGCCGAAAAAACAGGTAATTTAGACATTTTATACGAATTGAAAAAAAGGGCACGCAATTTGAATATTGTCCTACCACAGAACTAAACAATGAATACAAACCTCACCAAAACACGCAGCCAGATTTCTGTTTTGACAATGGTATTTTTTTTTCTCCCGTGTTGGGGGTTTTCCCAGTCTTTGGGTGACATGCCAACTATAAACCAAGCAACCCCAAAAATACCCATTGATCGTGACCCAGTGCGTTGGGAAAATGCCACGGCAAGGTATGACTTGAGGCTTGAACGAAATAACGAAAGCCTTGAGGGAGATCTTAGCATCAGAATGAAACGGGACAGTATTCTTTGGTTTAGTGTTCGTGCAGTAATGGGAATACAAATACTAAAAGGCGTCATGGTAAATGATACCTTAAAAGTTCTGGACTTATACAAAAAAAATTACTATGAATTACCCAAATCAACCCTCGCCAAAATGCTGGGTATTCCATTTGGGCTTCATGAATTTCAACAGCTTTTTTTGGGACAATCGTTCACAGATTCTGCCGATTCTTTTAGACAAAATTTGGGTGGTACAAGCTACTTGCGAAAAATTGATCGCATTACTATAGAAAGTACCGTTGGTAAATCTAAAACCCCTCAAGGAACTATGTTAATGCACATACTGCAATCCTTAATTGTTTCTGAAACACCTCCATCAAGTATCACGATTACCAATAGCGATTGGGCAGGTTTGGGATTCTTGGAACTCGGTGTCGCTGATTTTTCTCCACCGTCACAAATTCCGTATACAATTGATTTGGCCATCAAAAGTGAGCAAGAAAATGCACACCTAACAATGTCGTTAAAAACCCTTCATGGAGAAGCTATAACTTCGTATCCTTTCAGCGTAAGTAGTAACTACATTAAAGTGAATACAGACCAACCTTGAAGCATTTATTTATATTTTTTTTCATAGTGTTGGGACTCCATTGGACGCCCATTGCTGCTCAATCTAGAAAACAATTAGAGACCAGCAGAAAAAAAATGCAACGTGAGATTTCTGCGCAAAAAAAAATTCTCACTACCACCCAAAAAGAGAAAAAAAATACCCTGAACAAACTCAATTCCCTCAATCAAATCATTCACCAAAGGCAGGTTTTGATTCACGGTCTTGGAATCGAAATACGAACTGTAAACAATGAATTGATCCAAAAGCAAAAGTACAATGATAGTCTAAAGCGTGAATATGACCAGCAGAAATTAATACTGAATAAAACCCTTATAAAAGCATACAAAACTCGAAAGAGCGGGCGCGAGATATCGTTTATTTTTTCATCTCAATCTATTTCGCAAGCCATGAGAAGATGGAAATATTTAAAGAAAATATCAGGTTATCGTTCATTTCAGATTGCCACTATATTGGCTCAAGCCAACGAATTGGGAAAAATTATTACACAACTCGAATTTGTAAAACGCGAAAAGTCTGAATTGATGGGCGAAAATAAACAAGAGTCCAAGGAATTGGAAAAAGATAAATATTCCAAGCAAATACTCTTGGGAGAATTGAGTGGTAGGGAGAAAGAATTGCGTGAACACATTCGCGAAAACGAGCGCGCCATTTCAAAATTAAACAATGAAATAAGCCGCTTGATAGCCAAGGAAATTGATGCTGAACGAAAGCGACTGGCGAGAGCCGAGGCGAGCGCATCAAAAATAAAACCCGAAGAAAAACAAAAACCTTCCGGACAAAAAAATACAGTTGCCACCAAAGAGACGCTGCCAAAAGTTTCTTCAAAAATAATTGGTGGTTCGTTTTCAAAAAATATTGGATCATTGCCCTGGCCTCTCGAAAAAGGGTTTATATCACAAACTTTTGGAGTGCACGAACATCCAGATTTGGCAGGTATTACAACAGTAAATAACGGCATAGATATAACATCTCAAAAAGGCGCAATGGCCAGTGCAGTTTTTGAAGGTACTGTTAGTGCCATCCTTTCTATCCCGGGTCAGGGCCAGGCAGTATTGGTGAATCATGGGGAATATTTTACGGTTTATTCAAGACTTTCCTTGGTAGTCGTTCAAAAAGGACAACTCATTCGAACACAACAACACCTGGGAAAAGTTATGACAGACGAAGAAGGCCAGTCTATTTTACAATTTCAAGTGTGGCATGGCCAAGAAAAACAAAATCCCGAACGTTGGCTACGCAATCATTAAGCAAAGATAAAGTTCGTATCTTCGAAATATGAAAAACGTCGCTGTTATTGGAGCAGGTGTTATGGGTTCTGGCATTGCGCTTGCCTGCATTCAATCTGGATATCCAACCCTGCTTTTCGATATGCATACTGCTGCATTAGAAAACGGTTTACAGTATATCCAAGCCCAATTGCAGTTGTCGGTAGCCAAGGGAAAGTCATCACAAGAAATGACTGAAAAGGCTTTTTCATTGCTGAGAATTACCGAGAATAGAGAAGACGTAAAAGCCGAATTAATCATAGAAGCCATTCAAGAAAACATAGAAAGCAAACAAGAGTTATTTCTTTACCTGGAAAGTATTAATTCGTTGGACAGCATTTTTGCGACAAATACATCCAGCATTCCCATTACCCAGATAGCGGCCCCATTAAAACATGCCGAACGCATAATAGGAATCCACTTTTTTAATCCAGCGCACATCATGAAATTGGTAGAAATTGTCCCAGGCTATTCAACAGACCCCAAGATTACCCAACAATCTTTACTGTGGACAAAGTCGCTAGGGAAAACCGCAGTATTGGTCGCTGATTCACCCGGGTTTATTGTTAACCGAGTAGCCCGACACTATTATGTGGAATCTCTCAAGATTTTAGAAGAGAATGTGGCAGGAATTGAAAGCATTGATTTGCTAATGGAACAAACTGGATTTAAAATGGGTCCCTTTAAACTCATGGATCTTATTGGTGTAGATACAAATTTTGCGGTAACAAGTTCTCTATTCAAACAGTTTCATTTTGATACTAAATTTCAACCCAACCGTATCCAGCAACAAAAAGTCAATGCAGGGCACCACGGAAGAAAAACCAAGCGCGGTTTTTACCAATACCCATAACGCAAGACTGAGAAATTGTTGCAAAAAAAGGTCTATGCTTCAAAAAAAAATAAACGGAAGATATTACCCAATGGGTGTTTGGAGGAAGGCAATTATATTATGCCTTTCGTTGACAATTTTTGGCTCATCGTGTGACTCAAACCAGTCTGCTACAGAAAAAATTCCTATGGGTATTGTTTCCATCAACATTGACCTTAATCTTCCTTCCTACATGCATTTGATTAATCCCGGAAGCTATTCGTATTTTGAAGGTGGCATAAAAGGGGTTTTGGTGATTCACGATTACGATGACAATTGGTACGCCTTTGAAAGGGGTTGTGCCTTTGAGCCAACGAATGCCTGTTCAAAAATATGGGCTGATTCTATTTCAATTCAACTTCGTTGTGGAAGCCAGAATTCCAGTGGATTTCTACCTTGCTGCAAATCAAAATATACTTTTGGCGGTTATCCAACGGAAGGCGAAGCTCGCGGCCGATTAGGGCAATACACAATCCAACGTTCCGGCAATGCATTGAGCGTTTACAATTAATAACTTTGGATTTGACGCAGGATTTAGCCAAAGAAAAAAAATTTTTTTTAGACAAACTCTTTTTTTTGTGTGTCTCATCCCTATATTTGTCAACTTCACTGTCTTGTAACTAATTCAATACTATGCAAAAAAACTACTTTAAATCAACATTTTTCGCTACGATAGCATCTCTTTTTACTGCGCCTTTAATAGCGCAATCTCCAGGTACACACTCACTTGAGTTTAGTGGTGGACTTCGTGAGTATTTGGGTGATATGGGTTCTTCCGTCGGTTTCTCGAAAAGACCTGATTACCAAGGGGGACAAATCAACTTCGCTTATTACTTGAATCCAGCCTTGGATATGGTGAGTAACTTTAGTTTTGGAGATTTGGGATTTTCTCGCAAATGGTCTGATTGGAACCTGCGTACAGAATACCAATGGCAGTCTTTTCGAGCGAATATCATGGACCTCACAGTAGGTGCTCGTTACAAGTTTAACAACGGAAGCTTGCTTTCTGAAGATGCAAAAGTTGCACCTTACATTCAATTGGGTGTGGGTGGATTCTACGCACATAGCCAAACCAAATGGGGACCTGCTCCATATGTACAAGATGAATTTTATGCCGATGTAACCAAAAAGAAGTCTATGACTGATATCGGTGCTGCTGTTCAGGGTGCACTTGGAATTAATTTTTATATTTCTGAACGCATTGGTCTTCGCTACAGTTTTACAGCCACTTATACAATGAGTGATATGTGGGATGGCGCTTTTGGTGGCTCCCCTGATCCCGTGACTGTATATACCCACAAACTATGGCGTTCCAATGATCTTTGGGCACTGCATGCTCTGGGAGTTACCTATGCCATCGGAGAAGGCATGAGCTCAGGTCCGAAGAAGATGAAAGACGAAGACGAAGATGGTGTTCCTAACAAATATGACTTGTGTAAGAAAACAGAGGTTAAATATCGTCGCTATGTTGACAGCGTGGGTTGTCCCGCAGATTCCGATGGCGATGGCGTGCTTGATGCCGATGACAAATGCCCTGATGCAAAAGGAACTGTTGCCTTCAATGGTTGTCCTGATAGTGATGGTGATGGCATTCAAGATAAATTAGATGTTTGCCCAAATCAAGCAGGTGATGCAAAATTCAATGGCTGTCCTGATACGGATCAAGATGGTGTTTCAGACAATAATGACAAATGCCCAACCATTGCTGGTTTGCCCGCATTTGGTGGTTGCCCTGATACCGATAATGACGGTGTGGAAGATGCAAAAGACAAATGCCCAACATTGTTTGGCCTAATTGCCGGTGAAGGCTGCCCCGATTCTGACGGTGATGGTGTATTTAACAATACCGATAAATGTCCTGACGTCAAAGGTTCGATTGCAAACAAAGGTTGCCCTGAAATTGAAAAAGCTGTAATAGTAAAAATTGCTTTGGCAGCCAAAGGAATCAATTTTGAAACAGGAAAAGCTATTATTACGAATGAATCATTCAAGAGTCTGGATGATTTGGCTTTGTTGCTCAACAAATACCCAGGTTCAAGCGTTGAAATTCAGGGCAATACTGATAACATTGGTACCCCCGAATCAAACAAAAAACTAAGCACCGATCGCGCAGAGGCCGTTAAACGCTATCTCTCCGCTGGGGGTGTGGCTGAATCCCGTATGACGACTGTTGGATTTGGTCAAGAAATGCCTTTGGCCGACAATAAAACCAAGCAAGGACAAGCCAAAAATCGTCGTGTAGACTTTAAATTATTCTATTAATACTTTTTATCATTCAAAAAAAGCCACCCCTGAGGTGGCTTTTTTTGTGAAAGATTTTATACTGTATATTCGGTATTCTAAGAAATATTACTACCCTTAAATGGAACCCCACAGATTTTATGAATAGCCTTATCTTTGTGTGATGCAATTTTTAACAATAATGCGATTTTTTATTTTGGGTTTTTTTGTTGGATTCAATACTGTATTTGCGCAATTTTACGAAGAACAAAAACCTTTTTTGGATGATAAAAAATCCTCCATCGGAAATTCGCATCGCAGTCCAAAAAATAAAAATTATTGGAAACTTCGCAATGCCACATCAGACTATTGGCAGCAAGATGTATACTATACTATCAATGCGTCACTGGATGATTCTGCAGAAGTTCTATACGGAAATGAAAGTCTTACGTATTACAACAACTCACCCAACGAAATAACTGAGGTGTATTTTCATCTCTACCAGAATTCCGTTCAACCTGGATCACTCACCGACGAGCTCTATAAAAATAATAAAATACCCGTTTCCTTTGGACATTACGAAGCACAAAAAAAAGGAACCGAAATTTCGTATTTGGCTATCCAACATCCAGACGAAGAAACCCCGAGAGTGTTAAATAACTATACAACCCTTGCTACATCTTTTCAATTGGATTCCTCTAAAACTGCTGAAGCCGGTTTTATTGCAAGCGGACAAAAGAGCATTGGAAATACCTACTTGTATACCATCAACAATACCATCATGCGTGTTTTTTTACCCAAAATATTAAAATCTGGAGACAGTATTACATTTATAATTCGATTTAAAACGTATTTCGACCGCGGAACCATTCGCAGACGAATGAAAGTTTACAACCACCATGGCTATAAACACTTTAATGGCGTGCATTGGTACCCACGCATCGCTGTATATGATAAAAAATTTACCTGGGAAACGGCCCAACATTTAGAGAAAGAATTTTATGGGGATTTTGGTTCGTTTGATATACAACTTAGCCTTCCTGAACAATATATTGTTGAAGCAACCGGATTACTCGTAAATGAAAGTGTGGCCATGCCCAGCGAGTTGAGACGTAAACTTGATTTGTCAAATTTCAAAAATACCCCATTAAATGCTCAACCATCAGTGGTTATTCCTCCCTCATCCAAAAGGAAAATATGGCAATACCATGCCAACAATGTCCATGATTTTGCTTTTACTGCCGACCCAAGTTACCGCATAAGAGAAGTGGAATGGAATGGCATCAAGTGTATTGCTCTGGCACAAGAAAATAATGCCTCAGCTTGGCAACAAACTGCTCAATACACTGCCAATGTTATTGCAACGTATAGCCGTGACTTTGGGTTATACGAATATCCAAAAATTGTTTGCGCAGATGCTGCAGATGGAATGGAATATCCCATGATTACCCTCGATGGGGGTACCTATCCAGGCCACCAAGCCCTGATTGCGCATGAAGTTGGACACAATTGGTTCTTTGGCATGATTGGTTCCAACGAAACCTACCGTGCGGCATTAGACGAAGGGTTTACACAGTTTCTAACTGCATGGTGCATGCGAAAACTAAGCAAAGAAAAACAACCTGAGCTTCGGCGTGCTTTCATGGGGTATATGGACGATGCCATCGAGGGTAAAGATGAAATACTTGAAACCCATTCTGATGATTTTCATTCGGCAACGGGGCATGGCGGCGGTTATCGACACGTTTACTACAAAACAGCTACCATGCTGTATAATTTACAGTATTATTTGGGTGATTCACTCTTTTTGCAATGCATGCGCAACTATGTAAGTCAGTGGAAATTTAAGCACCCGTACATCGAGGATTTTCGAAATAGTATTACACAAAGCGCACAAACAGACCTGACTACTTTTTTTGATCAATGGTTTAATACAAAAAAATCTGCCGACTATGCCATTAAATCAGTTCGGGTAATTGGGCCAAATGCCAAATCTTTAAACCCAATTCAAAAATGGATACAAGATAAAAATACATCTAATAATCTGGGGTTTTACCGTGTTTCAATCCATCGAAAAGGAGAAATGATCATGCCTGTAGATTTAGAATTTTTGGTTGAAACAAATCAAACTGAGATTGATGAAAAAGGGGTACTTCGAAAAAAAATGATATTGTACCCCGTCACTATCCCCGTTTCCTATTTTCAAAAACAAGGAAGACTTAACCTCGATCCTTGGATTGGATGGGGTTCCATGCGAAAGACCTATACCTTTGATATTCAAATGCCGATGAAAGGAGAATTGCGGCAACTTTGGCTCGATCGCAGTGGGCGCTTGGCTGATATCAATCGAATAGACAATGTCTGGAAACACCGAAATGAAATTAGCTTGGATTTGGGAAACGGAAGTAATACAAACTATCTGGGTGTTTACCAATGGAAATGGAGACCCGATTTGCGTTATAATGGAACCAATGGGTTATTGGTGGGGGGCTTGATCAGTGGACAGTATGCGGGCCGAAAAAGACAATTTGAACTGGGTGCCTGGTATGCTCCCTCTAACAGTCATGCTGGATTTCTGCATGGGCAACAATTAAAACCCCACGAAGATGCCGTTCAACGTTTCCATTACCGCATGTCTTTCAATCACAAAACCATGGGCGGGGGTGATTATTTTGCACGCTCACTTTTTTACAATGGGGTATCCCTGAACGAAGTAGGTTGGAGAATGCGCGTTGGCTCTACCGAGTTTGGAATGAGTGGAAAAGCCACCAACAGAAGTTCACAGCTCCTGCGTAATTCTATCCCATTTAATGCATTCACCACAGATGCATATTTGCCCCAAACCCAGTCAGTTCCTGGATATATTAGCACACCTACCCGTTGGGGTAGAGAAAGTAATATTAACCTGTTGGTTCATATGCAGCACAACTATGTGGGTTGGATGCATTCTGGCTCCACAAGAATTGACCTTCGAATGCCTTCACCATGGAGTCAATCGCAATTTGGATTTATCAAAATGCAATGGAATCATTCGCAGGCCCTAGGTAAAACGCGGCTTAAAATCAGAACTTTTGCCTTTTTGGGTTCAGGCAAAAACCCCTCACCCGAATCTATATTATACCTTGATGGAGCAAATCCTGAAGAGGCCTTTGACCTTGAAATAGCGCGTGATTATGGAATGATTGACTTCCAAAGAAAATCGCTTATTTCCATTCCTGAAGCCTTTGGAAAACCCCAATATCTTATGGTTAATGGTGGACTTAATCTTCGGGGTTACAGCCAATATTTAGCGCCCCATTCTGTTAAGAAAGCCAATGGAGAGGATACTGTTCTGGCATTTTTTCGCGGCAATCAGGGAGCGTCTATCAATGCCACCTGGGATTTAAGTGGGTTATTTACATGGGTTCCAAGTCTTTCTATCATTGCCCTCAAGCCCTATTTGTTTGGAGATGTAGGAATAATAGGGCAACCTTTGAAAACCAATACCAACGGTAAAACTATTGTTACATCCGTTTACAGTGGTCTACTGGCAGATGCGGGTTTTGGTACTTCGCTCTCGATTCAAAATTGGGGACGGCTAACGAAACGTAAGGCGCTAAATGAGGCCAAACCAATCACCCTAAAATTTGATTTTCCACTTTGGATCAATGCGGTTCGAACAGGCGAAAAATACTTTCAATTGCGCTTCAGGATAAGCATTGATCAGGCATTTTAGTGCAAGAAAAATATAGACCTTTGGGAATTCCCATACCTTTGTAAAATTGGAAACACTTTGGAAACATACTACCAAAACCAACGATCCCCTCGCAAGAACATTTGGGATTTATCACAATGATATTGTCCATTATTTACGCCTTTCTGTAACACAAAAAATTCTCGACTACGAAATCATAAAAAATCCAAAAGAGCTTGAAAAAAACACGGTGTGGGTTTGCTTTGACCATCTGTTTCAGCTAGCCCCATCCCCTTTTTCACATTCCTTGATGCCCGGTTTAAAACAAGTAATTGTTCGCGAAATAACCGAAACCGTCTCCCTTCTTTTTGATCCATTTTCATCGAGCCCAAATCACAAGACTACTCTTCCATGCGGAAAAGTATCTATGCATCTTGCAGAAAGCCTATTTCACATCGGTCAATCACAAGCAAAACAAAAAGAATATGTTTTGTATTTATGGTACCATGAAAATACTGCCATTGTTTTCGCCTATAAAAACCAAAAATTACAATTTGCCAATGCTTTTAATACCAGTAATTTACAAGAAACACTCTACTGCGCATTGCTGCCTTTCAATGACCAAAAACTCAGCCAGACACAATTGGCATTGCTTGTTCATTGCAGCGCTAACCAACACGAGGCAACCAAACAGCTCTTCCACAAATTCATTCCACAGGCCGAAATTTCTGAGCCATCATTGCCATGGATTACTGAGAGCAATCCCCCTTTTTTACATATTGTAAGTCCCCTCATTCAATTGGCCTCATGCGCATCACCGGTGGTAGTCTAAAAAGTCGACCCATTCCCACCCATTTCGCCAAACACGTCCGACCTTCAACTGACAGGGTAAGAGAGTCGCTGCTTTCATTCTTGGCCATACAAAAAGGCATTGACGGTGCATCCATTCTCGACGCATTTTCTGGTTCCGGAATCATTGGTTTAGAATTCCTATCCCGCGGCGCATCCCAAGTAGTTAGCATTGATATCGACCGAAAAAATACCAAGCACCAGATGGCTATTTGCCAAACGTGGGACATAAAAAATTGGAAAATTATAGAAGGAAATGCCATTTCAACCCCAGCAATATTAAAAAAAAATGGGCTTTCTATTCCTGCGTTTGACATTGTTTTTGCAGATCCCCCCTATACTATGCCAAACATCCAAGCGCTGTATAACATATATATGCCCCTTCTTTTTGTAGGAGGGTGGTTAATTATAGAACACAAACCACAATTGATATTTCCCCAATTAGCCCATCTCAAAAAAGAATATGGAAGTACATCTATGACTATATTCGCCCGTGAGTAATTCAATACAATAAACGCAATATCCATTTCCATTGTAGACAAACCATTTCTTAAACCATGAGCAGAATTGCCGTTTTCCCTGGAACCTTTGACCCTATTACAGTTGGGCATGTAGATATTATCACCCGTGCGAGTTCCATGTTCGATAAAATTATTATTGCTGTTGGAGAAAATTCACAAAAGAAAACCCTATTTACATTAGCAGACCGCATCGGCTGGATCAATTTCACTTTTGACAAGCACCCAAAGATTGAGATTGCGGCTTATGAAGGTTTAACCGTCAATTTTTGCAAACAGGTAGGAGCCAATTTTTTATTGCGTGGCTTGAGAAACGGAAGTGACTTTGACTATGAATCACATATCGCTCAGTTAAACAAAACGCTCTGGAAGGATATAGAAACAGTATTTATAATGTGCAGTCCCGAATTGGGCTATATTAGCAGTAGTTTGGTTCGAGACCTTATCATTCACAAAGGAGACTTCACCCAATACCTTCCAAAAGGTGTTATCCCTCGGTTGTAATACTATTTTGGCTGTATAAACGTAACACATCGTGCACACTCTGGTAAGTATTAAATTCTGGTGTTTTAAACCACTCAAAATTGGCAAATTTTACCTCGCTGATTCCCTCTTCTACTTGGGGTTTAAGATTACCTTTTCCAAGGCTCTTCATCAAAAACCAATGTGTTTGTTTAAGCACTAGTTTGTCTTCTTCATAATACACATGGAACGTATTACAAATTTTATTGCTGATATTAATTTTACTAATTCCTGTCTCTTCCATAACCTCACGCAAAGCAGCTGTCTTTTGGTCTTCATCGCGCTCTATCTTTCCTTTTGGTAAATCCCAATACCCTTTTCTCTTTATTGTCAGCAACTGATTCTCTTTATTGAAAACCATTCCCCCTGCTGCCTGTACAACTGTAAAATCGTCCATAAACTGCCTTATGGTTGATTCTGGATCCGAACATATTAATGCAAAGTGAAGTGGTTTGCCATTGTGCTCAGATAAGAGTAAAATTTTGAAACTTTTTTGTAATTCATCGTCACCGATAAAATATAAATTATCCAAACCGCGAACTGCATCGGGAGAATCTGCTATCACAAGAGCACCATCGTTGAAATAGATTTTATAACTTTGTTTCTCCATGTCTAAAGAAGCCGCAAAATTAGCAAAATTTCTCCTTGAAATAAAAGCAGTAAAACTAAATCCCCACAATCCGTTCACCTGGACCTCAGGGATTTTGTCTCCGATATACTGCGACAATCGGATGGTACTATCATACCCCGAAATTAGAAATTTTGCTGCCGAAGAATTGGCAACCCTTGTCCAAACACATTTTCCCAATGCAACCCGAATCGCTGGTATTGCAACAGCAGGAATTGCCCATGGTATTCTTATCGCTGAAAAATTGGGTTTGCCATTTTGCTATGTTCGACCAGAGGCCAAAAAACATGGACTAAAAAACCAAGTCGAAGGCGAAATGAATCCTGGAGACAAGATCGTCATGGTCGAAGATTTAATTTCTACTGGAAAAAGTAGTATACAAGCCATGGACGGTGTGCAACATGCGGGTGCAAATGTTGTGGGAATTGTTGCCCTTTTCACCTATGGGTTTGCCCATGCAAAAGAACAATTCTCCAACGCCGGAGTGCCTGTATTCACCCTCACAGATTTGCCAATGCTAACCAAAGTTGCTATGGAAGAGGGCTATATTCGGGCTAGCGAATTGTCAGCAATCCAGCAATTTGCTGAAAATCCCAGTAAATGGTCCGAAGAATTTAACAAGCTGTAATCAAAAATTCATTAAATTGCAAGACTAAATCTCACCATGAAAAAACATATCATCAGTATTTTACTTGCATTTTCTTTGCTGTTTCAACTCAAGGCCGACGAAGGCATGTGGCCACTAACGCTCTTGCAAAAAATCCAAGATCCTATGCAAGCGCGGGGCTTAAAATTGTCTGTTGATGATATATATGCAATAAACCACGCTTCCATGAAGGATGCCATCGTGCGTCTGATGACAAAACAAGGTAGAATGTTTTGCACGGGTGAAATCATTAGTAAAGAAGGGTTAATGCTCACAAATCACCATTGCGGATATGGAAGTATTCAAGAACTTTCATCCACAACCGACAACATTTTAAAAAATGGATTTTGGGCAGCAAATCACGAAACCGAACGACGCGCCAATTTTAATATTGGATTATTGCGGAAGATTCAAGACGTAGGTGATTTGGTTATGAACGGAATCAGCATCAACCAAAATGAGGCCACCCGATCCAAAGCAATTATGAGCCAAATTAATAAAACCAAAGAGGCCCTTATTGCTGGCTTGGGCGAAGAAAGAAATAATTATGTAGTGGAAATTTCCTCCTTCTATAACGGAAATCAATACATGGCCATGTTTTATGAGGTATACCGAGATATTCGTTTGGTGGGGGTGCCACCAGAAAGTGTTGGAAAATTTGGTGGCGAAACAGACAACTGGAGGTGGCCGCGCCACACCTGCGATTTTAGCATGTTTCGCATCTACGCAAATGCTTCCAATAAACCAGCAGATTTTACGCCAACCAATAAACCTTTTGCCCCAGAACACCACTTGCCCATCAGTTTGTCGGGTATGAAAACAGGTGATTATGCAATGATTATGGGCTATCCTGGCCGAACTACAAGGTATACTTATAGTGAAGGAATTAAATACCTTGGGAACAAGGAACGACCCATGCGGGTTCAATTAAGAAGAGATATTATGGACGTGTATGAGAAATACATGAAAACAAACGAAGGAACCCGTCTTATGTATTCTGACCGATTGGCTGGCATTGGCAACTACTGGAATAAATTCAATGGGGAAGCCCACGATTTGGCAAAAACAGGTGGGTTATACGATACACGAAAAGCAGCTGAACTAAAATTTGAACAATGGGTTCGCGATAACAAAAAAGATTCTGTTTATGGCGATGTAACTTCACTATACGACGAGGCATACCGCGCATTGAATAACTATGGCTTATACCCTGTCTACTTTCAAGATGGAATCAGCAATAGCCAAGCCATGACATTTGCATTGGGTGCTAAAGGATTGGCTGACGCCTTAAAACTCAATGCCAAAGACACAGCCATTGCAAAAAGTATGCTCAGAAACAATGAAGAATCTTTCAAAGACTTTGATGCCATTATAGAAGAAGAAGTTTTGGCAGTGATCTTAAAACACCTATACGAAGACTTAGATCCCACTATGCTTCCGGCTGAGCTTACTGCATTAATAACAAAGCACCACCGCAACTTTAAAGAAGCAGCAAAATTCCTATTTGCAAAGTCTTTGTTCACCAATAAAGCCCGATTGGCAAAGTTTTTGGCTGCCCCAACTGCCAAAAAAATTGAAAATGACCTATTGTACAAAATTACCGTGGGATATCTAACAAAATTACGTGTTGATATGAAACCAATATATGACGGTATCAATAGCAACTTAGAGCGCGCAAACCGACTATTTTTATCTGCGCAATTAGAAATGTTGCCTCCAGAAACTGCATTCGCTCCAGATGCAAATGGTACAATGCGTTTGAGTTATGGAACCATCAAGCCCTATAATGCTAGGGATGCTGTTTTCTATACCGACTTCACAACTGCCAAGGGTGTATTGGAAAAATTTAAACCCAGTGATTTTGAATTTGATGCCCCTGATCGTTTGATTTCATTGATTCGAAACAAAGACTATGGACAATATGCAGATACAGATGGTGAATTGCATACCTGCTTTCTTTCGGATAACGATATAACTGGTGGCAATAGTGGCAGCCCTGTTATCAATGCCAATGGCGCATTAATTGGAACTGCTTTCGATGGCAATTGGGAAGCCATTAGCTCTGATTTTGCCTTTTTACCCGAGGTACAAAGAACCATTAGTCTAGATGTTCGTTATACCCTTTTCATCGTTGACAAATTGGGTGGCGCAAAACATCTCATTGACGAAATGACACTTGTTCACGATTAATCTTCTATTGACTGGCCCTTGATTTACATTGGGCAATCTTATTTACCCCAGGCAGCCCTATCCAAACTGCGGTAATGAATGGCCTCGGCCAGGTGTTCAATGGCAATATCTTCACTATCTGCTAAATCTGCAATGGTCCTGCTAAGCTTCAAAATACGATCATACGCCCTTGCACTTAAACTCAATTTTTGCATAGCAGCTTTTAAAAGAACGTGGCCCGATTTGGGTAAAAGACAAATTTCGTGGACACGGTTATTGGGCAATTGGGCATTGCAATGAATTCCATTAAGCTCCCATAAAATGTAACGCGCCTCCTGAATTTTTCTTGCTTTTACAACACGATTGCGAATTACAGAACTTTTCTCTCCTGAATTAATCCGATTAATAATATCATCATACCCAACTGGACTTACCTCCACATGGATATCAATGCGATCTAATAAGGGGCCGCTGATCTTCGAAAGGTATTTGGAAACAGAACCAGGGGCACAGCAACATTCACGCTCTGGATGATTGTAATATCCACAAGGACAAGGATTCATACTTGCTAAGAGCATAAAGTTGGCTGGATATTCAACCGTTTGCTTTGCACGAGATATTACTATCTGTCGATTCTCCAATGGCTGACGCATTGCCTCCAACACCGAACGATGAAATTCCGGTAATTCGTCTAAAAATAAAACTCCATTGTGCGCCAGAGATATTTCCCCCGGCTGCGGATTGGCTCCTCCACCAACAAGGGCTATATCAGATATGGTATGATGTGGCGAACGAAAAACCCTGCGTGAAATAAACGATGCTTGGACACCCAGCTTTCCGGCTACAGAATGAATTTTGGCTGTTTCCAATGCCTCATACAAACCCATTGGCGGAAGAATAGAAGGGGTCCGTTTAGCCAGCATCGTTTTGCCTGAACCTGGCGGTCCAATCAAAATTGTATTATGCCCTCCTGCACAAGCAATTTCCAGCGCTCTTTTAACACCTTCTTGACCCTGAACATCTGCAAAATCTACATCAAAGTCATCGTCTGTTATCACGAATTCTGCACTTGTATTTATCTCGACTCGTTCTAACTCACCACGTCCCGCTAAAAATGAAGCTACCTCTAATAAAGTAGAGGCTCCATAAACAATTAATTCGTTTACAATCGCTGCTTCCCGAACATTACTCTTTGGCAAAATAATCCCCTTAAACCCTTCTTTTTTGGCTTGGATTGCTATAGGCAAAGCCCCGCGAATTGGAAGAATTTTTCCATCTAATCCCAACTCACCCATTATTATAAACTCTTTCAATTTGCGTTCAGAGATTTGAAAACTCATGGCCAACATGGCCAATGCCATTGGTAAATCGTACCCAGTTCCCTCCTTTCGCATGTCGGCTGGGGATAAATTAATGATTTGTTTTTGCCTGATAGGCTCAAATCCTGAGTTCTTTATTGCGGCCTCACAACGAAACAGACTCTCCCTCACTGAGTGATCTGGTAATCCAATAACATAGGTTAAGCCACCCTCCCCGGTTAAAGACATAGTGCTTGCCTCTACCGTAATTGTTGTTGCCTCAACACCCTGCAGCGCCGATGCATATCCTTTCACTACCATACCTGTTTTTTTTATTACCTCAACCTAAATATATTGAGAACTCTCCTGTTTCCTTACTCTCTTCAATCTGGTTTTACACTGCTTATTCAACCTAAAACTTACAATATAAGGGGCCCTTTTTGTATTTTCACCCCCACGTCCTGAATACCTGATAACGATTCCTCCCGCATATTTTGCACTATCGAAATCTGATAGACACCAGCTTTCAATTTTATCTTGGGTATAATGGGCTTTTCATATGCAATTAAATTTGACATACCAACACCAAGCCACCTACCTGTTTGGTCAGCAATTTCTATCGAAAATTGTTCTTTTTGATTCCAACCATTGCCTTCTATGGTATAAATCATCCAAATATTGCTGTAAGCATACTTTCCCGTAATGCGCAATCCCGTCGAAATTGTGTAAAAACAAGTTGTATCGTCTATTGTGAATGTGAATTTCTTGCCATCCTTCCAATTCCATGCACCATTTTCGATGGCCTGAAAATCTTCTGCAATCAAATCCTCAGGAACGGAGCAAGACGGAATAAACACAATAAAAATAAGCAGCAATACACCACATTTTTGCAATAGCGTCGACTTTATAGGTTGTTTCATTCGTTGTATTTTCGTTGTTTCATTAGTAATGCTTTCACATTTAATTCCGCTCCAAATAAAAATTGCACTTCTGAATACATACTATACAAAGATAATTCGGAGTCTTGGTGATCAAGTAGAGGCTTTATTCTGACCAAATCTTTCCTGGTAGTTACAATACAAATCCGTTGATTTTTTTCTGTCAATATTTCTTGTATTTCTTTACGCCATTGAATAATGTCTGCAACCTTAAATACATAGTGATCTCTATAGATAATGTGTTTGATGACCTGAAAGGATTGTAAACCAACAAGAACCCTGTGGGGGTCTGCAACCCCTGTTACCAATATAATCTGTGAGCCGGGTTCTATGAAATTCCCCGAGAGGTAATGCCTAGGAACAGAACTTCTATAATGCGCAAAATATATATTTTCGGGATTAAACGATTTAGAAGGATTTACAATGGACTGCTTGCGAATATCCGAAAGCAAAGAATGTTTCCATTGCTCTGCCTTTTCCAATGAAAGATTCGCATCGCAATGGGTGGCAATAATGATGTCGGCATACTGAATCGCAGCGGGAAATTCACGAAGATTGCCTGCAGGTAAAGGCCAATCCTTGGTAAATGGATTGCTAAAATGTGTTAATACAATATATCCTGTGGCTTCCAATTGAAGATGTTGGAAACCATCGTCCAACAAAACCATATTTAATGAAGGCACATCCATGAGCATCTGATTTAGTCCTTTGACCCGGTTTTCACAAACAGCGATATTTATGCCATCGCTTACATTGTAAAACATCTCAAGTGGCTCATCGCCAACCTGATGAGCAGTACTGCCCTGGTCAACCCATCTAAATCCGCGGGAAGAACGACCATAACCCCGAGATAGAATGCCTATTGACTGGGGTTTTAGGTTTGGTTCATCTTCTAATAACAATTTGATCACCGCCATTACCATGGGCGTTTTCCCGACACCTCCAACATTGATATTGCCAATCACCCAATTTGTAACTGCCCCCTTCTTTCGCAGACTTAATATTGAAAAAAAACGCCTGCGTAAGCCTGTAATTATACCCCATAACAATCCCAGGGGCCAAAGCAATATGCATCTTATCTTATTCACTTATTCCAATTCTACTTCCTGTCCTTTTTCTGGGCTTAGCACCCTGCAATGTCTGATATCTGAAGACAACATTTCCATTTGGGGCAGACCACCATGTACCAAAAAAATGGTTTTTAAACTACCTGTATTGGATTTAGAAAAATACCCCAGTAACTGATCATGATCTGGGTGGGCACTGAATACATCTGTACGCTTAATTGATGCCCGAACTGGTCTGGGTTTGTGGTTAATTTCAACGAAATCCTGTCCCTGAAGCAATCGATCACCCAAAGTTCCAGCCGCACAGTAACCTGCAATCAAAATAGTATTGTTCGGATGACCTACATTGTTTCTTACATGCATTTGAATTCTGCCTCCTTCTACCATTCCCGCTGCTGAGATAATCACACAAGGTTCATCGATTACGCTCAAAATTTCGCTTTCTTTTTCATCCTCAATGACATGCAACAAAGGAAATTCAAATAAATTGCCGTATTTATTGAAAAATTCTTGGGCTTCTTGATTCAAAAAATTGAGATTGTGCTGATAGACCTTGGTACTTCGGATAGCCAGTGGGCTATCTGTAAAAACCTTTATTTCTGGAAGCCTACCTTGACGGTATAATTGATTCAAAGTGAAAATAATGGCTTGTGTTCTCCCAACGCTAAATGCAGGAATTACCAATTTCCCGCCACGATTTACACACGTTTCTTTAATTTCGTCAAGCATAATATCTTCTGCGTTGTTAGAAGAAATACTGTGCTTTCTGCCACCATAAGTGCTCTCAGAAACCAAATAATCAAGGCCTTGCATAGGCAATGGATCTGAAACCAATTTTGAATTCATATTTCCCAAATCACCTGTAAAACCAATTACTTTTTTATTATTTCCTTCCGTTACGGTAAACCGAATACTGGCCGCACCAAGAATATGGCCAGATTCATGCAAGCTGATGCCTAATTCTTCATTAAATTGGTATTCCTCTCCGTACTTCAATGAATAAGACATGGCCAACATTTCGGTGATATGACGTTTGTTATACAGTGTTTTTACCTCAGGTGACTGCCCTTTTTTATTTTTTTTACCTGACTGATTCCAGGTAAACCGTTGCTTTGTTGCCATTTCCATTCTCTGAATATTTAGACTGTCGTGCAATAAAAAATCACTCAATTCAAAAGTCGGCTCAGTGCCAATAATCGTTCCTTGAAAGCCCTGACGAACCAAATTGGGAATGTTTCCTGAGTGATCAATATGGGCATGGGTCAGTACCAATAAATGCACTGATTTTGGATCAAAGGGAAAATGCGCATTCCGTTCTTCAAATTCTTTTCGCTTTTCATAATCCAACCCACAATCAATTAAAACCCTTGTCCCGCCTGGCAAATCAAGTAAATGCATACTTCCTGTAACCTGTCTAGCGGCTCCCCAAAAT
Organism: Bacteroidota bacterium; assembly: GCA_005798825.1. Taxonomy (GTDB): domain Bacteria; phylum Bacteroidota; class Bacteroidia; order NS11-12g; family UBA955; genus UBA955. The sequence continues at coordinate 41,127 of SYIL01000015.1, forward strand.
GTAATTTTCATAGCACAAAATTACAACCCCGAAAGGGTTCTATTTTCCTTTCTTATCAACGACATACAAATATGTTTATACATTTAAAAATCCGAATTAATTCCTGAATATACAGACTTTTTTTCCTTGGGGTTTTCCCTGTTCATCCCACCAACGCAATATGTAAATTCCATCTGAAAGACCATAATGCCAATCATCAATTTCTATTTTGCGATTATAATACTTGAGCCATTTCCCTTGGATTGAAAAAACATCAAAGTTCATTGGCAATAGATTTTCAATGCCATTCATAATGCTAATGGTCCCAATGTCCCCAATTACGCGGTCATCATAAAAGTTGTCTATACCTGACATCTTCAAGCCATTACTCAAGCTATTATTCGGATTAAAACAAGCCGTAAATATGGTTTTTGAAAGCTTTCCTGCAATATTAACCCCTAAAAATTTACCTCCAACACCATAATAACCCAGATTTACAAACTTTGCCTGTAGAGAATCAATCGAAAATTTTGCATTTGTTGGTTGCCAATGATTTTCACCGATTGATAATAATTGTCTTGATTTTGACCACATTGTATTGTTGGTATCAAGATTCAATCCGCCCGCAATTTGAATTTTTGATCCTTGTTTTCCATTAGACAAAATAAAATTATTGTGTCCATTTAGGAATAATCTCGATTGTTCCAGCAAGATTGCGTATTTGTCTGAATGGGCGAATGTATTGCTACCACTGATAATGGTGTCATGACCCAATAATAGTTTTGAGCCAGCACCCATTACCAAATTTCCATTGTTTATTTCTATGCCAGTGCCATTATATCCAAAAACACAACACCCAATTGCCAAGAGTCTATCAGAACACTTTATGGCTTTTGCGTTGCGAAAAAAATCACTACCCCCCACAAAAACACCACTTTTTTTACTGCCCCAAGGTTGAATTGCTATACCCACAGTTTCGCTATTAAAGAAATCTGTATTAATAACGCTGTCTATTTCCTCCCCCCCACTGAGTTCCAATCCAACAATATTGTTTTTAAATCGAGAATCGCTTACTGTAAAGCCTCCATTATTTATAGATAGGGCTGTTCCACAACCGGTGAATAAGAGTTTGTTGAGTTTTATGATTTTGACCGAATCCAGTATGCGTATTCCATTGAACAAATTGACAAAATCGCTTCTTTCTAAATTAATATTTCCTCTCTCAAACACGATTCCATCAACACCTGTTTTTGCCCATTCAGTTGGTGATACCCTTGAATCTACCATACTCAAATAACCAGCCATTCTCCATTCAGAGTGATTGCCCATGTGAATAGACGCGCGTTCTAATACTACCCTATTAATTACATCAATTGTTGTTATTTTTCCTTCAATTTGCAATACAGGGGAGGTGTTTTTATCGTTTCCCTTTACCTTTAGTGTCGCATTATCAGCTCCACTAATCGAAAATAATCCATACCCTTTGCCAATATTACTCCATTTCATTAAGCCCGTAGAGAATCCTGAATCCGCAATACAATTTATCACAGTATTCGAATCAAGAATGAGTTTGCCTTTGATGTGCAACATTGCTCCCAAACCATTCAAACGAATATTTACATTTTTCCCCAAATGAATAATAGCGCCCTCTTCAATTATAACAGATGTCCCTTCACCAATAATAAAATTACTGCCATCCATCAAATTCAACTCCGCACCACTAGAAACTATTAATTTAGAACATTTGGCTTTTAATTGCAAAAGGCCTCCCTTTTCAATTAACAGTTGCGCTGATTTTGTAAGTCGTAGCGTTGTTATTTGTTTTCCCTCACTTCCCGAGCCTATTTCTATTTTTGCTCCGTTTTTTACACAAACGGTAGATGGTGTGCAGGTGCCTATATAAAAATCACGGTTTTTCAATCTAACAAGTGTAACAGAGTCTTCATTCGATACAGTAGGTGAACCAGACCAATCATTAATTTTAAGAACTCCACCATCAAAAACCGTTACATTTTCTAAAAAACGATCGCGCAAGCCTCCAAAAAAAACTGTATTTTTTATTTCTGTTAACCCCGCTCTGGTCAATTGCAGTATCTGTTGTAACAACCAATGTGTATTGCCAAATTTGGATGAATCAAAAAATACATGGTCTTGATTTTTAGATTGCGAAAAATATGCGTCAAAGGGGGTGGAATACAGTTGTTGCCATCCACTACCAACTTGTGTTTTTAAGGGTAAACGCCAATTTTTTTCACCGTCTTTTATATTTAGCGCACTCCATGTAGGCACAAAACTTGTTTTTTTACAAAATAATTTGCTTTCAACAAAACTCTGTGCCAATTGACTAAGATCTCCAATTTGAGCCAACCCAGAACTACTTGAACCTGGTAAAAAGTCATAGCCCAAACTTTTCGAATCGACATACCATGTTTTGTCTTTTTTGATATTTGATTCAAAAACAGCAACGGCTTTTTTAGACTCACGACCGGAGACCAATGTAGTTGCATGGCAAAAAAGTTTTGCATCCATCGTTGGGATCAGAAGTGCTGCCAAAACCAGCCATTTAATCCCCGTTTCTTCTGCAAGAGATGTCAATTTTTGTTTAAGCCCATCCCTAAACTTAAACTGGGCCATCAAATCGCCTGGAACCAAATCCATACCATCTATTTTGGAATGTACTTTAGACATATCACTGCCATTGACAATTGCCAATTTATAAGGAATTATAGGAAACAATTGCAGTGATGGGTTGGATAAAAATTGAACATATTGGTTATGAGGTTTGTCGATTTGGGTGTAATGCATAAAGAGTGTCTGCTTGCTTGCTGGACGATCTAACATACGCACTTTTATGTCCTTTGTTAAGCCTAAAAAGTCGCTAAAATATGACATTGTAGCCTGTAAAGACATTGGAATATTTGCACCTAAAAACGGCGTATCAAATGCAGTAAAACTGCGAATACACATTGCGTTTGAGTCTGATTCAAGTAACGTTAAGGCAGTTCTCGCAACAAGACCTCCCATACTTGCTCCCAATACATGTATTTCTTTACCGCACAGTCGATTTGAAATTTTTTTGAGGACTTCCGCAACGACAACGGCATTGTTTTCTATGTAATCTGCTCCATCCCAAAAATCGACATACACAATATCAAATCCCGAATCCAAATACATTCTAATTATCTCTGGAGTAAATTGAATAGCAGGCCAGTCTTCCCAAAATTTACCATCTACATTCCATTGTTTCCCTTTTAATAAGTCCAAATACCCTGTATTTCCGCATTTCCCATCCCTGTAACCTGTTGGATGGGCTTTATAACCAAAATCAATGCCCTCAACAAAAACTATCGGCCGCCGCAAACAGGTATTTGGACTGCCATCTGCATCTTCATTTAAGCCGAAATGAATCGTGATGTGCGCTCCAGAATTTGTCCATTGTCCATTGGCACCCATAAAATTATGAGACACATCAAATTGCTCTATCGGTTGATTGAATAATACCTTTTCCCATTCATGCTCATTAAAGTGAATATTGATAATCGACCAAGAAAATAGCCTTGCCATTCCGAATGAAAATGACACAGGAGGATTTATTTTGAGGAATCTATAATTTGCCTGCTCTGCCTCGAGCCATATATGACAAAGGTTGAGTCCTTTCTGAATACCCTTAAGTGCCACTACTTGATTCATTATCAAGGGTGTTTCATTTCCATTCACAGTAATGCCAATCTGTATATTGGAATCCAAAAAGTGATTGCCAAAAATAAAACGCGAGTCCAAAACAACCCTTGTGTAGTTTGCACTCCACCGCAAACTCATCGGAGTTGCCATAAAAATATTGTGGCGGTTAAAATCCGACTTAACCAGAACCCTTCTTTCCTCCAACATGGCGCTATCCTGATTTACTGTATATCCGTCTCCCAGCCAAAAAGAGTCTGAAAGTTCATCGCATTGTGCATCTACAAGCAGAATGGGAACGATACCTTTTTTTAGGTATTCATGGGTCCAAACCAGCAAACTATCCCATTGGTTGGGATCGGGTCTTTCTTGCACTTTGGCATATTCCAAAATCCTCAAAAGTTCCTCTGCATTATCTAAAACGATTGTATCACTTCCAATACCTCCCGTATATTTTTCAATATCAAGTTGGGGACAGCTAATATCCAATAAACGATTGATCGGTGCTTTTGCTAAGTTCAATCCACGGAAATATCCCTGGTAATTCTTCATAAAAGTTTGGGCGTGAATCTGCGAACCCAACACCAGTAAAATGAAAAGTATTTTTTGTTTCATACCCAGATCCTCCAAATATTATGTTGCGCCGCCGGAAAGCGAATTTCAACCCACAATGCTTTGTTATACCCAACGTTAAAATTTCCCGGACTACTATCAGGACAAGAAAAATACCTCCCATCCCGGTTCACCCATACATCACTGTTTTTAATTTGCTTTTCCATCATTTCATATTTTTAAATTGTCCCAACAAAAATGGAGGTGACGCTTCTTTGATCACTGTCAATTATTCCCAATACTCGGCACCCAAAAAATTAATATTTGTAATTTTTGCAATTTCCTTGGGTGTTTCAGCCCATTTTGTTGTGTTAATCAAAAACCATTTTAAAATCAAAATTTATGCGAATGATCGACACATTTACCCAACTGCTTCACCAGAAAACAAAACAACAAGGAATGAAAACTGCGAATATCGTTGCTGATATTCTGTGCATCTCACAAGACTCGGCCTATCGCCGAATTCGCAACCCACTATCATTAAGGGCTGATGAATTAATGAAACTGGCAAAAGAATTTAATATTGATCTAAATACACTTGTCAATATGGGTCATAACTGGTTTCAAGGGGAGTTTAAATCTATAAATAGTACCTATACAACCCACCACTATTATGCAGATTTAAAACATTACATGCAAAAAGCCATCGAACGGCCCAATAGTTTTATATCTATCGGTGCAAGAGAAATCCCCTTGTTTTACAATTTTTGGTTTCCCGCATTGGCTTCGTTCAAGGCCTTTATTTGGAGCCGCGATTTCTTGGGTAATCCAACGCTCAGAAACAGTCCTTTTCACGCAGGCATAATGCCTGAGGAAAAGAATTTCGAATCCTTAAGTACACAGTATATGAATATTGCGAGTGAAGAAATTTGGAGCTACGAAACCCTGTTTAGCACCTTGTATCAAATCAAACACTATAAAGAATGCGGATTGTTTGCAAATGAAAATGAATACAAAGCGGTACTTGATGAGTATGATTTATTGATTGATCATATCCACGAACAAGCAGAAAAAGGTAAAAAACTTCATCCCTATCAACCGCATATCCAAGGAGCCGATTATCATTTGTATTTTACACCCTTAGTAAACAATGACAATACATTCATTGTAAAAACCATTCGCGACAGCGTGGCATTAATTTGTTCTCAAATGAATGGTGTGTTGATTAGCGATTGCGAACACTGGGTAAATTCTGCACACCATTGGTTGGAAACATGCAAAACCAATGGGACTTTATTAAGTGTAACTGGCAGTGGCCCTCGAAATCGCTTTTTGCGACAAGAATATTATGGTAAGAAGAAATTGTTGGGGCTAAACCAGTAAGGTGATTCAGACTTATTCGAGGTTAAAAACAATATTGTCTATAAGGCGAACAGTTCCAATATAACCTGCGAAAACCAATGCATGTTGCGAATTGGTATCCAATAAGGAGGCATTTTCTAAAGTTGGTAAATGAACCCAATTCAAATATTCGGTTACAATTCCCTTGGATTTTAGATGGGCAATTTGGGTGCGTCGATCAGCATGAAAATTCTGAATATTTCCTCGAAGTGCAAAAAGAGATTTCGATATTTCAGCAGCGTTTTTTCTATCGTCAACAGACAAAAGAGTATTTCTAGAGCTCATCGCCAATCCCGATTCTTCCCTATGTGTTGGAACCATGTGGAAGCAAATATCTTGAAACTCTTGGTCGAGCAATTGACGAACTACCAGGCATTGCTGTAAATCTTTTTGTCCGAAATACACCGAATTGGGCTTGATAAATAAAAATAATCGAAATAAAACCTGAATTACGCCATTAAAATGACTGGGCCGATATTTGCCCTCAAATCGCTCGCCTAAATCGTGTAAATCAACTTGAATATCTTGAATACCCGCATTGTATAATTCATCATGACTCGGAATAAGAACTGCGTTTGTTCCCGCATTTTCCAAAGCCAGTAAATCGGACTCTATCGTTCGTGGATAATTTTTTAAATCCTCTATATTGTTGAATTGTAAAGGATTAATAAATATACTAACCAATGTAAACGCTCCATTTTTTTGCGCTGCCTTCACGAGTGCACAATGGCCTTCGTGCAAAGCACCCATAGTTGGAATAAAGGCAATCGGCTTACACAAAATATTCTCTTTTGTAAAATCTAACTCTTTGAGACTTTGAATAAGCTTCATATTTATTGACAAAACGCTGGAGCAAATAACGATTTTTTCAATGTTCTTCAAAAATTGTTATTTCAAATTCCAATTTTTTTATTATACTTTTGTAGTCTTTTTCTACACATAGACCACCAAAATTATGACTCAAACCAAAAAACGTGTTCTGTTTGTAAGTTCAGAAATGTCTCCCTTTTTAGAGACCTCCCCTTTGGCAACCATTGCCAGGATGTTGCCCCAAGCTTTGCAAGAACAAGACAATGAAATTCGAATTCTTGTTCCGCGATTTGGTGTTATAAATGAGCGAAGAAATCGACTTCACGAAGTTGTTCGCCTCTCCGGAATCAATATTTCTATCGATGACAATGACAATCCGCTGGTCATCAAGGTTGCGTCTATACCCCAAACCAAGATGCAAGTCTATTTCCTAGACAACGAAGACTACTTTCACCGCAAACATGTTTTTCGGGATGACAAGGGAAAATTATTCGATGACAACGACGAACGAACCATTTTTTTCTGCAAAGGGGTATTAGAAACCGTAAAAAAATTGGGCTGGTCTCCTGAAATTATTCACTGCCAAGGTTGGATGACCAGTTTGATTCCTGTTTACTTGAAAACACTGTATAAAGATGAACCTGTTTTTAGAAATACAAAGATTGTTTTTAGTGTGTATTGTGACCAAGATAAGGTTACGCTTGGAAACGATTTCTCACGTAAAGCAGGTCTGAATGTAATAGAAGTTAGTTTTGGTGAAGCGAGTGTTGATGACATGAATATTGGTGCAGTTAAACATTCAGATGCGATTGTAACAGCAAGTGAAGAAGCTCACCGGGTTGTTGAAGAGCACTTAGAAAACAAAATCGTAATGCGCCACAGTGATGACAATACCGCCTCACAATATACCAGCTTATACGAACGCCTTTTAACTTGTTAAATCAGTGTTTGTTCGAATTGCCCCTTTTTTAATAGTGCTATTTGTAGGTCTTATTTCTTGCACCAAAGAAAATGGCAATATTGTTATATCAGGTCAAAATCAAAAAGACAAGCTTTCGCTATTTCGCACCGATACCTTGTCGCTGATAACCCGAACCATCAGGGAAGATTCATTGCCCGGAAACAACCTCAGTTACGCTCTTCTTGGAGAATTAAACGATCCAGTCTTGGGGAAAAGCAAAGCCAGTTTATTCGCAAAAATGAACATCATTGAACCCGAAAACAATTTTCCGAATACCCGCGAACCCGACTCTGCCATACTCTATATTCCCCTTGTAGAGGGTATGAATTTTTACGGAAATCGTGGTTCTTCACAACATCTTAGAATTTATCCCCTAAACGAAACAATCACCGCAAGCAATGTTTATTATCAAAACCAAACTGTTCAATACCATCAAAACAATGTATCAGATTATTTCGGAAGCCTATACCTTCAAAAGATTGATTCCATTGGTTATCGAAAAACCAAAATAGCACTAAAACAGGGATTGATTGTGAAATTGAGTAAAGCGTTTGCGCGGTCACTGATGCAAATGCCTGCAGAAGCATATAAAAACAATGAAGGCCTGGCCAAATATTTCAAAGGGATTGCCATTATACCAGAAAATGATGAATTGCTCCCAGGAGAGGGTGGACACGCTGTCTTTGACATCACCAATACCCAATCGATCAACTCACGTGCCAAAATTCTGTTATATTACAATGACACATCCACATTTGTATTCGGATTTGATGGAAAATCTGCCTCTGTAAACAATGGACAAACGGGTCCCTATCCTCCAAAAATTGTTGAACAACTCTTAAACCCAAAGGGCCACTTCAAAACCACCTATGTTCAGGCATTGTGTGGACTAAAAACACAAATAGAAATCCCCTATTTATTGAATTTAATTAATCAAGGAAATATTGGAGTTAATAACGCCGAATTGTATTTATATACCAACAATATCAGAAATGCAACCTATTTTGCCCCCCCGCGTATGAACATTTTTCAACCAAATTCGAAAACCGGAAAACGAAATAAATTCATTGCAGATGCATTAGAATCTCTTGGCAGTTTTGGAGGTATTTACAATGAAACTGGCCACTACTACAAATTTGTAATTACCCGCCATTTGCAAAATGTCCTAAATGCCAAAGCGTTTAATGGTGAAGATATTAATTATGGATTGTTTTTTGCTTTACCAAGTGATAACCCTGTAATTGGGGCAAGAACAGGTATCGATCATACAAAAACACGGTTAATCATTACCTATACAAAACCGAATTAACACCAAATTGTTTCTACACTATGGGAAACCGAAATCCATACCAATTGGTCAGTAGAGAATGGCAACCAGAAGATACCCATTTCGTTGTGAATGATGTGGTTATTGGCAAAGATTTGATGATGATTGCAGGACCGTGTGCTGTGGAAAATCGAGAACAAATTTTTACGATTAGCGAGTACTTGTCTAAATTTAATATCAAATTCCTTCGGGGCGGAGCATATAAGCCACGAACAAGTCCCTATTCATTTCAAGGATTAAAAACAGAAGGCTTGCAATTGTTGAGAGAGGCCGCAGATAAATATAACATGGCGGTAGTTTCTGAAATTATGGGCAACGAAAAAATAGAAGAACTTTGCGACTATGCTGACATATTGCAAGTAGGTACTCGCAATATGCAAAATTACACATTGTTAAAAGCATTGGGAAAAATAAAGAAGCCTATATTATTAAAGCGCGGAATGATGAGCACCATTGAGGAATGGTTATTGGCAGCAGAATATATAATGAGTAGTGGCAACGAAAAAATCATTTTGTGCGAAAGGGGAATTAGAACATTTGAAAATTCTACAAGAAATACCTTGGATATTTCAGCGGTTCCTTTGTTAAAATTATTGAGCCATTTGCCTGTAATCATTGATCCGAGCCAGGGAACAGGTATGCGTGAATTGGTGACTCCGATTTCTTCAGCCGCCATTGCCGCTGGTGCAGATGGGTTAATTATTGAGGTTCACAATCAGCCCAATGAAGCACTGAGTGATGGCGACCAAAGTTTGTACTTGGACCAATTTAGCGATTTACTTCCCCTTTTGAAAAAACAAGCAGCTTTTCGAAATAAACGCTTTGATTATGACCGCGTATCCAAGCTTTCCCCGTTAAAAAACGATTTGGTTTAACTGTATGGAATCCACGCCAGAAACCCTATTGGTGTAAATCAACGGTAATTAAAAGCAAGCTGTTTTTCTGATCCTATATTTTTGGGTTTTGGTTCGGGCCGTTTCTACTCGCGAAGTATTTACTTTTATACCATGGAACCGCATCAAATTTTTGATAACACTAGTTCCATTTCAAACAGTGGTTTGGTTTTAGGATCTCTGACCATGGCGTCCAATTGATACTTTTAAAATACGCGTTTTGTTAAATACCTCTTTTCAATACCCAAAATGGTGCATTGTGGGCATTGAATTTTTTGTAAAATGCCGCCACACTTTCAATACTGCTTCCTTCAAAGTCTAAGACCATATTCTGGTTTTTATAGGATTGAATTACATGGTTTATAATGCCGTGCATAATACCCAAGGTTTTGCCTTTCAGGGTGGGTCCTGCACAGACATAATGCAAATAACCCGGTTCGTTTTTATTGCCCTGAGTACTCAGAAAAATTGCAGCACCCAACAGGTCATCATTTTCAGAGTGCGCCGATAAGGTAAACGCATTTAATTCGGTTTTTTGACAAGCCAGTGCAAAGATATCATAGGTTTTTTGACTGATATCCGGGTTCAAGTGACCCCAAGCGGAACGATACGTTTGAATCACTTCATGGTATGCAATTGTGTTTTTTGTGTACCGAATTTCCATTGATTCGAGTGCTTTGATATTTTTCTGGGCGTCTTTGTTGAATGGCTTAACGAGCCAAAGCGGCAGTATGAAATTGTCTTTTTGCTGCAATACCCCCCGCTGTACAAATTGCTTTATACATGATAACAAAACCATCCTATTGGGTTTTGGAGGATTAAAAATTGCATTCCCATCCACACCGCTTGGTTTATCTTTAATCGCAAAATAGGGATTCAGTTGCAACCTTACCCGAATAAATCGCCAGGGAATTCTTTTAATAAATGCCTGAGTGCCTATGTGTTCATCATTGCCAAATGCGCCTAGTTGCTGACAAAAAGGAGGCTGCACGATATATTGAAGACCCCATTTTTTTTTGATAGGAAGCGGAAATACTGCCTCATAGTCTCCATAAATTAGGGCGTCCCATTTTCCATTGCATACTACATCCAAATAATTGCTGTGGGCATAGGCCAAATGTGGCTTTCCGGCTGAAATACAGAGATTCCATTTGTCTTTGTTTATGAAGTTATGGGATACATAACAAATTTTTTTGTCTCCCTGTTTCATGGTTCCAACCATTTATTTATTACCGAACCCCAACCTTTCCAAGGAAAACAATCTGCGACCGATTCATTGTGGAAAATAAAACAAAAATCCCCTCCCAATGCGTGAATAGATGTTTTTAATTTTTCTCCCAACGCAATCGATTCATGGGGGCTTAAACGCAAGTATAATTTGCAGGTAACATCCATAATACAAAAAGGGTGAACCAGCATCTTTGTAGATTTTTCTGCCACTAAGTCATACCAAGAAAAAGGAAAACTGGTACCCGCCCGAAAACCTACGGCGTCGGGATAACCCATACTCCAGTCGTGCTCAATGCCGAGCTGGTTTAGCTTGCGATAGCTTGAAGGAAAGTGAAGATTGATATAATGTAATCTTGCGTGCAGTACTTTTTTCCCAGTATATCGGGTTAAATAATCAAGCTCTTTTCCCCAAACCTCATCTGGGTTTGAATGTTCTGTTGGGACTTGATATGAGGGATGTAATCCAGTAGCATTGGCTCCAAGGACCTTGACAGCGCCTAAAATGGAGCTTGCCAAATGCTTGTTATCCAAAGAGATTTGTTTGTTGATCTGAGTGCGTTTATTGCTGAGTAAAAAAAACACCTTGCTGTTATTGCTTTCAGCCAACAAAGGAATGGTGTATTTCAAGGGGTGATAAGGATCAATTTTACCAAATAAAACAGACAATCTATCGGTTATTAACATAGGTCTGGTCATTAAATCTTGCAATGTACTGGCACAATACCTTGCGAAGGATCTACCTCCAAAGCGCAACGCCATATCGATATCAGCCGTAGCACTTGTACTTGGTTTTCTTGGAATATTGACACCCATTTGGGAAAATAAAAATGCAATTGCTTTGTCTACGATGGGAATGTCAAGCCAGCCCAAAGTTGAAAGGTGGCTGTATTTGGCTTGAAATCGAGCGTGTTGATCGGGCGGAAAAGTGCGGGATTTTTTCAAAACAGCCCCCCCCCCTTGCTTGCCATTGTGTAAAGATTGAAGCGTGGCCCATTGGTATTCTTCATAGCGAGAGATGCACCAAAAAATATGGGCAAACACATCAAAACTCAAATGATCAACGCCTATTTCTTGTGTGTTTTCAGAAATAAAAAGTCCCTCAAGCGAATCAAAAGGAAGTGCATGTTTAGATGCTGTTACTGAAATAATGCCATCGGAAGGTGTCCAACCCCATTCTCTGGTGTTGGTTTCGAACAAAAACCCCCCATTGGGAATGAACAGAAACCCCAAAGGTTTTTGGGTTTGTAGCGTTCGCATCCCCTGCAAAAAAGATTCCTGATTAAAGCACTCGGTTTTGGCATAAACAAGTTTAATTGCTGCTTTACTCCGCACAAAATCGTCCCAGTTGTCAGTAGTTTCAAAAGACAATTGGCCTCGCAAAACAAATACTTCATCGAGTATGTAGTCGAGTCGTCGAGATTTTTGATCATTAAACAATAACACCATGCTTGTTTTGCGTATTATTGTGCAAAATAATGAAGGTTGCACTAATCACGGGCATAACTGGTCAAGACGGGGCGTATTTGGCCGAATTTCTTTTGAAAAAAGGCTATGAGGTCCATGGAATCAAACGCAGAAGCTCATTGTTTAATACAGAAAGGGTGGATCATATCTACGAAGATCCCCATATTGAAGGTGGACATTTTAAACTGCATTTCGGCGATTTAACCGATTCCACCAATCTAATTCGCATTATTCAACTGGTTCAACCCGATGAAATTTATAATTTGGGGGCTATGAGCCACGTTCATGTCAGTTTTGAAATACCCGAGTATACCGCCAATTGTGATTCCCTGGGCACCTTGCGCTTATTGGAAGCCATCCGGATTCTCGGACTTACCCAAAAAACCCGCATCTATCAGGCCTCAACCTCAGAACTCTATGGTTTGGTTCAGGAAATACCCCAAAAGGAATCCACTCCTTTCTACCCCAGAAGCCCTTATGCAGTCGCAAAAATGTACGCATTTTGGATTACGGTCAATTATCGAGAAGCCTATGGTATGTACGCCTGTAGTGGAATTTTGTTTAACCACGAAAGTCCGGTTAGGGGCGAAACATTTGTTACCCGTAAAATAACTCGTGCTGCTTCGCGTATCGCGCTGGGCCTCCAAGACAAATTATATTTGGGCAACCTAAATTCCAAGAGAGATTGGGGACATGCTAAAGATTTTGTTGAGGCAATGTGGTTGATTTTACAACAAGAAAAGCCAGAAGATTTCGTAATCGCCACAGGTATAACGACAGAAATTAGAGAATTTGTCCGCCTGGGATTTCAATACTTGGGTATAGATTTGGCGTTTAAGGGAGAAGGCATTGATGAAATTGGATATGTTTCCGTCATTAATGCATCTGTTTTTGAGCGCACTACAGGCCAAAAATGTGCCTTAGTCGTTGGACAAGAACTTGTCTTTGTTGACAAAAAATATTTTAGACCCACAGAAGTAGATTTGCTCATCGGGGATGCCACCAAGGCAAAACAAAAACTGGGATGGTCACCAAAGCATAGCTTACATGAACTGGTGATTGACATGATGAAAAGTGATATACTGCAAATGCAAAAAGAGTTGTACTTGAAAGATGGAGGGTTTGAAACCAAGAACTATTTTGAGTAATGGATAAAAGCGCAAAAATTTACGTTGCGGGGCATGGGGGAATGGTTGGTTCTGCAATACTACGTGAATTGGTCTTACAGGGTTACAACAATTGTGTGGCCAGGACATCTGCCGAGTTAGATCTTCGTGACTCTTCAGCCGTTGCTGAATTTTTTGCAAAGGAAAAACCCGAATATGTTTTTATAGCAGCAGCAAAAGTCGGCGGTATTTTTGCAAATAATACCCAACGGGCCAATTTTATCTATGACAACCTATCCATTCAAAACAACCTGATTCACAATGCCTATTTACAAAAAGCAAAAAAATTGTTGTTCCTGGGAAGTTCTTGCATTTATCCAAAGCTCGCTCCCCAGCCGCTCAAAGAGGAATACCTGCTCACCGGTTTATTAGAACCTACGAACGAGCCCTATGCCATTGCAAAGATTGCGGGTATAAAGATGTGTGAAGCATACCGAGACCAATACGGTTGTAATTTTATATCTGCGATGCCAACAAATATGTATGGCCCAAATGACAATTACCACCCCGATAACAGCCATGTTTTACCCGCCCTCATTCGCAAATTTCACGAAGCAAAGACACGCAATGCAAAAAAAGTAACGATTTGGGGAGATGGTAGTCCAATGCGTGAATTTTTATTTGTAGACGATTTGGCAAATGCACTGCTTTTTTTAATGTGCAATTACAACGCCCGAGAATTTATCAATATTGGATATGGAAGCGATATTGCGATATTGAACTTAGCACAAACAATCGCCAACATAGTGGGCTATGACGGAAAGATTGATTTTGATCTGACAAAGCCAAATGGTACACCCAGAAAATTGTTAGATAGCAAGCGAATGAATTCCTTGGGTTGGCATGCAAAAACTGATTTAAAAATAGGTATTCTGCGGGCCTATCAAGACTTTTTGTCGAACCAAGGCCAATAAAAAACTACCTTTGCAAAACATTTAAAAATTAAACAATCATGAAAGTAGCCATCAATGGTTTTGGCCGTATTGGCCGCCATGCCTTTAAATTTCTTTTGAACACGCCCGGAGTGGATGTTGTTGCCATCAATGATCTAACCGATAATGCCACACTTGCGCATTTGCTCAAATATGATTCTGTTCACGGAAAATTTTCCGGAACAGTATCATCCGATTCAGAATATTTAATTATCAATGGCAAAAAAATAAAAGTGCTTGCCGAAAGAGACCCGAAAGCACTTCCATGGGGTGCTATGGGCGTAGACGTTGTATTGGAAAGCACGGGCATTTTTACTGACTCTGCCAAAGCTGCAATGCATTTGGAAGCAGGCGCCAAAAAGGTTGTTATTTCTGCTCCTGCTACTGGCGATGTAAAAACTGTTGTTTTGGGAGTAAATGACCAAATCATTGATGGCACTGAAACCATATTGTCTAACGCCAGTTGCACAACAAATTGTTTGGCTCCGATGGTAAAGGTTCTTGACGATGCCTTCGGGTTCGAGCAAGGTTTTATGACCACCATTCATGCCTATACTGCCGATCAAAATTTGGCAGATGCGCCACACAAAGATTTGCGAAGAGCCCGCGCAGCCGCATACAGTATTGTTCCTACCAGCACAGGCGCTGCCAAAGCGGTTGGATTGGTTTTGCCACATTTAAAGGGGAAACTGAATGGAAATGCGATGCGTGTTCCCATCCCCAACGGATCCGTTACAGATTTGGTTTGCACCCTAAGAACAGCCGTAACAGCTGAGCAAATCAATGCTGCCATGAAAATCGCTGCAGATGGGCCTATGAAAGGAATATTGGAATACAATACAGATCCTATTGTAAGTATAGACATCGTCGGAAACACACATTCTTGTATTTTTGACGCTGATTTAACCCAAGTGATAGGCAATACTGTTAAAATAGTGGGTTGGTACGACAACGAGACAGGGTATAGTGCCCGCGTTTCAGATTTAATAGCCAAAATAGGATAATTACGCTCGTTAATTGACGAGTACCGAAATTGAGCCTAAGGTTTTAACCCTAACCCAAAGAGCCTCCTTTTGCAAACTCCATCCCTCTATTTCCAGGGATTTCAAAGAACCCCGCAACATAATATTTCCATCAAGGGTTTGGTTCAGCGATTCATGGATTGATTTTTTGGTAAGCAATACCAAATCACCAATATCAAAGACCATTTGCGATTCTAATTTTTTTCGAATGGTTTCATCCAATATCCATTTGGCTGTTTTTATCAGCACATTTTTGGTTGCAACATCATAGGCTATATTTTTGAGGACAATCTGATTGTTTGAGGCTATAAACTCAGGAACGCCCAGCAAATAAAAAGTACCTTTTTTGCTCCCAGAAAAACCAACTTCAATACCCAGTTTTTCTTTTACCGGAAACAAACGCAATCCAGTAATTGTAATTTTATCTCTTCCCAATGCATAGGTTTCATTTTTGAACACTTCAAATAACTGTAATGATAAACTGTCATAATTGAGTTTGAGGTCTGTATATACAGCAAATCCATCTCCTTTATTATAGGGACTGAGTTTCGGTAAAACAATTAGAGGGGTATTCCATGGAGTACTCTGAATAGCTGGTAAGGCAAGTAAAGAAACTGAGAAATATAAAAACGAACCATCCATATTGAGTTCTCCAATGCTCATGCTTTTGGGCTGAAAACGAAGATACCCTGTATAGGGGATGAAAATATCTTCCTGTAGGGCTTTCCATACCGGGGCTACATAAGGTCTTAGGTCTTGTTTACCAATATCGACATCAATCATTGTGGCCAATTTGTCGAGTTCGGGTGTTAATTGCCTAACCAATAAATCGTTGATATTAATATTGGCAAAACTCACATTGCAAGGATCAATAGGTGTAAAACTGGTAAATGAAGTACTTGATTTAATGTGGTAATCTAACAGCAGATCGACATCACTTTTAAGGGCAATTTTTGCCCTGCGAAGGGGTTCATTCCAACCACAACTAAATGGAATTGAAGGAATTATACAGTTGTCAAACAGACATTTTGGGCAATATGATCCTGTAAATCCATAGGATACATCCAATGCCAAATAAACCGTTTTTGCTGTCCCTGAAACTCTTATGGGTTCACGTGTAAGCCTGTAATTATAGCGCAAACCCGAACAAGGCTCTTCAGCCCCCGTAAACTCTTTTTGAAATGATTTGTCAGCCATTGTAACAAAAGGCTTTAAGGCTACCTTTATCGGAATATTGATCACTGATGAAACGGTGGGTAATGGTTTTGGAAACTCTATTTGATTGGATGCTTCAGGTGGACTGGGCTTAATGGTTCTGCAGCCAGATATAATCCCAAAAACAAGTATCGTGTTTAGGATTGAAAGTGTTTTTTTGTTTGTCTTAAACGGGGTAAAATTTCGTCTACATTTTTGTAAAAACTCCAATTGAGGCGAAATTCTCCATGCGGAATTCCATTGTATTACACTGCGGTTCATTATTCTTGAATGGATATAGGGAAACTTATATTGGTAGATGACCCCAAAAGGGTTAGGATATACATTCCCGGTGCAACGTGTTCAACATCAATGTCAAAATTTGAAGATTTTATTTCTCCCAATCCCACAATATTGCCACACAGATCAAATAATTTCCAGTTTGATTGCAAAGTACTGCCAAATATCGTGAGACTTTTGGTTGCAGGGTTGGGAAATACCTTAATTGCAATCGATTTGCCATTTATAACTGTGTTTGTTTCAACCAATAAACCAAACGATAGCGTGTCATTGTTTGTATTTCCATCCAATGAATTCAATAAAAATATTTTTAGCAAATAGGCACCAGGATCTGAAAAAATGAGGGATTTGTTGCTGGCAATCCAGGCAGAATCTTGGGCGACCAACTCTCCAATAGCAATTGTGTCTGAGAATAGAATACTGTTTTGGGAGAGGTTATAAATAGCGTAAACAATCTGATTTTTTTTGCTGTTTCGAACCAATCCCCAGTTTTTCAATTTAATTTTAGGATGGCGAATTGAATCTCCCAAAACAATCAGGGTTTTGCCATTTGGACTTTGGGCTTCTACCAAGCCTATGTCTTGCAACAGCTCAACTTTCCCTTGAATAGAGAATGTGTCATTGAATATATTTTGGTCTTCATAGGATGTTGTGAGAACCGATACGCTAAAGTCTCCAATTTTATTAAATGCGTGTTGTGAATCAAACAAGAGTGTATCCTTGCCACGGCCTTCAATTTTTGTTACTTTAGATTGATAAAACGTTCGATCTGTACCTTCAAAAATCGAAACAGAAACCAACACTTTTCTGATAGAATCTGCGCCTTGATTTTGTACCAGAACCCCTATTTTTCTGATGGAGTCTTTGGCATCAAAAGGTTTATTCTCTGGTATTAGCCAAACAAATCCAGGGTATGCATCCTTGCCCACAACACCATAAAAACGAGACACTAGGGTGTCATTACTGCGCATTATATCCAAACCCAAATTTGTGTAGGTGCGGTGAGTAAACATTCCCACATTAACCGGCCTAAAAGTTGGAGAAAATACAACAGTATCCGATTTTCCTGAATCCAGCGTAATGTTTTTACTGTCAAAATACAAGCGATTGCCAGCGTATAAAATTTCGCACATGACGGGTGCAGTATTCTTTAAATATCCATTATTGCGAACCAATACCTTTGGAGAAATAGAAGGATTTCCTAAACTTAATGAATCATTTGTTTTGGGATTTGTGATTCGAATGGCTTCGAAATCATAGGGTTTGCCTACATTAAAATACACCACCAATGAATCATTATCAGCAAACAAATCAAGGTAATAACGCGTTTTAATTACAATTTTATACAAGCCCAACTGACTCGGCGTAAATGTTTTACTCATGGTCAGAAAACTCCCGAACAAACCCTGTAAATAGGCCTTGGTAGAATCGTAATAAAGCAATTTACCCGAAGGGTCAATAATGGAACAATAAAATGGAACATTAAACGCAGGTATTAGTCCATCGTTGTATACATAATAGGTTAATTTTAACGCTTTTCCTTTGGTATGGAACAACAATGGATCAGGCGAACGCAGAGAGTCAATGCCAATATCAACCAATTTGCGCACAAAAAAATTGCGGGTTTGGGTGTCATTTTTGGTATAGGCATCCTTGGCCAATCCCGTTATAAATAAGATTTTTAACTTCCCCGTATCACCACATTTATAGGTGGGCCAATACAGTATTTTTGACTGAAATTTCGGCAAACTTAAAAATTGTACTTGGTTGTAAACCAATTTACTACCCTGAAAAATCATACAACGTGCCGAAAATGACGGCGTGTTGTCATATCCAACATTTAATATATTTGCCAAGGGCATCAAGGTATCGGTTTTATAAGTATACCCAGAATTTTCTGTTGGTTCGTAAACACCCGCAACCATTACATCTTTTTTTACGCCCACGTAGAACTTGCGGATTTGGGTGTCATTGTCAACAATTTTATCATCAGATTTTTTTACGATAATCATGAGCAAATGCTCACCAAATGATTTGGGGAAATAGGTTTTGGGGAATACATATTTACGTTTAATACCACTGGTGAGGGTGTCTCGAATAGTATTCTTGTACAAACAACTTCCACCATTCCAAATTTCACAACGTATGTCAAAGCTGTCTTTGGCGTCTTTAACACCAATATTGCCAACAATTCCTGCCGGGGCAAGGGTATCAGTGGTATATTGATTGATGCTGTCCTTGGGATTGTCTGCAGAAATTGAAGCAATATCGATGTCGGCTTGTATTCTGGGCTCAATAAGAAATTTAAAAGGCGCACCTGGTGAAAAATCCAACCAATTTGTATCGCCCAATGGCTCAGCATAGAAAAATGTCCCTGGCCGAACAGGTTCTTCAATTTGGTATCCAAAAGAAACATTGTTTTTTCCCAATTGTCGAACCCCAACATAAAAAGATCTATTTATGGAGACGGGTTTTTTAAAATCAAGAATATAGTTTCCTGTTTTGCTTATTAAGGAATCACTCTGGTAAATGAGGGATCGGGGTTTGTTTAATATGCTGTCGTGCGACCAAATTGCCACCCTAAATGGCTGTCCTCCAGCACCAAATGAAACCGTAACTTGGTTGATGTATTTGGGTTGATTGGAAGAGAATTTGGCCACAAAATCGCCATTGGTAGCATTAAATCCAATCCCTCCGGGCGCGGGAGAAAGGTTAACATTTCGATAGCTATATACATTTGCATTGCCAAGCCGGTATGAGGAACCCGTATTGTTAGATGCATTTTTATCATTGCATTCAACATATACCGTGTCGAGTCCCGAATTACTCGGCAAAAGTGAAGGCACACGAACCAGCGATTCTTCACCCGGGAGCAAATCGATCAGAAAACTGTCCTTTTGATTGTTGAATCCTTGGCTCCGTGTATACACGCGAAAGTTTTTTAGTGTGCGTTTTCCAACATTTCTTATTAACGCCTTAACACTATCCGGCCGGCCCAAGGGTAAAGGTATTTTTCCAAGTGTATACACTTTATTGATGGCCAGATCGTATTGAATTTTAGGAAAATTTAGAATTATGGTCGGGTGATAACTACTGCTAGAAGGCAAACTATCGGAAGCCTTTAGTCCAATAGCATATTTTACTTGATTTGCCGAATAGCCCGAAACCGAGGCAGCCCCTTCAAAATTCCATTCAAAAGCTACAGTTTGTTTTTTAGTCTGTTTGTATTCAGCAAAAATTGCGATATTTTCACCTTTTAAACTGTCGTATTCAAAAGATTTAACATTCAAAGGCAAACGATAAAATTTTTCCTCCTTGCCTATATAATTTCCTGGAGAGCCACTGAAAACCAAAATGCTGTTTTTCGTTTCGTCGGGAAAATACAGTTTCCCCATTCCAAAATCATTTCGAGAAGTATTTTGAATCCACAGCGTAAATTGGGTATTTAAATTTGGGGCTGCGCCAAGCAAGTGATAAAACTCAACGGAAGTAATGGTGTCTTTGTCGTTGAGATTTCCCAAAACAGATTTTGGGAATATATAGGCAAACCTTGAAACTTGGGTGTCGCGGACAGTATTGGAGTTCATAGGCCCACCCAGACTTCCGCTATAAGCACCATCGCCAATTTTTATGTATTGCGCTTGGCTTAAACCAGAACCAAAAAAAACCAAACAACATACAAAACACCTATAAAACTCTTTCAACCACATTTTTATACAAACCTACGCGAATTTGATTAACATGCCGATTCATGTACGTAATTTGCAATGCATTGAACAAGCAACTACTCATACAAGAAATTCGTGCCAAGCAATCATTCTTGTGTACCGGACTCGATTCCCAAATTGAAAAACTTCCAATCGGGCTAGAACGAAACGGGCAAGGATTGATGACTTTCAACCGCGATATTATAGACGCAACCAAAGCCCATAGTGTGGCCTATAAAATTAATACAGCTTTTTATGAGCAATATGGGAAATCGGGTTGGGAGTGGATGGAGCAGACGCTCAATTATTTGCCAAGCAATACATTTAAAATTGCCGATGCCAAACGAGGGGATATTGGCCATACCAGTTCTATGTATGCCAAAGCATTTTTTGAAACACTGTGTTTTGATGCCATAACTGTCTCTCCCTATATGGGTGAAGACAGCATTCGGCCCTTTTTAGAATTTACTGGTAAATGGGTAATTTGCTTGGCCCTTACCAGCAATGTAGGGCATGCAGATTTTCAATTAGACGATTACCGAGGAAAAAAATTATACGAGCGGGTCATAGAATCCGTTTGCAAATGGGGCACTGAAGAGAATCTGATGTTTGTGGTGGGGGCAACCCGTTTTGATCGCTTCAAAGAGATTCGAAAAATAATTCCCGACCATTTTTTGCTGGTGCCTGGTGTAGGAGCCCAAGGTGGTGACCTGGAAAGCATAAGTCTCCTTGGCGCCAACCAAGAAATAGGGCTATTGGTGAATTCATCCCGCAGTATTTTATATGCTTCCAGTGGAAATGATTATGCCGCTTCTGCAGAATCGGAAGCAGCAAAAATGGCATTACAAATGGCAAAATTGATGACGAAACTGTCTCTACAATAAACCATCATCTCCTATATTTGGATTACTATTCAACCATACAAGCCCTGCGGAGGTTTGTATATAACTCCATAAAAACTTTATCCCCGGGGTTTTAGGGGGCGAATTTCGACGTTTACATTGTGAAAATTGCTTGGTGTTTCCAAGCAAAAAATAATTTGTGACGCAACGTCTTCGGGCATCAACATGTTATCATGCGCAGAAATGGTTTCACTGTGTCGAAAGAACTCTGTTTTGACAGATCCAGGGTAAATACAAGTAACCTTAATCCCAAAATCTCGAACCTCTTTGTACAAGGCTTCGCTAAATCCCCTCACCGCAAATTTGGTAGCGCAATAAGCACTAACTTGCTGGTATCCCTCTAAACCAGCAATTGAAGAAATATTTATTATATGCCCTACACCTTGTTTTTTCATGCTTGGCAATACCAAGCGTGTAGCATAAAACAGGCCTGTTACGTTGGTATCAAACATTTCCTGCCAATGTTCAATCGGTATTTCTTCGCAAAATCCAAAGTATCCCAATCCTGCATTGTTGATTAAAATATCTATTTTCCCGTGTTTGGATACAATGCCCTCGAAGGAGAGACGAAGGCTTTCTAGATTGCTTACATTGGCTTTTATGCAATTGAAATTTTGATTTTGTACGGGGCAATCACCACGACATATTCCATACACAATTGCACCTTTGGCCAGCAATTGATTCACTGTTTCTAGGCCGATGCCTTTATTTGCTCCTGTTACAATGGCAATAGTGTTTTTTAGGATCATTGTATTTTGTGCTTGAGTAGGTTTAACATTGAGTTTTCTTTTTGTTCCCAATCCCATACAATGGAATCTGAAGGTGTGTTTCTTGGGAAATAACTATGCGCGTAGGTTTTGTCATAATAGACGAGCAAAGTTGTTACCCAGAGTGTAAAATTTCCATCCAACAATGCTTGCTGTGCCAATTGTTCATTTTGTCCGCCCAATCGTTTTCTCAATTTTGAGGTTCGTTCTTGCAATTGATCCAACGGGAGATGGCTATATTCCTTTAGAATTCGTTGAATTCTTGTAGATTTCGGCACTTCTATTTTTATGATTTTTGCGGATTGCATTTGGAGCCATAAGGATTCTGGAATTACACAATGGCCAATCATTTTACTTTCATTCTCAACAAACACCGACGCGGTCGAATCAAATTTTGCCCATTCTAGGGCTATAGAATTTTCAAATACTTCACTTCTGGGTTGCGCCGGCAGGCCTATTCCCCCCAAGGCACTTCCCTTGTGAGAGGCAAGGCCTTCAAGGTCTAACACCGACAAACCTTTTTTTCGTAACATGTGCAATATTTCCGTTTTACCACTTCCTGTAGTGCCAGACAACAATACAATAGATTTTGGAAGTTTGAGTGTTTCCAATACCCACTGACGAAACGATTTATACCCTCCGAGTACGACATAGCACTTTCTTCCCGACCATTGCATAAAAGTAGCAGCTATCTGACTGCGAAGTCCACCACGCCAGCAATAAAATAATAAGGGTTTGCCTTGGGTATTCTCTAACAGTAAGAAGCTTTGATACAGTGCGTCAAACCTTGGACCTACCAAATGAAGTCCTCTTCCCACGGCCATTTCACGGCCTTTCTCTTTGTATATTGTTCCTACCGATATTCTTTCTTCGTTGTTTAAAATGGGGATATTCACAGCTCCAGGGATATGGGCTCTTTCAAATTCCGACTCACTGCGAACATCTACCCAAGTATATAAAGACTGTTGTAAAAGAGCCCCATCAATCTCCAATACTTTTGCAATGCTCATGGATATAGTATCAAAGAATTATTTCCAATAAGCTTCTATAGGCAAGGATGCTGTTTCCATATTTTTCTTGTGTTTTTGCTTGTAAAACAGACGCATGGAACCTCTTGTATTTTTCGTAATCGGCCATTGATGCTGCCGTGTATTGTATGGCGTAATTCACTCCCTCGTTGTCGGAAGATTCAGTGAGCAGTTTCAAAATTTTGTATTCCAAAAAACAACCCGTACCCATCACCTCTGGGATATGCTCAGTTGACATCCAACTCAGCCATTCTTCAGAAATACTGGGGTTGAGATTGCAGGTCACGTTGTAAACGATCATTCTATATTGCTTTAATCCGAATGATATATCCCTCCATGATGAGATTGGCTAGTAACTTGGTACATGCTGTTTCACAAAAAACCCTTGCTTCGTCAGCAGATTTGGCTTCAATATCCAGTGTGATAAATTTACCAATCCGCACATTGCTTGCGGTATGGATGCCAATTTTTGGTAACCCATTGGCCACAGCTTTGCCCTGTGGGTCTAACAATCCCTTTAGGGGCAATATTTCAATTTCAGCGTTAAACTTCACAATACAAACCTACAGCAAAATCCCTAAAAAATGGTGTACTTTGCCACTGTGAATTTTTCGATGCCTAAAAATGTCTTTGCCTTGTTTTTCATAGGAATATCCATTCTTTCTTGTACCAATAATACAACTTTACCTGTGAGGGATAAAAAGTCATTCAAAAAACAAGCGATCTCGCCCAATTCTATTGTATCAGCAGATGAAAACTTGGTTGGGATGTCTGAAGGAATTTTGGTTAAAGAAATTGAACGCAAAGAATTAGAGTTGCTGGGAATATGGCAAAAAATTCCCCTGAAAGATCTTCAAACTGCAATACGCCTTTCGACGGGTAAAATTCTTACTCTAATAGAAGAAAATTCATACCGACTCGATGGACCCCTTATGATTCTCTATAAATCTGTCCCTAAAGAAGGAAATGTGGATGTGTTTATTGGTATACCCATCAAAAGAAATGAAAGTGCAAATCACCTTAAAACTGGAGTTTCCGAAATAACAAACGCGTCGGGAAAACAAGTATTTGTGCTCGAAACAATTGCACCGGGGAAATATTATAAAGCAACCGTGAATGCTGCTCCCGGCGAATCTTTGCCTAAATGGCAACGATTTATTTTGCTTTTGCAATCGCGTAAGCTTCCCAATATTGAGAAGATATTGTCTAAAAATATACCCTCGTATTCCTTTATTGAATATTATGGTGATTCGCGCAATTCCGAAATGACTAGCCGGATAGAACAAACAACTCTATTAATCAAAATGCCTTGAAAAAGATACCCCCATATCTCCAAAAAGGTGACTGTGTTGTATTGATATCTCCGGCGCGCTGTGTCGATAAAAAAGATTTGTTGTCCTTTGAAAAATGGGTTACTGATCAGGGATGGGTTTTGGAATATGGCTCTTATGTATTTGGAAAATCAAACCAATTTTCATCAAATGATACCCAAAGGGCACAAGATTTTGTATGGGCTATTGAACACAAAAAAGCCAAAGCCATCTTTTGCGCAAAAGGGGGATATGGTTCTATCCGAACCCTTGAGGCTCTTGAAACACTATATTCACAGAAAAATCATTCAGGAAATTTATTGGTATCGGATAACCTAGCTGACGCATCTACCTTGGAAATTTCTTCCATGGCCTCGTCAACTCAAAAAAACATACAATACGATTCCAATCCAATCCAAGTAAACTGGGGATTGGCATTTCAAAAGATACTCTCAGACGCTAATCCCAAATGGCTGGTGGGATTTAGTGATATTAGCACACTTCATTTGGCCTTGCAAAAAGGAAATTGGGCTTCGATTCACGGCCCTCTTGCTTCACAATGGGCTTCTGGTAATGCGGGAATAATTGCTGGGGCAGAACAACTGTCAAAGGTGTTAACAGGAGAGAGTGTAAAAATCGATTTGAGTAACTGTACAAGTATACGCAATCACTCTTTTGAAGGAGAAATTGTGGGTGGAAATCTTAGCTTGATTTATGCATCATTGGGTACACCCTTGCAACCAAAGTGCCGGGGCAAAGTATTGTTTATTGAGGATATAGACGAGTATTTGTACCATGTAGATAGAATGTTGAGGGCCTTAAAATTGGCCGGCTTATTTGAGGGTCTTCAGGGATTGATTATTGGAAGTATGATAGATATGAAAGACAATATTGTTCCATTTGGTTACACAGTTTCACAGATGGTTTGCGAAATTCTTGCGGAGTATGATTTTCCAATTTTATTCGACGCACCCATGGGCCACGGACAGCAAAATTGTGCAATTAAATTCGGCGTAAACTGTACCTTTGATAAAACATTTCTTAATCAATAACCCATCCTTTGATTTCTTCTAAAACCTATATAGCCTTTACAAAATTTGTTGTTGTTGGTGGATTAAGTTTTATCCTAGACATGGGATTATACTACGCATTTAGCCAAATCACCTTAACATTTATTGCAAAAGCCCTCGGTGTGGGTGTGGCTACTTTGTTTAATTATAAGTGCAATAAATATTGGACCTGGGAAAGTAAAAAATCAAAAACGCAATTGTTTAAACCCAGCGAAACTTTAAAAAAATACCTTGTCCTTTACACATGTAGTGGCTTAATCAATGTTGTTTCCAATGAGTTTTTTTTGAGGACATTGCCCGATTGGGAATTACAACTGAATATGCTTCAATCACCCCAATTAACAATGGGACTATTTGCCGTAAAATTTGACAAACTTGCGGCTGTTCTTGGTGCAACTGCATTGGGTATGGGAATCAATTTTTTGGGGCAAAAATTGTGGGTATTTGTTAAACCACATGATGGCGCTATTGAAAACAAGACATGATCCCCTAACTTTGAAAAAATACATTTTGTAAGAAAATCATGGCTTGTGCATCTTGTGGAACCAAAAAAGGAAGCTCTCCGGGAGGTTGCAAAAGCAATGGTACATGTGGTACCACTGGTTGCAATGCACTCAATGTTTACGATTGGTTCAAAGACATGGATCTGCCCGAAGGATACAAACCCTTTAATATTGTTGAGGTTCGTTTTAAGGGTTCTCGCAAAGAATTTTTTAGAAATACAAATAATATAGAATTGTATACTGGTGACTATGTTTGTGTAGACAGCAGCATAGGGTATGATATTGGTACTGTTTCTGCAACAGGAGAAATTGTTCGATTACAGCTAAAAAAATACCGTGTTCGGGAAGATTCTTCTGAACTGATGGGTATTCAACGCGTTGCCAACGAGCGCGATATGGAAAAGCATGACGAAGCCAAAAGCAAAGAAAATGCTACACTCGAACGCGCAAGAACACATGCCTTTGGTTTAAAATTGCAGATGAAAATCAGCGATATAGAAATTCAGGGAGATGGCAGAAAAGCCATATTTTTTTATACAGCAGAAACCCGTGTTGATTTTCGAGAACTCATAAAAAAATATGCAGATGATTTTAAGATAAAAATCGAAATGCGTCATATTAATTATCGCGAGGAGGCTTCTCGACTCGGTGGTACTGGTGTTTGTGGCAGAGAATTATGTTGTAGTACCTGGCTAACCGATTATAAACAAGTCAATACTGGAGCGGCCCGTGTTCAAAATTTAAGTATTAATATGGAAAAATTGGCCGGGCAATGTGGTCGGTTAAAATGCTGCCTAAATTTTGAATTAGATCAATATATTGAGGCGACGGATGCGTTTCCCAAAGCAAAAATCATCAAACTCGATACAGTAAATGGGTTTGCTTATGTGCGCAAAACCGATATTTTAAAAAAATTGATGTGGTTTTCCTATGAAGACAACCAAACATGGGTGGCACTATCTGTGGCTAAAGTCAATGAAGTGCTGGAAGAAAATCGTGGAGGCCTAAAATCTTTGGCTTTGCAAGATTTGGCACCAGCCAGTGCTGTAATGGAACAGCTAACAGCCAATCAATTGGGACAAACCATCGATTTTATTGGAAACAGCGAATTGTTAAATGACGATGAATTCCATTCTTCCTCTCAAGACACGACTTCGCGAAAAAACAATGTTCCTCGCAATTCAAAAGGTCTTAAAGGCAATCGTTCTGACAACCGCGGTCCCAGACCGGACAACCGTGGGCCCAGACCGGACAACCGTGGGCCCAGACCTGCGGATAAACCCAAAAATACAGGTCTTGCAGACAACCGCGGTCCCAGACCAGACAACCGCGGTCCCAGACCAGACAACCGCGGTCCCAGACCAGACAACCGTGGGCCCAGACCAGACAATCGCGGGCCCAGACCAGACAACCGTGGGCCCAGACCAGACAACCGTGGGCCCAGACCAGACAACCGTGGGCCCAGACCAGACAACCGTGGGCCCAGACCAGACAACCGTGGGCCCAGACCAGACAACCGTGGGCCCAGACCAGCGGATATACCCAAAAATACAGGTCCTGCAGACGATTAACAATAATACAAATTCTCAGCCCCAAGAAATTGCCTATGGGGTTGTGACGGTATCCCCTTGTTTTGTTACCCCCCTTCTTTTTTTTGTGTGTAACTCGTTCCGCAGCTGAACATTTAGATTTGAAACCAACTCTTATCTACTACCTGATTTTTTGTATACATTGCGCCAAACCTGCAGGAATTTTTGACTTCCCCTATTTACTTTCAGTTTTTTATCAAAGGGTAGGGCATTCAACTTAAATTGAATCGGTCGTGCAGATATGATGCCCTCGATGTCTCAAGGGTTTTGAAATTTCGTAATTAAAGGTTCCACTACAAAATGTATCTTTGTAGTACCCGATAAAAGATTCATATTTCAATGTCTGCTCCCGATTTTCAAACACCTGCACATTCCATTCAATTTCTTTCACAATGTATTGATCAAACAGTTGTTTTAAGGGGGTGGGTGGCGAATAAACGAGAGGGTAAAGGCATTGTATTCATCTTACTACGAGATGGAACAGGTTTTTGCCAGTGTGTTGTGTCCAGCGGAAGTTCCAATGATGCCTTCCTTGAGATTGCTCAGTCTGTCAGCCTTGAAACTGCCCTGGTAATAAAAGGTCTAGTGAGGGCGGATGAAAAACAAATGGGTGGTTTAGAAATACAAGTCAACCAAATCGACATTGTGGGCGAGTCTGATAACTACCCCATTGCAAAAAAAGAACATGGTATAGAATTTTTAATGGATCAGCGACATCTTTGGTTAAGAAGTTCTCGCCAATGGGCCATTATGCGTATCCGAAACACCATCATTTTTTCAATTCATGAATATTTTCAACAAGCGGGTTTCGTTCAAATGGATGCTCCAGTGTTTACCAGCAATGCATGTGAAGGTACAAGCACACTTTTTGAAACCGAATTTTATGGTGAGCAAGCATTTTTGAGCCAAAGTGGACAATTATATGGAGAAGCCATGGCCATGGCGATGGGAAAAATATACACCTTCGGCCCCACCTTCAGGGCTGAAAAATCGAAAACTCGCCGCCATTTATCTGAATTCTGGATGATAGAGCCAGAGATGGCTTTTTGTGATATTTTTCAAAACATGAATTGCATCGAATCTTTTTTGCATTTTGTGGTAAAAAAAGTTCTTCTCAATTGCAAAACCGAATTAGAATCGATTGGGCGGGATACAAAAATATTGGAGAGTAGTTTGGGGGGGTTTCCCAGAATGACGTATGATCAAGCTGTTCGAATCATAAAAGGTGAAGAGAATGTTGAGGGGATAAACAGCATCGAAAGCTTGCAAAACGAACTCTCATCAACAACCTTAAAACTTCAATCCATACAAGAAGAAATCGCTGTGCGAGAGAGAAACCTTGCCCAACCCGGACTGAAAAAAGGCGAAATTGCCTTCCATCAAGGAAAAATTGTGCAATTAAAACAAGATAAAAACGACACAGAAGAAAACCTGCGAAATATTCCACAGTGGATAGACAGCGCTAAAAACTTTACATACGGTTCAGATTTCGGTGGCTCAGATGAAACTGTTTTAACGAGGCTCTTCGATAGGCCGGTGATGGTATATGATTGGCCACATGAAATAAAAGCTTTTTATCTGAAACGTAATCCCGAAGATTCTCGCTTTGCCCGTGGAGTAGATGTTCTGGCTCCAGAGGGTTATGGAGAAATTGTTGGCGGCGGAGAGAGAGAAACTGATGCGCAATTGCTTAGTGAAAAAATTCATGCGCATAATTTACCCATGGAATCATTTGGCTGGTACCTGGATTTGCGTCGATACGGATCTGTTCCACATGCTGGATTTGGTCTAGGATTAGAAAGACTGGTTACCTGGGTTTGTAAATTAAAACACGTAAGGGAAAGCATTCCATTTCCTAGAATGTACGGCCGCCTAACACCCTAGCCCTCATATTAATGGGGCTAAAATTTCCCCTCAAAAATTATTGTTTTTTTTACACAAATTATTAACATGTTGTTGTGGTAGATATTATATTTGCTCCTTATGAGCACCTCAACCCGTCATCTTATTCTCAATCGCTGCTTCGATGCGATCCAAGCCAATGGTTTTGAGACCCTAAGAACCGACAAAGAGATTGCGCGATTAAAGATTACCAAAGGGGCTTTTTACCATTATTTTCCAAACAAATTAGAATTGGGATATGCCGTTGTTGATGAAGTAATGCTTCCTTTTTACACTGCGAAATGGGCGCCACTAATTGATATTGAGAACGGTATTCCTGCTGCAATTCATTCTATTTTGGAAACAGAAAAAACAAAGGCAACCGAAACCACTATAAAACGAGGTGATGTTCTCAGCAATTTGATATTAGAACAAAGCCATTCAGACGAGTTGTTTCGTCAAAAATTGGAAATCGTAAACGAAGTACAAATAAAAATTTTACAACGTGCAATTATGATTGGACGGGCTGCGGGTGAATTAAAAAACCAAACCGATGCGAGGTCTATGGCTCTTTATATTATAGGCCAGGTGATGGGTTGTTATACAATTGGTAAAGTGCGGGCTTCAAAAGAAACATTTGTGAGTATGGTCGGAACCCTGCAAAAACAATTAAATGAAATTTTGATACTGCATCCCACAGCGCCATTATTTGCATCTAATGCCAGTCAAATGCCATCTTCTTCAAACCACGAACCCTCGCCGCAAGATTCTATAACAGCAAAACCGACAGAAAAAAAAGCTTCCAAGGGTAAATGGTTTTCTAAAGGTCGTTAGATATCCCTACAGTTTGTGTTTTTCGGGGCAAATTCATACTTGAATTTTCTATTTTACTTACCCAATATTTCCAGTGAAGAACCTGTTTTACGCTCTTGTATGGTCGTATGTTTTTTTATGGTGTAACAATGCGCTATTACCCTTTATAAAATTTGTCACAATGCCGTTGCCAATTCCAAGCATCTGTCATCATTTCGTCTAAATTTCTCTTTGCCTTCCAACCCAAAATAGAATTCGCTTTTTGGGTATCCGCCCAACTGGCTACAATATCACCAGCCCTGCGTGGACCAATTTTATAGTTTACCTTTTCACCTGTAACGTCTTCAAATGCAGTAATAATTTCTAATACTGAATACCCAATACCGGTTCCAACATTAAAAACTTCAAACTGTTGGGTTGAGGGGTCATTTTCCTCATTGCCGTTTATATCAAACCCAATACCAGAAATTAAACGGTTAATAGCAACAACATGTGCCTCGGCCAAGTCCATGACGTGGATGTAATCTCGAATACAAGTGCCATCTTGGGTACTATAATCACCCCCGTGAACCGTAAGCAAAGAACGTATTCCGGATACCGTTTGGGTAAGATAGGGGACAAGGTTATTCGGAATACCCGAAGGCAATTCTCCGATGCGGGAACTAGGATGTGCGCCCACAGGATTAAAATACCGCAAGCACTCTACCCTACACCAATTGAGGTCTCTCAGGATGGTCTCGGCCATCTGCTTTGTTGCGCCATAAGGACTTGCGGCGGAGAGGGTCGGGGTAGATTCCTTAAATGGCACCGCCTGGGCTTCACCGTATACAGTACAGCTACTACTAAAAACCAATTGATGACAAGATTCTGCTTTCATTACTTCAAGAAGATTCAACAATCCCCCTACATTATTTTGATAGTACAGTAAGGGTTCTTCCACACTTTCACCAACAGCTTTATATGCCGCAAAATGAATCACTGCAACAGGTTTTTGCTGCGCAAAAACCTGTTGCATCAATATTTTGTCATTTACATCGCCACAAACAAAAAAAGGCTTGTAACCGATCAACTCAGTTAATGCGTCTAACACCTCAATGCGAGAGTTGTGTAAACTATCGACAATAACTGGCTCAAAACCCGCCTCGTGTATGCATACAACTGTGTGTGAACCGATAAAGCCCAATCCGCCAGTTACCAATATTTTTCTTCTTTCAGCCACGTTAAATCAAATTATTCCAATTTTATTACAGTTCCATTTACCAATTTGTATGCCTCTTTACTTGCCAAGCAAATCGCATTGCCGTTAGAATCAAATTCTAAGCGCTCACCAAACGAACTTACCCATCCCGAAAATCTGGCTGGATTTCCGATTACCAATGCATAATCTTGAACATCCCTTGTTACAACCGCACCCGCACCAACAAATGCATATTGACCCAATGTTAGACCACACACAATACTTGCGTTCGCTCCAACCGTACAACCCTTTTTCAGAAACGTTGATTTAAACTCGCTTTTGCGGTTTATATGCGCCCTGGGGTTACTAATATTTGTAAACACCATACTGGGACCCAAGAAGCAGTCATCTTCTATAAAAACACCACTGTAAAGACTAACATTGTTTTGTATTTTAACCCCATTGCCAATAACTACGTTGTTGTCTACAAATACATTTTGTCCCAGCGTACAACGGGCGCCAATTTTACTTTTTGCACTTACATGACAAAAATGCCATATTTTGGTGTCCTCGCCAATTTGTGCCCCAATATCAATAATGGCAGATGGATGGGCAAAGAAAGGCGATGATGAATTGTTATTCATGACGTATGCAAATAGTATAGAACAAATTTACGCTTTTTGTTCCCTTCCTTTCAAATGGATGTCTACACGCGGATTCTCTGCTTGTCAATCAAATACCAGCCAGGCTTAAAATCATGAAAAACAATCCTGCAAGCAATGCACTCACAGGAATGGTAATTAGCCAAGCAATCAGCAAACTGCGGGTTACTCCCCAGCGAACTGCACTCAACCTCTTGGTGCTTCCCACCCCAATAATTGCTCCTGTAATTGTGTGGGTTGTAGACACAGGAATCCCCATTTGCTCGGTCAAAAACAAGGTAATCGCTCCAGCAGTTTCGGCACTTACTCCTTCCAAAGGCGTCACCTTGGTAATTTTGGTCCCCATGGTTTTAATAATTTTCCAGCCTCCACTCAAGGTACCCAATCCAATGGCTGTATAACAAGCGAGCGGAACCCAATTGGGTAGCTCCCTAAACTCATGAATACTTCCGCTAGCAATCAATGTTGCACCAATAATACCCATCACCTTCTGTGCGTCATTTCCACCATGTCCAACTGAAAATGCTGCACTTGATACCAATTGTAATTTCTTAAACATATTTGACATTCGCGAAGCAGTGGGGGTTTTAATCCGTTCACACCAGATGTAACATACTATAAAAATACCAATAATAGTCACAATAGACCACAACAAAATTCTATTGTCGGCCCTTTCTAACTCTTCCTTTAACCCTTTTTGAATGTTCACATTAAAACCGCTGCAAAATTTATCATAATCACCAATTTTGGTGATTCCCAATTGCAACGCCACGGCGTGAGCAGTACTATCGGGACCAATCATAGAAAAATTATTGAAAATGGGTTTGCATGAATCTAAAATGGCAATATTGGCCTCATAGCGAAGCTTAACAGATGGATCGTAAAAAGTGGCTTTTCTTAGAAAGTCAATCTTTAATTTTTTGGAAACAATGTCTTTTAACTTGCTAACTTCTAGATATTTTAAATCAACTTGGCTCGCTATTTTAGCAGCTATACTATCCGAACCCAGTTTGTCAAAGTCAGCTAACAAGTGTCTGGTAGCTTCAAAATTGGCAAGCGCATGGCTGTATTTTCTTCGTACCTCCATATCATTGGAGTCCTTTATTAATTCTTTTTTATACTTATCAATTTTATAGAATTTTGATAAATTATCCTCTAGTTTACTGGCTCTAAATGAATTAAAAATAAAAATTAAACCCATCGTTGCTATCAAAATCAATCCAATCTTTCCATACACATTTCTTCGAATCGTTACAAGGGTAATCACTATCGAAATAAACATTCCAATCAATGGGGCGAGAATAATAAAATATATCGTTTTGGTGATTTTATCCATTTCTACAACCTCTCCAAATGGAACCCAAGCACCGTTGAACCAACAAGCATGGGCGAAAGCCGCTCCAGCAAAACCCCCTATTAATGTGTGACTAGAAGAACTGGGAATGCCATACCACCAAGTTAATAAATTCCAAAAGATAGCCGCAAGTAAACCCGCCATAATTACCTGTAAAGTAATATAGTTGTCTATTACGGTTTTGGCAATGGTGTTTGCTACCGCATGGTCTTTAAAAATAAAAAAGGCCACAAAATTAAAAGTTGCTGCCCACAATACTGCCTGCAGTGGGGTAAGCACTTTGGTACTTACAATTGTAGCAATAGAATTGGCGGCATCGTGAAATCCGTTGATAAAATCAAAAATCAACGCCAATACAATAATTACAATTACTAAAGTTGTCATCGTGCACTAATTGTGAGTATTACGCATACTTTACAATGATGGTTTCAATTACATTTCCAACATCTTCACATTTATCAGTAGCAATCTCCATGACGGTATAAACTTCTCGCTTACGAATCAATTCTTTGAAATCATTTTCTGTATCAAATAGACTCTTTATACTCATGTCAAATACATTGTCTGCATGGTTTTCAAAACTATTAATTCGAACTAAGCTTTCCATAATTTTCTCTGGACGCTTTAATTCTCGCAATTGTAAAACCGCTTTGCCAACTTCCTTAGAGCTTTCCATAATTATTTCAGCCAAGCTCCGAATACCTTGATCATTGGGGCTTACACCGTGAAATTCCATTTTTTTGCATGAAGCGTAGATATAGTCAGCAACATCATCCATGGCTGAAGCCAAATAATGAATATCTTCACGGTCAAAAGGCGTAATAAAATTTTTGCCCAATTCGATAAAAATATTGTGGGTTATCTCGTCATTTTTGTGCTCGAAATCTTCGATTTGCTTACTAATGGACAAACGCGTTGCGGGATCAGACTCAAACACATATTGGTGGAGCAGTTGTCCCATTTCTGTGACGTTTAACGCTGTTTTTTCAAACAAACTAAAAAATATTTTGTCCTTGGGTAAAAAAATATTGAAAATGTTGTTTAATGCCATGATAATTTATTCAATGATAAATTTTTTTAAAGAAATAAATACATTTAAAACAAATAGATAACAATAAATTAACATGCGCTTATTCCAAATTCTACAAAATCAGGAAATTTACACAACCTAATAAAAAAATTACCCAAGTTCGACCATTCCAAATTTGCCCCAGTAGAACAAGGGAATAGTGAAGTTTTATTGTGTTCGAATACGGTGCCCATCATTATTGGGTGGCGGTTTTCTGAACCCTTTTTAACAACCCCAATACTTGGAATTGAAAATCTACATATGCAATCCTAGAAATCAGTCCGCACCCAAAACAGGATTCTATAATACGCAATAACTGAAAACAATCGGCTCGGACACCCTGAATGGTTTCATACACATTGGATTTACAATTATTGTGTTGTACAGAATCCTGAAAATACAATTCAAAATTTATGTTTACATTCAATACTTCTTTTCTATTATCTGGCTCACCCGCAAACAGTTTTTTTGGTTTTTTGTAGGTACTGTAATTTACAAACTGTGGGTGTGTGGTTTTGATAATAAAATTTGCAGCCCCAGAAAATTCTCGCATAGCCTTGGATTCCATGATGCAAAATAATGCACCTGCAATTGTACCATCAACGATTACCCGTTTTTATTCGCTTATTCTTTTATTGTATCCTGTTTCCAAAAAAAAGAAGGCGCCATTTGGCGCCTTCTACAAAGGAAAAATAAAAAAATTTATTTGAACAATTCCAACGCGTCAAATAATCCAGCGCCCTTAGGGGTGTTTTTATTCGAATTGATCTCTGCTTGGGGATACAAAAATCTGGCTGGCAAACTTGTCCCTTTATATGGAGTTACACCCACCAAATTGCCAGTTCTGCGCACATCACAAAACGTTTCGATTTGACCAAATAAAGAAACATATTTCTCGACCAAAATCTCTTTAAGCATCGCTTCGCCTACAGTGGCTCCTTTGATTAAAGATCCCGGCCCAAAATCAGCAATATCATAAGGCATATAGGAACCATAGCTTGCGTTGAGCTCGGCCCTTACATTGTTCAAATTAACAAGTGCGGCAGCCGAATTTCCAATTCGTTGGTTGCATTCTGCCAAAATAAGTTCATTTTCGGCATAAGAAACCAATGTGTAATTACTTGTTGGTGTGAATATTCCATCGAAGAAATTGGGGTCTAAAGCAGTGTATGAATATTTGCCATTGTAAAAATAATTATAAAATCTTTTTGTCTCTGTTGTTTTTACATTATTCCTTGTTTTTCCTTTTGCGGAAGCAGCCGTATCTAACAAGGGAGAAATATAAGAACCATCACAACCCAAATATCCACCACGATTGTAATCTAAAAAATCGTAGAAAATATTCCATGCACCCGGTGACTCAGTCGCGTGGTTGGCATACATGTCTCCACCTTTTTTGATTCCCTTTGCAGCTGCAGCTGCAGCCCCGGCATAATCTTTCATGCGCAGGAGTGCTCGGGCTTTTAGTGTGTTTGCTACTTCATCCCATTTAAAAGAACCAGCATAAGGAACTGACAAAGCATTTCCACTGGCTTTACCCATTGAAGAGTCCAACAAATTGATGCAATACTTGTGTACATCCAACATTTTATCAAATGTTGGTTCATTAATACCGTCAATACATGCCTGTGTGTTGGGTATATCTCCCCATAAACCAGACAGTGTAAGCAACAAATGCGCCTCTGTTATACTGGATACTGCCATAAGTACCTTGTTGTTGCTTTTGGCTGCTGCTGCACGAATTATTCTACACTGGGCCAGGCCATCTATGTATGCGGTTGACCAACCGGAATTAAAATCTCCTGCCGTCATGCTATAGTCTGAATAAGACAAATATTGCCTATCCGCACCCTTAAAATAACCACAAAACATTCCTGCAGTCCGGGAAGATTCACCTTCATTGAGCATAACGTTTGCCAATTGTGCACCCGTTAGCATCAAACTTGCATCAGCTCCACTGAACTGATTGGGGTTTGTTTTATTGATGTCATTAATTTCTTTTTTACAAGAACTAACACCCAACAACAAAGCAAAACCGATTGTTACTATAATTGATATTTTTTTCATGATTTAAATAATTATAAATTAAATTTAATATTGAACATATAGGACTTAGTTCCTGGATTGGTAAAATAGTCTAATCCTCTTCCGTTTGATACCCCTGTTAAGTTTAAT
The DNA here is from genome assembly GCA_005798825.1 of Bacteroidota bacterium. Lineage (GTDB taxonomy): Bacteria > Bacteroidota > Bacteroidia > NS11-12g > UBA955 > UBA955. The sequence continues at coordinate 78,043 of SYIL01000015.1, forward strand.
TCTGGATCAACCCCTTTAAATGGTGTCCACAAAACCAAATTTCTACCCGTGAAACCCACAGAAGCAGACGGGATGTGAAATAAGTCGCAAATGCTGCGAGATAACTTGTAACTAAAAGACAATTCTCTTAAACGAACCCATGATGCATCATTAATAAAATCTTCGTTTACTGGTCCAAATCCACCACCTAAACTCTGGTACCAAGCCTGATTCAACAATACATTGCCAGCACCAAAATCTTTCAAATTCCCCCTAACGGTGTAGTTTCCGCTGGCATCCATAACTCCCAAAGCGCTAACCTTTTTGCCTGAATAGTCAAGCACTTTATCCGCTTCGGCCGCAGTCATGGTAACTTCAGTAGCCGTTTCTGGGCTAACACCAAAATAGTTTAGTACACCAGAAGTTCCGCCCCACATTTGATTTCCCTGGCTGGTTTCAAACAACATGTTAAACGTCAAATCTTTGTAATTTCCATTCACACCGATACTGGCACGATATTTTGCATTTGGATCACCCGAAACACCTTCTTCAACAGCTGCCTGCGGAAATCCATTCGCATCTAATACCAATTTGCCCTCGTTTTTTTCGAACATGCCACCCCAGAAAACACCCATCGCGTGGTCTTTCACAGCCCTTGAAGAAGTGCCCGTAAATCCTGCCAAGAAAACAGAATTGGTACCACTCAAATCGGTAACATTGTTTTTATTGCTTGACACATTACCGTACAAATTCAAATTTAAATCTTTTGTTGCAACCAGGTTTAAATTCATGTCTATTTCAAAACCCTTGTTTGTCATAGAAGCTGCGTTTTTCCACTGGCTAGAATAGCCTGAGGATGGTGCAACATCAACAGCCAAAACGATGCCCGTAATTTCGTTGGTATAATACGTTACGCCCAATGAAAGTTTGTTTTTGAGCAATTTTAAATCTGTTCCCAACTCAAATTCTGTTTTCTTTTCGGGCCTAATATCTGGATTTCCTTGGACACTACTTCTCGCATAGGTTCCTCCAAATTGAGCACCGTCTAGGGTTTCACCCCATCCAGAACTAGAGCCCGCTCCTACATAATTTGTATTCCATATATAGGCTGGAGGCGCTGTACCCACTTGACCTGCTGAAAACCGTAATTTTCCATTATTTAGAAAATCGCTTTGGCCAAGATCTTTGGTAAATTCATAGGCCATAGAAGCTCCCATTGTTAAAAAACGGTCTGCGAAAGTACTTGATGCTTCGCTAGCTGAGGAAACTTGTAGAAAATATTTGTCTTGAATATCAAAATCCAACACGCCATATACTTGGTTATTAATTAATAAACGATTGAAGTTGAATGGATTTTGATTTGTCGACGTGGCATTGATAAACGCAAAGCGATCTTGATTTTTAATAATAAACTGACTTGCCGTTCCACCAATTTCCATTAGGCTTCTTTTGGTATAAATATACCCTAAAGTCGTATGTAAATTTATACCCTTGTTACCCAAAAGGTTTTCAAAATTACTTTGATTGATGGCATGAAAATTCAATACCGTCTCTTGTAAAAAATCATCTGTGAAACTGCCATTTGCCTGACTTCCACCAGAAAGAACAGGGAAATAGGTTATTCTGTGATCCGTTGAAACATCGTATCCTGTGCGAACAGTAAATAAGGAGTTGGGTTTCCATTGATATTTGATTTCTGGTGTAACTGTAACGCGCGTTACATCACTTGTATTGGTTTGTTTATTCAATGTCCAGCCAGGGTTGTTGTAGGAAGGTTGTATGTCCCCCAAATACCTGCGATACCCTCTGTGGCTATTGAACGTCGCTACTCCAGCAGCGTTGTAATATGTTCCAGAATAATCTGTATTGTCAAAATCGGGGGCGGTTCTTAAATACCCCAAATATAAACCATCTAAATTTGATCCCTGTTGAATGCGGTTAGATGTGCTTTTGGAAAGAAAACTATTCATAGAAAGACTCAACTTATCATTCAACATGTGGTTGAAATTTAATCGGCCAGTAGTTCTATGATAATCTGAAGTTCCATTTAACACGCCGGTTTGATTCCAATCTGAAGCACTAAAGTACATATTGCTCCTTGCATTGCCTGAAGAAATTGAAATGTTGTTGATCCAGGTCTGTCCTGTGCGGAAAACCTGTTCTCTGTTTCGATCATTATACACGGTTTGGTCTCTTTTCTGAAGGATTGGGTAATAAACACTACCATCATCTGCTACAAACTTGTTCGCAGTGGTTCGGATCGAGTCTGGACCACCCTTTCGATTAGAAATTTTATCCCCCCAACTACCTGGGGCATTCGCAGTCCATTTTCCAGCATTGCCCTGACCGTAAATTCCCTGTTTTTCGTATTCCCTATTGACCTTGTCAAAAGAAAGTGTCGATGAAAATTCTATATTCATTCCAGATTTACTGCCTTTTTTGGTTGTAATTACAATTACACCATTGGCGGGTGCAGAGCCCCAAATAGCGGCGGCGGCAGCACCTTTTAAAACAGAAATTGATGCAATGTCTGAAGGGTTTAAATCGTTTAGGCGAGATTGCTGAACAACACCATCGGTTCCTTGCCCAAAACTTGAATTACTTATAGCAACACCATCAATAATAATTAAGGGTTGGTTGCTACCGGAAATTGTGTTTTGACCTCTAATCTGAATAAAAGCACCCGACCCAGGATCTCCTGCATTTTTGGTTATGGAAACATTGGATGCTTTTCCAGACAAGGCCTGTATAACACCACTTTCACCTGAAGACACCAATTTTTTTCCAGCAACACTGGAAACTGAATGTCCGCTTTTTCTGACACTAGACAAAGTGCCATTCGCATTTACTGAGACTTCGCCTAAGTTAAGGGTGTCTTCAGTGTCGTTGTTTGAGCCACTGTTTTGTGATTGTCCCGGAATCATCAATCCAAAAGCCAATCCCATGATAAATAAGTATTTGTATTTCATAGTTTAAAATTAGATTATCTTTCAACTTTAAGTTAATAATTTTACAAATACAAACATTATTAATAAAAAATGGGTTTTATATCAATTAACTGTCACTATTATTTGCCCCCCCCCCCCGCAAACCTTACTAGCATAAAAAGATTGCTAACGCTTTTACTTCAAAATATCGCGAGAAATAACGATGCGTTGCATTTCACTTGTTCCCTCATAAATTTGGGTAATTTTTGCATCTCGCATCATACGTTCTACGTGATACTCCTTCACATAACCATATCCTCCATGTATCTGAACCGCTTCAATCGTTGTTTTCATAGCTACTTCAGAGGCAAACAGTTTTGCCATCGAACTTGCTCTGTCAAAATCAAGGCCTTGGTCTTTCATCCAAGCAGCTTTAAAGCACAGAAGACGAGCTGCCTCTATTTCTGTGGCCATATCTGCCAATTTAAATGCTATGGCTTGATGATTCATAATCTCAGTGCCAAATGTTTTGCGCTCTTTTGAGTACTTCAGGGATAATTCATAGGCCCCACTGGCAATGCCCAAAGCCTGTGCTGCTATGCCAATTCTTCCGCCGCTGAGAACTTTCATGGCAAACTTAAATCCAAATCCGTCTTCTCCTATGCGATTTGTTTTGGGTACCTGAACATCCTGAAACATTATGCTATGTGTATCACTGCCACGTATTCCCAATTTGTCTTCTTTTTTTCCAACCGTTACACCATCCCATCCTTTTTCAACAATAAAAACGTTAATGCCTTTGTGTTTCTTTTCAATGTCAGTTTGGGCAATAACAATATAATAATCCGCAGAATTTCCATTGGTAATCCAGTTTTTTGTTCCGTTCAATACATAATGATCCCCCCTGTCTATTGCCGAAGTCTGTTGGCTGGTTGCATCACTTCCAGCCTCAGGTTCGCTCAATAAAAAAGCGCCCAGTTTATTTCCACTCGCCAACGCGATTAAATATCTTGTTTTTAGTTCTTCACTGCCATAATGTTCGAGTCCCCAACAAACCAAAGAGTTATTTACACTCATACAAACACTTGCAGAGGCATCTATTTTTGAAATCTCTTCCATTGCTAAAACATAAGAAATTGTATCCATCCCCCCACCCCCATATTTGGGATCAACCATCATTCCCATTAAGCCCATTTCGGACATTTTTTTTATTTGTTCTGTAGGAAATTTTTGAAGGTTGTCACGCTCAATAACCCCAGGTAACAATTCTGTTTGGGCGAACTCCCGGGCTGCCTGTTGCACGGCTAAATGCTCCTCGGTTAAATCAAAATCCATCATGTATTATCAATTATTGGTTGTTGTAAAATTATTATATTTATTGGTTATCTCTCCATTCATAAACCCATTGTGCTTGAATCATTTCCAAATGTCCCTCATTGCTTTCTTCTCGACTTCCTTCAAAATTTGGTGTTTCCAATATCCACTCGAGTAATTCAGTAAATCGAATGCGATATATTTTTGTTTCTGAGAAATCATCTCCGAATCGTTCGTACAATTTTATGGCAATGTCTTCGTAATCAGTCCATTTAATGGGGGGTTCGTACATCTGCATTGTGGGTGGGTTTCTATATTATTGCGACTGATGTTGTCTGAAAATTGGCTTCATTAATGTCCTATGATTCCGGTTTGGTCGGGAATAACTGCAATAATATTGCCCAATTTTTCGAGCTTGCATTGGCAAGCCAAACGACTTGTATATTTTGGATTTCTGGCTCGGTCTACATATTCTTCTTCCCGATCACTCATTTCAGGCAAAAATTCTTCGCCACTTTCTACATAAATATGACAAGTGCTACAACCACAAACACCCCCACAATTATGATTTAACTGAATGTCGTTTTCTATGGCAACATCTAAAATGGATTCGCCCAGGTAAACATCAACCCTAAGGTCTTCTTTGTTTTTCTGTTCAAAACGAAATGTAATACTGGCCATATAAGATACAAAATTAACCATTTGAATCGGCATTGCTTGTATACTTATTACTTTTACTGTGGTGAAAATTTGTATATTTGAGCTTTCGTTCTATGATATCTAGAAGACTGGTGCGCATCAAAGCCCTTCAAGCGCTTTATTCCTTCCAACAAGGAAATTCGATTTCGGATTTTGATTGGACGCATCTTGGTAGTGATCAGATTCGCTTCATAGACAAGGCAAAGGAAAACCTTGCGGATTGCATCTGCCAAAGTCATGCTTTTTTTCTTTTTTTGCTCGACCTTCCCTATCAACTATCCCAACACCTACTCGAAAAGCAGGCCATTGAAAAAAGCAAATATTTCCCTGATACTGCTAAGATTAGGGATTTGTCCTTGCTTGATCGAATGCCCTTAATTAAACACCTTCACCTTGCCATTGGCAAAGTAGAAAATCAGCAGTTTCCTTTTGTATGGTCGGAATTATCAAAAAACTTTGACGCTTGGTATGAGTGGATGAATGAATGGGAGTTTGTTTGCGATATTTCCATATTTGACAATCCTAGTTTTGATCAGCAACAAGTTTTTTTGGAGGAATTCTATGCTTCATTCTTTGAAACAAAGGAGGCTTTTTTTGATACTTTGTCGGAGTATTATCCATCCTGGGGTGATGATGAATTATACACAACGCGGGAAATTGAAAAAACCCTTCAAGGCGCAACAGAAAATGGACATGTTTCCATTCTTGACTCTCCCATAAAAAATACCGAAGAAATTGAAATGGCCATTCTGTTGTTTGAAATTACTGCAAAAAACAACTCGGTATTCGAGGCTCAAATAGCAGAAATTACAGACAATTGGGATCCTTCTCGCATCGCTGTGATGGATATGTTGATCATCAAATTAACACTAACAGAATTTTTATATTTTCCAACAATTCCACCAAAAGTAACCATCAATGAATACCTCGAAATTACAAAAAACTATAGCACACCCAATAGCTCTCGCTTTGTAAACGGAGTACTTGATAAGCTGCGCATTGTTTTGGATGAGCAGGGATTAATACAGAAAGTTGGTCGGGGTTTGCGGGAAAAATAATCAATGGCTTTTTATTCTTGCCCCAATACAATGCAATTGTGTGTGTTTAGTACTTGTTTTATTAGGGGTGCTTTTCCGTCATTTAAAATTGTGTATTTGCATAAGGCTTTCCATTTTTTCTCGGGCCATTGCGCTTTAAGTCGTTTGCTTGTCTGTGAAGCGCTAATAGAATCGCGCTGCATGATTCTCTCGTAAATCAAGGGTTTGGGTGCGAGCACACCAATAACAAAATCAAGTTCCTTATACGATCCCGTCTCAAATAATATTGCGGCTTCCTTCAATATATACGGGGTTTTTCCATCATTTTTTTGCGTGCACCAGGCATTAAAATCCTCTAATAAAAGGGGGTGTACCAATTTGTTCAGTGCTTGTCGTTTTGCAGTATCAGAAAAAATTGCTTCTGTAATCCATTTTCGGTTGAGCAGCCCATCCGCAAAATAGGCAGCGTCTCCCAACAGTTCTATCACAGCCCGTTTCAACCCCAAATGCGTTACATAGAGTTTTTTGGCTTCTGTATCTGCATTGTACACTGAAATCCCGAGTTGTTCGAAGATTTGGCAAACGGTGGTTTTTCCGCTCCCCATGTTTCCGGTTATTCCTATTCTAAGCAATGCAAGGAAAATTGGTTTATCCTGGGGTGCTGTTGGATGGATATCCACTCTGTGTCATCTCCATACTCACGGCAGATTTCTCTATTTTGGCTTTTCCTTCCTCCATCTCGACAACAAAGTGAGCGTCTAAAACTGAAATTATTTTGCCGTGAATGCCACCCGTTGTTATTATATGATCGCCCTTTTTTAGCACTTCCAAAAACTTTTTTGCCTTTTTTTGCTTCCGCATCTGTGGCAAAATCATAAAAATAAAAAAAACAGCCATGATTAATAACATCATTAGCATTGGGGATTGGGTTGGGGCTGGGTTGGTTTGTAATATATTCATGGTTTGGATTGGTTTGAAGGGTTTATGGTTTGGTGTAGCGAGGCGTGGCGTGGTTAGTGGTTTTTTACAAATTCCATCTATTTACAACTATTGGGTTCTTTATTAACACTGCTATTATAGCCTTTATTGGGATAGTTTGTTTTGCACTATTTAGTGGTCCTCTTGGTTTTGAGCGGCATCCACCTCGTCTGTGGCATTGCCTTCTTTGGCAAAAACATAGGCCTTAAATTTTAATACCACTTGAGACGTTTTACTATTGTCTAACTGAACTGTAATGCTTTTTTCATTCAAAATGCCCATGGGTCCGCCTCGGCCAGCACTGTTAAATGTTGCCGTTACCTTTCCCTTTTTTCCTGGAGCCACAATATCCTGCGTATACTCTGGGGTCGTGCATCCACATTGGGCTGTTACTTTAGAAATGCTTACAGGGGCCTTGCCCGTATTGGTGAATGTATAGGTGTGTTGCACCATTTCACCCTCCTGGATATTTCCAAACAAAAAAGAAGTGTCTGCAAATACAACATCACCCAGGATTGTTTTTGATGTGTTTTCTGGATTTTGTGCATTCGCGTTGTTTCGTTCGATATCATCTGTATCAAACTTGTTGTTGGTACAGGATGTCACACAAAAAATTATCCCCATTAAAAATTGACTACAGCGAGAGTACATGTTTCAAATTTACGATTTTTTAATCTCTAAATACGGGTTTTTGCTTCTTAAGGAATGCCCCAGTTCCCTCAACAAAATCAGGCGTGCCAAACGCTTCACCAAATTCATAGATTTCGCGTTGCATACCATTTACATTTGGTTTGAAATAATCATTTATGCATTTTATAACTTTCACAACTGCGCTAGGGCTCATTGTACTAATTTTTTCACAGAGTTTTTTGGCTTCTTTTATTAATTCTTCTTGTGAAACTACGCTGTTCACCAACCCCCATTGAAATGCTGTTTGGGCGTCTATTGGAACTCCTGTCAACAACATTTCCAAGGCCCTTCCTTTGCCTATAAGTTGAACCAATCGTTGGGTTCCCCCATATCCTGGTATTACACCTAAATTCACTTCTGGTTGGCCAAATTTGGCATTGCTTGAAGCAATTCGCATGTGACAAGCCATCGCCAATTCACAGCCACCCCCCAATGCAAAACCATTGACAGCTGCAACCACAACTTTGCTTGCGTTTTCTATTGCGTCCATTACATCGTGACCATCCGCACTCATCCTTGTAGCTTCATCAATACTAAAATGGGTAAATTCAGAAATGTCGGCTCCTGCAGCAAAGGCTTTTTGGCCTTCTCCCGTTAAAATCATCGCATGTACGGTAGCGTTTTCGCTTCCCCATTCGACAGCTTGTTTAATCTCACTCAAAGTTTCTAGGGTTAGCGCATTCATTTTACTTTCGCGATTAATTTTAATCACCATAATATTATTGGCTATCTCCGTAATAATGTTATTGTATGACATGGTTGTTGATCGGTTTCTGTGGGGTGGTTGTTATTGACAAGGTAATGATGTAATATTATAAGCTCTTGCCAATTGCTTCTGCTATCTTCTTGTTCCCAAATTGGTTTAGTGCTTCCTATTTGCTTCGGCCCATTCTTGTATATAGGCAGCTATTTCTTGTGTTTTGGTTCCGGGGGGAAACAACTGGGCCACGCCCAAATTATTAAGCACCCCTACATCCTTGTCTGGTATGATGCCACCACCCGTTAGCAAAACATCATCCAAACCACTTTCTTTCATAAGTGTCAATATTTTGGGGAATATTGTGTTGTGCGCCCCAGACAATATACTCACACCAATAGCATCAACATCTTCTTGAATTGCCGTCTGTACAACCATTTCTGGGGTTTGTCTGAGGCCAGTGTAAACTACCTCCATTCCCGCATCGCGCAATGCTGTAGCGATAACTTTTGCTCCCCTATCATGACCATCAAGTCCTACTTTAGCTATCAATACACGAACCGGTCTATTTAATATGTTGCCCATTGGTCTATTTCACAAAAATACTATTTTCAAGGGCGATTGCCTACCAGTTTTCCTTTTTCATACAAAATCGCCAATTTGCTCGAGTCGATTTTTAAACATTCTTCAAGGTCACCCACCACATTTAAACTATTAAATCGTTTCACGTGACTTGCCCTTGCTAAAAACCCGGTCAAATTGTCTTTTGCTTGTTTCCACAATAAAAGTGCGGCCAAAGAGGCATCGTCGGCCAACAAAAAACCTCTGCTTTGCAATGCCTCTGCTATAGCGCCGGCGAAAATGGTGTCTTCTAAATTAAACTGCTGCTTCCAACCAGCACAAAATAATACAACGTCGTTCGAATTCGTTTCTTCATGCAAGTGGCCTTTGTTTTGTTCCTCTACAAAAAAGGGGGACGATTTCTTATTGTGCATCGGCTCCGTTTGTTCGATGTCCTTGTTGGAAAATTTGAGCACCGCATTTGCGGTCGCCGTGAGATTTAAAAACGAACCAATCCATATTTTTTTTGCCCCTTCACACAGGGTTAACACCCGGGTTCCATTCGTGGTTGTAATTGCTAATTTTTTTCCTTGCACAGCCTCTGCGGTAAACTCTTGTGGAGAATTCCCAAAATCAAACCCTTGAACCTTGTGACCATTTCGTTCACCAGCAATCAAATATCCCTGGGTTTTCATAGCCAATGTTTCTTCTAGGCTGCCCATCGGTATGACCTCATCGGCACCATTTTTGAGCATTACCACCATACTGGTTGTTGCGCGCAACACATCAATTACAACCACCTGCCTTTGAAAAATTTTGTGGGTGTTTTTGTTAACCAATGCGGGTGAAAGTAGGGTGTATACTTGGGGCATGTTTATAGGGGTTGTTTGATTTATGTTTCTTGATTGTCCATCGATGAGCTCCGGGGAAGCAATATCATCTTCAAACAATATTTTTTAGGCATATTGAATTTTTTCTCGGATGGGGTTGGGGTTTAAGATGGGGTTAATGGGGGGTTGGGGAGCGTTAGGGGGGTGTTGGTGTAATTCATAGCAACCCCTATCCCACGCAAACAATATTGTAAAATTCCTTCGACACATCTTTCACATGCCATCAATACGCTTGGTTTCTCTTCCTCTTTCCATTTACCCAATACGTATTCAACCTGATGTCCTTGCTCAAAATCACTGCCAATACCAAATCGCAACCGTGCATAATTTTCAGTATTCAAACTTATTTGTATGCTTTTTAACCCGTTGTGGCCACCATCACTTCCTTTGGCCTTTATCCGTAATTTGGCCAATGGGAGAGACAAATCATCTGTAATAATAAAGATGTTTTCCAATGCGATTTTCTCTACTTGCATCCAGTAAGCAACCGCTTTGCCACTAATATTCATGTAGGTATTGGGTTTTAAAACCAACAATTTTTTGCCCTTGTGGGATAGGGTCGCCATTTTTCCATGCTTAACCGTGGTCCACTCTCCCCCAATTTTTTTTACCAAACAATCCACCACGTCAAATCCTATGTTGTGTTTCGTGTGATGGTATTCTTCACCAATATTTCCAAGACCAACAATTAAATATTTCATGTTTTTCCTATTCTTTATTTTGGGCTTGTTCTTCCGGCTTTCCATCGCAGAGCTTTCCAGCCCTCCAGGCAGGAATAAGGGCACTAACTATTCCCAAAGCACTATTAAACAACAATATTAGCAACATGTCTTCGCTTCTCAATTCGACTGGATAAGAAATTGTAAGTGATCCTTGGGTTGTAACCAAACCAAATTTTTGCTGAACCAATACCACTATTGCGCCCACAACAAGACCGATGATTGTTCCTCCAACACTAATCCAAACCCCTTCCCAAAAAACCACTGCCCGTATAGCATTTTTTTTCAATCCCATATAGCTCAACAACAAAAAGTCGTTTCGCTTATCCATAACCAACAATGTCAAAGCGCCCAACAAATTAAAAGAAATCAATAACAAGACAAATGCTAAAATCAAAAATGATATCCGTTTTTCTGTGTTGAACATTTTATACAACAACAAATGTTGCTCTTGTGGATTTTTAAGCGTGTGTTGCTGATTCGATAACACAGCCAATATGTCTTTTTTTATGCGCTCAACTTTTTTTTTGTTTTCTCTAATACCCTCGCGCAAACCAAACTCCAGTTGGGTAATTTCATTGCCTGTGATGGGGTAATTGCCATCACTGATTCCAAATAATTCACGGGCTTTTTCAAGTGCTATATATATGGTTTGATTGTTTTGTTCTTCGGGTAAACGCACAATGGCGGAAGGGATAAAATCAAACACCCTCAGGGCGTCACTTGAATGCAATCCTGCATCTTTGTCAACCACCATCAAAGAAATGGGCGCATCTATTTTGCCGACTCCCAAGCGATATACCAAGCCTTCTGACATTAAAGCCATATCTGCCAATGCACCCACCTTGTCTCGCTTCGGATCAAAAAAAATGGCTTCCCCAGCGGTTACAATCGAATCAAAACACATTCTTCGTCTAAATGCTGTGTCAACACCCACAACCTTACAAACCGTTTGTTGTTCGCCATAATGAACTATCGCCTTGCCCACAAAAACCCTTGAGACCACCGAAACATCAGGTATTTTTTGGAGTTGTTGGAGTTGCTTGGTACTAAGTGAAAAAACCACTCCGGTTTTGGGGCTTAACAACAAATCGGGGTCAGTATATTTATAGGATGAAAAAATGGTGGTTTCAAAACCATTGAGGGCACTAAGTAATATAACCAGTGCGACAGCGCCAATAGAATAGCCCACCAAAGATATCCCAGTAATAATATTTACAATACTTGGATTTGATTGAGAAAAAAAATATCTGCGCGATATGTTAAATGAAAGTTTGATAGTGCACTTTTTTTACTAACGCTCAGGTTTTAACTACTGTGTTTTTGGGGTTGTGCTATTTGGGGTTGTTTATTGTTTTTAATAGCTCTTCCATTTTGGCAACATACTCTAGTGTATCATCTTCATAAAAATGAAGATTGGGCATTTTTTTTACACTGTTTCTTATTCGTTGGGCCAATGCATGCCTTATGTCCTTATTACAAAAATCGAGCTGTGCCAAAATACTGGCACGTTTGGGGTTGTTGTATAAAGAAATATAAATTTTTATATGTCCAAGGTCGGGGCTTACAGAAATATTGCTAATTGTAACGAACGCTCCAAGCAGCCATTCGTTTTTGTTACTATTAAATAACTCACCCAAATCACGTTGAATTTGTTTGCCAAATTTTTCTTGTCTAAGTCCCATTGTTAATACAAATATAGGTTCCAATACTAAGACAAAAGTGAACGCAAGGCCAACTCATAGCCATGCAACCCCAATCCGCAAATCATACCCTTTACGGACCCCACCAATAGATCTGTTTTTCGCTCTGGTTCACGGGCGTAAATATTGCTAATATGAACCAAGACCACTGGCTTGGATATTGCCTTAACTGCATCGGCTATAGCAATGCTTGTGTGGGAATATGCACCCGCATTTAATACTATCCCCAAACATCGCTCATCGGTTCCCGCTGCATGAATACTGTTAATGATTTCTCCTTCTATATTGCTTTGGGTAGTGCTGATAGCCAGAAAATTAAACCGCGCTTGAAGACCAATAAAATACTCCTCTAATGTTTGTTTTCCATATATTTCTGGTTCCCTACTGCCCGTGAGGTTTAAGTTGGGACCATTGATAATGATAACATGATTCATTGTACAAAGGTAGGTGCAAAAAATTACTGTGTCCTTGGTGTTTAATGAATTATTTTTGTTCACTTTTATGGATAGGCCTGCTGTTTTTGTTACGGGTGCCACTGGTTTTTTGGGTGCTCATGTTTGTTGTTTGTTGTTAAAAGTGGGCTATAGGGTCACGTCATTGAGCCGTCATAAGGGGCCCTTTATTTTGTTTGATTCCATACATTCTTTTTACCAATTGCCTGCCGCTTTCCAACCCAAATGGGTTACGGGGGATTTGCTTGACATGGAAAGTTTATTGGAACACATAATCGGTATTGAATGTGTTTTTCATTGTGCAGGGAAAATTTCTTTTGCCAAAAAAGATATACTTTCACTCATACAAATTAATGTTTTAGGTTCTCGTAACATTGTAAACGCTTGTTTATTTAATGGGGTGAAAAAGGTGGTTCATGTTAGCTCTATTGCTTCTCTCGGGGGGGGATATAATGAAGGTGTAATCACAGAAGATTTGGATTGGGGTGATGGAAAATTCAATAGTAACTATGCCAAAAGCAAATACCTTTCTGAGCAGGAATTGTGGCGTGGAAAAGCGGAGGGTTTGGATGTTGGAATTATAAACCCAGGCGTAATTTTAGGTTTGGGAGATGGTAAAACTGGATCTAATCAACTGTATCGGATAATTCACAAACAATTTCCTTTTTATGCCACAGGAGGCACGGGTTTTGTGGGTGTTGAAGATGTCGCAAAACTTATGCTGCTTGTCTATGAAACTGGTTTGTGGGGGAAACGTCATGTTTGTGTTTCTGAAAATATGTCTTACAAACAATTGGCTGAACAATTGGCTGAAACAATGGGGAAAAAACCACCCCATATTGGACTGAAAGGTCCCTTACTTTCGGTTTTGTTTCATTTTTCTAAACTCTGTGAATTTTTGCGTATTCAAATCCCAATTTCCAGTGAAACCATATTGGGGTCCTGTGCTACCGAGGTCTATAAAACCTTGAACGAGAATTCTATAGTAGGGTTTCACTCCACCCCCATTCGGTCTGTAAATTTTTATGCCTTGCAGGCAATGGGTTTGTTAAAGAAAGAAACAAGCGTGCACGACAATTAATCTACCTTTGTAACATGGTTAAAATAGGTGTTGTTATTTTCCCGGGGTCAAATTGTGATGCCGACCTAATTAAGGTTTTGCAAACCCGAACACCCAACCCTATTGTACGCCTGTGGCACAAAGAAACTGATCTGCAGTCGTGTTCACATTTGTTTTTGCCGGGCGGTTTTTCTTATGGGGATTATTTGCGAAGCGGGGCAATTGCTAAACTTTCTCCAATTATGCAGAGCATAAAAACCCATGCTGAAAACGGGGGATTTGTAATGGGGATTTGCAATGGTTTCCAGATTTTGTGTGAAAGCGGTTTGCTTCCCGGTGCTCTATTACGAAATGTAAATATGCGGTTTATATGCAAAAATATTTATTTGGTGCCTGGGTATGACCCATTGAACGCAGCTGGAAAATTACACCAATCAACCGTTTTGTGCGTTCCGATTGCACATGGTGAGGGTCGTTATTTTTGTGACCATAAAACCCTTTCACAATTAGAAGAAAATCAACAAGTGTTGTATCGCTATTCTGATAAATTGGGTGCTATTTCCTTGGACTGTAACCCCAATGGTTCATTAAATAATATTGCGGGTATTTGTAATTCTAGAAAAAATGTTTTCGGTATGATGCCCCATCCAGAGCGTTGCGCAACAAATTACCTTCTTAACCTCGATGGTTTAAAAATATTCAATACCCTTTTGGGGGCGGGGTGAGATTTGTTTTCTTGTTGAGATTTGTTTTTTTATCGTAATTTGTTTTTTTGATTGCTCGTATATTTTCAACATTTTTTACAACATATTGGGGGCGTTTTACGTCTACTGTGTATAGTGTTTTAAGATTGCGTTACAAATATTAAACAACCATGAAAACACAGTTAACCATTATCACTTGTAAGGGTTTGGGTACAAAACAAATATCCACCCCAAAACAACGAACCGACAAGGGTGTTTTCCAAACTGCTGCTGGTGTTTGATAGTATTAAAGTTGACTTTCTTTAAGTCTTTCTGCATTTTCTGCAACTTGAAGCGCATTTAATATTTCTTGAATATCGCCATTCATAATTGCTGATAAATTGTACAGTGTTAACCCAATTCTATGGTCTGTTACTCTGCCTTGTGAATAATTGTAGGTTCTTACCTTGGCACTTCTATCTCCTGTACTTACAAGGGTTTTTCTTCGCAACGATATCGCTTCAATGTGCTTTTTATATTCAATTTCATATAATTTTGTGGCCAACATCTTCATGGCTTTTTCTCGGTTCCCGAGCTGATTTCTCTCGGTTTGACACACCACTACCAATCCTGATGGTATATGCGTTAATTGTACCTTTGTCTCAACTTTGTTTACGTTTTGACCACCAGCGCCCCCACTTCTACTTGTCTCCATTTTAACATCTGCTGGATTGAGTTGAACATCTACCTCTTCAGCTTCTGGCATCACAACCACACTAACCGCCGATGTGTGGACTCTCCCTTGACTCTCTGTTGCGGGAACCCTTTGCACCCGGTGAACCCCACTCTCATATTTTAATATTCCATAGGATCCCATTTGGGGTATTTCAAATATTATTTTGCTAAAACCTCCCGCCGTTCCCTCTGTTTCGTCTACAACGCCCATTTTCCAACCAATTCGGTCACAATATCGCTGATACATTCTGAACAAATCGCCCGCAAAAATTCCTGCTTCATCTCCCCCTGTACCCGCCCTTATTTCAACAACCGCTGGTTTTGCATCCTCTAAATCTTTGGGTAATAATTGAAGACGAATTGTTTCTTCAAGTTGATATTGCATTGGTTCAAGTAATACCAACTCGTCCTTTGCCATATCTCGCAACTCTTTATCCTTTTCGTTGTTTAAAATTTCCCTTGCTTCTTTGATTCTTTCAAACCAATTTTTATATTCATAATAAGACCCTACAAGATCCTCAAGGTCTCGATACTCTTTGTTGAGCTTGGTAAAACGTGTAATGTCTTGCGCAATTTCTGGGCTACTCAACAACAATTCTATATCTTTAAAGTGTGCGTAAACAGCTTCTAGTTTTTCCAACATGTATAGTACAAAGATACCTATTCAAACCAAATGGTTATTGATACCCCGAATTTGCTCTTCCCACCTTGGTTTTCGTGCACCATTGCATTAAAAAAGTCCGTTGTGATTGGTTGGTTTCACGGTTTTTTTAATGTTTTTTTTCTCGGCATGTAAGGGTTTTTGGGGATTTGAGATACGGATATCAAGGTGGTTTTCGCTATGTATTTTCGCTTGGCCAGGATTTAATTTCAATTGTATTCCCCTCAAAAACTGCGTATTGCTGCGTATTTAACCAATCGCCTAGGTTTATATACGTTGCACCGCCAGTGAGTTTGATGTTTAGTGTTAAATGGCGATGGCCAAACACGTAAAAATTGGGCACCAAAACCTTATTGTCTTTGGTTTGGTTTTCACTCATTTGGCGGTGGTGGTTTTGCGCAAATTGGGTTAGATATTCTTTGGTATCTCCCATATAATTGCCCCCCATGGAATGCTTTTGGGAATGACGACTTCTTTTGCTTAAGAACTGTGCCATTCTTACACCGATATCAGGATGTAAACAACGGAAAAGATATCTTGCGGGAGCAAACAAAAAAAACTTTTTTAATGCCCTATACATTCGCTCTTCACGGTGTAAGCCATCACCATGGTGAAGATAAAAAACCTTGTCTAAGTACTCAAGTGTTGTGGGTTGGTGACATATTTCAACACCACATTCTTTTACCAAATAATCCAAATACCATAAATCATGGTTACCCGGAAACACACACACCTTCACACCATTTTCTGTTGCGTTGGCAATACAAGCCAAAAATCTTACGAATCCTTTGGGAACAACTTTTTTATACTCAAACCAAAAATCAAAAATGTCTCCCAACAAAAAAATTGTATGCGCATCTTTGGCTGCAAAATTTAACCAATCAACAATCTTTTTTTCTCTGATAATAGAGGTTTTTTCTGATGGAAAACCCAAATGAAAATCGCTGGCGAAATAAAGTTTTTTTCTTTCCAAAATTCTTTTTTATACCCCTGTGAATTGAGACAATAACCGTGTATCGTTTGTGAACATATCCCGAATATCGTGTATTTTATATTTAAGCATGGCTATTCTGTCGATGCCCATACCAAAAGCAAAACCGTTGTATACATTAGAATCTATATTACACGCTGTTAATACA
The DNA here is from genome assembly GCA_005798825.1 of Bacteroidota bacterium. Lineage (GTDB taxonomy): Bacteria > Bacteroidota > Bacteroidia > NS11-12g > UBA955 > UBA955. The sequence goes on from SYIL01000015.1 coordinate 94,967, forward strand.
TTTGGGTGAATCATACCACATCCCAAAATCTCTAACCACCCGGTCCCTTTGGTTAATTTTTTATTCTCTTCGGTATCTATTCCAGCCCAAATATCCATCTCTGCACTTGGTTCTGTAAAAGGAAAATAACTTGCCCTAAACCTAACCTTTGTTCCTTCTCCAAAAAATTGTTGTACAAAATAAAAAAGCGTTTGTTTTAAATCTGCGAATGTAACTTTTTTATCTACATACAAACCTTCCAATTGATGAAAAAAACAATTGCTTCTGGCACTAATATCTTCATTTCTATATACTCTTCCTGGCATTATTATTCTCAAGGGCAACACCCCTTTTTTTAATTCTCTAATTTGAACCGAGCTTGTATGGGTTCTTAACATATTCAACCCTATAAAAAATGTATCCTGCATATCCCTTGCAGGGTGGTCTTCCTTAAAATTAAGCGCTGAAAAATTGTGATGATCGTCTTCTATCTCAATTGCTTCTGCATAATCAAAACCCAATGACAAAAAAATACTCGATATTTTTTCTTCTACAATACGAATCGGATGCAAGGATCCTGGATTGTTTTGATAGGTTGGAAATAATTTTTTATTATATCCTTGTTGTTGTTGGTTCTTACTGTGGTTATTCGTAACTGTATCCAGTGTTAATTTTTTTAAATCATTTAACATTTCACCATATTTTTTTTTATCTACTGGTGGCAATAATTTAAAAGAATCAAATAAAAGTGAAACTTCTCCTTTCTTTGATAAAAAATCCAAACGAAATTTTTCTACTGTGTTTTTGTTGTCATCGAAAATAAAACTCAATACATTTTTTTCGCATTGTTGTATTTTATCAATCATAAGACAAAAATACTCTACGCGTTTGTAATACCCAAGATAGATACACCCATAAATGCAATTTTTTATACAACCCAGTAATAATAAATTATATCATTAATTATTATAATTAATATTATATATTATAGCTATGTTGAAACCTTGATAAGTGTTATAAAAGTAAAAGTATGCATAAAATATAAAAACTAAGTATCAATATATCAATAATTTAATAATATATAAAACAACAACAATAACAACCAAACCCAATAATTTACCCACGTTACATATTAAAAATGGAGCTGATAACAAATCAGTTTTCCACGCTCTTTCATTGTTTGATATAAACGACAAAGTAGTTTCACGTGAAACAGTTTTTAATGAACGATTATACCAGAACTATACAAACTTATTTCTGGAAGTATAACTGTATTTTGAAGCTTAAAATTCACTCTCAAAGGCTTTTGTTGTATAAAAAACAATTCTGCACCTTCCATGAGTCTATTGGTTTTAAAATCAACAGCGTCTACTGTAGTAGTATGAAAACCCTCTTTGGCAACAGTATTGTTTATCCAACTGTAAAAAGAATATTCTCCTTCAGGTGCCAACAAAGACAGTGTACCCGCGAGGGTTTTTCTACTAACAGAATCAAAATGATTAGGGTCAATATAACCAATAAAAGAAACGCCAGTACCGGATAATTTAAAAAAAACCCCCACATCGTTCGGGTTTTCCAATTGTAAGACACCCACATCTTGTATTTTAGATTTGGCCAATCCACGAACAATGGTTTTCTGCATAAACACTGGTGTAACAGGGATTTTTGGCAAATGAGGGTATTTGTAATCGGAGGGGGGCGAATCGATAGGAGATAAGGAATCCCAGTAACTTTTCAATGTATGGTTTGCCTGGGACTCACCCATCGCGGTGTCCGTCACCCACCAATTGTCGATTAAACTATTGTTTGTGGGAGAAAAATAAAGCGTATCGCCTGTTTGGGTTTTTATGTAACGGTAAACAATACCGCGATCATTAAAACACCTTTTTATTTGTGCCGTACTTTTAAAAAAAGTATCTATATGCAAGAGATTTTTTACATAACCCAACATTTTTTTCTTGACCAATAACGTATCATTTGACCAGGACAAATAGCGGCTTACATTAAGCCACTCATAAAACAAGGGAACCCCCACAACCATAGCATTACCCAAGCTGTCTATATACGCTGTTTTGAAAGTGTTGTTTATGGGGTAAAGGCTCGCAACAATTGTATCCTTAGAATCGATGGAACTGTAAAAAACCAAATAGGATTCATTGTTATCAATTAAAAAATTGTTGTTGTCGTTTTTTATAATAGTTGTATAAAATTGTTCATTACCCATACCCGAAAAGTGATAGATATTGTTTGGTAGATTTTCGGGTAAATAAATTTTTTGTCCCTGTTTTATGAAACAATTGTAAGTGCTTTTCTCACCCACGGTGGTTAAAACGCGAATAAAAATTTCTCCAGAATCTTTGCCTATTAACAATGTCGGGCATGCGATGGAATTGCCTTCATTTAAGTCTTTAACAAAAGCGTTAAGATAAATAGTTTCGACGTGCTTGGGAAGTGTAAGGGTAATGGTATTTCTATAAATATTTTTTTTGATTTGATTCGTGTCTGTGCTTGTGTTTGTATTCAAAATAATGGGAGAAGCCAAAACTTTACCTGTGGCTTGAATGTTTTCATTAAACACCAATCGAATCCTGGTTTTTCCTTTTGTGGGAGTATTTTCTATTGACATCAATACGGGCGCTGTGGTATCTTTTTCTCCCCCTTGGGGTTGAACCGGGTTTGCACAGCCTATGCCACCGCCCCCAAAAACCAACACCCCTCCCCATAGCATTACACAATGAAATCTACACAGTCCTAAAAAAAACAGTGAGCCATATTTGCCAAGCCTATATCCATTTGCCAACCAACCACACAAAAGAAGCCAGGTTGTAAAATGCGCAACACCCGAAACACCCGAAACAACACCAACCGCCCACCCAAAACAATCACCACCCGTAAGATGTTTTTCAATGTGATTACGATCAAAAGAAAGGATTTTTTTACATGGGTTAGGGTTATTCATGGGTATGAATTATCTTCCAAAATGAACCAACAAAACCTGAATATCTACAGGATTTACACCACTAATTCTGCTCGCTTGACCAATGGTTGAGGGCCTTATTTTGTGCAATTTTTCTCTTGCTTCCAAACTGATAGACGAAAATTTGTTAAAATCCAAATTGTGGGGGATAGTTATACCCTCTAATTTGCTCAATTTCTCGGCCTCAGCATTTTCCTTATTTATATAAGACTGGTATTTTATATAAATAAGAGCCCGCTCTTTTGCTTCGTTTTGATAGCCCAATAGTTTAATTTTAATATGGGGTATCTTTTCTAAGGTATCTAGTCCTATTTGTGGGCGAAGTAATAACTTGTGAGCACTTTGTTTTTCTGTAATTTCAACCCAGTCGCCAACATTGTCTTTCAACTCTGTGGGAGATACCTTAATTTGCTTTAGCAGTGTCAATATCTCTTGGGTTTGCGTGCGTATGTTGTTGAGTTCATCAACCCTTTGTTTGTCTGCTAGGCCAATGCCATGACCAATGGGTGTTAGGCGTTCATCTGCATTGTCTTGTCTAAGCGAGATGCGGTACTCTGCTCGAGAAGTAAACATTCTGTAGGGCTCTTCTGTACCCTTGTTTATTAGGTCATCGATTAATACGCCGATGTACGCTTGATGTCTACCCAAAACAAGTGATTCTTTTTTCTGTAGGTTAAGGGCTGCATTTATTCCAGCCATTAAGCCCTGACAAGCGGCCTCTTCGTAACCCGTTGTTCCATTTATTTGACCCGCAAAATACAAACCACGAACCAATTTGGTTTCCAATGTGTTTTTGAGTTGGGTGGGATGAAAAAAATCATATTCTATAGCATAGCCGGGACGAAACATTTTGGCATTTTGAAACCCCGGTATTAATCTGAGAGCCCGCAATTGAATATTTTCCGGGAGAGAAGTGCTAAATCCATTTACATAGACTTCGCAAGTATTCCACCCTTCGGGTTCAACAAATATTTGGTGGCGTGTGCGTTCTGCAAATCTGTTTATTTTATCCTCAATGCTGGGACAGTAACGGGGACCCAATCCAGAAATGCTACCATTATACATCGGACTGTCTAAAAAACCCTCTCGCAAAACACCGTGAACTTCTTCGTTTGTATAGGTTATGTAACAACTTTTTTGAGAAAGCAAATCGTTTGTCGAAGGCAAATAACTAAACCTAGAATGCGGGGAATCACCCAGTTGTTCTTCCATTTTTGAGTAGTCTAACGATCGGCCATCTACCCTGGGAGGTGTTCCCGTTTTCATTCGGCCAACTGTAAAACCCAAGGCCAACAATTGTGCAGAAATTCCGATTGATGCGTTTTCACCCATGCGCCCCCCACCAAAATTTTTTCTGCCTACATGTATGAAGCCATTTAAAAATGTACCGGTTGTCAAAACAACTTTTGTAGCCTTGAAGTGCAACCCCAAATCTGTAATAATACCAACAACCTCTTGATTTTCAATGAGTAAAGAAAATACACCATCTTGAAAAAAATCTATATTTTTGTTTTTTTCTAGGGTCAGGCGCCACTCTTCAGCAAATCGCCAACGATCACTTTGTGCCCTGGGGCTCCACATAGCCATACCCTTGCTTTTGTTGAGCATTCTAAATTGTATCATGGTTTTATCGGTGATTATAGCCGACATTCCCCCCAAGGCGTCAATTTCTCTTATAATTTGACCTTTTGCCACTCCACCCATAGCTGGATTACAACTCATTTTGGCGATTGTTTCCATATTCATTGTAACCAATAATACCTTACAACCCATTGTGGCTGCCGCATGGGCAGCTTCACATCCTGCATGTCCGGCGCCAACCACTATTATGTCATAGTGATTGTTCATGATTTGTTTGTTTTGATTTCAAGGGGGGCCGTTGTTGAATTGCGCCACAAAGATAAGAAGGCATCTTCTTTTTGTCGCATTTCCCGGTTTTCCTTGTGCGTTTTATCTTTATACCCCAATAAATGGAATAAACCATGAGCCATAACGCGCAACAATTCTTCTTGGTATGGCGTTGATAGAACAAGGCTGTTTTCTTTGACCCGGTCTATTGAAATGTATATTTCACCGTCAATGGTTTGGTGTGATGAAGACAAATCGAAACTAATCACATCTGTAAACGATGTATGTTTTAGATATTTTATGTTCATCTTCACTAGGGCATGATCGGTCAAAAAAACATATTGTAAACCCAACAAAGTCATATTGTGATCTCGTGTAATTGTTTGAACCAAGGATCGAAAAAGTTCTCGCCTTCCTGCACCAGCAAAGGAATTTTTACCACAGAATTTGATCTTTTGTATCATTCTAACAGCAGAAGTGTTCCATTTTTAGTTGCGTATTTGTTTCTATAGTCGGCAATCACGCGGTAAACATAGATACCCGGGATGGACAAGGGATAGGAAAAAGAATTGTCTTGATGTCCATTCCATCCAATAAGAGCATCCCCCTCAAATAGTTTAGCACCCCATCGATTATAAATAAACAGGGTAGACTCCCCAAGGCCAATGGCGGGGTTGCTTATGCGAAAAACAGGATTTGCCCCATTGGGCTTGAAAGCGTTTGGTATCAACAAAGTATCTTTTTGCTTATCATATCCCAAAAAAACACCCAATTCGTTTGAAAAGGCAACAAATTCATCGCCCGTTATTGTTTTCACCACAATCCGAAACAACACTGGTCCGTATAGATCATTTGGGATGGTATACTCCTTGTTTTGTGTTCTATACAACATGTTCCACGTGGAACCTATTTTTCTTTCTATTGTGTAATCGTATGTGTATGAACTATTTATACAATTCCAACCTATATAGGGGTTCCATGTTAGGGTTCGATTATTTTCTAACAGAAGGGTGTTTTGGTGAACACATGAACTATCGTCCGACAACCCACAATCATTTTTTCTGATAAGCCGGTAGCTGGCAATTTCATTGCTTGTTTTTGTTACATAGTCGAAATAAGAGAAGGGTTTCTGTTGGGTGTATTTTGCCAAATCAAACCAGGTTGAAATGGTTTTTTTTTGAAGCGTAGCAACCGACCCCGCCCCAGACAAAAACCAGTCACCCGCAATTTCTATTTCGTTTGGATTTGTTACGCTGACAGTATACAAATGGGTTGTTGACGGATTGTTTTGTTGGTGGGTATACCGGTGTTTGACTGCATTTGAGCTTGAACTTATTTTTTCGCCCATCTTTTTGGCACGAATCACATAAAGCACACTTGAATTTACAGTGAATGTTGAATCAATAAAAACATAAGGTCCAGCAGGGTTATTTGTAGCAAGAGGGTCGACCTTTCCCAAAAGAAACCAGGAGTTTTGGCTCGAATCAAACCGCCACACAGAATAATATTCTGTTTTCCAACCCAAATACGCCGACCATGTAAGGGTAGATTTCTTGGTACACCAAAAATTAGCATCTTGTTTAAGTGTTAGTAGAATTGGAGAGTGGTAATTACTTATTAAACCACCATTTAAACAACTATCAAAAGCTGCTATAGCAAATTTATTTCCCCCAATAGTTGTATTAAATGTACTGGCTGTAAAGACATGTTGTGTTTCTGTGACCTCGCCAGTTAAAACATTTCCCACACCATCATATTTAAATAGGCTGTATCCTTTTATATCACGCTCTTTTGGGATAGACCAACCCGCAGACATACATTGACTTTGCAATTCTACAGACACACTGTCTGGTTCAAATTGGTCTGGTGCTTTGTCATCAATAAATACATGGTTTGAAATCAAACTATCTTTGCCGGTACAAGAAAAAAATGTGGAAATATAAAATTCCCATCTCTTTTTATTCGGCAACGTAATTGAAATACTCGAAATGGACAGTGTGGTCGTTTCTGCCATTTTGGTCCATGGCGAACTTGCATCCTCCCTACCAAATACTGTATGGTTTCGAAAACTCCCGCAATTGTCAACTGCTGGCTCTAGGCTTAGTGTCAATATTGAGCTAGTACGGTCTAAACAAGCACGCCGCAATTTAACTGGTTCACTCACAGCTTGAAGGCAATGGATGCTTGTCCAAAACACAAGAAACCCCATGCTTGAAAACAGATGGATGTTTTTGATGGTGTTAAAAAAACGGTATAATTCCCTCGATATCAATGCGTATGGTGTTGATGGTTGGTATGTATGTTTTGCCTGTCGGTTCGACACCTAATTTTTGTTTTATGTGTCACCAGCAAGTACATGTATAAACGATTCTTTGTGTAAATAATTGTTTGCCAAATGGTTTAGGTCTTTTGGTGATATTGCCCATATACTGGGCAATACGGTTTCAAAATAGTCGATATCTAAACCCTGTAAGAGCAAGTGTTGAACCTTGCTGTTCATTGCAAAGGGACCATCAAAGCCACTCCTAAATTGACCCGCATAATATTGTTTTATTTTATTCAGAGTTTCCAATGGCATGATGGTATCTCTTAAATTTTGGAATATCATATCAATGGTTTCAAAGGATTCTTGAGTATTTGTGCTATTAAATTCGCCAGCAATGGTCCAGGTAAAATCTTTAAAGGCGGGTTGAAAATAAGATGAAACACCGTAAGTAAGACCTTTTTCTTCCCGCAACACTTGCATTAATTGGCTGCCAAAATAACCCCCGAGACACATATTTAGGAGTGTGAACGCATGCTTTTCCTTTATGTTTTTTGGGGAAATATGGGCTACCATTTGTAAACTGACCTGATTTGTATTGGCCACTTTGTGCTTGATTACAGTATTGTCTATTGGCAGATTGAAACAATGTTGAAACGTTGGCACAGAAAAATCACCTCCAGGATAGGGACTCATAATTGCATTCGTTTTCGCAACAATTTCTTTGTCAATATCTCCAGATAGAAAAAGCATACAATCCGAAATAGGTAAATGTTTCTTGCGGTAATTTAAAAGGCAAGCACTGTTTATTTTTTGACAATCATCGGTATTTCCAAAGCGCGTGAGTGGATGATTTGGGCCGTAAAGTTTTTCCATAGATTTACGCAGTGCCCAATATTTAGATGTTTTCTGTTGCCTTTCAAGTGATGCAGAATGAACCAATATGGCCGATGCAACCTCTTGTTCAGGATAGCAAGCCGCGGAGGCGTTTTCTAATAACCATGAAAAAACTTTTTCAAAATGTTTTTTCATGCAACGCAACACAATCGAAGAACCCATAAAAAGGGTTTCGGTTTGGTGGGTGGCGCCCAAGTGATCAAACAATTGTATAATCTCAACTTCTTTTCTTTTTTTTGTGCCAGCAAAAATCAAATCACCTGCAAGAGAAGATTGGAAAGCTTGTTTTTGATGAAAAGAACCTTTTCCCCAAAACAACTCTATTTGAACTACACCAGTTGATTTTGTTTCCGAAATATAAAGTGGATAACCGCCCAGCGTTTTTGTTATCTCAATGGGTGGTGCATTGAGTGAAACAATGTTTTTGGTGATGGGTTTTATAGATCTATAATCGGTCATTTTTTTTGGGGTGATAGTAGATAACAGACACGCTTTCATCTGTAAGTGTTGCTGATGCGTCTGTTAAAACAGCCTTCAAACTAGCGTTTTCCAAATGAGAGACTTCTTTATTAATCCCTTCTAAATCCCCAGCATTTTCATAATAGCACAGTTTTTGAGCCAGTTGCATTGGTTGAACAGCCTCAAAAAGCAAATGACTCAATTGCCTATTTATACACCCTTGCATTGATTTTTTCAATGTTGAAGAGGGCAAAAACAAGGATTTACAAACGTCGAGTAGGGCCTTTTCGCAGGTCAAATGTGAAACACCGTCATTCATTATACCATACAACACAAACAAACCTTCCGCTAAACCACGCATATAAAAACATTCTGCAGCATTGAGTAATTGTTTGCTTTTGACCAATTCAAGTTGAAGTGGAGAGACGTCAGACCCCCCCAACAGTTCAGCAAACAAGTCTAGGTTAATAGACCGAGGGTCTAAAAAAACAGGCCCCCTCCACACCAAAAAAACGGCAGGATTGGGACTTACATCAAGGGATTCCAAAAAACGGCGCGAACTTGGTTTTTTTTCCTGGAGATAGTTGTTTTGATTAGCAGACTCTAATTTTTTAATATCGCCAAACCACTTTTCGCACAACAGTTTTGTTTGGTTTAAGGAAATATCTCCTACAACAGAAACAATAGCATTTTGGGGACCATAAAATTGGTTGTAAAATGCTTGAACTTCTTCAAGGCTTGCAGTTTCAATATGTTCAATAGATTCTCCAATAGTCGGCCATCTGTAAGGGCTTTGGGAATAAACAATTTTGCGGATGTGGTGCCACAAAAATCCAAATGGCGCATTATAGCATCGTTGTTTAAATTCCTCAACCACTACCCCCCGTTGAACAGAAAGGGATTTTTCATTTATGTTCAAAGATTTCATGCGATCGCTCTCAAGCCAAAATGCAGTTTCAATATTTTCGCGGGGCATTACCAAATGGTAATTGGTAATCTCGTTCGTGGTGAATGCGTTGTTTTGTCCACCAGCTTCTTCAACTTCTTTATCAAACAAGGGCACATTGGCGCTACCAGAAAACATTAAATGTTCAAAAAGGTGAGCAAAACCTGTTCGATTGGGAGATTCGTCCCGAGCACCCACATTATACAATGTGTTCAATACAATTGTTGTTCTGCTTTTATCTTCAAGATGGATGACCCGCAGGCCATTTGACAATTCGAATTTTTTGTATGAATGCACGACACAAAGGTACCAAATTCAAAAGAAGCATAAAAAAGCCTTGTTGGGATTACCAACAAGGCTCTTTCACTGTACAGTGTTTGATCATTGAATTGTCAAGTTCTCTTCAGTACGGGCCTCATTCATCAAGACAGGCTTTCCTTTTGACTCAATCAGTAGAATGTTTTGTAGAACAACTTCCGTTGACTCTTTTTTTAGTCCATCAGTTCCGACATAAGACCGGTGTTGAAGCCTTCCTTCGACAGCCAATTTGGAACCTTTTTTAACCAATTTTTCCATTAAGCTTGCCAAAGAACCCCATGCTACCAATCGATGCCATTGGGTGTTTTCAACAACACTTCCAGATCCCAACTTTACTTTTTCGCTGGTCGCCAAATTCACCCTTGCCATCTTTTTACCACCCTCAAACTCCCACACTTCGGGGTCAAAACCCACATTTCCAATTAATCTTACAGAATTTAATAAATTTTTCATAACTCTTTTTACACGTTAAATAACCAATTAATATTTTAAATAAACCACGTGAAACAAACACAACGCCTTGGCCTTCAGATTTGTGATGAATCAACAGAGCAAAGATTAAAAGCAGTTTACAAGCATTCGGCGTCTAATTGTTTTTAATCGGATATATGTGTGTAGAAGCCAATTGTCACCTTTCACTTAGGTGCTATCGAGGAGAGGGCCACTTTGTTTTTCGTGCGAAAACACACAACATCGGAGTTAATTTCAGCGCTATTGATAGGCCATTGATTAAAAGTCTAGGCTATCGATTGAGTCTTGAAAAAATAAAAAAGCATGACCGAAATAAGATTTTGGGAGTTCTTAATCTATAAAGGTGGTGGGTGTATAAAACCAGTTGGTTACCAATTCTTACTTGTAAGAAGCGCACAAAAGAAAAAATCGAAACGCCACACTTGGGGGTATGGGATTTAAAAATTGTTTTGAGTCAGAAACAGTAATTTATGGAAACAGTATACAATGGTATTCAGCAATGTAAGGAGTGCGGAGATCGCTTGAGGGGTAGAGCGGATAAAAGATATTGCCATGACGCATGCAGAAGCGCATTTAATAACCGGAAAAACAAAACCCTGTTAGACCCAATAAAATCCATTAATACGGCATTGAATCGAAACCGAAAAATTTTAAAAGAAGCCTATGATGTATTTGGGGAAGAGAATTCTGTGAATGTAAGAAAATTGCTAATCAAGGGATTTCTTTTTGATTATTATACACACATTCAGGATACAAGTGATGGAAAACACTATAAATATTGCTATGATTTTGGCTATGTGGAAAACAGTAAGGGTGAATATCTAATAAGTAAATACCCAGCGACTTACTTGTAAACAAAGGCAACAGCTCTTAATTATACTACCTTTGCAAATCAAATCAACGCAAAATGGCAAAGTCTTCTAAAAAAGAACAAGGAAAAGGTAAAAAATTCCAAGATCGAATGCCAGGAGAAAAACGCAATCGCAAGATTGATGTGTCTAAGTCAGAATCAAAAAAACCCCAAATGCTTACGGAAAAGAGAGTTGATATCGGAAGGGGAGACAGTGCAAGACCGCCCCGCGATAATGGCTATGGACGAGGCGAGGGAAGAAAGTTTTCAGGAGAAAGTCGCAGCCCAAGAACAGTTGGCGACAATAGCGCAAGACCGCCCCGCGACAATGGCTATGGACGAGGGGAGGGAAGAAAGTTTTCAGGAGAAAGTCGCAGCCCAAGAACATTTGGCGACAATAGAGCAAGACCGCCCCGCGACAATGGCTATGGACGAGGCGAGGGAAGAAAGTTTTATCAAGAA
>SYIL01000002.1 GCA_005798825.1 Bacteroidota bacterium
ATTCTTATTAATACCAGATTTAGAAGGTGTTTGGGTCTGATAAACTACTTTTTTCTTTGCTGGAATCGCTCCTCTCCCTGCATTCCAAGAAATAGCAAAACCCGAATTATGGTAGCGTTTGGAAACGATTATACGACTGCAAGAGGACAGTAAAAACCTACTAACGCGATGGCATAAAATACACTGTGTTTTTTCAAGGCTAATTATATTAAACGACAGAACAAATTTAATTACAGCAATATTCATTCACGCCACACATCAACCCACAACTCTCAGATGTGTTTACGAAAGAAGAAAATGGCACCAAAGAGGCATTTCATAGGGATTGGGATTCTAAGGTTTTGAGCGGAATTGGCCCCTATACCCCCAAATTTATTCTGTGGGGGTTGACGGCCAATCTATCAAAAAATTCACTGTGGATTGGCGCTGATGTTGGACTATTTCGATGTTGGACTATACCAAGACCAATGCGCATCATTTCCCAATGCAGATTCCTGGGTTAACAAAGGGCCTGTCCATACCGGAGACTGTAATCCTTTTTCTAATACAAGCGTCTGGCTTCGCAAAATATGAACCTCGTCGACACATCCAGCATCGATAAACATTGACAAAATCTTTGCTCCGCCCTCTACCATTACTGACCCAATACCCAGTTCAAGCAAAGCTTTCATGAGCATTGGCATTGAATATTGCTTTGGCATTTCCAATAAATAGGCTTGTGATTCTGCCGATTTGATATCCTTTCCAGTTTTGGTGATGGTTGTAATACCATCAGGCAGTGAACTGTTAACATCCTTTGTTATTCCATTTCGCGATGCTGCTGCTGGGGATTTGATAGCTACCCCTTCTTCGTATACAATAAGCAAATTCCCATCAGATCTGGCCAAAGACTCTTGGTCGTATTGACCGCGTAAATGCCGATCCAACACGATTCGAACAGGATTCTTGTTTACATGAGGCAAATCTATATTGGCTTGCATTACCCCTTGTAATCCATGGCGAATGTTTAGACGGGGTTTATCTTTTTGCCACGTATCAATGCCAACCAATACTGCATCTATCATTGCCCGCTGTTCATGAACCCAATGATGGGATTCAGAACCCGAAATAACCTTTCGATTTTGGTTCATTCCATCCATCAAACCATCGGCAGATTCGGCCCATTTTAGCATGGTATAAGCCCTTTTATGTAGTTGGTTTACAACAAACCTTCGGTTCAAAAACATACAATCTTTCTCTAGAACTCCCAATTCAACCCTTATTCCAGCCGATTGTAACAAGTCAATTCCCTTTCCAGCAACCAGCGGATTGGGATCAAGCATGCCCACAACAACGCGTGGAATTCCTTTCTCTATGAGCAAATTGGCACAAGAAGGTGTTTTGCCCACATGTGCACAGGGCTCTAGATTAACATATAAAGTGGTTCCCGCATAATCAAAATCAATAGGCAGTGAATTCAGCAATGCCTGCTCTGCATGTGCCTTCCCAAAACGGGCATGCCAAGCCTCCGCGAGAATCTTTTCGTGCTTGGGGTAAGGCTTGGCTCCTGATTCAAAATCATTTACAAGAACCGCCCCCACCCATGGATTTGGACTCACCCACGACATTCCACGACGAGCCAATTGCAAACAACGCAGCATATATGTCTCGTCTAATTCCATTTTAAATACGAAGTTATGCCTATTTTTGTTCAGCCGATGAAACCCTTACGGAAACCCTTTCGCCTCACCACGCTTTTCAAAGAGTTTTTTGCAAGTCAGCAATCGGCAGGGTTACTATTGGTGCTGTGTACAATTCTTTCCTTGGTCTTGGCCAATGGTTCGATTGGCGAGTCGTATCGCGCATTTTGGAATACAGAAATCGGAACAGAAACAGGAGGATTTCACCTTAAACACTCAATTACCGATTGGGTGAATGAAGCCTTAATGATATTTTTTTTCTTGCTTGTAGGATTAGAAATCGAGCGTGAATTGTATATCGGTGAACTCAGTGACCGCAAACAGGCCATGCTTCCCCTCATGGGTGCTTTGGGCGGTATGATCGTTCCCGCACTGATTTATTGCTTTTTCAATTTCAATTCTCTTGAAACACTTTCAGGTGCAGGTATTCCTACTGCCACAGACATTGCCTTTGCCGTTGCCATTATGGGAATTTTAGGCAATCGTGTTCCCATGGCATTAAAGGTATTTCTTGTTGCCCTTGCAATTATCGACGACCTAGGGGCAATTCTCGTAATTGGTCTATTTTACGGCAGCGGTTTTCAATGGGAGTATATCGCGTATACAGCAGCTATCTGTGGCGTACTGTATTGGCTCAACCAAAAACAGAATACCAATCCTTGGATTTACTTGTGTTTGGGGGTTTTACTCTGGTTTTCTATGCTTCACAGTGGTATTCATCCAACCTTGGCAGGGGTAATCATTGCTTTTGCTATACCCTTCCAAGATGGAAAACCCAATACTGTATCGTACCGTCTCGAACACAAAATCCAATGGCCAGTTGGGTATATAATTTTACCCTTATTCGCCCTATCGAATACTGCTATTGATATTAATACCGATATTTTTTCTCAACTCTTGGGTGCAGAAGGTTTGGGCATTTTCTTCGGCCTTACCCTCGGTAAACCCATTGGTATCGTCCTGTTCAGTTTCCTTGCCATTCGGCTCGGAATCGCACGTTTGTCGGAAAATATAAGCAAAACAATGTTGCTGGGTGCTGCGATTTTGGGCGGTATCGGATTTACCATGGCCATTTTTGTCGATAATCTGGCCTTTGCGAATCCCAAGCAAATCGAATTGGGTAAGCTTTCTATTTTACTAGCCAGTGCATGCAGTGCATTGATTGGATATTCTGTATTGCGTTTTTCAAAAACAAAGCCGTAAATCAAGCGCAAGGTGATGAAAAAAAACCCTATTTTTTATCTTCATTGTACATTGTAACTACTTATAAGTATACAAAATACCTATCATCAATGAAAAAAAACTACCCTTTTACACTAATAATAATCTTAATTCTTGGCGGACTTTCAAATACCCTGTTTGGTCAAATGTTGCCTTCCATTCAATTAGACCGGCCCGATCAAACAGAATGCCCGTTTATTACACCCACCCGATATATCCAAATTGAAAACGGGATCTTAAACGAAAAACCAAATTCTCTTCCCATGATCAGTGTCCAATCCAGCCTCTGGAAGTATGGTATTAATGAAAAATTAGAACTGCGAATCATTACAGAATTTACCGCAGAAAAGCGAAATTTTCAAGGAAAAATTGCCATGAGTCCAATTACAATTGGTTTTAAAACAGCATTGCTTGAAGAAAAAGGTATTCGACCCCAAACTTCATTTATTGGACATATATCATCGTCAAAATTGGGGAGTAGTAGCCTTGAAACACCCTATATTGGCCCCTCATTTAGGTTTACAATGCAACATACACTCACCAAAAATATATCCCTGGCCTATAATTTAGGCGCAGAATGGGATGGAAAAAATGCCGGGCAAACTTATATTTATACCTTGACAACAGGGATAGGTTTATCTCCAAAAATTTCCTGTTATTCAGAAATTTATGGTTTCCTAGCAGCGAACCAATTGGCCGATCATAGATTTGATGGAGGCCTTACTTACCTTGTAAACCACAACCTAATGGCCGACATTTCTGCTGGCTTTGGCTTAACAGAAAATGCAGCACAGCACTATATTGCATTAGGAATCTCCTATCGATTTAACACACAAAATCCTTGAAATTCTTAGCGAAATATCTGGATAAATCCCCGCAATTGCTCTAAAGTGGTATTGTGCTTTAAGAGGTAAAAGTAGATGCCCTCCGGGAGCTCATTTCCAGCATTGTCTTTTCCTGACCAATCATTTTGATAGGCCAAAGTAGAATACACCAGTATACCCGCCCGGTTGTATATTTCAAGGCTGTGCTTTTCGTATTCTGCCAATTCAAATAAATCCCAGAAATCATTGTGACCATCGCCATTGGGGCTAATCAAATTTGGAATGCGAAGCAATTCTGGATCCACCACATTGACCCAAACTGTATCAAGCCAAAGACAACCATTGACATCCGATGCAAACAATGTGTACTGCGACCTTTTGGTAGGTCTTGCCAATACTATTTTGAGAGAGTCTGCCGTTTGGAATGTCTCTTTGGGCATCCATTTCAATCGCTGCAAACCGAAGGCATACAATCGGGCTTGGCCACCCCGAAAAATGGTCGTATCAGCAAGGGGTTTAATATTGATTAAGAACTCGTTGATGTATAAGTTGATCGAATCACGGCAGCCTTGGGAATCGAAAACCCTGAGCGTATACTTGCCTTTACCCAAACCGGTGGCTTTGGCAGTTTTTTGCTGTAGGGGATCATTCCATTGAAAGGTATAGGGTGAAAATCCGCCTTTGGCAGCCACGCTGAGGTAACCATTTTTACTCCCCAGACATACCGTAGAATCAAAAGCCGTTAAACTCAAACCTATTTTTGCGGGTGCCACAATGACTGCCACTGAATCGGCAAAGGGAAGGGAGCAAGCATCCGATACAAGCAATCGATAAGTATGGCTGGCAATCGGTGCATCCTGTTTGAGAAACACATTGGTGGGGATAGCATCGAGTGTCCAAGAAAGTGTGGAAGCTCTGCCGCCGCTGGCAGACATACGAATTAAGGTAGTATCGCCATAGCAAAGAATGCTATCACTTAAGGAAATACTTCCACGAAGAGGTGCCCGTCTGTCTATTGTGAACTCAGTAGTATCATTGGTTGGAGTACATCCATCTCTTACCCAAACACGGTAAGCTGTTTTGCCAATTCCCAATGGATTTAGCACAGGATTGTTGCCGTTAATCCCAGTATTCTCCCAGATTACTTTTCGCGATGCACTATTTCCACCCGAGTCTACAAGGTTTACCTGCAAGGATTGCCCGTCGCACAAAACCGTATCGTTAACCGCGCTCAAAAACAAAGGCGATCGCAGTGTAACCAAAATAGAATCAGTGGCATTGGGAGAGCAATCGTCTTTTGCGACGACATAATACATAGTGCTTTTGGCAGGTTTAATGGAAATAGAACCCGCTTGTATGCCGTTGCTCCAATCATAAGTATAGGAACCCCCACCATGAAGTCTGTTTCCCCCACTAACATTGGCAGTAAGCACACTCGAATTGCCAAAACACAAAATAGTATCATTGGATACTACAAGTTTCAATGCACTGTATGTGAACAATATACTTGTATCAATTGCTGATTCCACAGAACATCCATCGGAAAGGGTAAGTGTAATGGGCAATGTATCGGTAAGCACAATAAAGGCCGTTTTTTGGTTTCCAAGACCCGCAGACCACGTATAACTGTATTTGGCCGTATCTCCACCCGATGCCATGGCAGAAAGATACATGGTCTGGCCAATACAAACAGCGGTGTCATTGGACGTGATTTTTACCCCTAACTTGGGCAATACATAAACCACTTGGGAGGCGGTAGCGGTTTTAGACAAACATCCATCCCAAAGCACAACCGAGTATTGCTGGGTAGAAAGGGGTTTTACCAGCTGACTGGATCCGCCTCCAGCGGTTCCACTGCCAATCCATGAATAGGCGTATTGGTACTGGCGTCCTCCCGATGCCGTGGCCTGTAATTTTACAACATTGCCGTAACAAATTGTTGTGTCGGTATTCAATGTCACAGACAAGGGCTTGAACAGTCCTTCATATTCGAGTTTAAACCCCTTTCCCTCCAAGGCAGCATCGCTGTATTGTTTGAAAATCAATGCATTCCCTTCAATGGTATTCCACAATCCTTCAAAAGGCAGACTGGTTCCTGAATATTGTCCAATACGGTTTGCTCCCAACTCAGCATTGACATACATAACAAGTGAGTCGAAACCCGCCTCGTAGTCGAATACTTTGTATCGGAAACGAATGCTGTCTGCACCCGGAAGTGACAGTTTAAAGGAAACAATTTTATTGCCACCGTATTGTCCCTCACCCCCGTCGTCGTATACAAAACCCTTACAACCCACTGCGCTGTCGGATCCAGACTTTGGCAATAAAAAGGCCTTACAAATATCATAGGTGCTGTCTATATTAACATATTTTACGCGGGTTATACTGTCTTTCTTACCCTTAAAACAAGATTCTACCACCAATTTAACCGTAAACTTTCCATAGGAGGAATAGGCGTGCAGTGGGTTGGTAACAGCGCTTTTTTGCCCATCACCAAAATCCCAAGAACTGGACTTAAAATTGTCTGAATAATTGAAAAATTGAAGATTTTTGGCAGTTTTACAAGCCATCGTATCGCCCAAAAAATTGGCTTTTACAAAGGAACTGTCGTATTTATTGCCAACCCCGCAAACCCACCATGCATTGGTAACCTGAACAACCTCGTTGCTGCACTGTCCGTATAGATCACTGGCAGACATAATACTAAAGGTACGTGCATCCGAAAATTTTGAACTGCTGGTAAGGTAAACACTAAGGTTTCTGTATGCAATTTTGGCTGCCTTGATAATCCCCAACGAATCAATTTTATACGACCAACCTTTTTCATTGGATCCAGAAAGGCCATTGGCAATCAAATAATACCAATGATTTTGTACACCACTATTGATGTGAACGCCGCCATTGTCTGATGAAGCGGTATGCCAATAATTTCCGAAGTCGTTTCCGTATTTATAGAATTTGGGATGGCGAAATGTATTGGGATTGGCCATACTGCGAATTCCACTTTTGGAGGGAGTTATGTCTTCTCCGATAAGCCAATTAAAACGGGATGGTCTGGCCCAAATCTCTATAGTTTGACCGAATATGTCGCTAAAACTCTCATTTAGGGCACCGCTTTCATAGGAGTATACCAAGGCTGCAGTATTGGTTGTAACGGCGTGGGTTATTTCGTGGCCGCAAACATCTAAGGCAGAGAGTGGGTTGAATGAATTGCCATCCCCATACGTCATGCTGCTGCCATTCCAAAAAGCGTTGTCATATTTGACACCATAATGCACATAACTCAGAATTTTGGCTCCATTGTTATCAAAACTGTTGCGGCTATGCAATTGGTTGTAATAGTCGTAGGTTGCCTCTGCCCCCCAATGTGCATCGGTAGCCACCTCGTCTTTTGCAGCATTTACATTGTTCCAATAATTATTAGAATCGGTAAAATCAACGGCAGCACTATAGCTTGTTCCAGTTTTACAATTGTAGGTTTCTATGCCTTTGCCACGGGTTATTTCTCGCAGGCGAAATGATGTTTTCGATACGCTATCGGTGAAAATGGTTTGGGTGCCACTGTATTTTGTAACTGCAGTTCCTTTGACGTCGGTATGCAGAATTAAGTCATTGCTGGCAATGATATCGCCTGTTTCGGCATCTACATAAATGGATTTGCCCAGCAAGGGTGTTAAAGCCAATACATCAAATCGATAACAAAGGCGATGAGAATCGCCAAGCTTAAAGGCTGGAGGGCAATACATTAACTCCCCCTTGGGAAAATATCCCGTGTCTTGATTGCCGGTTGCCCTGCGCAACATTTCGTTTTGAAGGGAATCTTGCCAGTAATAGACCTCGGCCGGTAAAAAGCGCAATGCCTTTTCTCTGGCCTGATCTGAATTGATTACGCGTTTTCCAGAAAACTGCGATTCTGATACAAAATCTCCGTTAATACTGGAAATTTTACCCGATTTTGAATGCAAAATGCCCATTGAAAGCAAGGATGGTATGCCTTTATAATGGTGGCGAACACGGTAGTGAATAGCACCCAATTCATCCTGCAAGTCGGAATATATCTGCCACCGGGAGGCGGACGAGTACTGCCCTATTTTGCTGATTACTACAGTCCAATTTTCTAGCTCTGGTTGCGCCTCAGGTCGGTAAATTACAATTTGCGGGTTGTTTAGTTGGGAATGGGGATACATTCCCGGTCCGGGCACTTGCGCCTTCAAATTAGGGGTAAACAAAAAAAGAAATAAACCGCCAGAAAATATAGTGAAGGACTTGATATTCGGATAAAAAATCATGTATTTTCAGGTTTACTCTTCATAAATAAACACCTTACAAGTATAGCATTTTTGTTGGAAAGTATACCCTTTATAAAAAGGGAAATTTTATTCGAAAATTTGGCCCAGACAGATCCTTGGATTTAAATAAGTAAATGAGCTCTGTATCGAATACTTAGTTTCTAATTCTAAAATTCGCTCGGCGATTTTTGGCTCTTCCTGTTTCAGATGTATTCTGAAATATTGGCTTCCTTTCACCATAACTAATCGTTGTGATACGGCTCGCAGTGATGCCATGATACACCAAATAACTCTTGATACTTTGGGCACGATTCTGTCCCAACTTGATATTGTATTCGTTGCTACCAATACTATCCGTATACCCCCGTACCTCGATATTGATATTTTCGTTATCCTTCATGAAGGCGACTAGCTTGTCTAATGCCACAGATGAAGAAGGCTTTAACAATGCTTTACCAAATTCGAAATTAATATCACTGGTATCCAATGCTTCTTCAAGTTCTTTCACCACTTCGGGTACAACCACCACTTCGGGTACAACCACCACTTCGGGTACAACCACCACTTCGGGTACAACCACCACTTCGGGTACAATAATCACTTCAGGACATCCTTTGTTTGCGGCAATTCCAGGAACAGTTGGACAAAGATCTTCGTTATCCACTACCCCATCGCCATCCTTATCCTTAACACGACGGGTACGCGAATTGCGTAAACCCATTCCATCCTCCGATGTAACATAACCAATTGTAAGGGTGGGTCCAACCCAACTTGAATACCCAATATTTACAGTCCAGGGGTATTGTTTTAACTTGTATTTAATCGCAATTTCCTTTCGCAATCTGGGATCAACACGAGTCGCACCCAAAAGCAATCCTTTTCTCAACAAACCTGCTCCGCCATGAATAGAAAATTGTTCGTTAATTTGAAATGAGGTTCCAAATAAATCACGAAAATAAAAATTGGTATTGTCTTCCTCAAATTGAATTCCTCCACGGTATTCTAGGGTGTAGTAAAACCCAACACGATTTTTAATCAATTGATTTACACCGAATGCCAATCTTGGAGCCGAAAATTTCTCGCGGTGTTGAAACACCATTCCCAGTCCGGGTTCAAATGAAGGCTTGGTAAAAAATCCTTCTCCAGCAGACGCGGTAGATTGCGCACCCACTTGAGCACAAAAAAACAAAAGAAGTGTGACAGCTATGCCTTTGTAATATTGTTTAACGGACATTATATCAAAATTATATCGAAATTAATCAAAACATCA
The DNA here is from genome assembly GCA_005798825.1 of Bacteroidota bacterium. Taxonomy (GTDB): domain Bacteria; phylum Bacteroidota; class Bacteroidia; order NS11-12g; family UBA955; genus UBA955. Next base: position 9,284 of record SYIL01000002.1, read on the forward strand.
CAAATTAACACAATTATACATGAACGTCCTATTAATTTTTAGGGTTTTTAGTAAGTTGACTTCCAAAAAAAGGTCAAGTGAAGGCGCATGTCCATACAATCGATTGCAATAAATTGGGTGATATTGGGAATAATTTCAATCTCTCACACTTCATAAATGGGGTTTTTGACAGAAATGAAAACAAGTAAAAAATTGGTCGTAGTGTTGAATTTCATCCTTACTTTTGAAATTCATGTTATTATCCATTGTGATAGCTACATATCAAGCAGGTGAGGCATTGGAAAAAACATTGCGTTCATTGCTAATATTGCCCTCGGATGAAGTAGAAATACGCATCGCAGACGGAGGGTCGACGGATGTAATTACCCTCGAAATCATTCAACGATTCAAGCCCTATTTGGCAGAATATATTTCTGAACCAGACAAGGGTGTTTACGATGCATGGAACAAACTCATCCCGCGCTGTAAAGGAACTTTTATTGCTTTTTTTGGATCTGGAGATACCATTGAACCCACCTATTTTTCGGAATGTAAAACCCAATTGTTGAAATCGAACATAGGCATAGAGTATTTGGCTTGCCGCGTTAACCAGCAACTACCCAATGGTAAAAAAATCAGAGAAAAAGGAAACCCGTGGTATTGGAAGGACATGAAACGAAATATGTCAATTGCACACGTTGGGTCGTGGCACGCAAAAAGTGCTTTCGAAGAACATGGTCTCTTCGACACTTCATATAAAATTTGTGGCGATTATGCTTGGTTTTTACAGGCAGGATCGACCTTGAAAACATGTTTTATTGAAACACCCCTTGTGAATATGCAAATCGGGGGTATGAGCGATCACAACCCATTGGTTTTTGCTGAAACCCGCCGTGCCCGTCAAGAAATTTTGCACAAAAATCTGTTTAACCTATGGTATTACGATCAACTGTACCGCCTGCGAAAACAATTGAGAAAATGGCTGCTGTAGTTGTTTATTTGGGCCATGCCTTGGATCGCCGAACCTTTGATCTTTTTAATTGGTTTCGCAAAACAAATCCCACACAGGTTGCCCTAATCCAGACAAGCAACGCATTCGAACAATGGCTATACCCAGGCGCACATTGTATAAACGGATTGGGGATGGATAAATTGTTTGATTTTGCACGCACCCAACAAAACCTGCAAATTGTCTACCTCCCTTTTATGGAAGACCAGATTGAAGCACTCTATGCGGCCCATGCGCAGAACACACTTCCAGAAAATATCAACTACTTGCTTCCCCATCCAGACGATTTTGTTCGGGCCCACGACAAAGGACTTTTTACCGCCATTTTTTCGGCACAAAAACTCGCTGTCCGCGGGTATTCATGGGCAGAATTACAACAAGAAATTCCCCATGCGGGGGTATTGGCCAAGCCAAAAATTGGAAAGGGCGCCATCGGACAGATTTTTATTCGAAATCATACAGACCTTACAAAAATAAATGGGTATAATGCCTATGTGTTTCAAAAACAATTGGGACATACCCATGAAGTTGTTGGTGCATTTTTTTTCTGTACCAATGGCATCATTCAGGCTCATTACCAACATAAAAGACTCAGAACATATCCCAAAACCGGAGGTGTTTCTGTGCTTTCTGTCATCCACCACAACCTTGAAATACTCGAAAAAGGCAGGGCTATTTTGAAAGATTTACAGTGGTCGGGTCTGGCGATGATAGAGTTTATGCAAGATCCAGAAGACCAACAATACTATGCTATCGAATGCAATCCGCGCTTGTGGGGCACTTGTTTGTTGGGTGAGTTTGCAGGATTTGGATTGATACAATTGTATATTCATCACATCAGCAATAAATGTTTGATTGGGGAGGCTAAACCCCTGGTTCAATCGGGCTGGCAAAACAATTCTAATTCGGATGTTGGTATCCAGGCCACACATCCAGAGGCAAAAATTTGCTGGCCCTTCCCCTACCATATATCAGCCCTGTGGAAACGAGATAAAAACACCTGTTACATTGGTATAAGCGGGGCAGGTTTTCGTGCGATACTGTTTATTTCTTTATCTTTGTTTAGTCTGAAAAAATGGTCTACTTTACGCAAGAAAATCTTTCGCCAGAAAATCTTTCGCCAGAAATCTTCGATTTCGACAAAACATTGACCTGTAAAGACAGCACCTTGGGTTTCTTTCTTTTTAACGAGCACCGGAGTAAACAATTCTTTCTATGCCTGGTATTTTACTTGCTGGCCATTGGGGTAAAACTTCAGCTCATCAACAGAAAACAACACAAAGAATGCCTGTTGAATCTGTTTTTTGGACGATACTCTCAAGATGCCTTAAACCAAAAGGCCAAAGACTATGCGAAAACCATTCTGTTCCAATCGTGGACAAAAACCATTCCTTGGACGCAAAGCCCCACAAAATGGGTGATTACCGCCTCTTGGTCGGCATGGGTGAAACCTCTTTTTCCTGAAAACACGCAGGTAATTGGATCGGAATTTACCAAAAATACAAAGCAAAAATGGGTTGTCGACCCTCATACCGAAGGCGAGGAAAAGGTATTGGCCCTGGCAAAACTTGGCATCGGGAGCTTCGGAACCGTCTATACCGATTCTAAACGAGATGCACCTTTGGTGAAGTTGAGCAAGCAATGGGTTCTCATTCATCCAAAAGGCCATTGCCATGGAACCGATTTCAAACAATTTATGCGCCATGCTTAAACCCAAGGCATTTTTTACGGTAGACGTGGAAGAATGGTACCACGCCTTGGTAGTAGAAAAATACATACCGCGCAAAATATGGCCCGCACAAGAAAGTCGTTTGCCCGCGTGTATTGATATTATTTTGGCATTGCTCAGCAAACACAATACAAGTGCAACCTTTTTTTGCCTCAGTTCGATTCCCAAACAAAATCATACGGTGTTGCGGAAAATTTCTGACGCCGGGCATGAGATTGCCAGCCATGGCGTTTCGCATAAAAAACTCCACCTGCTTTCCGATAAAGAACTTTGGAGCGAATTGTCGTCGTCGAAAGATACTTTAGAAGCCATTACCGGCCAAGAGGTGATTGGCTTTCGGGCACCCAATTTTTCGATAGAAGATCGGGCCATTATCGCCCTAAAAGAAACTGGTTACCGCTATGACTCTAGCTTGCTCAGTGTAAATTGGCATCCCCACTACGGCAAATTAACAGGTGAACAAGTTGGGCAAGACCCCTGCGTATTGTCTAATGGAATATGGGAATTCCCATTGTCGAAATACCGGGTTTTGGGATTGGATATTCCTTGGTGCGGAGGTGCCTACGCCCGGCACATGCCCTTCTCTGCCTTTCAATTGGGGATGCAACAATTCTCCAAAAAATACACCTATAATTTTTATGTCCACCCCTGGGAAATCGATCCCAACCCGATTCCAATTCAAGCAATGAACCCCTTAGACCGCATTCGACATTTTAAAAACATAGAAAAAATGCCTTCCCGCATCGATAAATTGCTTAATTTGGCATCTTTCAGTACTATAAAACAATATATCCATGAGCAACACAATAACTAAATACATTACAAAACCCTTGGCCCAGATTGCCAAGTACTCAACTCTGTTAGTGTGTTTAACAATCACTGGCGCCTTGGTGGGATTTGTCTATGCCCAGTTTTTTCCCCAACAATATAAAGCCACCGCAATGATTGGCATCGAGGAAGAAAAGGCCGCAGGTTTCGAATCGCTCATGGCACAATTTGGATTGGATGCCGGAGGATTAAACCCCGGAGGAATTTTTGAGGGTGAGAGTTTAATCACCTTGTTTAAAATGCGGCATATTGTTGAAACTGCCTTGCGCTCATCTAAAAGCCTCAACACCCCCAAAACCCAAACATTGGCAGAGCGATTTTATGTTCTATCAGATTTCAAAGACGAAGCCCCTTTTCTCGGACAACCCTATGCTGAAATTCTTAAAAACAGCCGCCTTACCGACACCTTACATTATGTTTTGTTCAAAGCGTTATTGAAAAAGCACTTTACTTTTGACAAGCCCGACAAAAAACAGAGTTTTATTTATGTGAGTTGCACCCATCAAGATCCAGAACTTGCCTCCGATTTAACCGTTGCCATGATTCATTCGCTCTCAGATTATTATACCACAATTTTAAAAGAAAAGGTTGGGCAAAACCTAGAAGTCTTGCAATTAGAGGCCGATTCATTGCGGTATTTATTGAATTCACGATTGGTTCAAACCGCTGTTCAAACAGATTTAAATGTGAACCCAAACCGCCAAACATTGGGAGTTGGGAAAAGCAAATCAATGATAGATCTTCAAATTACCATAAATATGTACGGCGAAATTCTGAAACAACTGAAGTTGGCAGAAATCAGCCTCAAAAAACAAAATCCCCTGATTCAAATTTTGGATTACCCAAAATTTCCCTTTGAAAAAAGTAGTTTACCCACCTGGCAAATTGTTTTACTGGGGTCTATTTTGGGTGCCGCGCTGTCCATTTATGTGGCTTTGAGGAATTATTTCCATGACTAAAGGTTATTTTACACTTTATCTGGCAAAGATTTTCACTGCACTGTCTACGGCTTGGATACATTTTACTTTGGCCCATGTTTTTGGGGTAGAAAATTATGGGTTGTTTGGCTTGGCCATTGTATTGTCTTTCTATTTTCTATTTGTAGCCGATTATGGATTGTCTGTGAGTGGTCCACGGGTTTTTCAAGAGTTCCCAAACCAAGAACAAGGAATAAGGGTTGTGCAAAGTCTTCGCTTGGTATTGGGTTTTCTGTGTGCGGGGATCTATGCCCTATGCATTGCAATTTTTTACCCCGAAGAGGCATCGTATCTCATCTGGGCTTTGCCATTGGTTCTGCTAAATGGTTTTGTAAACGATTGGCTGTTTCGTTCTATTCAAAAGCCCATCAAGTCGTCACAGCGGCAAGTGATTCAATCCTTGATTCAGATTCTGGGCATTTATGGTGCCCAACAAATCGGCGCTTCTGAAAACCCTGCCCACGCATTACACCATTCATTCCACCATCCCGGTGCGTCGATGCAAGTTTTTCTTCTCATTTTTTTTCTGGCTCCTTTTCTGTCACAATGTGTAATTGGTTTTCACAAGCCCCAGCCATCAACTGCAGTTCTGCCATTTACCCGAAATTGGAAACCCCTTGTTACAGACATGCTGGCGCTTCTTCGCAAACAATTTCCCCTTTTTTTGGGCCATGCACTTTACTCTTTACAATACAGTTTACCCTATATTTTAGTAGGTTTTTATTGCAGCCCTAAGCAATTGGGTTGGTTTAACAGCCATTTTTTTTTATATAGCAGTTTGGCTTCTGTTTTACTCATAACCCAAGATGTATTTCTCTCTCAACAAAAACACAATCCGCGCTCTTTTGTGGTTTGGATGCTTTTTTCAACGGCAGGAGCCTTGGCAATACTGTCTGTTGCACGCCATTACTACGGACCCTTCTTTGGGCCCCAAGGATTTGAATTTCAGACCGATTTAAACGGGCGATTTATGGTCTTGCTGCTGCTATTTATGGGGAGAATTCTGTACGTTAACAAGAGTCTTTTTGCCCTAAATGGAAAGTTCTATGCACGAATAAACCTCTTGGCTTTGGGTTCTCAACTACTGGGCTTTTTATGGGTTTTGGTTGTTCATACTGAAATAAGCAGCAGCCTTTTGCTAAATTTACTCTTGGGTTCAGAAGCACTTACCCTGATTGTATGCCTGTTATTGAACACCAATAACACCAGACATGTAGACTTGGTGAACAAACAACAAACGACCGCAAACCATGAAAGCATTCTTGTTTAAATACCTCCGTTTTCTGGTTTTCCTTCCCAATATTAATCCCTTCTCGGCATTGTTTAGTTCAGAAATTTTTCCCTGGGGGGTATTGTTTGGGCAAAGTGCGGGCTTTGCCATTCCCAAACGCTATATCCATTTTTTGGCTTATGTAACCCTCTCTGGTCTTTTGGTGCTTTTTTTGGGCAAATCAGACCTGATGGGAACCAGCAGGGCGGCCTCGGCTTTGGTAAATGCGACCCTGCCTTTGGGCATCATTTTGGTATTGGATGACGATTTTTTGGCTGGCTTAAACAAAGCTTTTCACGCCGTATTCTATTTTCATTTGGTCTTGATTCCCGTGCAGTATTTGGGATGGTTTCCGCATTTTTTAACACCTTTTTTTGGCTTTTTTATTGAACGGTTTACGTCGGTATCTACTGGGGATGGTCGGGGGGTTGCCGGATTGTTTGCAGAACCCAGTTATTTGGGCATTGCAATGATGTATTTCCCCATCTACAAAATCATCCACGACGATCTAAAAAAAGGCGATCCACTGTGGCGTTTGTGGATTTGGGTTGCTGTCGTATATGAAATATTGCTTATTCGCTCGGTTACCGGAACCGTATTTTTGTGTATTTATTTGCTCAGTACCCAATCTGCCAAACGCATTCTTCCAATACTGGGAATTTCCTTTATTGCCTTGCTGCTTTTTTTGGGTATCAGCAAAGGACTCGACCAATTGCCACGACCGCTTGAAATATGGTACCAAATTATCTACCAAGGAGAATACAAAAACTTATATGGCTTCTTGCTGCACGAATCGGGTTTTCGATTGGTGAGTATTTTGGGTTCCTATTCTTATGGGTTTCTTCATTTGTTGGGCTCCGGCATAGGGTTATGGGGCCCTGCCAGTATCGTGGCTTTAGACAATGTGGGTATACCTGCAACCGAATTGGGATTTTTTGTAACCTGGTATGGCGGTGTATTTGACGGGGTAAGACCCACCGCGATTGTGGCCGATATAATGCTCGAATGTGGATTGGTCGGTACCTTTCTTTTTGGTCGATTCTTATTGCCATTGATTCGGGTCAAAGAACTTTGGTCTATCCCCGAAGCCCGGTCTTTGCTTATTATTTTTTTGTTCAATATTCTCTTTTTGGGAAATATCGGTGACCCCACCCCTTTCGTTTTCTTGGGACTCACCCTAAGAAAAATCATGGGCGCAGAACAAGCCCGCAGCCGATTTTTTAATCCCCCTAATATTCCAGTCGATGCACCATAAGGACGGGGTTTGTATTGTATTGTGTTTTCACAACGAAGAAGCCAATTTGCCCCATGCTGTGGCCGGTATTGTGTCGCAAACACATATTCATTGGCGACTGGTTTTGGTTGATGATGGATCGAGCGATGGGAGTAGCCATTGGGCGATGGAACAATCGAAAAAAGATCCACGGATTCAGGTTTTACGCCTATGGCCCCAGCAAGGCATATCTGCTGCCCGCAACGCGGGCATGAATCAATGTGCACACCGCTACTTGGCTTTCTGTGATGCCGACGATGTATGGATGCCCTATAAATTGGAAAAGCAATTGGAAGCACTGCAAACAAAAAATGCCAATATCTGCCATACCAATACCTGGTATGTAGATGCAACAACAGGGTTTCAATCTAAACCCACCCGCTTGCCAAAACACATCACTTACAAGCGTTTGTTGATGGGAAATCCCTTGGGTTTTAGCACCCTGCTGCTAGACAAACAATCCCTCCGAA
>SYIL01000016.1 GCA_005798825.1 Bacteroidota bacterium
ATCCACCGCGGCTTCGAACGATTTGAATTCGAAGGTCTTTTTCAGTTGATTGTCCGATAATTCCCAGGCTTGCATATTCATCAAAACTAATGTTTAATTCGATTTCCCCACGTTTTATGGCAAATTCCGCGACCCATGCCCAACTGCAAGAGAAAATTACCGCTTTTCAATGGCGAAAAGAGCGTTTATTTCTCGGGATACAACACCGCCCGAAACACGTTCTCCCCCGTGAATAACAATTTCGCCGCAGCTTGAACATCGGCCTCTGAAATCGCATTAATTCGCGCCTCATAATCCAAAATCCCCAGAGTGCTCTCCGGGTAAAGGGACAATTCACTCAATTTATTCAGCCAGTAATAATTGTTTTTCATTGATTCACGATTTGATTCGATGCGTGCCCGCTTCACCTTATCCAGATCCTTGGCTGTAGGTCCCTCCAGTTTCAATCGCTCCAACAATGCGTGAGATGCACGAATCAGCGTATCCACACTCTCCGGACCACAAGGCAAGAATATCGACAATGAAAACTGCCCAAAAGGCTCCTTTTCAAAACTACCATTCATACCCCCACTGTAAATACCTCCCATCTTTTCGCGCAGTTCCTCGACAATCCGTATATTCACAATATCCACCAACAAACGCATTTGTATATCCAAATCGTAGCTATATGGCATTTCTCCATAGTACTTTTCCACGATCATACTCTTAGACGCTGAACCGTTATAAAACGCGAGCGTATTTACCCCTGATATTGGCCTCAATCCGTTATCTTCGATTTTTTTAACCTGCCCATTTACAGGCAAACTTGCCAAATATTTTTTCATCAATGGCAAGAGTGTGTCATCATTCACATTACCCACAATGACAAAAGAAAATCCATCCGCATACCCAAATTCATTCTGATACATGGTTATTGCCTTTTCCATATCTAATAACTCAATTTCCTTTTCAGATGGTATGGCAATCGGCGCAAGTGGGTGATGGTTGTAATATCGCCGCTGAACACTGTCCATAAACGCCGTTTGTGGATCCGATTTTACATCTTGTATTTGCGCTTGAACGACCGCAATGAGCCCTTTAAAAAGTTCTGGATCTTTTCGGGGCGATGTCATTTTTAGGTAATTCAACTGCAGCATTGTTTCTAGATCCTTGTTGGTGGAAGAGCCAGAAACCAAAGCGCGGGTTTCAGTAAATCCAGTCGTCACCTCAACATATTTACCGGAAAGAAAATCACTCAACGCAGATGGCGTAAACTCTCCGTATCCCAATTGAGAAATGATATCCGTGAGAAAAGTACTATTCACCTTATCGCTCTGTGCATATTGATCCGAACCACCGAATCGCTGACCCGTTAGCAAGATTTCGTCATCCTTGAAATCCGTTTTCTTTACCGTTACTTTCAGCCCATTGCTCAGGGTATAAACCGTAGCACCGAATTCGGCAAGGCTCGATTGGGCAATGACTTTTCCGGGCGATGGCATTTTGGGGAACAAACTTTTGGGGAGTTCTTTCTCTTTCTGAATAACAACTTTTTGCTTGAAAGCGCTGCTCACCCATTTCAATAGCTGTTTCTCTGTGATTTTCGCCAATGGGGATGACTCAGGACCTGTGGCGAGCAAGAAATACGGACGATTATCACTCAACCAATTTTTTGCTATCACATTTACTTCTTCCAACGCAATGGTTGGCAAAAAATCGAGGTAATATTGGTACTCCTGCTCAATTCCAGGGATTGATTCTTGTGATAAAAAATGTCTCACCATTTCATCAACAACGCTCGAAGACTCACGGTTTTTGCGCTCCTTGTAGGATTTTTCCATACTACTCATCATGTTTCGTATTATCACATCCATTTCAGTTTGGTTGAATCCGAATTCTTTGACTTTCAGTATTTCGGCAATGGAAGCCGAAACACCCCCTTTTAAATCCTCTAACCCATAAATGGTCAATTGCATGGATTCGTTTCCGCGTGCCCATCCTCCGAAGCCCATATAGGAAGCTAAATAAGGAGGATTGGATGATTCGGTCAATTTTGCCATACGGTTGTTTAGTGCTGAAAAAAACATGGTCCGTACGATGCTATTGCGATAATCTTCCAAGGTTACATTGGGCGGTGATTTTTTGGATGAATACAAGAGCATAAACTGCTGTATCGTTGCTTCTTTGTCGGTCAGCACCATCGCCTCCGTTTTGGCATATGCAGGCACTACCGCTTTTATTCTAGGTCGCTCCGATGCGGGGTTCGTCAGCGCGGAGAAGTATTTTACAATCAACGCTTCTGCTTGTTCCACACTGATATCGCCGGATACCATCACAGCCATCAAATTGGGTCGATACCAATCGCGGTGAAAGGCACGAATGGCCTCGGCGCTGCCATTTTGAATTATTTCGTCTTTGCCGATGGGCAATCGATTGGCATAGAGCGAACCAGCCATGAGTTTGGGCAAATATTGTCGCATCATGCGATCGTCGGCGCCCTTGCCTACCCTGCTTTCTTCCAAAACCACATTGCGCTCTTCACTGATGTCTTTATCAGTAAACAATGCCTTTTGCGCCCAATCAGACAGCACTTCAAAACCTTTATCCACGTTTGCAGGGTCGCTCGTCGGAATCGGCAATATGTAAACAGTTTCGTCGAAGCCGGTATTTGCGTTCAAATCGGCACCAAATTTTACACCAATGGATTGAAGATAATCAACCAACGAGTTTTTGGGATAATGCTCGGTGCCATTGAAATTCATGTGTTCAATAAAGTGAGCCATCCCCTGCTGATCGTCATTTTCAAGAATAGAACCAGCATTCACAGCCAACCGTAATTCAACCTTTTTCTCTGGCTTCGCATTCGGCTGGATAAAGTATCGCATGCCATTAGACAATGTCCCTGTTTTGATGTTAGCATTAAAAGGAAGCGGGGTCTGGAGGCTTTGTGATCCCAATGAGCCGATGAACATGGCGCATCCGATAACAAAGAACGAAAAGCGCTTGGTAATTGGAATCTGAATCATTTGGGCAAACTACAAAAAGTTTCTAGGATTCAATTACGGAAAATCGCAACTCGGGATGCTTCCTTTTACGGAAAACCGCAACCCATATCAAAAACACCGTCCTTATCATTGCATTCTAATTTAGTACATTCGCAGTCACAACGAAAACGCGATGTTAGATAAGGAAGCCCTGAATCATTGCTTGGCCTGCTCATCGCAGAAGTTTGGCCCAAAATAGAAGTTGGTTTAACGATAGGGTATCGGCTGCGTTAGCGGTTCACAAAAGTGAAAAAACGAGAACAGTGCAAAACCCTGTAAAACAAGTAAACCGTTGCAGAACAACGGTTTAAAGGTAATTGAAGCGAAATGAAAACCCTTTCAGCGGTGAGGGGGGGATTCGAACAAAACGCTCTAATTGACTGATAATCAATCTAATAAAATTTATCCACAATTGCAATTTTGCAACAATTTTCGGGCTCGATTCAATTTTTTCGGAGGATTCGAACCCCGGGAACTACATTTGGTGTTGTCCTTAGCTAAATTAAGTGATTTTTTAACTAAACCCCTGGTCCAGGATTCAGGGAGTATTATAATTATATGTAGATCGTCAGCATAAAGTGGACATAAGTGTATTGCGTTTTGCAGCTACAAGAAGTTGGCGATTTCGGAGACGAAAACTGTCTGCCACCACTGAACTTGATACGAAGCACAAAGCTTCATTTAACCACTAAACCGCCAATTTCTTGTAGGTGCTATTATGCGTTGTATTTTCTTCTGCATTTGACATAGTCTTGTGTCAAATAGTATAGCCCAAACGGCACAATTATAAATATTAGCCGGTTGCTTTCAAATGCTTTCCTAAAATCAAGTTCCATTATATTGATGAATGCTGTTGTCAAACCACAACCGGGGCAATGAAAACCAAATATCGCTTTCCATAGACAAGGAATGCAAACATCAATTTCTGTGGTCGCTTTTAGAATTGCAGATAGAAAAAAATAAGCACCAATAATTGCTATTATTTTATTGCTAACAATATATTTTAATACTGGATTAGACATTTTTTATAGGATTACCCTGAGCGTCTTTGAAATTACCAGATACGATTATAATAAAATCTATTAATACCCATATACCACAACCACCAAGTGTTAAAAGTTGTATTACTCCCAAAGCTGTATGTCCTGTGTAAAATCTATGAACGCCAAAAACACCAAGAAACCAACACAGAAGTAGGCAAGTAATCCATTTAGTTCTTTGTTCTGTTATTTCCCCACTTATTGGATTTGATTGTATTTGTTGCCTCACACCACATTTAGGACAAATCTCAGCTTTGATATTAATTAATTCACCGCATTCTGTGCAGTATTTTTCGTTTTCTCCATTACTTACTTGGAATCGGCAACACGGACCTAAAAACTTATAATTTATTAGAAAACTCTTTGGATCATTCTACAAAAAATATTGTTGAAAAGAATTCAGCTGTTTTGTATGGTTTGGTGAAGACTGCTGCAGAAAATAAGGCCGCTGCAGTTGCTATATCTTATTGCAATCAAGTACAAGGTATCAGTATATCTCTCATTGACCGATTGAAAGGCGTGAAGAATGATTTGTTGTTACTTTCAGGTGACCAAAAAAATCCCATAATGGGCCGCAAACAAGAGCCTGAAGCTTTATTGGTCAAAGGTGGTGTACCCGAACTCGCTCAAGGCGACAACATGGAAATTCACGCGAATTATTTCATGCAAGACAATGAGGGTAAAAACGGAACGGAACTACAAGAGGCGATTAACAAGACGCGAACGGCAATGTTGTCTGTGATCGAGAAGGCCTCTGATGACAAAGTTTTAGCAGCTTCACCGGAAACGCGAAAGATGTTGTTGGATCGAATGAAAGCCATTGAAGAAAAAACTTGTTTGTACGCCATTAACGCCACAAACTCAAGTGGAATAGACCAAACTTGGGTATCAATGTATTTAGAGCATTCTCCTTTGGCGGGTGTCTTCGCCATGTTGAGTAGAGTTGAGATTGATTCCCGTACTTTGGAAGCAGAAGTTATGCAAGCCTTGGCTGAGTGTGTTAATGCTGCGGATTACAAATTCGATAAATGCCAAAAAGCTTGTTGCATTGAAAACAATCCATAGCTCATCTATGCAGGGACTTTCAAAAATCAATAATAATCACAATAGCCGTTGAACAATAATATGGTAAGTCTTCTCATTTAAAATAAGGGTCTTTACTCCGTGATGAGATATTGTTAGGATTGAATTGAAAATATTTCTTTGTTAATTTCAAAGTAATAGCAGCTTCGTATATGTGCCATAGTATATTGATTAATAAAAAAATAGTAATTATAAAATCCAAGACTCCAAGTATCAAGAATGCATTCGACATATTTTTAATTGATTCAATTGTATCATCTAAACTCCTTTGACCCGCTAAGAATGAATCAATTATTTTATCTAAACTCATTATACCCTCTAAGGGTGGAAAAATTTTAATTAGACTAACACCTAATAATAATTTTATCAGAGAATAAACAAGGCAATACACTATACCATTTGCAACTGAACGAAAATGTTCACCAGCCTTATACAACTTTGTTGTGATATAGTTTAACCTTTTCTCGTCATTGTAATCATTGTCTTTTTGATCTTTGAAATTTGCCTCTGAAAAATCCAATGAACTATTTTCGCTTTTATTTAATGATTCAGAAACTTTTTCTTGGACTGATTCTGGGTAAAAAACTTTTACCAAAAAATAATACATCAAGGCTATTGTGAGTATGATACTTATAAATAATAACATAAATACAAATATAACGAAATAAAACACTTTGTATTTTTTGATATTATCATGTCCATTGCTTTAACATACTCATTAACAAGAACAAAAAAACTGAATTCTCTTCGACAAATGGTGGCACATTTCATGACCGATTACAAAAAGGTGGGTTCAAGCGAAATAATCCAAGTTGATTCATTTGTTTCTGTAGAAAACTTTTCGAAATCTCAACTAATGGATTTTCAATGGTAATGAAACAAAAATTAAAAATCCTCTCTCCGCCCGATACAATCTTAGAATGTATCTCAGACTCGAACAAAATGCTATAAATGGCTGACAGTTAATTGAATAAAATTCATCCACAATTGCAAAAATGAATCAACATCGGTTTTTTACTCAATGTAGGGGGGATTTGAACAAAATGCTCCAATTAAATGATAATCAATCAAATAAAATTTATTAAATGAAATCACCTAGATTATGACGTGTGAGATTTCTCTTTTTGTTGGGGACTAAAAGGGTAGTGGTTAGCAGACTATGTATCTTATATCGAAGGAAATAGTATCTAAATATTTTAAAAATTCTTAATTTTGTTAGCCTAGTGTGATTACAAGAGCAT
>SYIL01000017.1 GCA_005798825.1 Bacteroidota bacterium
GATAGTGGGTTCAAATCCAGTGTCCACTGTCTTGTCTGTTTCGGGGATAATTGAGGAGAGTTGAGAATCATCGAGAATCAAATCCTCTTCTAAATCCTCTTGGGTATTAAATTTTATTTTCGAAAATGGGTTGGCGTTAAAGAAGAAAATAGAATAGGCGATGGCATAAAAAACCAGAAGAGAAATTGTACCCACTGTGCCAATTGCCTCCTGAATTTGTATAATTGCGCTTGCGCCAAATACCCCCCCCGTCGGAAACCAACCCCTCTCAAACCACCCCATTATGAAAGTCAAACTCAGTGAAAGCCATACAGAAAACAAAAGGGTATGAATGGCCATGCGCAAAAGAGAGAATGGGCGGTAATCGAATAATAAATACAATCCACTGAAAGTAATCCAAGGCAGAAAGGCAAATGCAGCCAATCCAAAGCCTTTTTCAATAAAAAAGGAAGACAAAGCCCATCCAAAATAACCCATAGCATTGTGAATGTTTCCTGCCGGATGGTTTTGGTCACGTTGACCAGTAAATAAAAAAGAAATAAAACCAATGGCCATCAATACCGACATGACGATCATAAAAAATCCAACCACTTTGCGGGTTGGCGGATGCTGAAGAGTAATCGCAGACCAAATATCCTTGGCCGACACTTTTTCTATCCGATCATCCTTGTCGCGAAGGAAATCTGGCCGGGAATCTTTGTTTGATTTGTGCTTACCCATTATGAATGAACGAAAGTACGGCGCTAAATCGTTTAAGTCCAATTGTCTTTTACACCAAAATTGGCAGTGTTTAATTAATCAATCAGTTGAATTTATAGAACAGAATATGTTCTACCCTCAACGGCTTCTTGGGTATTCGCGAAAACGGATTGTGCTTCTTCCAACAGAACGTTCGTATCCCTATACCGGGCACTAAAATGACCAATCAACAATTCCTTAACCCCTGCCGCTTTGGCTATTTGACCTGCTTGAAGGGCAGTGGTATGAAAGGTCTCTGCAGCCCTTTCCTCTAGTTCATGCAAGAAAGTGGCTTCATGGTAGAGTAAATTAACATTCTTCAGAATCTCAACCAGGCGGGTATCGTATACCGTATCTGTCATATAAGCAAACGTTCGGTTCGGATGACCAGCCACAGAAATGTGTTCATTTTGGATAAGTCCTTTTTGGGGCGATAGATAATCAGCCCCCCTTTTAATGGCTTCATACTGGTCTACAGGAACACCATATTGTATACAAGCATCCACATTGAGATGGCGTTCTGGGCCCAATTCTTTGATTAAAAATCCTGTACAAGGCATGCGGTGTTGGAGGGGAACCGTAACAATGGCAAATTTGTCATTCTCAATGATTGTGTGTATCGCGTCGGTTTTTGTCTTGATAAATGTCAGCGTGTAAGGCAAATGTGCATCACTTGCTTTGAGTATGCTGGTAATTATCCCTTCCAAAGCCGCTGGTCCAATTACAATCAGGGGCTCGGTTCTGCCAAATAGCGCCATGGAGCTAATTAGACCCGGCAGACCAAAATAGTGATCTCCGTGTAAATGGCTAATAAATACATGGGAAATACGAAAAGTTCGCAATCCATAGCGGGCCAATTGCCTCTGTGTTCCCTCCCCACAGTCCAATAAAAGATATGTACCCTCTAATCTTACAAAATATGCACTCGGATGACGGTATTTGGTTGGCGTAGCCGAAGAGGTGCCCAAAACAGTTATCTCAAACGCTCTTCTCATTTTGCTCGAAGATACTGCATGAAAGTTGTTTTTTTATTTCCCGGTAAAACCCCTTGGAAACTACGATGTAAGGACTAATTCGACGTCAAGGGTTCAAAATACCCATTTAGGCAAGCACCGATTCAACTGCATTTTTAACCTGTAACACAGAAATTCGATCAATACAACGATCGTTAGGACGAACACAATGTATTTGATTACAAGGATTACATTCGAGAATATCGTGAAGGACGCGCGACCGAAGGGAGCGCGGATAAAACACGTTGGGAACACCTGGACCAACAATTGCTACCAATGGCACTCCTGCGATATCTGCCAATTGCAAGGGGCCACTCTCATTTCCCACATACAAGGAGGATTTTTCTATAAATGCATACAATACCAATAAGGAATCTGATTTGCCATTGCCTGCAATCCATTTTACACCCGTCCCACCCGAAGACAAAATAGACTCTATATAGGGTTCTTCATCGGCAGTTCCTACCCATACAGGCAATAGATTTTTTTCGGTCTGTAACCATTGTGATAGCGCTATAAATCGTTCGGGTGCCCAGCGCCGAAGGTCGCTGCGCGCACCCGAATGAATGATGGCAAATGAGGGTTGTGACAAATCTGCCACCCCATCTTGGGCCAATACAATGTCGTGGGCCGACGGATGCAATCTAGGCTGAACAAAATCTAGGGTATTTTTTATGTCAAACCCGTCACCCAATTCCAGCAAAGGGGCAATAATTCTATAATTGGTCAAGACTTCATGTGGCTGATTTTTCCGTTGACGAAACCGAATCCAACCGCGATCCAAACGAAACTTCGGCATGGTTTTACTGCGAAGGGATTTCCACAGTGTTTTCCATGTTCCCCGCAACTCAACTACCAAATCATAGGGTTCTTGCCATGCTTCCATTGCAGAGAGTATTTTGTCTATATGGGGGTCGTTTGCAATCAATCCAACAACAGCCGGCTTACACAAAACATGTATTTCGGCAGAGGGAAACTGTTTTTTTAGCAATTCAAACACATGGACGGATACTGCCATATCACCGATCTCATCCCATTTTACACACAAAATACGCCGGGGGTTAATGGGTTGCCTGCGGCCCGCATTGATCAATCGCGACAGCAGTATATTACAGAAATAAAGCCACTTTTCATTCGTCATCGCCCACAACAATTATTGTTTATCGGTATTCCAAGCATACAATACAGGACGCGAAGGAACGGCATCTGTGCACAAATTGGGAATTTGTAAATTGAGCATATATATCCCATCAAAAAGCGCGTCAGGAACAAAGATTAATTCTGTGATTGTGCTGTTAAACCGTGAATGTTGCAACGGAATTGTTTCTGTAATTCCCGCCATACTGCGTTGGGGAAGTCCCCACCATTCGTGGTGCGCCAGCAATTTGCCTTCGTCTGATTCCGGATCCACACTGGGAAAATCGGTGAGCAAATGTTGTATCCCCAAATCTCGTAAATACGCCAACACATCGGGTGCAAAATAGGGAGGTTCATTTCCAGACCAATGTTGCGACTTTTTATCCTTGCCATTGGGTAAACTTCTTACTACCAATGCCTCACAGCCCAACAAATTGTGTTGATTGAGATCTCCCAATGAAACAAATCTCCGATCGGAAAGGGGTATGCTGATTAACTGTGCCGAAAACCAAAATTGTTTCAAGACCTCCCCCAGTCCAATGCGATTCTTGGTAATATGTCCAACACACTCTGTATGGGTTGCGTTACCATGGGCACAAAGTGTCAATACCTCACAATTGGCAGATCCCCCCATGGCAATACTTCCGATAAAATCGCCCACACTAATGGGGTTAAACGATGCCTCGTTGATAGAATACGCATTCGGATTGTCACCCAGCGGACCTGTAGAAAGTGAAATGTCGAGTGGCTTTGACAAATCTGCCCAACCCGATATACCCTGTATTGAATGGTGAATCTGCACACAACAAAGTTGAGGATTTTTTTGGTAAATCTTTGCACCCAAGAATGGATGTCTTTTTACAAACCTTATCTCTTCATTTCCAATGATTTTCATGAACCCCGCAAATGCAATTGAAAGAATAAAGGTATATTTTTCTGATGGGACGTGCGTGGGGAGAAACCTTAACGAGTCATAGCTTTAGCCAAAAAATGTTGCCTTAACCCTATGGGGAAATATTGTCGAGGTGTCCGCGAAATTTTAACCATGGGCCTGATTCGCACAAATCCGACAATTGGGGTCGTTTGTTGCCCTTCAATGGATATTTTCTAAAAAAAGCTTTCTTTGCAAGCAGAATGAGCAAATCAAAACTGGTCAAATTTTCTGAATACGAATCATTTCCCAACGCCTATTCCCCCGCAGTAGAGAGCAAAGGGCAATGGGCTTCCCTTTTTGGAAATAAGAATCCCATCGTATTGGAATTGGCCTGTGGAAAAGGGGATTACAGCCTTGGTTTGGCAAGAATGAATCCCCATATCAATTATATTGGCATCGATATTAAGGGAAATAGACTTTGGCGGGGTGCCAAAACTGCACTTGAAGAAAAACTATCGAATGTGGCTTTTTTACGCATTCCCATCGATACCATAACAACGTATTTTGCACCAAATGAGGTTTCCGAAATTTGGATCACCTTTCCAGATCCCCAACCCCAAAAAGAGAAAAAACGCCTGAGCAGTTTCAGGTTTTTGAATCTATACAGACAAATTGCTCCTCCCACTGCATGCATTCATCTTAAGACAGACAGCACCTTGTTTTTTGAAAGCACCTGTATGCAAGTCGAACGCGATGGCCTAAAAATGGAAGAACTCGTTCGGGATGTATATGCAATGAATCCGATTCCTAGCGTGTTGCAAATAAAAACATTTTATGAAAAAATGTGGTTGGATATGAACCGAACCATTCAATATTGTCGGTTTGTTTTGGGTGATTGTGTGAGTAAGATGCCAGCAAAAAATTTACTCAAAAAAAACACACATATATAAGGTAGGCAATGCAAAAAAGCATCAACAATCCAATAATCAAAGATAGTGTGGGCGCTAAAATGCTTACAAGTGCAGAAGCTACTGATAATGTACCCAAAACAATGCCTATGAATACAAGGACTTCGAGCAAGGAATTAATCCCAAGCAATCCAAAAAAAATGGCTGCAAGGCCAAAAACCCACCCCATAATTGGAATAAAGCCCATTAATCCGAGCAAAACCGACATGATAGAATAAAACCACCCTTTTTTGGCTTTCAGGTTCTTCGATATTCTTGTCTTTTGATATAGCAAATGCTGCGTTTGTTTTGTTTGCAATACTCTGTTTTGCAAACCCCAATTTGCGATGCCTGTGTTTGCGATGCCTGTGTTTGCAATGCCTGTGTTTGCATTACCCGTTTGGGGGCGCCCCGCAATATTCTCTTTTCTGAGACGATCTGCAATGCAAAAAATTACATCTGTGGTAGTGATTGGATTTGGAGTGCGATTTACATCTGGAGTGCGATTTACATCTGTAAGGGTAATTCCTGATTTCAACAGCATCACTAAATTCGATTGTTCTGATTCCACCACCCCAATTGGGTTTTCAGGGGTAGCGGGGGTGCCTTTTTGAATAGGCATATGTTCTGCACCGTCAGAATAATTCTTATTAATACCAGATTTAGAAGGTGTTTGGGTCTGATAAACTACTTTTTTCTTTGCTGGAATCGCTCCTCTCCCTGCATTCCAAGAAATAGCAAAACCCGAATTATGGTAGCGTTTGGAAACGATTATACGACTGCA
>SYIL01000018.1 GCA_005798825.1 Bacteroidota bacterium
CTTGCCCATAACTAGATTATATACGAAACTACGCCAATCAAACATGATTTCCAAAACGCATGTATACCATTGATTTTATGTCTTTTGCGAAAATTACAAATTGCGTATTAGCGATTGCAAAAATCACCCACTACCTTCGTATATTATTACCAATATCCCTTCAAATATGAGGTTCGAGCTCACCACACACCACAATACAAATGTGATTTTCTGCTACTTCGAATATGACCCCAAAGCCCTAGAAAATTTCAAAAAATCCTATCCCCAAGCAAAATGGAGTCGTTTAAAATCTGCTTGGTTTTTACCCGACACGCAACTTTATCGCAAACGACTCAATATAGCATTGCCAGAAATTGGCGATCAAATTTTACCTAAACTATATGCTTGCAATCAACGAGAATTTGTGAAATTCAGAAACGCCCTTCAACAAAAAGCTTTCTCACCCAATACCATCAGATTGTATTTATACGAGTTTGCTCAGTTGGTGATTGTATTGAAGCATTATCCTGTACAGAATTTAACCTCGGTTCGGCTAAACTCTTATTTTCTGTATTGTATCAAAACACTGAAACATTCAGAATCACACGTATATTCTCGGATGAATGCTGTGAAATCATACTTCCATTTGGTTTGTCAACGCATTGAGATTTTCGATTTGGTGATACGCCCTAAACCGACCAAAAAACTCCCCAAAGTTCTCAGCACTGTTGAGGTCAAAAAATTATTTCTTGCAACTGATAATGTAAAACATGTACTCATTTTAAAAATCGCGTATGGCATGGGTTTGCGTGTAAGTGAAATTATAAATTTACAGTTGGCGCACATTGATATTGACCGCATGCAGGTGCTGATCGCATCTGGAAAAGGCAAAAAAGATCGATACGTCAATTTCCCTCATTCATTGGTTCAATTGTTTGATGATTATTTAAAAATGTATCAGCCCAAAAAATATATTTTCGAAGGGCAATTTGATGAACAATATACAACCCGAAGTGCGCAAGCGGTATTCCATAAAGCGATGTTAAAGGCCGGCATCAATAAATCTGTTGGAATCCACGGTCTGAGACACTCCTACGCAACACATCTCCTCGAAGCAGGCACAGACATGGTCTTTATCCAAAAGTTATTGGGGCATTCCCAAATAAAAACTACAGAAATTTACGCCAAAGTATCCAACAAGATCATCTCTCAAGTGAGAAGCCCTCTGGATTCCATTAAGTAATTCTCGGAAACAACCACCCCTTGGCAGAGGCAATAAGGTCTTGCATGGGTTGGGTTTTGTGATCGATGTCGTAGGCCTTAGAAAACGCATCAACCCCTCGCTGCAAAGCCGGTGAGGTTTTCAGATCACGCTGCTTCAACGCCGCCACCCCGCACAACCATTCCACCGCCAAAATATTCTCCACGTTCTCAATCACACGGAGCAATTTGGTGGCTGCATTCGCACCCATACTCACATGGTCCTCCTGTCCATTCGAACTCATAATACTATCCACCGATGCCGGTGTGCACAACTGTTTATTTTGGGATGCCAGAGCCGCCGCACTATACTGGGCAATCATGTAACCACTATCCAACCCTGCACCATCGGCCAAATAGGACGATAAGCCCCGCTGTCCGCTCACCAACAAATAGGTTCTGCGCTCGCTGATGCTGCCCAACTCAGACAAAGCCATCGCAGCGTAATCCAAAGTCAAGGCCAAGGGCTGTCCGTGAAAATTCCCTCCACTCAGCACGATATTCTCTTCCTCAAACACATTGGGATTATCGGTTACCGAATTGAGTTCTGTTTCCCAAACCGATATACAATGGTTGAGGGCGTCGTATGAAGCGCCGTGAACCTGAGGAATACACCTAAAACTATAGGGGTCTTGCACTTGTTTTTTGGGTTGCTTTGCGATGGGCGATTCTTCCAAAATAGCCCGAATTTCTGCTGCGGCCGCAATTTGGCCTGCATGGGGTCGTATGCGGTGAATAATTGATTCAAAAGGTTCCATCTTACAATCAAAAGCATCTAGGCTAAGTGCGCTTATCACGGGCAATTGTTTAAATATTTGGGTAATACTTCGAAAAGAAATCAAAGCATGAGCCAACATAAATTGCGTCCCATTGATCAAGCCAATGGCCTCTTTGGGGCCAAATTGCAGGGGTAACCAATTGTTTTGTTTTAGCCATTCGGAAGCAGAAATAGTTTGCTTTCCCTTCAAGCAAAGAAAGCCTTTGCCAATAAGTGGAAGCGACATCTGTGATAAAGGTGCAAGATCGCCTGAAGCCCCGAGAGACCCCTGTTCGGTAACCAAGGGATACCATCCTTGGTTATACATTGCCGCCAAACGCTCAAAAACAATGGGTCGAATGGCAGAAAACCCCTTGGAGATATTCAGCATTTTCAACCACAACATTGCCCTAACCAACATTGAATCTATGGGCAACCCAAGTCCTGCGGCATGGGTAATGAGTAAATTATTTTGCAATTCGCTCAGTTTATCAGCCGATATCTCTATGTGCTGTAGTGAGCCAAATCCTGTATTAACCCCATAAATTGGAAAATCTGATTGGGCAATATAACGCTGCAAAAAAGCCACACTTCCCTCCATTCTTTGCCTATCTTTTAAAGACAATTCGACCGCATGATTCAGCGATTCTAAGGCCTGTTTGAGTGTATAATGCGGTTTCATTTCGTCAGGGTTAACGCTTGAATTATTTCTGCTATCGACAACAATTGTTGGGTTCCAGTATGCAGGTTTTTAAAACTCACTTTTTGGGCTTCTCTTTCTTCATTTCCAATAATGGCAGCATACCCCAAGGAGTTACTATTGGCATAATCAAGTTGTTTTTTTAGTTTGGGTGTTCCGGGATACAATTCACAATGCAAGCCTGCAGCGCGAAGCGCGCGTGCAGTATTTACAGCAAATGGTAGACAGGAATCATTCATTGCACAAACCAAAACAGCGTGCTGATTGAAAGTAAATACCGGAAATAAGGTGCCCGCATCCAAGCTATCGAAAACCCTGTCTAACCCGAACGAAACCCCCACACCAGAAACATCCCGAAGGCCAAAAATTTCTGTGAGATTATCGTATCGACCGCCACCACCCAAACTTCCCAAACGAAAATCTTCAGGCAATCGACTGTCGTTCAATTCAATTTCAAATACCATACCCGTATAATAACTTAACCCTCGGGCCAGGGTGAAATCTAATACCACATTGGCAGTCGATCCAAGTAAATTGAGTATCTGCTTCGTATCTGTAAGGGCCTTTTGCAATGCACTACCCTGGATCATTGATGCAGATTCAGCAAGGGCAATTTTGGCGTCGTTACCAGCAATGGATTTAGAATCCCAAAGCCAATTCCAAGCTGAAACGGCCATCCCCAAACCCCTGGCCTCTAATTCACGTATCACGCCTTCCTTTCCAATCTTATCGGCTTTGTCTATCACAATCATAAATGAATTCCAATTGTCTACACTTCCCAAAATCGGTAAAAAAGAATCTAAAATCCCCCGGTGATTGATTCGAATATTCACCCCCAGATCCAAACGAAAAAATACCTCCTGAACCATTTCAATCAATTCAGATTCAGAAACCACCGATTGTGTGCCCACGACATCTATATCGCATTGCCAAAATTCGCGATACCTACCCCTTTGTGGACGATCCGCACGCCAAACGGGTTGAATTTGATACCGTTTAAAAGGAAATGTTATTTTATCCCGATTCATGACCACAAATCGAGCCAATGGAACCGTCAAATCGTAACGCAATCCACGATCAGCAATTTGCGTTGCAAGCTTTTTACTATCCTTCTCTTGAAACGTCTTTTCATTTACTTTGGATAAAAAATCACCAGAATTTAACACCTTAAACAACAATTGATCTCCCTCATCGCCGTATTTTCCTTGAAGCGTTTGCAGATTTTCCAATGCGGGTGTTTCCATTGCACCGAAACCATGAGAAACGAAGATGGTCTCCATTACAGACAAAATATACTTTCTACCTTGCATCACCGCAGGCGAAAAATCGCGTGTTCCTGAAGGCAAACTAGGCTTTTCCATGTTGCGAAGTTAAGGAGTGAGAGGCAAAGGCCTAAATCTGTATCGAAATTTACGCAAATTGCTTAGTCTTTGGCATATTATTTGAAATACATAGTCCATGATCAGAAATTATATCACTGTCTTTTTATTGGGTTTGATGGGCACGGCTTCGTCTCTTTTAGGACAAGATATACCCCAAGATGTACCATCTGTCCAGGTCAAAACCATTGATGATGTTCCGGTGAATTTCAATACTTTCATCACTAAAAATTCCATTACATTGGTTTCCTTTTGGGCCACATGGTGTGGGCCTTGCATCAAAGAATTACAAGCGATAGACGAACGTTATGCCGAATGGCAAGAAAAATATTCTGTTAAATTAATTGCCGTTAGTATTGATGATGCGCGAAATAGCCGCAAAGTAAAACCCAAAGTACTCGCAGAAAACTGGAAATATGAGATTGTATTAGACGAAAATATGGATTTGGCAAGGACGATGAACGTCAATAATCCTCCGATGATGTTCATTTATGACAAAAATGGAAAACTCGTCTACACACACCAAGGATATACCCCTGGTGGAGAAGATGAACTTGAAAAAAAGCTTCAGGAATTAACCAAATAAACCCACCAAATCATTTTTTTGATTGTTTGGGCGACCACCCCGTTTCTCTTTGGCTTGCCATTACCATCGCATCGGAACTTCAATAATCAACACATCTGCGCCAAATTCTGCGGTAAAATTCAAACGGTCTACTTCCCAAATTCCAATGGCATCCCTGCGGCGCAATAAGTGGCCGTTTACCTCAACTGTACCTTCAATAACAAAAACATATGCACCTTGATATTCTCCGTGCAAATCATAAGATGTAGTGGAGGAACTCTCCATTTCGTTGCGCACAAAATAGGTTTTTTGCTCAGCTTTTATGGCATCACCCCCATTGGGAGTTACCAAATATTGCCATTGATTCTGTCGACCGAAAGCATCAAAAAAACGTTGGTCATAACTGGGTATTAAATTGTGTGCTCTCGGGAATACCCACAATTGCAATAATTTGCAGGTTTGTGTTTTACTCGAATTTATTTCACTGTGGGTAATTCCTGTTCCTGCAGTCATATGCTGAACTTCACCAGCCTTTATCACCGCTATATGACCCATAGAATCTTTGTGCTGTAATTCTCCTTCCAATATTATGGTTACAATCTCCATATTGTCGTGCGGATGCATCCCAAAACCCATTGAAGGCGAGACAGAATCGTCATTTAATACCCGCAAGGCACCAAAATGAATCTTTGCAGGATCGTGGTAATTTGCAAAACTGAAACTAAATTTAGAATCTAGCCATTCCATTTTGTTTGCACCTCTTTGCGATTCAGGATAATAAATAATCTTCATAAAAATTGATTAGCAGGTATTTTTTAATGTGTTTTATTCAACTGCAGAAGAAAAGTCAACAGACTTCTTCTGGCTTGGGGATTCGTGAATTTCGTTCGATTAAAATACCCCGAACACCCGCAGAGATGGCTGCATCAATATCGCGTTGTCTGTCTCCAATAAGTATACATTCTGAAGCATCTAAATTGAAATGATGGAGACCTTTTTCAATCATAAGGCTACCTGGTTTTCGACACAAACAACGAAACGAATCAATGTGGTGAGAACAAAAATAAAAGTGCGCGATAACAAAACCCGACTGAATGCATAAGCCCTGAAAATATTGATGGATCGCGTGCACTACATCTTTTGTGTAACGACCCTTAGCCAATCCCCCTTGGTTGGTTACAATAATGAGTATATACCCAGCATTAAACCATTGTTTCAGGGTTTCAATTACACCAGGGAGAACTTGAAATTCTGAAAGTGATGTAGTGTAGTCGTCTGGGTCAAAATTGATTACACCATCTCGGTCTAGAAAAAGTGCTTTTTTTACTACAACAGATTTAGAACCGTTTTTCATTATTATGCAAAATAACCTAATTTCGTTCACTAATTATCATGTCACAATTCTTGGTTATCATTCCAACATACAACGAAATCGAAAATATCGAGTTGATGGTAAATGCGGTGATGGGACTAGAAAAAAAGATAGACCTATTGGTTGTGGATGACAATTCACCCGATGGCACAGCCCAAAAAGTTGAAGAATTGATGCAAACGTTTAATCATGATGACCATGCCCGCTTACACCTTCTTAAACGAACTGAGAAAACTGGTTTAGGAACTGCGTATATCGCCGGATTTAATTGGGCTTTAGAGCGACCATATCAATTTATATGTGAAATGGATTGTGATTTTTCCCATCCAGTAAACAAGCTTCCTACACTTTTTTCTATCTGTGAAAATGGTGCAGATGTATGTGTAGGTTCTCGTTATTGCAATGGATTGATCAATGTAATTAATTGGCCAATGGGTCGCTTGATGATCAGTTACTATGCCAGTAAATATGTTAAATTCATCACCGGACTAAAAATCGCAGATTCTACAGCAGGATTTGTATGTTACAGACGCATTGTATTGGAAACAATAGGAATAAACAAGATCCGTTTCAGGGGTTATGCCTTTCAAATTGAAATGAAATACCGCTCTTTTTGCAATGGCTTTAACATTGTTGAACACCCCATCATTTTCACCGATCGCATAGCAGGAAATTCGAAGATGAGCACCAAGATTTTTCGGGAAGCTTTCTTTGGTGTTATCGAACTAAAAATCAAGCGCCTATTGGGCCAAATATAGGTGATCAATAGCCACAGACATTTTATAAGACGATGTAAGCATAAAAACCTATATTTGCAGCACTTTTCCAAATGGAAGGCGAACCCTTAAGTACAATCAAAAATAATGATGCGCGTCTACTACCAGCGTCAAAATCGTGTACAGAAAGTGCAAAATCTGTCTCAGTTAGAGACATTTGATGGAATCGTTTGGATTGATTTACAAGACCCTTCACCCACAGAGATTGCTGACGTAGAAGCAAATTTCGAGTTCAAATTCCAATCTCGACAACAACAAATTGAAATTGAAAGTTCATCACGGTATTTTGAAACTGACGATGAAATCATTGCCAATAGTAACTTTTTACATTACGAAAAATCAGGCGGTCAATTTGTTTCAAATGCTGTTTCTTTCATTTTACAAGACGACATTCTATTTACCTACCGTGATGCAGATTTAATCGCATTTTCAGATTGTGTAAAGAAAATAAAAGCCAGCGGTCGCTTGTTTCATACAGGCAAACAAATCATGGCAACTTTGCTTGAAATGGGCGTCGATAACGATGCTGATTTATTAGAAGAATTGGCAAAACAAGTTGCCGAACTTGCAAAAGCACTCTCCTTTGCCAAAAGTCCAAACGAACATTTAATTTTAGATATCAATAGAATGCAAGGACTCACCATGGAGTTAAGACAAAATGCTGTGGATAAACAACGGGTGCTCAGCGCGATTTTGAAAAGTCGGGAGTTTGAAGGCGAAGATTACGAGCGATTGCGCATTGTTATTAAAGACATTGGCTCCTTGATTGACCATACCAACTTCAATTTTGAGCGACTAGAATACCTTCAAGATACATTTTTGGGTTTGATTAATATCGAACAAAACAAAATCATCAAAATATTTACGGTAGCGTCGGTCATTTTTATGCCTCCTACACTCATTGCCAGTATTTATGGAATGAATTGGAATTCTGGTGATTCACAAAAAGTTGGCTGGCAGAGTTGGCCCTATGGATTTGAATTTTCTCTCGGAATAATGGCTCTTTCCTCACTGGGAATTCTCTTTTTTTTCCGCCGAAAAAAGTGGCTTTAAAAATGTATACACTGCTGGAATGCATTTCTGCGAGGCTTTGACCACGATTAGAACCCATGAACTCCTCCAACTTTCAAAGTAAAACCATTGTTTGCTTGGTTTTATTCCTTTCTAGTTCACTCGTCGCTTTGGCCCAAACTCCATCGCAATTCAATGCAATACGTTCGGCATATCGAAAGGCGCTCGTCAACAACAATGCAATCGCTGGGTTAGAAATACGATGTAAGCCATTCACATCAAATCCCCTGGTCAATGCATATTATGGCAGTTTTTTGGCATTAAAATGCAGAGATTCATGGTTGCCAATCACAAAATTGACATTGGCAAAAGAAGCGGAAAAGCATTTGAATCAGGCCGTAGAACAAGATAAAACCCTTACAGAAATTCGCTTTCTGCGATTCAGTTTTGAATATGCCACACCGTCAATCTTACATATGAAAACCCATCTCAAAGAAGATAAACCCTTTATACTGAAAATGGCCCTTGAGCCCTCCCCCATTGCTGAAATTGTGAAGGATTTCGTGAAAGACTGTTCGCTTTTTAGTGCTGCCGAAAAAATGACTTTTACCCACTAATTTTTGGCATACTTACCCCATTACAAGCGAAACGTCTTCTGAGAAAAATACGGTTCTGACATGAATAAATTCATGGCGAATTTGCGGTCCAGCCCGTATCCTGTATATTCAGCCGGAGATATCCATTACAATGAATTGCGATGGACATCTTCCCCCATGAATAGACCCTTAAGATTCTATCGCCGCTATTCCTGGCAATGTTTTGCCTTCGAAATATTCCAATAAAGCGCCACCACCAGTACTGATATAACTCACCTTTTCGGCAAATCCAAATTGGTGGGCTGCTGCCGCACTGTCACCCCCACCGATTAAGCTGAATGCACCCAAAAGCGTAGCATCAGCGACAGATTGCGCAACTATTTTGGTTCCATTTTCGAACGCAGGCATCTCAAACACTCCCATAGGACCGTTCCATAAAATTGTTTTGCTATCCAACAAAATAGACCGAAATTTCTCACAAGCCTCAAAACCAATATCCAACCCCATCCATCCGCTAGGGATTTGATCGCTCGCGCCATTCTGGGTATTGGCATCCGCCGCAAACTTGTCAGCAATGATAGAATCGACGGGTAAATATATTTGCACTCCTTTTGCCTTAGCCTTTTTTAGGATGTCTATACACACCTCCAGACGATCTGGTTCATACAAGCTATTGCCAATCTCACCTCCAGAAGCCTTGAAAAATGTATAGGCCATTCCGCCACCAATAATAATATTGTCGGCAATAGTGAGCAGATTTTCTACAATTAAAATTTTATCACTCACTTTGGCACCGCCTACAATCGCTGTAAAAGGACCTTGGGACGCCTTCATTACTTGGCTTGCATTCGTCACCTCTTTGGCCATCAAATACCCAAACGCCTTTTTTTCTGGAAAATAATTCGCAATAATGGCCGTGCTCGCATGCGCGCGATGGGCTGTCCCAAAGGCATCATTCACATAAAAAGTTCCCAAAGCCGCCAACTTAGCAGCAAAATATTTATCGCCCATCTCTTCTTCCTTGTAAAAACGAAGATTTTCGAGAAGCAATACTTCACCTGATTGTAAGGTGGCAGACAATCTTACAGTTTCTTCACCAATGCAATCTTTGGCAAATTTTATGGGTATTTGCAACAATTCTGTGAGAGGATACAACAAGTGTTTAAGAGAATATTTTTCGCTGAAGCCCTGTTTAGGCCTGCCCAAATGACTCATCAAAATTACAGATCCACCATCAGCCAATATTTTTTTGATTGTGGGCAATGCTGCCCTGATGCGTGAATCATCTGTAATCCGAAATTCTGCGTCAAAGGGCACATTAAAATCGACGCGAACAAGGACTTTTTCGCCAGAAAATGAAAATTTTTCTACTGTATTCATCGTGTATATCGCTCTGTTTTAAAAATCTCACAACATGTTGATGTATCGGCAAGATTGGTGGGAAACAAAATTTCTGTGCCTGAATACAGTATTGGAGATTAGGGGGGCATTTCCGGGAAGCATTTCCAAAGAACTTTTTTGTCTATTCAATCATTTGTTTTAACAAGCAATTCATGTTTACCGAATCGTTCAGTATTTTTGATAAATCTTTGATCTTAACCCGCTGTTGCTCCATGCTGTCGCGGTGTCTAATTGTTACATCCTCTTGTAAAATACTATCGTGGTCTACGGTAATACAGAAAGGAGTTCCGATGGCGTCCATTCGCCGATACCGCTTTCCAATGCTGTCCTTGTCTTCTATATACACATTGAAATTCATACGCAATTCATTGTATATTTTTTCGGCAAGTTCTGGTAATCCATCTTTTTTAATCAATGGCAAAATAGCGGCCTTGACTGGTGCGATGGCTGGGTGTAATTTTAAGACAGTGCGGGTATCGCCATTCACTTCCTCTTCGCAGTAGGCCTCGCACAACACAAGTAAAAACAAACGATCCAAACCAATGGATGTCTCAATGACATGAGGAATATAACTTTCATTTGTTTCAGAATCGAAATAACGCATTTTTTTTCCACTGTGCTCCTCGTGTTGAGATAGATCAAAATCTGTGCGGGAATGAATCCCCTCCACTTCTTTGAAACCAAAAGGGAAATCGTACTCGATATCTACTGCGGCATTGGCATAATGGGCCAATTTAACATGATCGTGGAATCGATATTTTGAATCTGGCGTCCCCAATATCTTATGCCACTTCAATCGATCCTCTTTCCAAAACTCATAAAATTTTAACGCTGTATCAGGTTTACAAAAAAACTGCATTTCCATTTGTTCAAATTCCTTCATGCGCATGATAAACTGTCTGGCGACAATCTCATTGCGAAAAGCCTTTCCGGTTTGAACAATGCCAAATGGCAGTTTTAAACGACTGGTTTTTTGCACCTGTAGAAAGTTTACGAAAATACCTTGGGCTGTTTCTGGTCGAAGGTAAATACTGTCTTCTCCCGAATCGGTAGCACTCATTTGCGTACTATACATTAAATTAAACTGCCGTACATCCGTCCAATTTCGCGAGCCACTTATGGGACAAACAATCCCCTCCGCAACAATCAGTTCTTTGATCATGGCCAGATCACCCTTTTCCAATCCCTCCCTCATAACCGCTTGAATATGGTCAACTTGCTTTTGATATTCAAGAATTCGGCTATTGGTTTGTTTAAACACTTTTTCATCAAAATCCTCTCCAAATCGAGTGGCGGCTTTTTCGAGTTCTTTTTCAATTTTCAGGCAAATTTTATCTTGGTGATCTTCTATCAAAACATCTGCTCGGTATCGTTTTTTGCTATCTTTATTATCAATCATCGGATCGCTAAACCCATCGACATGACCACTGGCTCTCCAAACCTTTGGATGCATGAAAATAGATGAATCGATTCCAACAATATTTTGATTGAGTTGCGTCATGGATTTCCACCAATAGGATCGGAGATTGTTTTTCAACTCTACTCCGTTTTGACCATAATCATACACAGCTGTTAATCCTCCATAAATATCACTGGAAGGGAATACAAATCCGTATTCTTTACAGTGTGATATAACTTTTTCAAATATTGCAGGATTGCCCATGTTCAAAACAAATATACGGCATCAAAAAATAAGTGTGTACGAATTATATACCATGGCTAAGAATCAAAATTGATTTTTCCACATCATACTTTCTACAGGTCGGTTTGCTTGATCCGCATACTTTGCATTTTTCTTGGCGTGATAGGGAACCAAAATTTCGCCTTCAACAGGAAAATAAATCAATTGGCCAATCGGCATATGAGGATATATACGAACCGGTTTTTTTACGGAAATCTCTAAAGTCCAATTGCCACAAAATCCAACATCCCCTTTACCTGCAGTAGCATGAATATCGATCCCCAATCGACCCGTACTACTTTTCCCTTCCAAAAAAGGAACATGTGCATGGGTTTCGGTATACTCTTGGGTAACACCCAAGTAAAATTGGTCTGGCATGAGAACAAATCCCTCTACAGGAATTTCAAAATGTTCAATGGTATTGTGTTTCTTGGCATCCAATACCTCATCGATATAAAGAGCCAAATATTTCCCCAAATGAACATCATAGCTATTGCTCCCCAAACAATTTCTGTCATACGGTTGGATCTTGATTGTTCCCTTTTCTATTTCTTCGAGAATACGCTGGTCAGTTAAAATCATAATCTATTAATTCTCGCAAATATAAGAATATAACCCAAGGGGGTGATGACAGTTTTGCTGTAATTTGGATGTCCTATCACTCGGTGTAATTGAGATCTGTTTTTCCTTGCAACAATGTAAAATAAAGATTGAAAAGATAAAACCAAAAAGAAAATCACTTTGCTGTTCCAAATTGTTTCACGTAAGTAAAGGAAGGAATGAATACAAATAAATTCTTGGGGCCTTTTTTAATGTCGACTGGCATTACACTCACAACCCTATCCATTGTGATCTGCTGGGGAATATGCACAATATCCTTATAGACAGATTCTCCGCTTTGCCAAAAACTTGAAACGCCAAATGACCAAGAAGAATTTGGCTCTTTGTTACGAATTAAACGAAATTGCAACGACGCGCAAACAGTATTTCTGTTGAAATTTCTGCTGATTTCCATTTTCTTCTCGCTGTAGTCAAGGCCTGTTGCATTCATAATCCAATCGGAATAGGATATATAAATCGGCTGTTTTCGGTGATTATACCAGACTTCTGCAAGAATACTCAAATTGGGAGCTAGGCCAAGCATCCCCGAGAAAGTATTGACCATTGAAGCGCCCTCCAATTCACTGCTCCGGAGCATTCCTATTCCAAGACTAAGGTTGTTTTGTGGAGTGCCATAGGTATATATTCCAGAAATGCTATTTCCCCAAACCGGTTTTTGACTGTTCCCATACACAGAAAAGGTTGCAAGGTCGGCCATGGCAAAAGTATGATTGCGTTGGACAATAATGCTGTACTTGGGAATGATATATATATATTTTGGCAATACAATTCCACAAGAGATTCCAAAATTATTGCCCATTCCAAATTGAACCTCATTCAACAAAACTGCAAAATTTCGATACTGTACATTGCCTTTGGGTATCGGAAATGCTGAAGACGATAAAACACAATTGGGCGTATAATAATTTTGAGAGACTCTAGAACTTTCTTTTTGCGCGAGCTTAGTTGGAACAGAATCCTTCGCTATAGCAGCATTATTTGCACTTGTATGTACTTTAACGAGCACAGTATTTTCGGCCGGAATCTCTCGTGTAAGGTTCTGAGTCTTTAAATTTTTAAGGGATTGCGCACCCACCCAATTCAAACCAATTGCAGTGAAAAATAGCCATAGGCATACTATTGATTTGTTACTACCCGTATTTTTCATCATCGCAAATTTTCTTTTCAAAAATATACCATTCTACCCATAGAGCCCATACTTGAACTATAATTGCCACACACGAATAATCGAATCATCGCCAGCGCTGACAAGAATTTGGGGAGATAACCACAGTAACGAATTTACGGAATGACTGTGGGCTGATGCCAACTTACTGCGATCTATCACTTTTAACAGATGCAGATTTGTATCCCAAATTTTTATTGTTGCATCCATACTACCCGTGGCTATTAGTCCTTCATGGTTATACTCGATAGCATGGATTGTGTACAAATGGGCCTTAATAGGCTCAATAATGGGTTTAAGATTGGCATCAAACCCCAGTAATTGCGCATCCCTCCCCCCGGTAATCAACATTTTATCATTCAGATTACAAATCGCAAATATGGAGGGGGAATTGGCATTTACGCGCTGCAGCACTTCTCCATCGGCTTGTAATTTTCGCAATATCCCATCACTGGATCCCAAAACAAATCGGTTTGAATCGGGTACACTTAAATTCTGAACCATCAATTTCATACACCGCAAACTCTTATTGCTGATTTTGACTTGATGAATAATTTGAAGTTCTCGATTGAGCATAATCAGATGACCATCGCCAAAGCCAAGCCAAACATTCCCCAAAAAATCGGGGGTCAAAAAGAATATTCCCTTTTTTCCGAAATTCGATAGCTTTGGCTTTTGTCCCGGCTCTAACACAAAAAGATTTCCCGCTTGGGTCCCAGCCCAAATACTTCCGTCGAGATGCTCCAACAAACAAAATACTGGCTCTGGTAATTGGGCAAAGAGAGTACCCGTGGAATCTTTGTTCAACGGATTCCATCTCACCACTGAGCCATCGCCACCTGAACTGAGAATTTCACCACCACGCAAGTGAATAATCGCGTATACCCCCTGCTTATGACCAGTCAATTGGGTGTATTCATTTACTGTTATCTTTGCATGTATGCCCATTGATTTGAGTTGGACTTGTGAGTCTGGTGCACAGATTTCCCGCTGGCACATCACAGAGTCTATTGATGCCTTAACACAAAAGTACAAAGAATTGGGTGGCGATTGGGATGAAATAACTCAATTGGGTGGGCATGCCCGACACAAACTCGCCGCGAGGATTTTGATTCGTCAGACATTTCCCAATCATTCAATCGTATATAGTGCAGATGGCAAACCCTTATTGTCTCCTTTTTCGGCCCATATCAATCACAGTCATGCCGGAGACTATGCAATCTTGGCTGTTCACCCCACGCATGCAATGGGTATAGACATTGAAAGCAAACGGCCTCAATTACTCAAAATATACCCACGATTTTGCAATGATACAGAACAAGAATGGTTGGGCTTAACGCCCTCCATTTTGCACCTTTTACTACTATGGTCTGCCAAAGAATCACTATACAAGGCCATTGGTACGAAAAAAACAGATCTCAAGAATCACCTGCTTATTTACCCCTTTGATGTTAAAAAAAATGGTTTTTTTGAGGCCGAGATTCGCCTCCCCGACCAGCACAAGATTTGTAAAATTTACTATCAATGTTGGGAAAACTACGTCGCCGTTTGGACTTGTTTGGGTTGAACCAACGCATTAAAGGTGATCGGGCAAACGCAAGGAAAATCTAAATACAGAACCAGCACCTTCTGTGCTTATTAATTCAATTTTTTCTCCATGTGCTTCGACAATATGCTTACAAATACTCAATCCGAGTCCGCTGCCACCCGTTGATCTGTTGCGGTGTTTATCTACCCGATAAAAACGCTCAAATACACGACTCTGTTGTTCATGAGGGATGCCAATCCCATTGTCTGCCACTTCAAAAATAACTTTAGTACCCGTGGAACTGAGTGTAAAACGAGAAGCCCCCTTTTCATTTCCATAGCGAATTGAGTTCAACCCCAAATTGGTGATTACTTGTGCGATTCGCGCCCTATCACCCAGCACCATATAGGAATTTTCTGGTGCTATTATATGCAAGGAAATATTTTTTTTCTTGGCTTGGAGTTCAAGCATTTCTAAATTCTCAGACAATAGAATTCGCATGTCAAACGGCTCAAGATGGAGCATAAGCGTACCACTTTCGTGCTTGGTAATGGTGTCGAGGTCATTTACGATTTCCCCAAGACGATCTGCATTTTTATTGGCTTTAGATAAAAATAATTCAATGGTTTTCCTGTCTAATAAGGGATCGTCAATAACCGAATCAATATAGCCTTGAATAGAAAAAATAGGGGTTTTTAGTTCGTGTGCAACGTTTCCAATATACTCCCTTCTATAATTTTCGAGTCTATGCATTTGCTGGTGTTCTTCTTTTCGTTTTTGAAACAAGGTACTGAGTGCTTCTTTTGTATCAGTTGGGTTTCTGAGAGGAAAAACAAGGGTTTCTTGATTTTCCTCTGCAATTAATTCCTGTAAACTTCTCAACAATTTTCGTTCTCTTCGAATCCACAGCAAGCTCACAGTCGTGGTAATTCCGAACAACAAAAGGAGCAATAACCAAGAATAATTGGGATTGGCGAACAATAAATAAACCATATATAATTTGCAAGATACAAATTATGTGGTTCAAAAGTTATCTGAATTGCATAGGAAAGCAATGGTATTTTTGCATCCAATGCAAAGGCCAAACGACTCCGATTCTTCACAATTGCCTCCGTTCTTGGATACGCTCAATACACCACAGAAAGCAGCAGTCATTCAGATTGATGGTCCAGTGATGATAATTGCGGGTGCCGGATCTGGGAAAACCCGTGTTCTCACCTATCGCATGGCCTATTTGCTTCATAAAAATGTCGATGCATTTGAAATTCTTGCCCTCACATTTACCAATAAGGCTGCAAAAGAAATGCGCAACCGAATTGAGAAAGTAACCGGAATACAAGCCCGTAATTTGTGGATGGGGACGTTTCACTCCGTGTTTGCCAGAATATTAAGACACGAATCAGACCGCATGGGTTACCCGGCAAATTTTACCATTTACGATACTGAAGACAGTAAAAATTTGCTTAAATCTATCATTAAAGAAATGAATCTTGATGAGAAAATCTACAAGCCCTCGATGATTATCGCCAGAATTAGCATGGCAAAGAACAACCTAATTGAAGCCAGACATTACGCCCAAGACGAGCAACTAACAAAACAAGATACCGCAGCCAATCGACCCAAATTTTCAGAAATTTTCGCAGCATATACCCTCCGTTGTTTTAAAGCGGGAGCCATGGATTTTGATGACTTGCTGCTCAATACCTATAAATTGTTGGTAAAACACATCGATTTATGCAATAAATGGCAACACAGATTCAAGTATATCTTGGTAGACGAATACCAAGACACCAATCATGTACAATATATGATTGTTCGAAAATTGGCTGCCGTTCACCAAAATATTTGTGTTGTGGGTGATGATGCACAAAGTATTTATGCATTTAGGGGCGCCAATATTCAAAATATTCTCAATTTCGAAAGAGATTATCCAGACGTAAAAACCTATAAACTCGAACAAAATTATCGCTCAACACAAACCATTGTTAAGGCTGCCTCAAGCCTAATCAAAAACAATCGAGCGCAGTTAGAAAAAAATATTTGGTCGGCAAATGCTGTCGGTGAAAAGATTAAGGTGCTGCGCAATGCAAGCGAAGGTGAAGAAGCTCGCAAAGTAAGTGCCGCTATTTTTGATGAAAAAATGTTGTTAAGTCTTCCCAATAAGGCCTTTGCAATCTTATATCGAACCAATAGCCAAAGCCGTGTTTTGGAAGAATCCCTACGAAAGCAAGGCATAGACTACAGAATTTATGGTGGCCAAAGCTTCTACCAAAGAAAAGAAGTAAAAGATTTACTTGCTTATTTGCGTCTGATAGTAAACCCCAGTGATGAAGAAGCCTTAAAACGGATTATCAATTATCCAGGTCGGGGCATCGGCGACACAACTGTAAACCGAATCATAGTCAAAGCTTCCCAAGAGGGCGTAAGTCTTTGGAATATTATTTGCTCCGCTCAAACCATTCCAGAGCTGGGTGCAAGTGCTATAAAAGTTGAAAATTTCGCCCTCATGATACAAAGTTTTCAAACAATGTTGGAAACACAAAACGCTTATGATTTGGCAATGGAGGTGGCAAAGCAAACCGGAATTTTAAAAACTCTTTACGATGACAAATCGATTGAGGGCGTTTCTCGATTCGAAAATATTACGGAATTACTCAATGGAATTCAAGAGTTTGTTGAAGACGACGAAAGCGAAAAAGAAAAAAAATTGCCCATTTTTTTAGAAGATGTAGCCTTGTTTACTGACGATCAAAAGAACAAAGACCCTGAACGCGATTGTATCTCATTGATGACAATTCACGCAAGCAAGGGATTAGAATTTCCGGTGATTTTTGTCGTCGGAATGGAAGAAAATTTATTCCCATCGCAATTATCACTTAATACCCGTGCCGAACTAGAAGAGGAACGCAGGCTGTTTTATGTGGCCATTACGCGTGCCGAAATAAAATTATATATCACATTTGCCATCAGTCGATTTCGATATGGCAGCCTGATGCCCTGTGAACCCAGCCGATTCATCAATGAAATTGAGTCACAATATTTAGACATCCCAATCGATTCGACGCAATCCCAATCCCAATGGAGAACCACAGAAACAGGCCCTTTTGCGCACAATAAAAAACAAAACGAAAAACCCACAACCATTCATAAATTATTCAGTGATGCCAAGCCCATTTTTCCAACATTACCCCCGGCAGATCCGAATTTTGTTCAAGGCGATTTAGGGAGTATCAAAATTGGAGATCGGGTTCAGCACCAAAGATTTGGAGATGGACTGGTCGTGAGTATAGAAGGAACTGAAGCCAATGCAAAGGCTGTTGTAAATTTTGCACAATTGGGCCAAAAGACATTGGTATTAAAGTTTGCAAAAATGCGAATTTTATAGTACCAGCGCTGCCAATGTGAATGTAAAAGAAAAATTCGCACTATTACTCTAAAACGAAATTGGAAAATTTCTTAAATCAATCTCAATGGTCTCGTTTAGATTTGTTGTGTATGTTATTTTGTTTAGTCTGTTTGTGATGAATGATGAAGAATGATGCATTAAGAATTAAAAATACTAGAAACACCCCCAAATGATTGCTATTTTTTGGGTATTTTTACTATCTTTGCGCCCCCGATAATAGAATTCGGGTTTAAAACAACTACACAATAAAGACATGGCAACCAAAATTAGATTGCAAAGACAAGGCAGAAAGAAACGGGCTTTCTTTCACATTGTGGTAGCGGATTCACGTGCACCAAGGGACGGAAAATATATCGAAAAAATCGGTAGTTACAACCCCATCACCAATCCTGCTACAATTGAACTCAACCTAGAACGAGCTACTGAATGGCTATTGAGCGGAGCACAAACCTCCGACACAGCCAAGGCTATTTTAAGTTATAAAGGCGCGGCTTACAAAAAACATTTACAAGTAGGGGTAAACAAGGGTGCCATCACCCAAGATGTTGCCGACGAACGATTCGCCCTTTGGATTGCTGAAAAAGCGTCTAAGGTAGATGCAAAAAAATCAAATATATCGACCCAAGCCGCAAAAAACAAAGATGCCGGATTGGTCGCTGAATCGAAGCGACGTGCAGCAGTAGAAGCTAAATTGGCAGAAAAATTAGCCCTAGCGGAGGCAACGGCAAATGCAGCAAAACTCGCAGAATTGGAAACTGCAAGCGAAGACATTACCGATTCAAGCAGCGAAGACATTACCGATTCAAACAGCGAAGAAGTTGCCGATTCAAACAGCGAAGAAGTTGCCGATTCAAGCAGCGAAGAAGTTGCCGATTCAAACAGCGAAGAAGTTGCCGATTCAAACAGCGAAGAAGTTGCCGATTCAAACAGCGAAGAAGTTGCCGATTCAAACAGCGAAGAAGTTGCCGATTCAAACAGCGAAGAAGTTGCCGATTCAAACAGCGAAGACGAAACAACTTCTGCAGAATAATTCAAACAGCCATGAATGTATTGCCACCGCCCCTTACCTTGGTGGGGAAAATACACAGTAAACATGGTTATGACGGAAAACTCTCTATAGAGTGTTTCGTTCATTCAAAACCAATTCTCACTATAGGCAATTATCTATTTGTTGTTATAGACGGTAAAGGCGTTCCCTTTCGAATTGAAGAAGTTAACAAAACCAAAGAAATTATAAAATTTGCAGGTGTAGACAACGAGGAAAGTACAAAAAAACTTCTCGGACTCAATTTTGGAATCGCTAGTGAAAGCGTTAACATCCCATCTGCTGCAGTCCATCATTTGACGGGATTTACCATTATGGATACCCATTCGGCCTTTACTGGTCGCATTACTGACACAATAGAGTACCCACAAGGACTTATGTTCTCAGTTGAAATTGAAGTTTCTCCATCTACTTTTGGAAACACAAAGATCGAAAAATCCCATCTGCAAGCGCATCTTAATTTGAACAAAACTCCAAAAAATGTGTTAAAACACACGGTAAATCATACAGACCCAGTGCCATCGATTCTGATTCCCTATGTAAAAGAATGGATCATTGACATTGACGATTCAGGACGGATCCTAACCATGTCTCTGCCAGAGGGCCTCATTGGCATCAATGATTCATTGGCTTAGAAATCTTGTTCACAGACCACACGTTCTTTTGCCTCATTCTGCAATCAATTAAAATCTCGATAAGTCTACAGAGTCTATTTTTGTATTGTATGAAGCGTCGCCCCTAGTCTTCTTTCATACCCAGTAAATCTGGACGCATTTTTAGGGTTCGCTCTAAGGATTGTGCATGTTTCCATTCAGCAATTTTGGAATGATTCCCGCTGGTCAATACCGTTGGTACTGATAAACCTTGAAACAATTCAGGCCTTGTATACAGGGGTGGCGCCAATAAATCATCCTGAAAAGAATCACTTAAGGCACTCTCTCCATCTCCCAAAACATTTGGAATTAAGCGAATCACAGAATCTACAAGTGCAGCAGCAGCCACTTCACCCCCACTCAGCACAAAATCACCCAAAGAAATCTCCATGCTTACATATAAATCTCTGATTCGCTGATCAATACCCTTATAATGTCCACAAATTAGAAGCAGATTCTTTCCCAAACTCAATTCATTGGAAAGAGATTGCTTGAGTGATTTGCCATCGGGTGTCAAATAAATAATCTGGTCGTAGTTTCTGGCAGCAAGAAGTTCTTCAATAACTTTCGACAGCGGCTCTGCCATCAAAACCATGCCCGCCCCTCCTCCAAAGGGATAATCATCAATCTGTTTGTGTTTGCCAAATCCGTAATCGTGAAGATTATGAATAACAATTTCTGCCAAACCCTTTTCACAAGCCCTTTTCGGGATGCTATAGCCCAACAAACCGGCAAGCAATTCTGGCACTGCTGAAATGATATCAAACCGCATATTGCAAAGGTATTGTAAGCGATGTTGATATTTATCCGAATTATTGCAGCTGCAAATTTGGAACTAGGATGCTATCTAACCGAAGTTTGAAACTATATGCTAAATCTACGCCGACCACTTGTTGTTTTTGACCTAGAAACAACCGGAATTAGTGTTACTCAAGACCGAATTGTCGAAGCCTGTTTATTAAAAATTTATCCCGATATGCGAGAAGAATTGAGAACTTACCGCATCAATCCCGGAATTCCCATTCCTCATGGCGCAACTGCTGTTCACGGAATTAGCGATGCGGACGTCGCAGATAAGCCCAGGTTTACCGATTTGGCAAAAGAAATTCACGGCTTTCTGATTGGTTGTGATTTTGGTGGTTTCAATTCTAACAAATTTGACTTTCCAATGATTGTAGAAGAATTTTTTCGATCAGGTATTGAATTCGATGTTCCCCAATGTATGTTTATTGATGCCCAAAGAATTTACCACATGAAAGAACCGCGCAACCTCTCGGCTGCGTATAAATTTTATTGCAATCGAGACTTAGAAAATGCCCACAGTGCCGAAGCCGATACCATTGCAACCTGGCAGGTTATCAAAGCACAACTCGAAAAATATGCCGACTTACCCAATGATATTGAAGGTTTGCATAAGCTTTCCGGACAAAATCTACTTGCCGATCTCGCTGGCAGATTTGTATTAAATGAAAAAGGGGACATTTTGTTTAATTTTGGAAAACACCGTGGAAAATTGGTAAAAGACGTGTTAAAAATAGAAAGTGGTTACTATCATTGGATGATGGATGGCGATTTTCCCCAACAAACCAAAAATGTTTTGACGCGGATTCGCCAAAGTATGCATGATTAATACCTTACCTGAAGACAAGAATACCCATGGTATCCTTTCTGGATCGAAAATATTAACTATTGAAGCGATTGAAATGATCGATGATTTTGTCGGTGAGGCAATCGACCCCCGAAAGCGCGGACCACAAATAGGTAAAATAGCAATCATCAAAGAAACCCCAGACTGGTTAGCTATCAACAAACCAGCATTTGTTCCATCTCTGCCAGAACGCGGAAAATTTACGGCCATTTCTGTTCAAGAATGGGCAAAAAAACATTGGCCAAACGCCATGCTTTGTCACCGAATCGATAGAGAGACCAGCGGGGTTATGCTCATAGCAAAAAATGCAGCCACCCACCGACATTTTTCGATTCAATTTGAGAAACGAAACGTTAAAAAAATTTACCACGCCATTGTAAATGGACAAATTCAATTTGACGATATATGGATTGATCTACCCATAGTGGACGAACAGCTAGGAAAAATAAAAATTGATCGCAAAAATGGAAAACCTGCCCAAACCCGATTCAAGACACTGCAATTGTTTCGGCATTTTACACTCATGGAATGTGAGCCCAAAACAGGTCGTTTACACCAAATAAGAGTTCACCTTCAATCACAAAATGCTTGTATTGCTGCGGATACACTTTACGGCAGTTCTATTCCCATGTTGTCGGGAATAAAACGCAAATTTCAAGGAACTGATTCTCCCCTTATTCAACGCTTTGCCTTACATGCAAAATCATTGATAATTACCGAACCCGGGGGTGAAACCTTCCAATTGGAAGCAAATTATCCAAAAGATATTGCAGTGATGCTGAAACTCTTGGAAAAATACAATGCGTAATACATGAAAAACCGCAAAATCACCGGGTGATGGACTTAAAACCATGGGTTGGATTGGCTATCTTTGCGGCAATTTAAGTAACCCCTATGCAAAACATTCGCAATTTCTGTATTATTGCCCATATCGACCATGGTAAAAGTACACTTGCAGATCGTTTGCTTGAGTTTACAAATACAATAAGTTCGCGCGATTTGCAAGCACAAGTATTGGACGATATGGATATTGAGCGTGAACGCGGAATAACCATTAAAAGCCATGCCATCCAGATGAACTACTCACTGGATGGAAAAGATTACATACTCAATTTAATAGATACCCCCGGCCATGTTGACTTCAGCTATGAAGTGAGCCGAAGCATTGCGGCTTGCGAATGTGCATTGTTAATTGTTGATGCATCTCAAGGAATTGAAGCCCAAACGATTTCCAATCTGTTTATGGCTTTAGAGCATAATCTGGAAATTATTCCAGTACTCAACAAAATTGATTTGCCCGGAGCCATGCCCGAAGAAGTGAAGGATGAAATTGTGGATTTAATTGGCTGTGATCGAAATACGATAATTTCTGCCAGCGGAAAAACAGGCGAAGGTGTATACGATGTGTTACGGGCTATCGTTGAGCGGGTTCCTCCCCCAAAAGGAAATTTGGACGCCCCC
Source organism: Bacteroidota bacterium (assembly GCA_005798825.1). Lineage (GTDB taxonomy): Bacteria > Bacteroidota > Bacteroidia > NS11-12g > UBA955 > UBA955. Next base: position 23,005 of record SYIL01000018.1, read on the forward strand.
CTTAAGGCACTTATTTTTGACTCAGTTTTTAACTCGTTTAGGGGTATTATTGCGTATTACAGGGTTATTGATGGCTCGGTTCGAAAAGGACAGCACGTTCGATTTATGAATTCTGGCAGCGAATATTTTGCCGATGAAGTAGGTGTTTTAAAACTGGACTTAAGCCCATGTTCCCAAGTTTCTGCTGGCGATGTTGGGTATATTATTTCTGGTATAAAAGATGCAAAAGAGGTGAAAGTGGGTGATACCCTCACAGACAAGGTACATCCAGCTTCTGAGGCAATTGATGGTTTTGAAAATGTAAAACCCATGGTATTTGCCGGTATTTATCCTGTTGATACTGATGATTTTGAAGAACTGAGAGAAGCCATGGGCAAACTGCAATTGAATGATGCAAGTATCGTCTTTGAGCCTGAAAGTTCTGCAGCGCTGGGCTTTGGTTTCCGTTGCGGATTCCTTGGAATGTTACACCTAGAAATTATCCAAGAGCGTTTGGAAAGAGAGTTTAACATGACTGTAATTACGACTGTCCCCAATGTAAGTTATGTGGCATATTCAACAAAAGGAGAAAAAAAACTGGTGAATAACCCCAGCGACCTCCCATCCCCCGAACAAATTGATTACGTTGAAGAACCCTATATTCGGGCCAGCGTAATTACCAAGTCGGAATACGTTGGCCCCATCATGACCCTTTGTTTGGATAAAAGAGGAATACTTATTAACCAAGTTTATTTGACAAGTGACCGCGTTGAAATGAGTTTTGAAATGCCATTGGCAGAAATCGTATTTGATTTTTACGACCGTTTGAAAACGATTTCAAAGGGTTATGCAAGTTTCGATTACACCCCCATGGATTATCGAGAGAGCAAGTTGATTAAATTAGATATCATGTTAAATTCAAAGGGAGTTGATGCACTGAGTGCTATCATTCACCGAGACAATGCTCAAGAATTGGGACGTAAAATATGCAAGAAATTGAAAGATTTGATTCCACGTCAACAATTCGAAATTGCAATACAAGCGGCAATCGGAGCAAAAATAATATCGCGGGAAACCATCAGTGCAATGCGCAAAGATGTTACGGCTAAATGTTATGGGGGCGATATTTCTCGTAAGAGAAAATTATTAGAAAAACAAAAAGCTGGTAAAAAACGCATGCGGTCGGTGGGCAATGTCGATATCCCCCAAAGTGCATTTATGGCGGTACTAAAGCTAAACGACTGACGTAAATTTGGGGAAGCGTGAAACTTCCTTATTACAACGAACAAACCATTTGTCTTATAGAACTTACCCTGTGTGCGGGTATAGGGCCTGTTATGGGTCGTTATTTACTCCAATATTTTGGCACTCCTGAGGCCATTTTCCGTTCGAGTATAGCAGGATTACAAGAAATTTCAGGGCTAAGATCAAACCAGATACAATCCATTATAAATGGTGCAAACTGTGCCCAGGCGAAGGCCATAATGTTGCAACATGAATCTTTGAATATACTGTGTATAACACTACTAGATACAGCATATCCATACAGATTGAGGGAATTTGCAGACGCGCCATTGGTATTATTTTACAAGGGCCAATTGGAATGGAATGCAAAAAGGGTAATTGGCGTGGTGGGAACGCGAAAACCCACACCCGCAGGAAGAGCAATGGTGGTTCAGATGATTGCTGATTTACAAGAAATGGATGTTGTAGTTGTAAGTGGCATGGCCTATGGCATCGATGTCATTGCTCATGAGACGGCTGTCGATTGTAAGATTCCCACATGGGCAGTATTGGCAAACGGTCTGGAAAAAATTTACCCATCCGCCCACCAAGCATTTGCAAAGAAAATGCTGGCCGAAAAAGGGGGGCTAATTTCTGAATTTCCGGCATACACGGTTATTAACCCAAACTTTTTCCCAAGAAGAAATAGAATCGTAGCCGGATTATGCGACGCACTTCTTATAATCGAAAGTGGCATTCGTGGCGGATCTATGATAACCGCAAGTATTGCGCATGGATACAGCCGTGATGTATTCGCTATCCCAGGCAGACCCATTGATAAAAACGCAGAAGGATGTAATTTTCTCATTCAAAAAAATATGGCAAGCCTGTGTGTATCTGCACAAGATATTGTTGAACGCATGAACTGGGATTTATTCGAAAAGTTCGCAAAACCTGAAATCGATAACCGCAGAGAGTCTGCCGAGGTTGATAAGGGCAACACATTGCCGCCGCCAAAAAAGACCCTCAAACAAGTCGAATTGTTTGAATCTCTGAGTCCTACCGAAAAACAGGTGATGGAATGGATCGTGTCAGGAAATGACAATACAAACACCATGGTACGTCAGCAAAAATGCTCTTCAACGGCAATTTCAGTTGCCCTTCTCGAGTTAGAATTGAAAGGATTAATTGCCGCAGTTCCAGGCAATCAATATCAAATTATCAGCGCTTTTTACCCTTAGAATTGGCTCTCTCTTGACTCAGTTTCATGGCATCCTGCATACGCTGTTGAAACTTTGATTTGGTTACGGGTTTCTTTCGGTTTTCGGCAATTTGTGCATGTAATTTAGCATCATCCACTGTTCTACGAATAACCCATTGTTGGCCAAAAGTAATCATATTGCTCAAAAAGTAATACCAGGTCAAACCACTTGCGTAATCATTCAATACACCCAAAAATATAATCGGCATAAAATACCCAATCCACTTCATCTGACCTGTTACACCCGACAATTGGTTGTTAAAGTGTGTGTAAATCAGTGTGGACAATGTCATCAACAAAGTAAAATAACTCACATGATCACCATAAAAAGGGATGGTAAATCCCAACATAGGTCCGTCATAGCGACTCAAGTCTGCAGCCCACAAAAACGACTTCTGGCGCAGTTCAAATGCATTGGGGAAAAACTGAAACATTGCAAACAAAATGGGCATTTGCAAGAGAACTGGGATGCAACCACTCAAAGGATTAACCCCCGCTTTGCGATACATGGTCATATTTTCTTGCTGGGTTTTTTGCATGTCACTGCCATATTTCTCCTTAATGGCATCCAACTCAGGTTTCAAAATTCGCATCTTGGCTGTACTCATATACGATTTGTATACCAGCGGAAGAAGGGCTGTTTTGATAATCAAGGTAAGCAGCAAAATAATGATACCCATGCTTGCTATCACACCATCCAATTGGTGAAAAACTGGAATTACAACGTAGCGATTTACCCATCCAAAAATCCCCCAACCCATAGGGATTATTCTTTCCAATCCCGCCTCAACCAAATGTACATCAGCGTTTTGTAGAGTATAGTACTGGTTGGGGCCCAAATAATAGCTAAAACCATAGGTTTTTGACGAACAGCGATCAAAGTCAACATACACCTCCGCATTGAGGTCTTTTATTCTGTCTTTATACTGAGGCAAAACTTCTTTCCAAGAAAGTATAGATTTGGAGGAAAATCCTGAATCTGCAACCATAATGGCCGAAAAATATTGTTGTTTAAATCCAAACCAATCCAAATTGTCTTTTGTTTCTTCTTCAGATTCGCTTGTACTTAAATAGTCAGGATCTTCGCCATGCTCTTTGTATACAACCGTAGAATTCTGAGTTTCCCATTTGAGTTGTTTCTCATGTTGTTGTAAGTGCACCCTCCAGGAGATTTTAATACCCGAAGTCCGAGGCTGAACAATCTGATCAATTCCCTTTAGAACAAGCGACTGATGCACCGTGTAGCCATCCTTAGACAAGGTATATTGCTGGTCTATATGACGGAGAGAATCTCCGAGTCGAAGGGTAATACTTTGCTCGGTTTTTTGGATAACTTTCCAATAAAAATCGCTAGAATTCAAAGCACCATTTGTGGTGTAAATTTCAAAATACGACTTGTTGTAGCGCTTATCTGAAGAAAGCAGCTCGAGGGCAGATGAGTCAAAGTTTTTGTGATTATTGAGCACAACACGCCCCATACATGCACCTTTATTGTTTATTTCTACAGACAATTCTTTGCTTTTCAACACAATGATTTCTTCTTTCCCCTTAACTTGAGAAGTTATCGCTTCGCCCAATGTGGTCCTTAGGGCTGAGTCTTGCAGGGCTGAAACAATTGTAATTTGGGATGACTCTCCAAGCGGTTTCTGGGAAGCTTCGGCCACGGTTTGTTGACCAGTATTCGCCACATTACTTGCTGTAATTGAATCCGATCTCTTTTTTTGCGTATTCTGTTCGGACAACTCTTGTGCATTAGGAGCAGTGAAAAAATAATATCCTATGAGAATGAGGAAAATCAGCGAAAATCCAGCGATTGAATTGCGATCCATAATTTTAGAACGCGAAGTTAATGTATTTTTAAATCCCTTCTAAAATTCTCCGATGTAATTTGATAGATTGATACAGCCAATGGGGTTTTTCATCTTTGGTTCTTATTGGGTAATTTTAAAGCGATGGTCTTTACATACATAAAGCCAATGATTATCATTGCATTTTTTCGTGTGAAGCACAGTATGAATCGACCCCCATGGATAAAATGAAATTATTGTAAAATGTCCTCAACAACAATAAAACAAATAAATCTTGGAGATGGCAAATTGATTGAGTATTTTTGCACACCGAAAATTAACGATGGCCAACGTAGGTAAAATATCCCAAATCATTGGTGCCGTGGTAGATGTAAGTTTTAACGACCCCGGATCAACACCCCCCAAAGTTTACAACTCCCTAACTGCAAAAAAAGACAACGGACAAACCCTTGTTTTAGAAGTTCAACAGCATTTAGGTGAAAATATGGTTCGTACCATTGCAATGGATGGTACAGATGGTTTACGAAGAGGAATCGATGTGTTAGACACAGGCGATGCTATTCGAATGCCTGTAGGCGAAGCAATTCGTGGTAGATTGCTCAATGTTGTAGGGGAAGCTATCGATGGTATGACTCCCATTTCAAACGAAAATGGAAGATCCATTCACCAGCCCTCTCCGACATTCGACAACTTAAGTACGAGCCAAGAACCGCTGTATACAGGAATTAAAGTTATAGATTTACTTGAACCATACGCTAAAGGAGGAAAAATTGGACTGTTTGGTGGTGCAGGTGTGGGAAAAACAGTATTGATTATGGAATTAATCAACAATATTGCAAAAGCGTACAGCGGAATGTCAGTATTTGCCGGTGTTGGAGAACGCTCTCGTGAGGGAAATGATTTGCTCCGCGAAATGATAGAATCAGGCGTGATCAAATATGGGGATGCTTTTAAAGAAAGCATGGAAAAAGGCGGTTGGGATCTAGATACAGTAAACATAGATGAGCTAAAAAATAGCCAAGCGACTTTGGTATTTGGTCAAATGAATGAGCCCCCTGGTGCCAGAGCCCGCGTTGCTCTGAGCGGATTAACAGTAGCTGAATACTTCCGAGATGGCGATGGAACTGGGGCTGGAAAAGATATATTATTTTTTATTGACAATATTTTTCGTTTCACGCAAGCGGGTTCTGAAGTTTCGGCCTTATTGGGACGTATGCCCAGCGCAGTGGGATATCAGCCTACATTGGCCTCTGAAATGGGCGCAATGCAAGAAAGAATTACCTCTACTACACGCGGCTCTATTACCTCTGTTCAGGCTGTATATGTTCCCGCCGATGATTTAACCGATCCAGCACCTGCAACTACATTTGCCCACTTGGATGCAACAACCGTTCTGTCCCGAAAAATTGCCGAGTTGGGTATTTATCCCGCTGTAGATCCTCTAGATTCTACCAGCCGTATTTTAAGTGAAGAAATATTGGGAAAAGACCATTACCGTTGTGCGCAAAGGGTGAAGGAATTATTGCAACGCTACAAAGAACTACAGGATATTATTGCCATTTTAGGAATGGATGAGTTAAGTGAAGATGATAAACTGGTGGTTCACCGCGCACGTCGTGTTCAACGCTTTTTATCTCAGCCATTTTTTGTTGCGGAACAATTTACTGGAATCCCCGGCGTATTGGTAGATTTAAAAGAAACCATTAAAGGGTTTAATATGATTATGAACGGCGAAGTTGATGAATATCCCGAATCTGCATTTAATTTGGTTGGAACCATCGAAGACGCAGTCGAAAAAGGGAAGAAAATGCTAGAAGAAGCCAATGCCTAATGTCATGTTTATTGAAGTACTAACCCCAGATAAAATATTGTTCAGTGGGGAGGCCAAAATGATAAGTTTACCGGGTGTAGCAGGGAGCTTTCAAATATTAAACATGCACGCGCCCATGATTGCCAATCTAAAATCGGGTTCAATCGAAATTACTGCATTAGATAGTCAAAAACAGACTTACTCCATAAATAATGGATTGGTAGAGGTACTTGATAATAAGGTCGTTGTATTGATTTAATAGCTCGCCCAAGATTATCGGAATTTTGAAGTCATTGTGGCCCGGAATTTCTTAATCCTTTTTACATTTTTATTGCAATCTGCATTTATATTTTATTGCGTACTTCATTGTACATGGACATCGTATTATTTTTTCGACTGAGAATTGCCTTGGATTCATTCAAGTTCAAAACCATTGTAACAAAATATAATTTTGTATATTTTTTATTGTATAAAAGTTAAACAAAATAACAGCCTTACACACAAAAATTGCGTAATTTTGTTCAAAGTTTTATGATGAATCCTACACAAAATAATTTTGATTCCAAAATAAATGATGCTTTATTGCCTTTGAGAAATTATGGCCTATCACTCACCCACAATTTGGATGAAACAAAAGATTTGGTGCAAGAAACAATACTGAAAGCCTATAGATACAAAGACAAATTTCAAGAAGGAACCAATTTACGAGCATGGCTATACACCATTTTAAAAAATAGTTTCATTAATAATTACCGTCGCGAAACGAACAGAAATACATTTATCGACCGGACAGACAACCAGTACTTCGTTGATTTACCATGTCACCGCATAGACAACGAAGCAGAGATAACCTTTATCCGGAAAGATCTAGAAATTGCGATTAATTCTCTGCCTTGTGATCTTAGAATAACATTCAAACTCAATGCTGAGGGATTTAAATACCATGAGATTTCCCAAGAACTCCTCATACCTATCGGTACTGTAAAGACGCGAATTTTTGTTGCCCGACGTATTCTACGCAAAAAACTTCAAGATTATTCAATCACATTTGGCCAGCAAATGGCTTAACTTTGTTGGAAACACATTTGCTAAAGGCTGTCGCATGCCAACCAATACATTTACCTATTTTTACCTACTTCTATTTTCTATTATAGGGCCACTACTACTTTCGTTTGACAAAAAAGTTTCTTTTTACAGAGACTGGAAATCTTTTTTGTTGTCAATGTTTCCCGTAAGCGTATTTTACATACTATGGGACATCATTTTTACAAATTTAAATGTTTGGAAATTTAATCCAGATTTTCTAATAGGCCAGTACTTTGCCAATATCCCAATCGAGGAATACGTATTTTTTATAATTATTCCCTATTGTTGCTTGTTTATTTATGCTTGTCTAAAAACGTATTTTCCAGTAATTGTATATACGAACTATAGTTTATTTTTTAGTGTAGGATTAATTTTGTTGTCAATTGCCATTATAGTTTTACATCCAAAACAACTGTATACTGTCACTACATTTGGCTTATTACTGTTAAGCCTGTGCTATTTTACCTTGAGCCACAAAACCCAGTACCTACCCCATACTTACCTTTCCTGGATAATTGCACTGGTGCCAATGGCTCTGGTCAACGGGGTATTAACAGGAAAACCCATTTTAATATACACCGCTACGGAAAATATGGGTATTAGAATCGGTACAATTCCACTAGAGGATTTCTTCTATAACTTGATTTATATGTTGTGGATGATATACTTTTATGAATTTTGGAAATCAAAAAAGAAATCTGAATTATAAACTGTCATTACAAAACCCGTCTGAATAGAAATAGACATGCACAATTCGATTAGAATTATTGGGCTTTATTCGGGAAAAATAGAATCAAATGGACTAAAAACTCGCTACTGTATTTGCGATAGAGTATACGATTTACAAACTACTGATAAGGTTGTATGTAAACAGAAACTGAAAATACCCGTAATTGGACAAAAAGTCTAGTTAAAAATTGCAGAATCCGCATTACTTTTTTTCTTCGCCCTAGACCGCTGCTTAACAGAAAGTGGAACAGGAATATATTTTTCGGGATAGCGCTTTAAATCCAGTATTAAATTCTGTACTTCCTTATTACTTTTGATAAGCGAATTGTATAATTGATCATCATTCAGCAATTTGCCCAAACTCCCCTTCCCCTCTTCCAAATTATCAAGAATCTCCGTAATCTGTGAAAGCGATTTTGTAAGATTATTTGCCAATTTATCTACCCGCATAGTATCTATTTGAGTTCCTAATGCATTTATATGGCGAAACCCCTCCCGAATATTATGGTCGTATTCTGGCAAATTTGATGAAAATTTAGCCATATTATCAGCGCTTGTATTGAGAGATGGCCCCATAGTTTCAATCTGTAATTTAATATCTTCCAGGGTAGCAGAAAGCGTACGCATAATTTTTGGCAATTCAATCAGGGCACTGTTTAATTCATCCTTCTTCAGAAGTACGTTAAGGGTATTAAAAAGTGAATCTGTACTCGAAGCAACGCCTACAATTTGCTTATTAACCAAATCAAAAATATCTTTTGAATACGATGCATTTAAGGTATCACCGGGCATGGCCATTACAAGCGAATTACCCATCACCAATCGTAACGATACACCTCCCAAAAGCTCAGACTGAATTTTGAGACTGGAGTTTTTGGGTATAGACATTGAAGATGTGATTTCAACAAGCGCAACAATCTGTTGATTATCATCCATGGATAAACTTCGAAGTGATCCAATTTTATAGCCGTTTACCAACACTTTTGCACCTACTGAAAGACCTTGCGTATTTTTATATATCACGGCAAACTCCCTGCCCCTATTAAAAATATTATCTTTTCCCATCATAAAATTATAGCCCATAAATAATATAAACAGCGATATAACTGTCATTAAACCCACTTTAAATTCATTGGAAAGACCTTTTAGCATAGGATTGTCAACATTTCAAAAGTACGGAAAAATATTAAGCCTACTACAAAAAAAAGGCCCCACTAAAAGTGGGGCCTTTTTGAAAGAGTATTTTATGTACAATTTAGTGCTTAACAACAACACGCTTGGTTACTGTCTCGCCGTTATTGGTCATATTAACGAAGTAGATACCCTCACTTACATTGCTCAAGTCGATTGGAGTAGCTCCAAAACCTCCTTGCAGATTATCCAATTTGGCAACAACAGCGCCAAAGGTATTGGTTACTATAACATTCAATGGTTTGTTATTGCTTAAGTTGTAACCAATGGTTATGATACCTGATGTTGGATTTGGATGAACTGATACAGCATTTTCCAACTTCATGGTTTCTGTACCCATATAAGTATTGAAACAATTTGGTGGATAGGCCACAAATACTGGACGAGATACAGTTATAGCTTCGTTACCACTAGGATCAGTCAATGAGTAGTTGATGTAATAAACACCAGCCTCCATTATGTTAACATTGTGGCCCAATACTTTAACCAATGGGGTTAAAGCAACTGCTGAGTAGTAATTGTCGCGAACAATCAAACCAGACATTGCCCAGAATGGAATACCAATACATACAGACACCGAAGGTGCGGTAATGCTAGGAGCAATTCTGTCAACCACTTTAATGAAACGTTGCTTGATTGTTACATTGCCACTACCATCTGTAGCCGTAAATGTTTCAACATAGGTTCCCAATGTGAACGCATCTACTTTACCCACTCTGGTTATAGACAACTGAGCTTTAGTATAGAAGTTGTCAATAACGGTTACTGAACGGGAGTAGTATGCATTGTTTACATCATGAATAACAGTATCGCTTGTATTCAATTCAATTTCAGGAGCGATAAAATCATCAACACGATAATTTAGAACATATCCATCTTCAACTGCCTTGTTACCAGAAGGATCTGAAGAATTGTATGTTACAGGATAGGTAGCACGAATATTGGTATTTACCGGACCATTAAACCCAGGATTCTTGGATAAGAAAATAGAACCGTTACAAGGATCCATGGCATACACATCGTCTACAAATGCAGACCTAATTTGTACATCAATGATAGTTCCATCAACAATTGAAGCCAATAATTTCTTAATAGAAGGTTTCTTTGTATCCCTTACAATTACAACACGCTTAATTGAAACAGCATTGTTTTGAGCATCTTTAACAGAGTAGGTCAATACATAAACACCAACGACAGCATCCAAGACTTTACCCGTAACTTTAATTGCAGATGTCAAGTTACCATCATTCGCATCAATTGCAACCGCACCTGATTCTATGTATGTATCACACTGCTCAAGAATAATCGTATCATTTCCATTTAAGGTAAGTTTAGGTGCGCTCTTGTCCAATGCTACGACAACAGTACGGAAACGTGTTGGTGCACGATTACCAGATGCATCCTCTAAATCAAATTGAATGGTATAAATACCGGGTGCTGTACAATCCAAATCTGAAACAACAACAATTGAATTGGTTAAATCCCCTTCAGTTGCATCGAAACCAAAGTATGATTTGCTTGCCACTTCAGAGTAACAACCCGTTTTTACAGCATTCTTTTCAACACGAATTGTGTCAGAACCGACCATAGTAATTACAGGTGGTTTACCATCATTTGCTAAAATAACTGCATAGTCTTCAAATTCTCCAACAGTATTAACACCGCAAGGGTTGTTGTCAAAATTCGAATAAGAAACACCCACCCGCATACGAGTAGTACCTTCAAAACTGTTGGCTAAAGTGGGTACTTTGAAGGATGAGCTATACGTAGATTTACTGGTTGAACCACTACTCACAACTTCTTCCCCAGCATCGGAAAAATCGCCATCAATGTTGAAATCGATCCATGCTTTGAAATTTACACTGTTGGCTATTGTATTTCGTTCAACTGAAAAATCATAAGACGCACCATAGGTTAAAGTAATGGCAGGATACACCTCAGTATAGTTGGTGTAACTGGCATCTCCAGATGATGATGATGAACTTAACAAGCTGGTTGAATTTCTGGACAATTTAACAGCGTTGATACCTACGTCAGATGCAAGAAGATCAACCAAGGGAACACAATAGTCCAAAACAATAATGTATTTGTTTTTGATTAATTTTTTCTCAGTGTTTGCTTTACCTCCCACAGAATTCCAAGCATTCAAGGTAAATGTGTAAGAACCACCTTTAGCAGGCTTTATTTCTGGGTTCCTACTATTTCTATCAGTACCATTTTCATAGGTGAATGTAGTCGGAAAGATTGTCCACTCAAACATGTTCGCATAATCTGTTTTGGTAGACATTTTAACAGTACTTCCTAAATTAGGACGAACATTGTCAGCAAAATAATCCAATGAACCAGGACCAGTAGGTGTATTGATTGTAATCTTACTACAGAAGGTATCAATACCAGTACAAGTAACTGCAACCAAACAAACGTCGTAGGTACCATCGGTATAAAAAGCACGAGTATAGTCTGTAGATGTACCTTCAGGCTGTCCATCTATATTCCATACATAGGATGGAACACCTTGTGCACCTGTAGTCGTATTCTTAAATTCAACAGATAAGCCGTTTGCTGCAGGATTGAAGTCGGTTTTCCAAGAAGCTTTGGGCTTTGCGGGTGGATTAAGCAATGAAGCCCAATTCATGATAAAACCTTTATCATTGCCACTTCCATTGGATTCGAAGGTTATGTACGCTGAACCACTTGTCAATAATATTTTAGCTGTATCATATTTTTTATAATTATCTCCTGATATGGTAGCAACCAATTTCGTAATATTTACTTGGCTTGCATCATATATTCTCAATTTGTCACTTGCATCAAAAAACTTTAGCTCTGTAAAACTTAATGTAATTGATTTTGCACCACAAGGAATTATGGAGAAATAGTCAATTGAAGTTTTGCGTCCGTTGCCATAATTGGCATTTGGGCCACCATTGTCATATAAAGTTCCATTTTTGCTTGTACCTTCTTTGGAAGGGCCTAAATAATATTCAGTCGGAGCAATACATTCTACGTAACGATCCTTACACACGCGTTTTGATGGCCCAATATCATTTTCAGATGTGAGGCATAATTTATACCAACCTGTCTCATTTAGGGTAAAGTTTGGATTTTGAACTGTAGATGTTTGATCATCAACTCCAGTGGGGGAAAGTAACTCCCACGACCATTTGTATGCACCATTATCACTTAAATCATACATGACTAGATCATAATAAATTTCAACCTCGTTGCTGGATGCAACAAAATCTGCATTCGGGACAACGGTAGGGGCAGTAATGGTAACTTGCTTTACAATTGAGTCAGAAAGCCCACAATAATCTACCGACATTTTCACGTCATACTTTCCTCCTGATGCCCACTGGGCCACACCTCTAGAAGAATTGTCTGAATAGCCGGGATATGGAGGTTTCTCCGCTTTGTCAAAAATCCATTTATATGAATACCCAGCGGATGGGTTAACGGCATTGAACTTAACATTTGTTCTGGTGTAATTGGTTTTGGAGGGGACAATAAAATTTGCCGTTGGAGAAGAACCCAACTTGAGGTTAACTTCCAAATCGAACACATTGCCATAATTTTGTACAGAACCGCAACCATTAGATTTGGTTAAAGTGCTGTAGGGAGGACAACCGCCACGGAAACGCAAATGACTTTTTCCTGTAGCTTTCCAACAAGGCATTTTCAAATTGAAAGTTGTCAACCCTGTTGCTATGGTAGATGCAGGATCTACGAGACACTCGGATGATGAATAAGAACCATCTCGGTCAGCATCGATCCAAATACCTACTCTGGTACCCCAACTTTGTGAAGCCCAAATTCCTCCTTCAACAGTTACGGTAATTTCTTCACTTGCAGTTAGGTCGAATCCTTTACCAGAGTTCAAAATACCTTTATAGGTATCTGCGGCGTTGTATGAAGTACAACCCAATCCAGAGTAACTGGCTAAGGTATTGCCTCTCTTGTCTTTTACTTCGACAGAACGAATATCACCGGGATAATCCGAACCATTGTTTAAAATAGCTCCACCACAACCCCAAGAATTGGTGCCACTGCATGGAGTTTGAGCTTTCAGGCTAATTGAAGAAAATAATCCCCCCAATAAAATCGACACAAAAGCTACTTTTTTTAATTGTGTAATTGTTGATTTCATAGATTTTAATTTATAGATGTTTTACAAATGACGACATTAAGATCAAAAGTTGCAAGTAAATCTAAAATTATTTTTAATAATAGTATATAACTGTAATATTATGATGATGGTACTTCGCCAAACAATTGCTTCACACTGAATTCGAAAATCGCTAAAAAAAATTATTCATTCGACAATTTCAAAGATTCAAGATAGTATTTATACTCACGAATTGCATCAAAAATACCCAAAGCAATGCTATTTTGGCCTTCTGATGATTTCAACACATTTCGATCCGTAGAATTGGTTAAAAATCCTGTTTCCACCAGAACACTTGGCATTGAAGTTTGCCATAAAACCAGAAATCCTGCCTGTTTTACTCCCCGACTTTTAATTTTACACATTCTATTCGTTTGTGCTTCAATCCCTGTTGCTAATTTTAGACTCTGTTTCATATATGCATTTTGCACCAAACTGAAAATTATATGTCCTTCCGGAGAATCTACATCAAACCCTCCATAACGAGAATTGTCTTTATAATCTGTTTCATAGGTAATGGCAGCATTCTCTCGTTTGGCGACATCTAAATTTCCTTCGGTTTTGTGTAATCCCATAAAATAGGTCTCACTGCCCGAGGCCGCTTTATTTTTATTGGCATTACAATGAATAGAAATAAACAAATCCGCCCTGTTAATATTGGCCAAGTGAGGACGCTCCCACAACTTTAAAGTTTTATCGGTTGTTCGGGTATACAATACCCTAATCCCAGGCAAACTATCTTTCAATATTTTCCCAAGTTTTAACGCAACTGATAGGGTTACTTCTTTTTCCCAAATCTCATTTTCACCATTACAACCAGGATCGATACCGCCATGCCCGGCATCGATAACAACAGTCATACTTGTTTGGTTTAATGACTTTACCTGGCTAGATGGCAAACACCATAATAAGACAATCGCCAGCATAAAAATGCCTGTCTTCTTAATACGATTCGACTGTTTTTTTTTCATGCAAACAATAATTTCCAAGCTTTCGGTATCAGTATGGCAATATTTTTGCCGAAATTCGCTAGAACTTGTCAAATTACAATACGCTATATCGCAAAATATCCCTACAGCGATTGTGGACATTGATTGTTATTTCAATTTCCACACTCACCGCAATCGAAACAGCCCAAGCACAAGGAACAAATTCCACAAAAAAGGACAGTGTTCTGACAGAACAGAAAAAGCGAAAGGGATTAGATGCCCCCATTCACTATGAGGCAAAAGACTCTATTATTTTTAATTCAAACGATAACAAAGCATACCTATTTTCCAATGCATCTGTTGACATGCAAAATACTTCCCTAAAATCGAAGTATATCGAAATATCTATTGCAAGGAAACTGCTTTTTGCCCGCGGTGGAAAAGACAGTTTAGGCAACTATACAAACTTACCCATTCTCAAAGATGGAGCCGAAGAATATACTGCCGATAGCATGTTGTACAACAGTGGTTCTAAACAAGGCAAAGTATATGGACTTTTACTGAAACAAGACGAAGCTTTTATACAATTAAGGCAAGTTCTTAAACAATCTGATGGAAGTTTTATGGGACAAAATGGCAAACTAACCACTTGCTCCGATGCACACCCCCACTTTTATCTTAACGCTTCAAAAATAAAAATCTTGCCGAATAACAAGGTTCTTTTTGGGGCTGCAAACCTTGTTTTTGCAGACATCCCAACACCCCTTGCTTTGCCATTTGGTATCGCCCCGTTGAAAAGAGGACGCAGAAATGGACTCATTATGCCCAACCCAGGATTCAACAACGCCAATAATAGTTTTTTTCTGTCCAATTTGGGCTATTACCAAGGATTGGGGAAATATGCCGACATGCAAGTTACTTCTGATTTATTTTTCAACGGCGATTTTCGTTTGGGTGCACAAACGCATTTTGTAAGACGCTATCAATACCAAGGTTCTTTGGCACTAAATATGAGTCGGTTTGGCAACGGATTAGATCCTGCCAATCCTGAATTTACAAAATCCAATGATTTCTCGGTCCAATCCCAATTCAATCTCGACCAGAAATTGCTCCCTGGAATTACCCTCAATGGAAATATAAATATTGTTACTGGCAATTTTAACAAGCGAAACTCTCGCGACATCCAAAGTTTGTCTCGAAATGAATTTATTTCGGGTATCAATTTTGGACGCACTTTTTTAAATAATAAAGTTAACTTATCGGTATCAGCCCGACATTCACAAAATACCCAAACCCGCGATTTTCATCTTGATTTGCCCAGTCTTAATATGGGTGTCTCGAGCTTGACACCATTTTCAAAAAAAGCAGGTACCAATACCAAATGGTACGAACAATTGCGCATAACATACAACCTCAACGTAAACAATTCACTCAGCACAAAAGATACACTCCTGTTTAGCGAAAAATTTCGTACAACGTTGGGTGCAATTAAAACAGGTATTCGGCATTCTATTCCAATCTCTACCAATATAAAGCTTTTTAATGGCGCATTAAATATAAGTCCGTCTGCAAACTATCAAGAAATTTGGTATTTTAAGGCAGCAACCCAGACATATAACTCCCTTCTCAAAAAAGTAGAATACGCAGATACAAATGGATTTTTTAGGCTCAATTCTTATAGCCTGAGTTCGGGTTTTAGCACAAATATCTACGGAACTTACAGCAATCTCAAACTGGGGAAATTGCGGGCGATTCGCCACACATTAACACCCACTATTGGTTTGGGATACCGCCCCGAAATTAACGCAGTTAGAAAAGGTTGGTCGAGCAGCTATATTGATTCAAACGGAAAAAAAATCGAATATGGCCTGTTTTCAAAAAATATATATGGTAGTATGGGTCAAGAAAAAAGTGGCTCGATAGGATTCAATCTTAGCAACAATCTTCAATCCAAAAGAGTCGTTTCTGCTGACAGCCTTGGCAAGGAAAAACTTGAGAAACAAAATTTAATCGACCAATTAACCCTGTCAACAAATTATAATATTACCGCAGATAGCTTCAATTGGAGTGATGTGACATTGGGCTTTAATACTGTAATTTTAAAACAAGTCCGGATTGGAATGAACGCCAATTACAGTTTATATGGATACAGAAATGGCAAGGCCATACATTCATTTTCGGCCCTTGATGGTGGGCCTATTTTGCGTTATCGCAGTTTGGATGCAAGTTTAAATTCCAGGTTTACGCCCGAAATGTTTGGAGGAAAAAAATCGCAAGACCAAGTATCCAACAGACTTAGTAACCCACTCGCTACCGACGTCGATGAACTCAATCAAGTGCAATCACAACCTTGGAATTATTATGATTTTAGTATCCCATGGTCGATCAATATCAATTACAACATCTCCTACAATGCCGAAACAATATCGCGTATGCAACGAATCAACAACCATCGTATATCTGTGAACGGAGATATTGGTATAACTTCTGAATGGAAAATATCCTATCAAACAGGATACGATGTAAAAAGAAAAGAAATGGCAAGCAGCGAATTTTCTGTAGCGAGAAATCTCCATTGCTGGCAATTAGAATTTCATTGGATTCCCTCGGGGTATGGAAAACAATGGATGTTTACATTGAGACCAAAAAGTTCACTTTTACAAGACCTAAAACTCAACAAAAGAATATTTAGCAACCCGGTTTTGATGCAATAACCCTTTTGTATGTGCACTAAAATATAATTATAGTTGCCCAACCAAAGTATTTACATCACTCCAAAAGCCCGAGTATTGACCTATACTTTTTGGATGGTCCCACATACAATTTATTTTACAACTTCGCTTAAAATTCTTGGCAATTGGCCAAATAACCTTTAATATCGCAGAATACATGAACTACAAAATAGGATTTCCCGCACCTGAATTCACTCTTTTCAACTCCGAAAAACAGGAAATAAGTTTACGGCAATTCCGTGGCAAAAATGTGGTTCTTTTATTCATTCCGCAGGCTTTTACAGGAAAATGCACAGAAGAATTATGTTCCGTGCGTGACACACTTTCAGAATTTGAATCATTAAATGCCGAAGTGATGAGTATTTCCGTTGATTCGGTTTTCACGCTCGACAACTGGAAACAGCAACAATCCTTTAATTTTCAACTGCTAAGCGACTTCAATAAAGACGTAAGCAAAGCCTACGACAGCTTCATTGAAGACTTTGTATTTGGAATGAAAGGCGTTTCAAAACGTGCCGCTTTTGTAATTGATAAACAAGGTATTGTTCGCCATGCTGAAATTACTGAAAATCCTGGTTTACTTCCCGATATAAATCAAATCAAAGAAGTATTAAGCACCTTGGCGTAGAAGTATTATTTTTGAAGGATGAGGTATCGTCCCCTGATAACAATTTCCTTATTTATGTTCACACTGGGGTTATTCGGTCAAAAGTCGCCCCACCCCGAATTCCTGATGCACTATTATTTTAAGGCTTCCGAACCCCCAAAAGAATCGGTTTTGCCTCCGGCATTGCTGCTGCATAAAAAATCCTTGATTGGTTTCCTCCCCATCTCTAATACTTTAGGGAAAGAGAACATTCAATTCCAATCCCAAAAACAACTCGGATTTGATACCATTTTCTCCATTGAAGAACCGCTAATCTGCAGCCCTTTTTTGGCCTACAAAACAGAAATTACAAATTTCGAATATGCCCAATTTATAAGCGACAGCGATTTTGTAATGACCCATCTAGGATACAATGCTCGGCAACTTTACCCAGATACCAATGCATGGCCCTTGATTGCTGCGAATGAATTGGCCGGTATTCAAGACAACCCCTATCGCCATTTCTATTTTCAAAGCACCTACTACCAAAACTACCCTGTAGTAGGCATCACTTATTTACAAGCGAAAGCCTACTGCGATTGGCTTGGTTTAAAAATTAACACCGAACTTTCCAATGATCTTCAATCGCAAGGAATACGCTATCGATTAGAAATTGATTTACCCACAGCAACAGAATGGATGGCATTGTTTGAAACTTGTATTGTAAAACCCCAAAAACAATACCCAAAAAAATTGCTTTCCAAACAAATATTCAATGCTTTCGGAAAAGAAAATCAGGGGCGAGAATTACTCAATTTCATCTATTCACAGCCCAACAATACATACCGAACAAATTTTAGTGGGACCTATACCAATCGTGGATTTCAGATCTCAAATAAGCAATCTTACTCCGCCAATATTCCCGAACCCAGTCCTGTATTTCCCCCAAAACCCTATGGACAGATTGCCCATTTATTGGGCAATGTAAGTGAATGGACTTCTACCCCTGCCTGGCTACATTTGTACAACAACAAATCTATAATTCTCAATACACAAGGACAATTGGTAACAAATGATTACCAATTGGCTTCAGTATTTGATTTAAGCCACTATCTGGTTGACGAAACAGTACTTAAAAATCACAACGCTATCAAAGGCGGTTCGTATTTTCAGGAGTTACATTGCCTAGACCCAATGGCAGTTGAACTGAAACAAATCAATCACAGTGCTGCTTATTTGGGGTTTCGACCCGTATTGCGCTTTTACCGAGTGCAAAAATAATCGGCCATCCTAACCCGAAATTATCGTCCGATATTGTTTTCCGATTTGTAACAATGCAGATTCTGAATATTTTGGGCTGTCATTTTGGGAAAAACCCATAAAGTATGTCTGCCCAATTTGAAACGCAGCATATTGATTTTACGATTCTTCCTTGATTGCTTCAATCCATACCTCGTTGCGAATTAGGTCTTCCATAGTTTCTCGCTTTCTGATAAGGTTAGCAACTCCGTCCAACACGAGAACTTCGGGAGGGCGCAATCGCGCATTGTAATTATTGCTCATGCTAAATCCGTAGGCACCCGTGTTTTTAATGCTAAAAATATCGCCTTCTCGGGCTTCCGGCAACTTGCGATCATAACCCAGTGTATCTGTTTCACAGATATAACCAACCACACTGTATAAACGGCAAACTCCATTTGGATTCGAAATATTTTCGATGTGGTGAAAGGCATCATAAAACATGGGGCGCAACAGGTGGTTTTGACCGCTGTCGACCCCAATAAATACGGTAGAGGTCGTTTGTTTGATAACATTGGCTTTTACCAAAAGTGATCCTGCTCCACTGACTATAAATTTACCTGGTTCAAACCACAATTCAAGATCTCTTCCGTATTCCTGGCAAAATGCCAAAAAAGCTAGCGATATTTGTTTACCAATTTCTTCAATATCAGTTACGATGTCATCGGGCTTATATCCGACCTTGAAGCCGGAACCAAAATCCATAAATTCGAGATCGGGAAAATTTCTCGCTGCATCAAATAAAAGATCAGCCCCTTGCAAGAAAACACCCGCATCCAAAATATCGCTGCCCGTATGCATGTGAAGACCATTAACACGAATATTTAAAGACGAAATAATACGCAATACATGGGGAATTTGATAAATCGATATGCCAAATTTAGAATCTATATGACCAACCGAAGTATGGTTGTGCCCCCCAGCCATTATATGCGGATTTAACCGAATGCAACAGGGCATAGAAGATCCAAATTCATTTCCAAAATGCTCTAAAATTGAAATATTGTCGATATTGACATGAACACCCAACGCTGCCGCTTGCTTAATCTCTTCGAAATCAACACAATTGGGGGTATACATGATCTGTGAAGGCATAAATCCCGCCCGTAAACCCAATTGGACTTCTTGAATAGAGACAGCGTCTAATCCCGCCCCCTCTGCCTTTAACAAGCGAAGAATATTTACATTGTTTAACGCTTTTAATGCGTAGTGTAATTTCACCTTGACATCGGGAAACGCCATAAGCAATCGTTTGTATTGGAATATGATTGCTTCGGCATGGTATACATAAACGGGTGTACCAAAGGTATTCGCGATTTCGATCAATGATTTGTGGGTTATTTCTGGAGGGTTCACGTGTTTGATGTTATTTTTTGGCTTGAAAACAGGGATAAATTGATGCAAATTTTGCTTAGCCTGTGTTGTTGGTATAGGATTCAGTTGGATGCGATGCTGGAGTAAAATAGTGTGAATAACAGTTTTAATTGATTCTTGATATAAAAAAAGCGAGGTGATTGTCACCCCGCTTTATCAATAGTTCGAAGTGATTATCAGGCTTTTTGTTTATTTTTAGATGTGAAATCAATGACGATGGGCGTAGCAATACAAATGGATGAATAAGTACCCACTACAACACCGATTAGGAGCGCCAATGAAAAACTCTTCAAGGCATCACCTCCAAACAAGAATAAAATCAATACCACAACAAATACCGTTAGCGAGGTAATAATGGTTCGGCTCAGGGTATCGTTGATAGCCGTATTGATTAAAGAAACATCATTTTTATCAACCCTGCGTGACGAAAGGAATTCTCGTATTCGGTCAAATACGATTACAGTGTCATTAATAGAATAACCTAACAACGTGAGCAAAGCCGCAATCAAATTCTGATCAAAATCTGTAGGGAAAGATACGTATCCGTCCAAAATAGCGAATACTGATAAAACGACCAAAATATCGTGAATCAGAGCGACAACAGCTCCCAATCCATAGGCAATACTGCGAAAACGAAATAAGATATACAGAAAAATACCCAACACCGTTAGCACTACTAAAAATGCACTTCGATCACGTGTACTTGTTGCAATCGCAGCACCCACTTTGGCTGAAGACAATACTGGGTCAGCGCCCAACAGTTTGAACTCTTTAAGTGCTGAAAGTACCGCAGCACGAATGGAATCTCTTGCATTCGGTCCTTCTTTGTCTATCATGTAAGTAGTTACAATGCGAAACTGCCCTTTAGAACCAAAAGTTTTGACCTCATTGCTCGATTCAGGTAATTTCTTGTCCAATGCTATCTTAATTTTTTCGGATTGGTTTTCCTCATTTTTTGCAAATTGAATCACATATGAATTTCCCCCCTTAAAATCAATACCGGTACTAATACCTCCTTTGCCAATAAAAGCAATGATTCCAAGAAGAATAATCAACGAAGAAAAGATATAATACTTTTTGCGATTGCTTACAAAATCTATATTTTTCCCTTTTAAAAAATTCTTGTTCCATTTGGTATCAAATGCAATGTCTAAACCCTTATTGGCACGAGAATCTAAAAGTAAGCGTGTAATAAATAAAGCGGTAAACATTGAGCTAAAAATACCGATTACCAAAATTACTGCAAAGCCATAAACGGGTCCTGCTCCAGCAAAAGTTAAAATAAAACCTGCCATTAATGTGGTGATATTTGAGTCAATAATTGCACTTAACGCATATTTAAATCCATCGGAGATGGCAGTTTTTATTCCTTTACCATTTGCCAATTCATCTTTAATACGCTCGTATATGAGTACGTTGGCATCAACTGCCATACCCACTGTGAGAATAATACCCGCCATACCAGGCAAAGTAAGGGCGGCACCTAAACTCGACAAAACACCCATTATAAGAAAAACGTTTCCAAAAACTGCAACTATCGCCATCCAACCAGCACGACTGTAATAGAGAATCATAAACAATACCACAGTTAAAAAACCAAATAAAAGGGAATTTAACCCCCTATTCGTGGATTCTTTGCCCAATGATGCACCTACCTGCTCACTGGCAACAATTTTGGCAGGTGCAGGAAGTTTACCTGCTTTTAATACATTGGCCAAATCGTTGGCCTCTCGGATATCAAAATTGCCTGTTATCTGGCTATTTCCACCACTAATTTTTTGATTGACAACGGGGGCAGAATAAACCCTATCATCCAATACTACAGCAATATAACGATTCACATTTTGACCTGTCACTTGAGACCACCGATTGCCAGCCTCGGCTGTCATCTCCATAGATACCTCTAGTTGTCCTGTGGAGCTTGTATTCACCCGCGCATCCGAAATAATATTCTTATCTTCCGACGTCAATGCGGCATTCCCGTCACGGTCTATTTTTAAGAAATATACAAAGTATTCATCCGAATTGAGTATCTCTTTGCCTTTGGCGTCATAATCACGGGGCTTGGCGCTGAAAGCCACCTTGGCATTCTCTAATCGTAAAATAGTTGCATATCGCTCATCATTCAACATTTTTTCAAAAATCTCACGATCTGCTTTGTTGATGACACACACTGAAGATCCAGGTTCACCATTTCCAAAAGGCTTTAATATTTTTGCCAGCGGACTACCCAATGATTCAGAAATTTTACCAGTAGATTTTGTGTCTTTTTTTCCACCTGATGTATCCTTAATTTCTGTGTTGGATTTTGGAATGGTTGAAACCATTTTTTTGGATGAATCCAAAGTACTGGAATCGGCGTCACTGGTACTGGCCATTTTACTGGCTTTATACAAGGCGTTCAACAACCGAGTTCCGTCATTTTTGCGACTTCCATTGCCAAGTACAACGTTGGCATACATTTCGTAAAATTCCAATTTTGCACTTTTCTCCACCAACTCTTCCATACGACGAGGATTGTCAACTCCCGGCAATTCTACACTTATACGTCCACCATCAATTTTTTGAATGGTAGGTTGAGTGACATTGGATTGATTAATCCGTTTTTCAACCACTTCATATACCCTGTCAACTGCAGAATTAGTCTCCGTTGTGAGGTAAGTGATTACATCACTTTTTGAGCTACTGCTTTGAATAACGCCCTTATTTCCTTTGGCAAATAAGTTGGCTATGTTTCTGCCAGGATTAATTGAATTAAACTGTTCGACAAATGAATTAATAAAATCTCTCCCCTCATCACGGACTAGAATATTTGCAGCTGCTATAGCCTGGTTTAGGTCTTTGTCTTGGGGATCATTTGAAAGCACCCGAACAACTGCTCCTTTGTCTACTTCTAAAATCACATTCATACCACCCCGTAAATCCAATCCAAGGTTGATTTCTCGTTGTTTACATTCGAAATAGGTGTATCCCGCAAGTCCAAGGCTATAAATTTCTTTGCTCCCCAAACTATCAACATACCTGCGATAGGCCTCTTTTGAGTCAAACCCTTTTTTGGCTGCTTTATCAGAGAATGCCTTGGCTCTTTTTTCAAATCCTTGGGTTTTCCAAGTAAACGATAATTGAAACAAGCAAGCTAATGCCAGAACAATTGAAAATCCTACAATGGTTTTACTGCTTTTCATCACTATTTATAATGTATCCAAAATTATGGAAGCGCGAAAATAAGGAAAAAAAACAAGTTAAAATACTTAAGACTAATTGGCTTGTAAATTTTCTAGCAATAATGTGAGTTGCTTGCCTGAATGCTGCTTCATGCAATGAAAGTGATGGCGAGGACAGACCTCGTATCCCAGTTTAGTGCAGGGATGACAAGACAAGTTCTGCGGCAACATGTGCAATACACTCCCATCTCTCTCCGTAATTTGCCAATCGGGCGAAAATCCCAATCCCGGATGCGTATTGCCCCAAATAACCAAAATAGATTTTTTATAAGCCCTCGCTATGTGCGTAAAACCGGTATCTCCACCCATGGCAAACTGACAATTCTCAATATACTTGGCAGAGGCTTGTAAAGACAACTTTCCGACACAATTTATTACTCTTTGGGGCAACAATGCTGTTAATTCTTGTGCCAAGGCGAAATCTAGATCACCTCCTATAAGAACGACGGGCAAGTGGATGGAATCCAGTGCTTGAATCCACAGTTCCTTGGGGATTTTCTTGGTTGTATACGTAGCCCCTAAAATAGCCACTACAAATGGTTTGACTTGCGCAATATTATCCTGTATTTCAACCCTGTAACTGGGCAATTCAATACCTTGCTTATCGGGTAAAACCCCTAATGGAAATACTGTTTCCCAGTATCGGTCACAAACATGGTTTACCTTAAAATGCGCCCATTTTGTATTGACAAACAGCCAACGTTGTATACTTTTTTTGTTATAAGTATAATTTGGAACGCTCCACAAAGACAATTTTACCAATAAGGACCGCCAGTTGTTCTGTAAATCTATCACAGCATCAAATTGTATTTGCTGCAATTGGGACATGAGATTTGCCTCCCCCATATTCCAAATCCTATCGACACTATACAATCCCTCTAACAAGGGGGCATATACCGATTTCGTTAGCACATGAATTTCAGCAGATGGCAACTGTTGTTTAAGCCCGCGCAATGCAGGGGTGGTTAAAACCAAATCCCCAATCGAACTAAAGCGAATAACCAAAATTTTCATTGTCTTACTTTTCTATTCTACAACCCATAAATTAGTATCCTTTCACCAAATCCTATTTTCTGCCGGCAAGATACGA
This sequence comes from Bacteroidota bacterium, assembly GCA_005798825.1. GTDB lineage: Bacteria > Bacteroidota > Bacteroidia > NS11-12g > UBA955 > UBA955. Next base: position 47,492 of record SYIL01000018.1, read on the forward strand.
TTCAAATTCGGGCAATGACAAGGCATTGAGTGTCAAACGTTTCTCCAATCCTCCTTTTCGGCCAGAGAATACGCCAAAATGCATGTCTAAATAACCCATTTTATGGTGGGCGTCTGGATTTACTGACACCATTACACCTTTCTCCATAGCATAATCGATATGTCTCCAATCAATATCCAGCCGATAGGGATTGGCATTTAATTCTATGGCAACATTGTTATGGGCACAGGCATCAATGATTGTTTTATGGTCTATTGGGTATCCCTCTCGCATCAGCAATAATCTTCCTGTCGGATGTCCCAAAATCGTTGTAAATGAATTTTCGATGGCTGCAATTAGGCGTTGCATTGCCTTCTCCTGACTCATATTCAAATTGCTGTGAATAGAAGCCACAACCAAATCAAATTCTGCCAGTAAGTCAAGTTCATAGTCTAAATCGCCATTGCCTAAAATATCACTTTCTATGCCTTTAAAAATTTTGAATGGCCACAATTTTTTATTGAGTGTATCAATTTCCTCAAACTGTTGCCAAACGCGTTCTACAGACAAGCCGTTGGCATAAAAAGCGGTTTTTGAATGGTCGCAGATTGCCAAATACTCCATTCCCAAATGCATGGCATACTCTGCCATTTCTTCCAATGAATTTAAGCCATCACTGAAATTGCTGTGGTTGTGGATTACACCCCGCAAATGGCCGTATTGTAGCAATTGGTCTGCCTCAACAGGGCATTCAAATTCTCGCAGACCTTCGCGCCGCTCCGGCGGTATATAGTGGTGACCTTTTGATGTGTATGTTGCTTTTTCAGAACCACACCAATGGTCAGAAAAGTAATCAAGTTTTTGAAGATGCAGAGGAGTTGCCGAAGTTTCAAACCACATTCGATCAAAATCAACCTCCGATACCACCAAAATTCGCGCCTGAAATCCCAATTCATGGTGAAGATTTCCCGAAATACTCGACAAAACCCAAGTGCCCATTCGGAGGGGTAAATCAAATTCTTCGGACTGTAAGGGGATATTGCCAGGAAGATTGTCAAGCGCATTGTCTGGAAGATTGTTTCCAGTTTGATTGAATACTTGTATTGGATTGTCAATTGATTGCGATGTATTGAGATGAGATGGGAGGTTTGGGTTTGGGTTTGGGTTTACGCTTCTGCCTGCTGGGTCAAATATATTGACAGTAGAAATAATTTCAAGCGTCTCGATAATTTCCGAAAAACGGCGATACATCCCAGTAAATTCAAAACGTCCTGCTGAAAAAGTACTGCGCAGCTCTGCCAATAATTCTTCTGCGTAAGGCATCAATTGGGCAAAATGAAATTTTCCGGCAGAACCCATCAAAAACTCAATCGATTTTTGAATACTAATTTGTGTTTTATAGCCAAAACCAGCAAGTGATATCAATCTGTTTTGCCTACATGCATCCAATAATTCCTCCACGGTTTCGATGCCCATCTCTTGCCAAATTACACCCACTTTTTTAGGGCCAAGTCCTTTAATTTTTAGGAGTTCAATCAGCCCTGGCGGAGTAATTTTAAGAAGTGCATTGAGGGCTGGAAATTGGCGCGTATTGACATATTCCACAATGACATTAGCCACATTTTTACCCATACCTGGAATGGCCAATAATTGATCCAATGACAAGTTTTCAATCGGCTCTTTGAACTTGCGAAGTGAAAATGCGCTTGCTGAGAAAGCATTGTATTTGAATGGATTTTCCTTGTGCAACTCAGCCAAATTTGCAAACAAGGTCAAAGCTTTAACTATCTCTTGGTTGTCAATACCCACTCCTTTTATCCGTCACAGCGGCTCCTTGAATGATAGTCAGTAACTGATTGGCAACCCATGCACTCAATGCAACTCCCATTCCACCCATTCGAACAGCCAAAAAAACACGCTCAGATTCTTGTCGTATAATGGGGTTTCGGTTTTCATGCATCCCCATAATCCCAGACCATTCGTACTGGAAGCGTATGGTTTGTCCTGGTAAAACCACACGCTCCATATACGCTTTAATATAAGTCCGTATTGTATCGGTAACCGCCATTTCAGTGGTTGTTTCTTCTAAAAAATCTTGGTTGCGTCCACCACCGATTAGAATTCGGTCTCCAAGAGAGCGAAAATACAAGTATCCCTTGTCTGCATGATAAATGCCGTTTAAGGGTTGCTTTGACAGTGCATTTGTCACAAAAACCTGTCCTCTTGCAGGATTAAGATCAATGGCTGGTAACAATTTCGGTGTAAATCCATTGGTGCATAAAACAATTTGTCGGGTGCGAATGGGCATTAAATTCGAAAGGCATATTTCTATCCATTCGGAAGATTCATTGAAAGTCAAAACCTGCATCCCTTCATACAGTTCTACCCCAATAGACAAAGCATCTTGTCGGATACAACTGTATAATTGGTGGGTTAATATTGAACCCTCTAAAGGAGAAGAAATAGCAGTTTTCAGAACGCGCATACCTGTTTCTATTGGATTTGAAACATGGTAAGCATCGGAATTATGTATTGTTTTTAATTCCTTATTGAGAAAGTCTAATCTTGATTCAATGGCTGTGAATTCGTCGGGTTTTTCGGGCAAAAAAACCTCCATACCACCGCAGGGTTCGTATCCTATGGCCGTTGAGCCATATCGCTCTCGTAAAATCTGAATTCCTAGGTAACGGTTTTCATACAATTGAAGGGCTTCGGCCAATGAAGTTCTCCCTATTTCGTCAAGCATTTCGCCCGCACTCCCAAAACATGCAAATCCCGCATTTCGCAAACTTGCAGCATTGCCAATGGCATGGGAATCCAATACCATGACTCGCTGTTTTGGATACGCTTCTTTAATTTTTCGCGCTGATTGCAAGCCCACAAACCCTGCACCAATGACAACCCAATCTGCTTGACCAAAGCCTTGTTGTTCCCAATAGCTGAAAGAGTTCATTGCTTTTTATACTAATTTAAATAGGAAGCAACAATGGCATTATAGGGCTCAGAAAAGGCCGTCATGGAACCCCAAGTATTGCCATTTACCTTCACCACTTGATTTGTCATTACGGTTCCGATGCGCAAGGCCGGTACATTCATGTTTCGAGCTATTTTCAAGAGTGTATCAAGAGACTCTTGGGCAACGGAAACCACGACCCTCCCTTGTGACTCTCCAAATAAACCTGCGTCTAAACGAAGCCCTTTTTCGGTGACAATATCAAACCCTTTTTCTCCTGAAGCAGCACTTTCAAAGCAAGCCACAAACAAACCGCCTTCACTCACATCGTGGGCAGAAAGCACACATCTGGTTCGGGCAATTTCTTGTAACAATTGATGTAAAGCAAACTCTTCTTCGAGGTTAAAATACGGACAAGGTGATTGAGAAATACCAGTAATTTTTACCAAATACTGAGAACATCCCAAATCGTTTTGGGTAGAACCCAAAAGAACTATGGCATCGCCTTCGTTCTTAAAAGGAATGCTCATCCTGTGCTCAGGCTTTTCAAGAATGCCAACCATACCAATGGTGGGTGTCGGAAAAACTGCCTGGCCATTCGCACTTTGGTTGTAGAAACTCACATTCCCACCAGTAACCGGAGTATCAAACTTTCGACAAGCAATTCCCATCCCCTCGATCGCACTTTTAAATTGAAAAAAAACTTCTTCATTATAAGGATTTCCAAAGTTTAAGCAATTTGTGATCGCAGTGGGCACAGCACCCGAGCAACGAATATTTCGCGCCGCCTCAGCAACTGCAATTTGGGTTCCAATATTTGGGTCAGAATAAACATAGCGGCTATTGCAATCTACACTTAATGCCAAACTTTTATCTGATCCTACGATTTTAACAATGGCAGCATCGCTCAAAAGATTGGTAGACTCATTGATGGTGCCTACCATGCTATCATATTGCTCGTAAATCCAGCGTTTCGATGCAATATTAGGCTCTGCACATAGTTTAAAGGCGGCCTCACAGGCAGTTTTATTGGTAAGATCTTTGAGAGAATGAAGCGAGAATTGGCGAATGAAATCAAAATATTGGGGTTCTTTCCAAGTTCTACTATATACGGGTGCTCCCCCACCCAACACCAAAGATTCGGCAGGAATATCAGCCTCCAATACCCCATTCATAAAGTATCTAACGCGTTTTGTATCGGTTACGATTCCAATGTGTGCAAATGTTAAATCCCATTTCTCAAGGACGGCTTCAACAACAGATTCCTTTCCTTTTTCAATGATAACCAACATGCGTTCTTGGCTTTCGCTTAATAACAATTCCCAGGCCTTCATGTCTGATTGACGCATCGGAACTTTATCAAGCCACACATCCATTCCAACATCTGTTTTTGCACTCATTTCACTGGTTGAACAAGTGATGCCTGCGGCACCCATATCTTGCATTCCTATAACCGAACCAGTATCAATGATTTCCATGCTCGCTTCTAAAATAAGTTTTTCCCAAAAAGGATCTCCTACCTGAACCGATGGCAAATCTGCAATACTGTCTTCGCTCATGTCTTTCGAAGCAAATGCAGCACCGTGTATACCATCCTTCCCGGTTGCAGAGCCAAAGATATAAACTGGATTTCCTGCAGGACCCGCGCCGGCAGAAATACTTTTGCCCACTTCCACAATACCGACACTCATGGCATTGACTAAATTATTTTGCTCATAGCAATCATCAAAATACACTTCGCCACCCACAGTGGGGATTCCAAAAGCATTACCATAGTCTCCGATACCCTTTACGACCCCCTTCACCAACCATTGGGTTCGATCCGTGGCGATATTTCCAAATCGCAGAGAATTCAACTGGGCAATGGGTCGGGCACCCATAGAAAAAATATCTCGGTTTATTCCACCCACACCTGTTGCAGCTCCTTGATAAGGCTCAATAGCACTCGGATGATTGTGGCTTTCAATTTTGAAACAACAAGCCAATCCATCCCCTATATCAACCAAACCTGCATTTTCATCTCCTGCCTCAGCAAGTATTTTAGAACCCGATTTTGGCAATTTTTTTAACCATGTTATTGAATTTTTATAACTGCAATGTTCACTCCACATTACCGAATAAATTGAAATTTCTGTAAAATTGGGCTGTCGACCCAAAATATTACAAATCATATAAAATTCTTCTTCCAATAATCCCAATTGCTTGGCTTGATCTAGGATAGCGGGTTGGTTTACCATGGATCACAAAATTACAAAAGACATGAATGGAGATAAAAAAACTTTTGGACAGTTTTTACCCCGTTTATTCACCAAAAATTGCTTATCGAATCAAGTATATATCACCAAAAACAGTTTTACGGCGAATCCGATCACCGGTTTTTAATTCATATCTAAAAATATATGAATATAAGCCTGTTTGGCAAATATCTCCTTTGTAATAGCCATCCCATTCGTAGGAGTTGGTAATGCGACTATCAAATACCATCTGACCCCAACGATTGTAAACTTGAAATAATACTGGTTTGGCCCCTTTGCTGAAAAATTTAAAAGTTTCATTTCTGCCATCTCCATTGGGAGTAAAGGCGGTGGGAACAAATAAATCACAATCGCCATTCATCAAAGAAATCACAATCAAATCGGTTGCAATTCCGCAGGCATTGGTTAATGAAACACTGAACGTTCCAGAGGTGCTAACATAGATAGTCGTATCATTTGAGCCATTACTCCATTGAATTGTAGTATTGGGAAAAAGGGGTGCAATCAATTTTATCAAAGACCCCTGACAAAGCGTTGTATCATCTGGAAGGCTTACACTCGGCGTTACATTTGTCTTGATCACAATTGTATCATCTGCAATACATCCATTGTTGTTAATATTAGCCGAATATACCCCAGCTGAAGAAATACTCCGAACATTTAATTTACTGCCATCATTCCACAATATATTACCGGGAATAGCAATCACCAAATCGACACCAGCACCATCACAGAGTATTGTATCCTTGCCTAAATTTAATTTGGGTTTGGGTGAAACCGTAATGCTTTGTGAAGATGAATCTGGACAATACAAATCATCTACAACATAGGTAATTTTAAATACACCCGGTTTGACGGGGCTAAAGGAATTTCCTGAAAAAACCGAACCATAGAATTTACCTCCGCTGGTATTGGGCTTGAGGGTAATTAGAGTACTTCCCTCACAAACTGAGGATGGCAAACCACTAAAAGTTGGGTCAACATTTGCCTTCACACGCACGTATACAGTATCGATACCAGAACACCCATCAGCAGAAGTAGCCTCATGAATAATGGGATAATCTCCAACTGCAGTAAAAGAACGAGAAGCAGATTTCAAAACTGAAGTAATCCCGTTTCCCAAATCCCAACGGTAACTTGTCAAACCAGTGAAGTCGTTGAAGAAATCGAATTTATTGCCTTTCAGACATTGAACGCTGTCGTTAATAGAGATCCCAGTGGATGGACTTGCAACAACACGAACGAACAAACTTGTGGTGTCGATACATCCTGTATTATTGTTGTCGTAGAGAGTCTCGCTCCGATAAAAAATACGATATTTCCCGGGTTTTGAATAAAACTTGCTTGGATTTGGTATGGTGGCGCTGTCTAAAGGAGAAAAAAACCAAGTACGTATGTATGCACATTTCGGGATTTTTGCCAACTGTGTATTGTCATCAAATTTGAACAAATGGCCATCAAAACACTGGACAGTATCATTGTTTTTCTCAAAAGCTTTGCTCACAGGTCTGGGTACAATAAAAATCGGTTTTGTGGAAGTAAAAATATCCGGACATCCCAAAGAGGGTGAAGCCTGAATAGACACTGAGAAAGAACCGCCTTTCATAAAGGTATGACTGGCATTTAAACCCGTATCTTGAGAACCATCTCCATAATTCCACGTGTATTTAATCCAACCAAAATTGGCTACACTGCTGTTTTTAAAAGTCACCTTATTGCTTTTCTCACAGCTATCAGCAGTGCTACTGAAAGTAAATCCCAATGATAAAGCTGCAGTAGTGAAATTCACGCTCACAGATTTGGAAGTTAAATAATCTGGATCAATCCCATCATGTTCAAACACCGTTGCATAATACTTTGTATTGGTTTTGAGATTCGTAATTAAACAATTGTTGGTAATGTTATTAAACACCACGAAATTGCCCGAACCCAACTCAGATCCAAGACCAAAATTTGAGTTGCTTAAGTAATTGGATTTGTCTGACGGGCTGCTATTTACAGCAGAAGCTTCTTTCAGTAAAATAATATGCCATGTCCCATTTCCGCTGGTCCATGTCAGTTGGGCAGAATTACAAGTTATTGTTCCTACTTTTAGATTACTGGAGGGAACAGTGGGTTCGGATGCCCAGGCAGATGGAATAAACAAGAAAAACAATAATACAAAAATTACAAGTTTATGGGGCATCGCTGGACAAAATGACAATACGAAATTACTATTTGTAGACAAGCTAAACAACCAAATCGTTGTTTGGGTATAAAAATTATAGCTATTTATACTTTTAATTGATGTGGTTAACTTTTAGATTGATGAATATTATATTTATCACATCTTCGCACTTAGAAATTATTTATTATGGCAATCAAAAGACGAAAACCCAGTTTTTGGCCAAGTGTCTTATCCCTCTCATCGGTGATGTTTATGCTTGGATTATTGGCATTTTCATTGTTTGGATTTAAAGGATTAAGTGAACATTTAATGGAAAGTTCTAGTATTGACATCTATTTTACTGATGGTACTACCCAAGCACAAGTATTGCAAATTGAAAAAAACATCCTCAAAGAGCCCTGGGTAAAAAAAACACAGTTTATAAGTCCAGCAGACGGGATTAAGGAAATGCGCGAAAAATACGATCCCGAATTTCTTTCCTATGCTGAATCAATTGCATTGCCATTGAGTTTGGAGATATATCCTAAAGCAGAATATGCAAACATCACCTTCATTGACCGCGAATCAAAAAATCTGCGGACAAAACCCCGTGTTGAAGATGTAATTTATCAACGCAATTGGGTAGAAAATATGACCACAAATGTGCAGCGATTGCAAATAATTTTTGCCATTTCCAGCATCATTTCATTGTTTATTGCAATCACCTTAATCCAATCTGCAACCCGCCTGAGTATTTTTGCCAATCGGTTTTTAATTAAAAGTATGCAGCTGGTGGGTGCTACAAATTCTTTTATCGTGTGGCCCTATATTATGAATTTCATTCGTTATTCACTTTTTGCAATTCCAATCGCCTTGGGCTTCTTATTGACTATTTTTTATGGCCTGCCCTATGTATTTCAAGAATTTGCCATTATCGCCGATTTCACCCAATATATTACCACATCTCAATTATTGCTTATTTGCGTGTCTGTGGCGTCATTTGGAGTGATTTTATCGGTAATTAGCAGTTGGTTGAGCACCCAGCATTATCTTCGCAGTAAAATTGAAAATTTATACTAATCGTATGGCATTAAATCCACAAAAAATAGCGGCAAAACATCATAATCCCATCAGGAACGTTCCGACGAATCCAAAAAGCTCGAAGTCAACACAAGAAATGTTATTTTCCTCAACCAATTACCTTTTGCTGGGTCTATCCGTTTTGATTCTGGTGATTGGATTCTATATTATGTCGGGGTCAGAAGACATTGACAGCTTCGAAAAACTGACAGTGGCTCCCATTGTGGTAATATTTGGTTTTATTGTGGGAATTTTTGCTATATTTTTCCGTAGAAAAACTGAGTAATTATGACTTGGATAGACAACCTCATTCTCAGTTTGGTCGAGGGGTTAACTGAATTTCTGCCTGTGAGCAGTACTGGTCACCTTATAATTGCGCGTCATTTTTTGGGAATGACGGCTTCAGAAAATGAAACATTTTTGATTGCAATTCAGTTTGGTGCCATTCTCAGTATTCTGGTATTGTATTGGAAAAAATTCTTTTCCATAGAGGCGAAACTATTGTATCCCATGCTTATCATTGGTTTTATTCCTGCTGGCATCATTGGTTTTTTGTTTAACGATATCTTAGATTTAATGCTTAAAGCACCTTGGATAACTGGGTTTACCCTCATTGTTGGTGGTGTTGTATTGATTTATTTAGAACGAATTTTTCCTCCCGGGAACAATAAAATTGCTTCACTGAAACCCATAGATTCCCTAAAAATTGGACTCTTTCAATGCATTGCAATGATTCCGGGTGTGAGTCGTTCGGCCGCCACAATCGCCGGAGGATTGCATGCTAAGTTATCTCGATCAGAAGCTACTGAATTTTCCTTTTTGCTCGCTTTACCAACATTGGCTGCAGCCGGCGGTTATAAAATGCTAACCCATTGGGAAGCGCTCAGCCGATCGGACATAAGTGATATTGCACTGGGAAATGTATTGAGTTTTATTACAGCATTCATTGCCGTTCGCTTCTTTATCAATTTTATCAAAGAAAAAGGTTTTTCATTTTTTGGATACTACCGCATAGTTCTGGGAAGCCTATTTCTTGGCTATTGGTTTTTACTACAATAACCATGGCACAAGATTCTGAATGTTCTTTGGTTTGTTTTGTCGCGATTTTCCAACGCAAGGATCTTTTTACCCGATCAAGTTCATTATTTTGGAAGTTTAAGGGGTTCATAGCCACAATCATAATAGGATTGTTAATGGGCATTCCAGGAGCCTACGCACAGGCTATTCAACTGTGCAGGCTAAAATACAATGGGGGTGGCGATTGGTATAGCAGCCGAACAGCGCTCAATAATTTATCGGTCTACGCAAACAATCAAATTCAAACACAGTTATTGCCCACCGAGGCGATAGCCGAGGTGGGTTCAGTCGATATTTTTCAATACCCTTTTTGTTTCCTTACGGGTCATGGAAATGTTGTTTTCTCTGACAATGAAGCGCAAAATTTGCGTACCTACCTCATTAGTGGTGGATTTTTACACATTTGCGATAATTTTGGAATGGACTTCTTCATTCGAAGAGAGATGAAAAAAGTATTCCCAGAACTCAGTTTCGAATTGGTCCCATTTTCACACCTTGTCTATAAAAAACCCTATAATTTTCCCAATGGACTGCGTAAAATTCATGAGCACAGTGGAAAACCACCAATGGGTTATGGACTTTTTTGGGAAGGAAGACTTCTGTGTTTCTATGACTACGAGTGTGACCTAGGCAATGGCTGGGAGGATGCTGAGGTGTATAACGACACGAAAGAAATACGTACAATAGCACTAAAAATGGGATGCAATCTTATTTACCAGGCCCTCATGTCAAAATAAAGGTCCATAACACTATCCCATTCAACGTTTTCAAACGATTTCTAAACAGGCAGTTTTGGTATGCTTTTATGCTAATCCTGCTTAATTTCAAATCGTCCACAAAAAAGTCCCTTAAGAAATCTTAAGGGACTTTTTTTATTTAATACTTTCGCAGATGATTGCATTCACGCTGTTCTCAAAAATCCCGGGTATTCCAATACATAAGCGCTGAAGTAAGGACCGGCTTATTTAACCTCTCTTATCCAAACCTGCGGTACAACAGACTCAAAATAGTAAATGCCTTTATTGGCATCTTTTTCATTTTCAAAATCTTTCATAAAAACATAGAAACTCTTGTTGGTAGGATCAAATAGTTTATAGGAAACAAGACCCTTTAGGTACAAGTCTTTGATTTGCTTATTGGCCTTTGACTCTGCGCTGTGGAGCCCCACAACAAGATAGTATCCTGGAAGGGGTTTTACTTTTTCAAGGGCGGGAAGATGAATTCCACTGGTATCCTTTCCGAATCCAAATGCCCGTAAGTCTTCGATATTGGTAACAACAACTTCTTGTTTTTGATTTTGTGCATTCAGGCCAACTTGGTCTTTAGAATCTGTATTGTCTTGATTGCCATTACTTTCCAAATTTGCATCGTCTTCTGCACTGCGTTTTCCTCCGCCCAAAGCAGAGAACCCAATAAAAGTGTGGAACTCGTGAGAGGGTCCCAAGATGTTGCGCTGGCCCCCACTGGGTGTATTGTAAGAATAGGAAACCTTTATATCTGATTGGGGGGAAAAACCCAAATTCGCCCCTATTTGTCCCAAATCATTGCCACCAATTCCAAACCAAAATTTTTCTTGAAACCAAGCAGTAGCGTTGTACTGTATACGATAATAATCAAAATTGTAAGCTGACACATACAAAGCAGGTTTTAAAACAATGTCCTTGCCCATATCAATTGTGTAACCAAACAATAAACTAGCCTGGGATTGCAGCGCGTATTTTGCAGAATAGCTATAATAAGTATACTCAAAACGGGGCTTTGAAAGGCGAGAAATTGCGATGCCACCAAACCATTTTTCTCCATTTACAAATGCGGATGCACGCAAATCCGCGCGGGTTACTGGAGGTGTCAAGAGCAAAGACTTAACAATGGGGTCATTGCCGCTGATATAGACCGCTTTGCTCATATCGAAATTTTGAGAAAGCAGCCCAACACTCATTCCCAAGTTTAAATTGGTACTGCCTGCAATGGGAAAGGAATACGCATAGGTTGCATAGGTATTGTGCATTTCAGAGAACCCAACCCGTTCACGCATGTAGTACAATCCATATCCAGTATTTTTTGAAGGAACTGGCATATTCACATTGAATACCAAAGATTGGGGTCCACCCGGAACATCAGCAAACATTCTGTTATACAGCAAAGTGGTATGCCCTTGCTTATGGGTATTCATTGCCGCAGGATTGATAAGCGAATAATCCATATAAAATTGATCGATTTTGGCGCCCATTTGTGCACCAGCACTACCAATGAAAAAAGCGACGGAAGATAAGATTACAATTTTTTTCATGGTTTATCTTAGCGTATTACTTGAATATAACCTCTAATTTCTTGACCAGTATAACGGTTTTTCATATAATAAAAATAAATTCCTGAGGGCAATTCGTTTCCATCTGAGTTGAAGGCCTTCCAATCATTTTTATAGTCATTGGTCTGGAAGACCGGTTTGCCTTGGCGATCGCTTATTTTAATATCAAACAGAAAAATATCGGCCAATTCGCTTAGATCCCAAAAATCATTCTCATTGTCTGAATTCGGTGTTATAATATTCGGGATACGCAGCAATGGCGGATCTATCACGGTCACTAAGACAGAATCGTTGTCTGCACAGCCATTCGAATCGACACCAGAAACATAATAAGTTGTTTTTTTCAACGGCCTTGCTGTAACCAAGGACCCTGAATCCATATTCAAAGTTCCATCGTTGGGTCTCCACTTGAATGTTAAGGCTCCTTTGGCTGTCAGTTGTACCTTTTTACCCCTAAAAATTGTTGTATCAGAAAAAACCATAATATTGGCTTGGGGGAAAGCCCTTACCTGAACAGAATCTATACTTGAACAAATACCCGAACTAGCCTTTACTTTGTACCACCCCTTGCCATAAAATTTGTGCGAAGGATTCGTGCTGTTGTCTACCAACCATTTTATTGTGTCCCCACCGCTGGCAATAATTTCGATAGAATCCCCTTTACACAGGGGCATACTGCCCAAATACGAGAAGTTCAAAATTGGGCGTTGAACCAAATTGAGTGTCTGTGTATTTGTGTCGCTACAACCCAAGTTGTTGGTTACGATATACGATACGACTTGTGGTCCGCCGCTTGAATAATATTGTTTGAATGGCGCTTTCCTGGTAAGTGTTGCAAAACCAAAATCCCATTTACGGCCAGTTATAGGGCGCGAAGATTTTGTAGCAGTATCATAAAAAGTAATAGAATCAGGAACACAAATGCCACTGTGGTAAAATTTGGCACTGGGGCTAGGGTTGACCAAATATGTGTTTATGGCACTGTCGGCGCACCCAAAAACACTCCATCCATAAAGTTTCACCCGATACTTCCCCGAATCCAAAAAACTGTATTTGGTTGAAGTGGCAGGCGACTCTGAATTCCCATTTCCCCAATACCACGCCGAATTTGCAATGGTGTCCAGTGGATCAATGGCAATAGAAAAATCAAATGCAAAACTATTGTTTCTAAGACATTGAATCGCATCATTGGGGCGAATATTGGTATCCAGACCAAATCGAACTATTGGCAAATAATGGGCCATTACATTCCCCCTGGCTGAGTCTATACAACCATGACTGGTCTTGGCCAATAGCAAGACAGAATGTGCTCCCGGTGATGCAAATTTAATTTTTTCAATTTTATTGAAATACTGCAGGGTTGAATCAAACAACCAGTTATACGATGTCGTAAGCTCAAGGGATGCCGGTAATTGCGCGATCCGAGAAATTTCGGTTGAATCGCCGAAACACTTTTCCTTTACGGTATACTTGGCGACAGGATTGGGCTGAATAAAAACGGTCATGGTATCTGTTCCTACACAACCTGCAGTGGTAAGAACCGTCAAACGCGAAACAAACGAACCCGCTTTGGCATATGTATGCGCAGCCGTAAACATAGTTGTATCTAAACCCCCATCACCAAATAACCATGTGTAGGTGGAAGCAAAATCGGCAGGGTCTGTTTTAGAATAATCTGTAAATATGGTTTGAGCACCAAGACAAGTCTTGGATTGGGCATAATCAATTACAGGAAGAGAATAGACAACAACAGGCTTGGTTAAAGAATCACGGCAAGCGCCTTTGGTCCCTATGTAATTAGAGTAGGATATTAATTTGACATTATATACACCAGCAGCAGCATATTTTCGGTTAAATGTTTTGGATAAAGATGAAAAGCCATCACCCAAATTCCATTTTCTACTGGCGATTCCATCGGGAAGGGCAACCGAGCTCTGGTCATCAAAAACACTTGCCTGACCCAAACAAACATTTTTGACATCAAATGTGGGTGTGGGCTTATCGTGGACCAAATAATCAAACGTGTCGCGGGAAATGCAATTATTGGAACTAGTCACCCTTAATATGATCTTAAATACACCTGCATTTGAATACGTATACACTACAGACTTTCCACTTTTTGGAGATGGAGATGACAAATCACCCAAACTCCAGCTCCATTGATTGATTGTTTCTGGGGCAGTAATTTGGGAAAAATCGGTAAAAGTCGTTGATTCTCCAATACACACATTTGTGGCTTTCCAAAAAATATCCGGAGATGCATAAATCAGTACGATTTGTACCCAAGAATCGATGTAATTGTCTGCATTTAAAATTTCTAATGCAATGCGGTATGAACCAGGTCCAGAAAATTTATGCACAGGATTGGCGCTACTAGAGGTATTGTTCGCCGAAATTGGATCGCCAAAATTCCACTTATAATATAGAATTCCACTGTAACTTTTTGACAGATTGACGAATTTTAGGGTGTCGTTTGAACATCTGCCCGAATATTTAAAGGCCGCAAAGGCGTCCTTACTTCCCAAGACATTGTACCCAGATTTTCTTTCCGTAGTAGTTAATGTAGTTTTGTTTGCGAGGGTAAAAATACCCAGTACATTGAACCCAACAGTGGTCGCAATCTGACCTTTGCGAACTGCACTGCCTAAACCCCCAAAATCGGTCCATGAATTCGTTCCAGAGTACCCAATTACCCTTAAATTCAGATTGTCATATACTCCATCATCTGCAACAATTGTATCGTATCGGAGAGTGACGGTAAATGCAGAACTATTGCTCGCATTGGCAGGTAATGTACCCCCTTGAAAATATGACATGTCAGAATAATTTCTGATTCCCGTGGGCAAAGAACCCGAATTTGAGGCCGCCCCAGAATACATTTCAAACCAATAATACGTGAGGGTATTGTTTGATTTGGTAAAGGAAATTTTTACAGCACGGAAGTCACTTCCCTTTCCAATAGGAAAATCTATTGTTGCAGAACCACTCGCAAGTCCGAAATATATTCTACCATCCACATAACTTCCCTTATTTCCTGCAGTCATAATACACCCAGCCAAAACCCGAAATGCATTCAATGAAGATCCAATTTTGACAAGTCCATTGTTCAGAACCAAAGAATCTTTGACATTGAATGACTTTTCATTGGAATTCCCATCTATTTTGAGGGTAATGCCCGCAGAACTCATATTGATTACATTTACCCGAACACTATCGACAAAAAATTGTAAACTCTTGGTTAGACGAACAGTTTCTGCATAATATCCTGTACTAATATACACTATATCATTGGCGCTAGCCAGATTGGTAGCGGCCAATATGGTGAGTTTCGCTGTAGCAGCAGTTGTACCGGCATTGGCATCATCTCCCGATTTGGATACATAATAGCTCGTAGCAGATGCAAAGGGATATACCACAAACAAGAGTAGAAATAAGGCGATGCTGAATTTAAAACCAATTGGGTTTACGGTAGATTTCATTTGGCTAAAGAATGTTGACTTTTAAATTAGACGCCATATTAACATTTTACGTTGGCTAGAATTACAGTTGTGAAGATATTCTGACAAAAAAATAACAAAGCCTACGCATTTATTTACATTAAAATGGGAGCTCACTGTCGTCAAAAGGTCCATCTTCAGCCACTTCCAAAGTGTTGGGAGGCATTGTGGCGGCTGGTGCTGAAGATCCTTGATCTACAGCAGAAGAACTAGATTGTTTGCTAATATTCCATGCGCGAATGTCCGTATACCAGCGACCCAGATATTCACGACTTTCGATGTCTACAGAAATTGAAACTTCATCGCCATCCTGCACATTAAACTTCGCAATTTTATCGCCCCAAAGATTAAAACATACTTTTTTGGGATACTGACCCGGAACTTCAATGATGTATTCTTGTTTTTCCCAAGTGGACCCATTTTTGGCATTCCCTGTTTGTTTGGGAAGCGATTGAATAATTTTTCCAGTAATTTCCATGGTGCAAAAGTATTTTACAAAAATTGAATTTAATCCACATTAAAGAGCTTCTTGTCCACTTGAAGGCGCGTTGTTGTTTTTTGATACCCACTTCAAGCACCCCACAATAAAAATATTTGATTGCCCTTAAACATTTACAGTGGAACATCAATTCGCGCGCATGGCTTCTACCGGATTTAATCGGGCTGCTTTGGTGGCAGGAATAAATCCTGCAACGATTCCAACTAGTGCAGAAACCCACAATCCAAGTTGTGTATCACCTGCAGACAAAATCAATTCAAATCCATCGCCCATAGTCATGTGCAACAAAAAATTCAATCCTTGGAAAGTAATCCACACAAATACAAGACCGATGAAGCCACCAATCACTGAAAGCCATACTGCCTCGAGCAAGAATTGAAATTGAATAAATATATGGGGTGCCCCCAAGGCTTTTTGAATGCCAATTTCTTTGGTGCGCTCTTTTACACTCACGAACATAATATTGGCCACGCCAAAACATCCCACAAGCATTGCAAATCCACCGATAACAATGCCAATATTTTGAATCTGTCCAAATAGCTCAGAAACTACTTGCGTGATCATCGTTATTTTGTTTACAGAAAAACTCGATTCTTTTCCTGGTTTAATCTTACGATATTGACGCATCAGTTGACTAACTTCCATCGACAAGTCATCAAGTTCAATTCCGGGCGCTGCTTCAAGAACCACTTGGGCATCATCACTTTCACGAAAAGAATACATCCCCAATCCAAATTTTACAGGAACAATAATTTGCTCATCTATCGAATTATCGATAATACTCTGGCCTTCACTAGGACATACTCCTACCACCCTACAAACCCTATTTCCTATACGGATATTCTCGCCTACACTGTTCCCCAATCCAAACAAATTGCTTGCAATTGTATGACCCAATATTACCACTGGCTGACCCCCTTTACTTTCCTCTTGGGTAAACAATCGTCCAGATTCAACACCAATACTCTGAATTGCAAGATACTGATGCGAAACACAAACCACATTCGCTCCCTCAAGGCTAATACCCTTTGCACTAACCTTGTCGTTTCGGGTAAATGTATATGCCACCAAAGAAACTTTGGATATCGGTAATTTATCTTCAAGAAAAGCCGCTTCATCGGGAGAAGTAACGGGCCTACTCAAATATTTCCACCAAGGATAATTTCCAGTAAATTCATCCCAAGGCCATTTTTGAACGAACAATACATTGGTACCATATTTTGTAAATTGTTTATTGATATTCAATTCCAAAGAATGAACCAGTGCATAAACAGCGATAATACAGTAAATACCGATACTGATTCCAAGTACAGACAAAATACTTCGCAGTTTATTTTGCTTAATTGCGGCAATTGAAACACGAAGTGTTTCTGCTATGAATATACCGACTTTCATAAAAATTAATCAAAATTAGGCCTATCCTGACACTATTCTACCATGATCTCTTTAACCGGTATTTTTTTTCGTCGAAATGTTTCAAATTCACGGCGGTATACCGCCGAACCACCCAGGGTATTTCCAGATGCTACATTATTTCCATTTGCCTGAGAGAGCATATTGCTGCTTCGAGAAAACATCTTAAGGCGCCAATTTTCGTTGCGGGTATTGTATTCTAAATTAAAATTTAAAGGAACTGAAACACTGTTTACAAGCATTGCAACGGTTGGGTCATAGTTTAAATCTAAACGCAATCTTTCGCTTAATTCCCATTCGCTATTTACAAAAAGTTGTGGATTTGTGGTCCCATTTTTCTGTTGTACATCATCGATATTCATTTGTATTCGTGTAGGTATCGCATATTTAGAAAATATGTCGTTCATTACCGTTGAGGCAATGGTAGAAACGCTATTTCCTGCAACACCTGCTCCCCTGATTACACTCACATTGGTAGGATTTCCACTGGAGAAAGAGGGTGGCAAAAAATTGCCCAATATTAACAAGGAAACAGACTGGCGAAGGGTTTCGTCCTTGTCTTGTCTTATCCGCTGAATTACAGAATTAACTTCGCTATTCGCACCCACACCACCAGAAGACAATTCAGGTGCTTGCAAATCAAATATTATCTGCGGCTTTAACAAACTCCCAGAGATATCGAGTGAACTCACAATCAGGGTTGCAGGAAATGACTCTCCATTATTCGAGGAACTTGAAGGCATCAACTGTTTTGGAGAAATTCGTTTCTCAACCCTACCCGAAAGTGCCAAATGTGCATCAAATGGATCACCTGACCAGGTTATTTTACCCCCTTCATCCAAGTCGATTTTTTTGGTTAGTAAATTTATCCCTGGCAATGAAAAAACATATTCTCCCGACTTAATGACATATTGACCATTGAGATAGAAATTCTCTTTTTCATCGTATAATATGCGAATATCCCCGTTGCCTTTCCCACGAATTACATCGCCGAGTCTTTTATCTATTAAAAATTCGGTCTCTAATTCAGGATTTGCGCGAATCATAATTTCGATATTACCCAAACCCGATGAATACGATTTTCTTGCTGTCTTAGTGGTTAAAACGCCAAAGTGATTGCGGAATTTAATATTACTAGCAACAGAAGTATTGCTGAGAGTTGGATATAAAATACTCAGCTTACTGTTGTTGCAAGGTGCCATATCCATCTTGATGCTTATTTTGGCAAATGGACCCGAAATACGACAGTTCCCATTGCCCCAGGCAGTTCCATAGAAGATTGAATTGTCTACTTCTTTGGTTTGGATTAATTGCAGACTATTGGCGTCATAAATAGACAAATCCAAAGTAAAATTGGTGAAATTGTCGTGTTTGATAGACAGGCTTGCCTTGGCCGTTCCTAAATTATCTGAGCCAGAAACCAACATCGGCTTGGCGTTGAAAATACCGTTTGATCGCACCTGAAAATCACCATTTAAATTATATTTTGTTTTCAGGTAATCCACACCCAAGGTAACATCTCTCACTTGCACATTGCCTTGTACTATCGGATTGGTAAGGGCCCCGACAAAACGAACTCTTCCATCAACAAAACCGTTTTCTGTAACAACAATACCCCTGAGAAAAGGTTGAAGAATATTCAAAGGGGTTTTAAATGGTATATCAAGATTGGCATCAATTTTAGAAACCTTGTGGGTAAAATCTAAATCCCCCACAATGGCAAAATTCTTGAGTGGTCCTTTTCTCCCTTTGAAATTGAAGTCAATGACTCCCGCGTAGCCTTTTTCTTGTAAATTCAAATTAAATGACCCATAATCATAACCATTATAGCGCACATTGTTAAGATAACTTGTACCTATCATTTTGACATCCCCCAATATACCTGCTATATTCATCTTGGCTCCCCAATGAAAATCGAGGCTATCAAAAATCCCTTTGGCGAAAAATGGTTCGAGTACTTGGGGTGTTATGTTTTCAATTTGCACAGAAAAAGTATCCCGTAAGCTTGCCGAAATAATGCCATGCATATCAATAAGATTCGATGGGCTATTGAGCATAAAATTATTCACTTTTATTCGATTCCCTCTTTCAAAACTGAGATGCGCGTGCTTATCAATCTGCCATGGCTCCTGGTGAATAAGTATATCAGCATTCAAAATATCAGTGGGAAAAGAATCCTTTTCCACAAAACTTCTAAAACCCAACTTGACGCCATACTGGTCTTTGAATTCATGGATATTGACTGCAACATTCAAAATACCTTTTTCTAATTCTCCACTAATAGCGAACTTATCGTGTTTAACCACTCCAAGTTCTGCAGATTGACTTTCCAGATTAAAACCCAGCATTCCAGCATCATTGCTGAGCAAATTCAAGGTTACACCCGCAAATTTCGATCTCTGAAATTCAAAATCCACTGGGCCAATTATTGCCTGAACCACAGCGTTTTTAGCCAACATTTTTCCACTAAAATTGATCGGACCTGACTGCAATGTTGGATCAACAATAGAAGAAAGCCACCCCGTTTGATTCAGGTGCAAATTAAAATTAATGTCTTCAGGTATAAAATTTTGAGGGGGTTTGAATCGATTGGGAAGAAATGAGGAGATAAGGTATTGGCCCAAATTCTGGGCCTCCGTGATTTTCCAAGCACTAGAAATATACCCATTAATCCAATCACCAGCAAATGTCCAACCCTGTTTCTCAGTAATATTAAGCTGTTGATTGTTACAAAAATATCGTGTGTCTCCATGAGCAGCAACCAATTGTTGAACCGTGAAATTGGCATTGGTATTTCCCAAATCTTCTGTCCCAAAATCAAAAACAGCATTACAAGATAAAACCAATGGTAAATTTGCAAGTCCAAATCGTTCGAACACTAGATTCGAAGCCATAAGCCTGGATTGTATTCTTGGTTTAGAATGCCAAGACAAAATTCGGGCATTTGCCTCCATTGAAAATTTTGGATCAGAAAATATTGCATCCAAATCGATGGTATCTTGACTTGCCAGTACACGGATTTTAACATCATCCATTGAACGACCAATACCACTAATTTTCTGAATATCTAAGTTTAAATCCGCCTGGAGATCATTGGGTGCTCTCAGAATTCCGTTTAACGCAAAAGAGGCTTGGTTGATGGTTAGACCGAGCCTATCACCGCCTATTCTAGACAAATCAAAGGTCGATAAACTGCCTGATGCACCAAAATTCGAAATATCACCATTGTCTTTAAACTGCAAAACAAAATTTCCCAAACATTCACCCGGATTTGCATTCACTAGCCCATCAAATTTCAACTCATTCAGCGATCCAGATAGTTTTCCTTGTATTGTACTCAAAGGGAAATTCTTCAATTGGGTAATCGAATCTAAATCTTTGATTAAGCCTACAATATCGTCCATGGCTAATTGCGATTCTGCAAAATCTAGTTCGTAACGCATGGCTGAGAGTGATTCCAAAGATGAAATTCGCCCCACACCTTTTAACAAAGTTTTTTGCGGCTCAGTTGCAAAACTAAAATGGGTGAGTTGCAGATTTGAAAGGGTGCCCACGGCGTTTAAATCGACATGCAATGGAAGTGTATGATTCTTAAACCATGGATTAAACGCTTGCAAATCGCCCAAAGAAATGAGGGATTTATTGAGCGAAATATTCCACCGAACACTATCAAATATATCTGATAAATTGTCAACAGAATTGTATTTTAACTCGATTCGATTGGCAATTGAACTAAAAGGTGTTTTGAGTTCCATTTCGCTAAAAATTAATGCTTTCTCATCGAGTACCATATTGAACCTACCTCTAGAAATTGTCAATCCGCTCCTTTCTAGTCCTTGGATATGGTCCACTTTTGCAACGCAAATGGGTTTGCCAAAGCGCAAAGAATCAAAGTCAATACCCAAACCACTAAAATGCAAATAGTTGGGATCAAAAAGAGCATCAATGGCATCTTTTTGTTTATTGAAGTATACAAAATCACCCCGGATCAAGGATGCTTTTTGAATGCGGACCTGCCAGGGGTTTTTGTGAATATTCTGATCCCCCCCATCAAAATAATCAACCAAAAAATCAAGATTTAATCCTGATCCAACGGCATGAACACCAAGTTTTATTTTAAACTTATCAAGCTTCACATTCGACAATGTGATGAGACGCTTTTTAAATTCAATATCGTATATTCTGGCATCGAGCCGTTCAAACTCAATAAGCGTATCCTGGAATAAATCAAGTATTTTCAGTTTCTCGATGTGGATATTCCCCCGAAAATCAATAGAAATATCCCCCAATTCTATATGGGTGTTTAGTTCTTTCTCCAAATTCGAAACAAATCGATGGGCAATGTAGTTTTGTATACTTTTTTGAGACAATAAAAGGACTGCTGTCCCTATCAGAAATAGAAACGAAAAGAACAGCAGAAGTATAAACTTCCGTAGTTTTGCGCCAGTATTTTTCAATACATCAAACATAATGTTCGACTTTGCCATTAAATCCACTTAAAATGTCACTATCCACTATTTTGGGCATTGAGAGTAGTTGTGACGATACTGCCGCCGCCATACTCTGTAATGGCAAAATTCTTGCCAATATAACAGCCACGCAAACAGTGCATGCCCAATACGGTGGGGTTGTTCCAGAATTGGCCTCTCGGGCACACCAAAGTAATATTATACCCGTCATTGAAATGGCCTTAGCAAAAGCACACATTACGATGGATGAACTGTCGGCAGTAGCTGTAACCCAAGGTCCCGGATTAATGGGCTCCTTGTTGGTGGGCCTCAATGTGGCTAAGGGATTGTGCATCGCAAAAGATTTGCCTTTGATTGGGGTAAATCATCTCCAAGCGCATATTGCCGCCTTGTTTATAGACCGTGATGTATCCTTGCCAATGTTGTGCTTATTGGTTAGTGGTGGACATACACAAATTGTATATGTAACCACACCCATGACTATGGAAATTATCGGTAGCACATGCGATGATGCCGCAGGAGAAGCTTTTGACAAAGGAGCAAAACTCATGGGATTGCCCTATCCAGGAGGACCCTTTATCGACCAACATGCAAAAAATGGGAACCCATTGGCATTTGGGTTTCCCGATAGCCAAACCAAAGAATTTGACTTCAGTTTCTCTGGTATTAAAACATCATTGCTTTATTTCCTCCAAAAACACATTGCGTCAGACCCACTTTTTCTTGAGACTCATTTGCCTGACGTTTGCGCCTCTTACCAAAGACAAATTATTATGAGTCTTTTGAAGCGCTTTGAAAAAGCCATCCAACGCTTCAAACCCGTCAGTATAGGATTAACCGGTGGGGTGTCGGCCAATAGTGAATTGCGACAAAAATTTTTGGTATTGGAGCAGAAATATGCGATTACAGCCATCATTCCCGAATTAGAATTCTGCACCGACAATGCCGCAATGGTAGCCATGGCTGGTTATCACCAGTATCTTAATAGAGATTTTACATCGCTCTGTGCATTGCCTTATAATAGGGTGAAGCAATCCTAAAACACGTGGTATAAAAATCAATACTCCTATAGGGATTTAAAATTTTTGTCAATGCGATTTACTGCTTACATACGCAATTTGAATATCTTCGCATTATGGCATTTAATCCAAGCCCTCAACTCATTGCTGAAGGAAACCAAAGAGCCATTGCGAGGGCCATTACTTGGGTCGAAAACCAAAATCCCAAAGGACTATCTCTGTTAGAAAAATTGCATGGTCAGGCCCCTGTAATTGGCATCACAGGACCTCCTGGGGCAGGAAAAAGCAGTTTGGTCCATGCGTTGGTATTGTATTGGAGTAGTCTTGGACTAAAAACGGCCATTGTTGCAGTAGACCCCTCCTCACCATTTAATTTGGGTTCACTGCTTGGAGACCGATTGCGAATGCCAGGATTGTTTCTCGATCCAAAGGTATATATCCGAAGCATGTCAGCACGTGGTTCTTTGGGTGGATTGACGGCCAGTATTATCGAAGTGTGTGATATACTGAAACATGCCCAATTCGACCGAATCATTATTGAAACTGTAGGTGTCGGTCAAAGTGAAATAGAAATCGCTGGTCTTGCCGATACCACATTGGTGTTGACTGTTCCTGAGAGTGGGGATGAAATACAAACGCTTAAAAGTGGGGTCATGGAAATTGCCGATATTTTTGTAGTCAATAAATCTGATAGAGCGGGTTCCGATACATTTGCCAGCCATTTACAAAAATTGTCACACCAAAGAAGCAACATTGTTGCTTGGGAAATTCCAGTAATTAAGACTATCGCAACCCGAAATGAGGGAATTATAGACCTCAGTGAGGCCATCAATGCCCACCAAAAAGTTGCGCATTTGCAAGATAGACAGATTCATTTAATGGCAGAAAAAGCATACCGTCTGGTGCAACGAGACAAAATGAAACAGCATTCATTTTTAGAAATTAAGGAACGCATGGCTCAAGAAATTAATAATGAAGGTTTTAACCTCTATGCCTTCAGCAAGCAATTTTGTTGAATTACTGCTGAATTTGGACCAGGGCTTGGGTATTGCCAATCCGGAGCAAATACAATCCCGTGCCCAAACCACGGGTATTAATCTCCAATTGGTCTTCAAGGACATTTCCCTCTAGCACAACGGCTCCGGATACAGAAATCAATTGCCATTTAACATTCAGAAAAGTTTGTAACCCATTGGCTAAAATTGAATTTACGGCTGGGTTGGGGTAAATATGAATATTGCCCATGATTTTTTTTACGGAAAGGGTTTTATCGACCAACCGCACCACACAGTTTTGAGAATATCCTTTCCATTTACTGTCAAAATCAACCATGGCTCGGTTATTAATCAAGGAATTAATGGGTAAATTTTTTGATATTTCTACACGATATTTTACGAATCCAACACTGTTGGCAGGATACATTTCGAATGCACTCAAGTTTGCCTCAGGAAAATCAACAACCAAAATTCTTCCCTGTTCAATGCTATACAGGGCTTTTGTTGGATAAAAAGAGCTTAAAACCAAACGCAGAAGGGGTAAATTGGCATCCAGTGTATCCACAAAAACGGCACGCTTTACAAAAGAAGTACTTGTATTGCGAAAATTTACACGGTAATTCCATTGTAAAGCCCTGTAATCCACTGCATTATTTTCATCACTTTCTTTCAAAACCGTCACCAATCCGCCCCTTCTGCCCACGCGCAATTGAAGCGTATCAGCGTTGTCTGTTTTGTCCGCATCATTTAGGATAATGCCAGAACCAGTTTTAATATAGATTGGAAAGTCATCGTCTTGTTTGGCATCCAAAGGCAGTTTTGTATTAATCGAAATGAACTGAACCCCAAAAGCCGGCAAATTTGTCAAAGAATAAATTGCTTCCCCATTGGCATAGTTATCGGGTGGAGGAGTCGATTGATAGGTTGTTATAGCCTTGCTGTGCAATACGTGAACGGTTCCATTATTGACTGTGCTTGCTCCATGGTTTGTAACCGCCAAAATCAAGCGAACTTCATCTCCGGCTTTCGAATTCTCAGGAACCATTGCCTCAATACCTACCTGGAGATCCTGAAGGGAAGGCAGCTGATACTGACCCAATTTTACATAACTGTAAACTCCATTGCGAATGCGAACAGTGGTGTTACCCAAGCAGACTGAATACAAATGTTTACCAGCCACCGTATTCAAATCATAATCTCCTGCCGGCAAAGCCATGCTAAAATGTCCCAGCGAATCGCTTACAGCAAAATGCACAGTACCCGAAACTTTGTTTGACATTCGTATGAACTTGGCAGAAAGGCCAATTTCAGCATCGTCTTTCATGCAATTAGAATTGACATCAAAAAATAGGTCGCCACAAAGATTTCCCGATTCAGATTCTATTTTAGAAAAATATTGAATGTCTGTATTTAATTCAGTAAAATCTCCCCAAATGAAGGCACCATCCCCTCGCTGACCGAGTGTAAAGTTTCCATTGATGCGATTTCCTGTAAATAAAAGAGAAGACCCATCATAAACCAACAAAGAAGTCCCGTTTCCATTCTTAACAAAAGTTCCACCAATAAGCAAATCATTGCCAGCACCCATTAAGGTAGAGGGAATGGCTACACTGAAGGAGTCAAACCCCAAAGAAGATGACCAACTGCCTTGGAAAACAGCAATCTTTTTGAGACCCTTGGCGTCTTTTCCCAAAGCTGCAATTTTATTGTTAAACACGCCCAATTCGAGAATTTCACCTGCAAACGGACTGCCTATTCCACCCCAACCGCCATTGGCTGCTGAGAAATAGGCAATATTACCAGTATTAGAACCTGCAAATTTTTGAAAATCTCCACCTACATACAAACGATTGCCTACAACTGCCAATGAACGTATCACTCCATCCGTACCTTGTGTGGTTCCACTATTTCCGATATAAGACCATTTACTACCATTATAAGCAGCAATATTCTGAATGGGATTCCCATCAATTGTATTGTTAAATAACCCTGCTACAATGAGTTTATCATCGAAAACAGTCATGGCAATAATTCCGTCGTTGCGTGTATCGATTACACCAATCTCAGGTACCCATTTCAGCCCATCCCACTTGTATAAATGACTTATGGGAATATCCGCATCCCTTATTGCATCAACCATATAAGCAGCGGCATACATGGTATCATGGTATAGAGCAATCGAATGAAAATTATACGTCCCCTTGACAGTTTTGACGGGAATAGGTGTGCTGAGTCCAGGGTAATAACTCCAATTCACACCGTTCCAACGCGCCATTGTGAAATCATTGGTTTCAATTGTACTGGTTTCTTCAAACAGTGCAAGGTATTCATTTCCTGCGGCGAACGAAGAAACCACTTTGGCTGGTAGTCCAGATCCCAGTGGGTGTAGTACCTGGGCTTGGGCATACGCAAAGAAAAAAGAAAATACCCAAACCAAAGACTTGACCTTCATCTTGTGCAATTTACCCAATATAAAGCAATTTATTTTCAATTTATTGAATCCTCCATGTATAATGAGCCGATAAACCCAATGACCATCCCCGTGATTGCACCGCCGCATTTGGAACATACATTGGGCTTAACATTCCTTGCGCATTCAATCGGAATCCTATTGATTGGATATAATTTAAACGTTTTTCGAAGCCTAATGCCACGCGCGCACTCCAAATCCATTGCCTAAACATGGCATTGTCTAAATCTTTTTGTAATAATGTCTGATAATCCAGGGTTTTAGATCCATCCAATACCTTCAAATGATTTGCTTGTAACAAAACTTCAGGACTAAAATACAGTTTCTTGACCACAGGATAATGCCCAACCCAACCCATGGGAATAGAAAGTATACGGAACGTTGATTGAGAAGAAAAATTCACTTGCGGACCCAAATTTAGGTAAGAGAAAATAGGGTAATAACCCAGTCCATCGGGCGACTTGCCTTGCACAACGGTGGCAGGCATACTATCGGAAAAATCAAATTGTTGTCGGCTGCGATTCTGTGCCCAACTCATGCCCATTTTGATAGAATTATGGGCTGAAATTTGATATAATCCTGCCGTTTGAAAACGAGAGGCGCCCATTGAAAATTCACCGGATTTGATACGCTCAAAATAATTTTTGTGAATGTATTGGCTATACTTGTTCGCAGCACGGTAAAGCATTCCAGTCTGATTTTGGTCAGCGGCAACCTCGAGACTCCATCTTCCCAGTAATTTCTGAGAAATGGGCAAAAAATTGGTTTCTAATTTTTGAAGATTTTCGCTGACGCCACCCTTGTTCAAAGCGGGGTGAATACGTCTCTTGGCTATGCCAAATCCGGCCAAATCCGAAGTCCAGTATGCGATTTCATTAGCAGTTATTGGAATCATTGAAGAAGATTGATTGGAAACTCCATTGGTTTGGACAGCATGATTTTGTATTAAAGGTAAACCATTCAAAACCCGTTCATTGTCTTGGTCTGAGGATTGTTTGGCATCGCGTTCGTCTCGAATTGGGGCTGGTGCTTTGGTATTGTGATCATTCAGATTGAGTTTGTGGATTGAAAGTGCAGAATGCGGGATCTGTAGTGCCCGCTTTTGGGTCTCGGAATCTGTATCAATGGCAGGAGAAGTATTCGTAACAATACCAGGTTCTTCTCGAGAGGAAATTGTGGATTTGATGGAATAGGTCTTGTCAGAAGTTGTTTTTTGCGCTTTATCAGATACTCCATGCGAAGACAACGATAGTGGTGATTCCGCGTTGTGAGGGATATTAACTACTTGAGGATTTTGCGAAGACTGATTGGACTTTAAGTATACAAGGGAAAAAACCGCAATCAAAAGAACGCCGGCAGTAGAATAATACCATGTGAATTTTCGCCGGCGCTCTTTGCGGTCAAGGGAAGCATGGACTGATTGCCATACAGCATGGGGAGGATCTGGGGTAAAATCCTCGAACTGTTGGTTTAACCAATTGTCGATATGCTTACTATTATTTTTCAGTTTCCTTGTTTCTATTGTTTTCAAAAACTTCTTTTTTCAGCATAATTCTGGCTCTGTGAAGGAGACTTTTGCTATTGTTAAGACTTGTACCGAGGGCTTCGGCTATTTCTTTATGGCCCATCTTGTCGATGGCATACATATTGAGAACCAAACGATATTTTTCGGGAAGTTCACGCATGCATTTCAACACTTCGTTGATTTCCATGGGCTCCAATTCTACCGAATACACATCGCGTATAGATTCATCCAAAATATCATCCACTTCCACGATAATGGGTCCGCGCGCTAACTTGCGAAACCGACTGAGGGAAAGATTGATGAAAATTCGGCTCATCCAAGCTTCCAAATGCGCAGTTTCCTTGAGGGAACTTATGCTGTCAAAGACCTTAATGAATCCATCCTGTAACAAATCCTGAGCATCCGCGCGATTGTTAGAATACCTCAAACAATACCCGAACATTTTGGCTGTATATTTCTCATAGAGAAGTTTTTGCGCTTGTCGGTCTTTGAGGATACACCGGGCTATGATTTCATTATTGGTTAGCAAGTAGCTTCGGTATTAAGACGTAAACTTCATAAATGGTTGCAAATAACTATGTAAAACATCTATATTGTTCGCAACGACTCTCTTTTTCGCTAAAATGCCCCCTTACATGGGTTAACTTTGTCATTGTATTCAACAACAATTTCAAAAAATTGAACGCAGACTTTATATTCCTATTTACAGCCAAAAAGCCAAAATCTCTCCATAAATTTTCTCTTTCTCATGCGTGATAACCCAAACGAAAGCAATCCAGAAACTGATCTTGCATTTTCGTTTATTAACGAAACATCACAACATATTTTTTTAACGGGGAAAGCGGGAACAGGTAAAACCACTTTTTTAAAAGATATACTGATCCATACCACAAAAAAAGTTATTGTCGTTGCGCCTACTGGCGTGGCAGCAATTAACGCCGGAGGGAGCACCATTCACAGCATGTTTGGCTTACCCACCCGAATTTATGTCCCAACAACTGATACTGTTGACCCGAATTTGGCCAACAATACAGCCATGTTAAGAGAGCATTTCCATTACACAAAATCCAAACGATCTCTTTTTCAGGCACTGGAATTACTTATAATCGATGAAATATCAATGGTTCGCGCCGATTTGTTTGATGCCATAGACAACGCTCTAAGATTTGCGCGAAACAGCAGTAAACCTTTTGGTGGTGTTCAATTATTGCTGATTGGCGACCTTTTACAATTGCCCCCCGTAGTAACCGAAATTGAACGTCCACTGATCTTTCAATACTTCGCCACTGAATTCTTTTTTTCTTCGCAATGTTATGCCAAATTGGGGATACTTACCATTGAATTAAAAACCATTTACCGCCAAAGCGATAGACAATTTATTAACCTGCTGAATCAAATTCGCAGCAACGAAATGGAGAGTTGGGATTACGAAGCCCTGGCGGATAGAATACTACCCGAATTTCAACCCAAAGATCCCGGATGGCTTACCCTCACCACCCACAACAAACAAGCCGATGCCATAAACGAAAGAGAGCTGGCTAAATTACCTGTCGCCGAGAAACAATACGTAGCCAAAATTGCAGGAGAATTTAACGAGGGTAGTTTTCCCACCGATGGAATTCTTCGGTTAAAAGAAAATGCCCAAATTATGTTTGTAAAAAATGATACCCACTTTGACCGACGGTATTATAACGGGAAAATTGGCCGTGTAATCCGAATCGGAATTGAGAGTATTGGGGTAGATTGCAATGACGGAAATCCCCCACTCGACATAGAAAGAGAAACCTGGAAAAACCTTCGGTACCATTATAATCAAGCAGAAGAAAAAGTAGAACAGCAAGAAATTGGCTCCTTTGAACAATTTCCTGTTCGATTGGCATGGGCCATAACCGTGCATAAAAGCCAAGGACTTACGTTCGAAAAAGCGATGATTGATGCAGGAAAAAGTTTTGCACCTGGTCAAGTGTATGTGGCCCTCAGCCGCTGTACAAATCTCAATTCCCTGGTATTATTAACTGCCATTCGGGCACAAAATATCATGACAGACGGCCGAATTCTCGCATTTTTAGAAAACCAAACCAAAAACACTGATTTATTGGAAGTTTTTGAGGAAAAGCGACATGCCTTTCACAAACAACAATTGACAGAAATATACAGCGTAAAACAATTAACCCTCGAGTTCAGTGGATTGATGCATGCTATTTCGATGGAGAAAAATGCAAAGATTTCTGTTAAATATGCTGAATTATCTCCACTACGTATTCATTTTCAACACTTAGAAGCTACCGCACAATCCTTTCAGCGTTCAATCTCCATAATGTTCAAAGATCATGAAACACAATGGGATTCTCATACAAGGATGCCCAATGCCGAAGAGCAGCAGAACGCCCTTGATCGATTGACTCAATTGCTTACAGAAAGGTGTACAAAGGCTGGAAATTATTTCGCCGACTTGATTACCCGCGAGATTATAGAACCAGTTAGACGATCGTTTAATGAAAAAGCAAAGAATGGCAAAGCCGTCGGCAGCCAAAAAATACGGAATCGAGCTGCCGATTTTCAAACACTGTGCTGGGGTTTTATTAAAAAATTGTATTCAGTTCAATACAAAGACGCCCTGTTATTTAAGGATTTGCCTCGAGACAAGATAGGTTTTTGAAGTTGTTTACACGTTAAAACGAAAATGCATGCAATCACCATCCTTCACTGTGTATTCTTTTCCTTCAACCCGAAGTTTTCCGACATCTCTGCAGGCTGCCTCAGAGCCATAATGAATAAAATCATCATACGAAATTACCTCTGCACGAATAAACCCTTTTTCGAAATCACTGTGAATTTCTCCAGCAGCACCTGGTGCCTTTGTTCCCTCAGTAATAGTCCAAGCGCGTACCTCTTTCACCCCAACGGTAAAGTAGGTGAAGTAATGCAACAATTTATAAGCCGCATGGATAAGTTTTTCTACACCACTTTGTTCTAATCCCATTTCTGCAAGAAATAATTGTCGGTCTTCAAAACTATCCAACTCGGCAATCTCAGCTTCTATAGCAGCAGAAATCAGAATGAGTCCCGCATTTTCGCCGGCAATGGACTTTTTAACCTGCTCAACATAATGATTTCCATTGTTTACGCTGTCGATATCTACATTGCAAACATACAATACTGGTTTGTCGGTCAATAGATTCAAATCCTTAATTAACAAGCGCTTTTCGGGTTCCATTTCCAAGGTTCGCGCATTTTTGCCCGTGAGTAAATACGCTTGAAACGCTTCGGCAATTTCTAAAACCTTCGCAGCGTCTTTGTCTCCAGATTTCGCTTGTTTAACCATTTTTGAAATCGATTTTTCAATTGATTCTAAATCTTTTAATTGTAATTCAGTATCAATAATTTCTTTGTCGCGCACTGGATTAACACTACCATCAACATGGATGATATTGTCATCATCAAAACAGCGCAAAACATGTAAAATCGCATGGGTATTTCTGATATTACCCAAAAATTGGTTGCCAAGCCCGTCGCCTTTGCTTGCGCCCTTTACCAAACCCGCAATGTCCACAATTTCAATGGTGGTGGGAACCAGATTTTGTGGGTTTATCAGTGCCGCCAATGTATTGATGCGCACATCCGGAACCGTAATAGTGCCTATATTGGGTTCTATTGTACAAAAAGGAAAGTTTGCAGATTGTGCTTTGGCGCTAGAAACTGCGTTAAAAAGGGTAGATTTTCCGACGTTGGGAAGTCCAACGATACCACATTGCATTGCCATTGGGGTGCAAATTTAGTTTAATAGATCACCAATATCCTGTAAAATTTTTCGGGTAAGATTTTCGGCTGTATTCACACTATCACTCTCAGCATAAATTCGGATTACAGGCTCGGTATTGCTTTTGCGCAAATGCACCCAATCCGAATCAAACTCAATACGGACCCCGTCAATGGTGCTGATGGGTTGCTTTTTATACTTTTTTTGGATTTTTTCTAGTATGAGATCCACATCCGTGCCGGGTTGAAGCTCTGCCTTGTTTTTTGACATTTGATAATTGGGATAGGAAGACCTCAATGCCGAAATTCCAATTCCCATTTCAGCCAAATGGGTTAAAAAAAGCGCGATACCAACCAGTGCATCTCTTCCATAGTGAAGTTCTGGCAAAATAATGCCCCCATTCCCTTCTCCTCCGACAACGGCAGAAATTTCTTTCATTTTTTCAACGACGTTCACCTCGCCTACTGCGCTCGCTTCATACAACTGTCCATAATTCTGGGTAATATCCCTCAAAGCTCGGGTACTCGAAAGATTGCTCACGGTGGGTCCTGGTTTGTATTTTAGGACATAATCAGCGACCGCCACCAAGGTATACTCTTCACCAAACATTTCTCCGTCATCACAAATAAAAGCCAAGCGATCAACATCAGGATCTACTACGATACCCAAATCAGACTTCGATGATTTAACTGTTGAAGACACCTGCGCTAAATTCTCAGGAAGTGGTTCTGGGTTATGCGCAAAATTCCCGGTAGGTACACAATTTAATTCTACAATTTCCTTTACTCCCAGAGCCCGCAGCAAAGCAGGAACCGCAATGCCGCCAACGCTATTTACAGCATCCACCACAACAGAAAAGTTTTGATTTGCAATTAGATTAGGCTTCACCAAATCCAATGCAAGTATTTTTTGAATGTGCATATCCAAAAAATCTTTGTAAGACCTAGATCCAATTTTATGAATTAATGCAAAATCAATTACACCCGTTTCGGCCAAAAGCAATACATTTTCACCCTGTGTTGCGCTTATAAATTCTCCTTTATAATTTAACAATTTAAGGGCATTCCACTGCTTGGGGTTATGACTTGCTGTAATTATAATTCCACCGGCGGCTTTTTCTTCAATCACAGCCATCTCAACCGTTGGGGTTGAACTCAATCCAGCATCTACAACATCTAATCCCAGCGCCAGAAGGGCGTTAATCACCAATTCATGCACGATGGGACCACTAATACGGGCATCTCTTCCAACGATAACTTTTTTTCCTTTTTTTTGTTGTAAAACCCAAGTGCCATATGCAGAAGTATATTTTACAATATCAATGGGAGTGAAGTTTTCACCCGCTATTCCACCCACAGTTCCACGAATTCCTGAAATTGATTTGATAAGCGTCATAAAAGAGGGCGAATATACCCACAAATTAGCACTTTGGATTCTATGGAATTTGCTTTTTGTTAAATCACCCAAAGAACTTCCACAAAGCGGAATTAAATATCACAACAAAATTCGATGGTTTCCGAATAAATTTGCATCATGCAACAAATTATCGAATGTGTACCCAATTTTAGCGAAGGGCGCAACCCACAGATCATTAATGCAATCAAAAATGCAATCGAAACAATAGAAGGCATAAGAATTCTTGATATAGACTCGGGCAAGGCCACAAACCGGACAGTTCTAACTTTTGTGGGTTCACCCAATGAAGTAATAGAGGCTGCTTTTTGCGGCATTCAAAAAGCGGCCGAACTAATTGATATGCGTCAGCACATTGGCGCTCACCCAAGAATGGGATCCACGGATGTATGTCCGCTCATCCCAATTGCTGGAATCAGCATGGCAGAAACAGCAATCTTTGCAAAGAAACTTGCAAAACGCGTGGCAGATGAGCTTTCTATCCCAGCCTATTTATATGAGTATGCACAAGACAATCCCGCAAGAAAGAACCTCGCGATCATTCGTAGCGGAGAATACGAAGGATTTTTTGAAAAAATAAAACAGCCAGATTGGAAACCCGATTTCGGAAAATCAATTATGAACACTCGCGCAGGAGCAACAGTATTTGGTGCAAGAGATTTTCTAATTGCGTTTAATATTAACCTCAATACCCAAAGTACACGCCTTGCCAACCGGGTTGCCTTTGATGTTCGTGAGGCCGGAAGGGTTAAACGAGAGGGTAATCCTTATACCGGTCCCATTGTCAAAGATAAAAATGGTGAAGACGTTCGAATCCCCGGAAAACTAAAGTCAGTCAAAGCCATTGGGTGGTATATTGAAGAATACAAGATGGCACAAATATCCATGAACCTTACAAATACACAGGTAACACCCATGCACATTGCATTTGAAGAAACCCGAAAAGCTGCATACTACAGAGGGCTGAGGGTAACAGGTTCTGAATTGGTGGGATTGATACCTTTGGAGCCAATGTTGGACGCAGGCCGGTATTTCTTAAAAAAACAAGGCCTAAGCTGTGGGGTATGCGAAGCAGATTTAATAGATTCGGCAGTAAGAAGTATGGGATTGGCCGAATTGGGTATATTTGATCCCAACAAAAAAATTATCGAATATTTCATGCGCAACAAAACCCAATCTATTTTGGCTGACATGACCCTCAGCGATTTTGTCGACGAAACTGCACGCGACAGTGCTGCGCCTGGTGGTGGAAGTATTGCTGCCTTGTCGGGCGCTTTGGGCGCGGCATTGGGAACAATGGTGGCCAACTTGAGCGCAATCAAAAAAGGATGGGAAACACGTTTAGACGAATTCTCACCATGGTCCGAACAAGGTCAAATACACAAAAAAGCACTTGTTTCGCTGATAGACGAAGACACAAGGGCCTTTGAACAAATAATGCAGGCTTACGGCCTACCAAAGGACAATGACATCCAAATAAACATCCGTAAACAGGCCATTCAAGATGCATCAAAATATGCGACCGAAGTTCCATTTCGCACAATGCAAACTGCCTTTTCATGTATCCCCATGCTAAAACAAATGGCCGAACATGGCAATCCCAATTCCTTGAGTGATGTGGGAGTTGGTGTTTTATGCATCAAAACTGCGGTTCGCGGCGCATGGTTGAATGTATTAATCAATGCAAAAAGCCTTGATGACACAGAATGGGCCAACAATATAGTTTCCCAGGCCCGCACTTTGTTGGCCAAAAATCATTCAATGTGTGACGAAATCGTAAACGGAATCGAAAAAAAATTGTCTGCATAAGTCAAAAAAATATTGTTTGCATCCAATTTTCTGTTTTAATTATCGAATTTTGAAAGCACCGATACACAGAATTACTGCAACACCCAAAGGTTCATGTAAATCTTAACCCATAGCTGCAATCTTGAAAATTTTAACCTGTTTTTTTTGTCTTGCAAATTTTATCTTATGCCTGCCTATTTCAGCTCAATTTGCGCCAGCAGCTGGAATTTCAGGATCGACTGCGATAAAAGCCGATAGTTCTTGCTTTGTATCTTGGGCAACACAATGCACACTTAAGCGAGGTCTGAAACAAATAAATCTCGCCGATTCGGGTTATGCCAATGTAGGGATTTCAGAGTTTTCTTTGGGAGAAGCTGCGCAAAACGGTGTTGTGAGCTTGGGAGATCGAGGCATTGCAATTCTAGGATTTGACTCGCCCATTTTTGATGGTGAAGGGTTTGATTTTGCAGTCTTTGAAAATGCGTTTTCGGATAGTTTCTTGGAATTGGCATTTGTAGAAGTGAGTTCAGATAGTATCCATTGGCAGAGATTTCCCGCAGAATCATTGAACCCAACAAAAAAGCAAACCCCAAGTTTTGGGTTTTCCCATGCCACCAAAATTCATAATCTTGCGGGTAAATATCGCCACCCATTTGGAACGCCATTTGATTTGGCCGATTTGCCGAAAGTGGATGCAATCAATACCAATAACATTCGATTCATTAAAATAATTGACGTTGTGGGATGTGTAGATTCGCTTTGGGGAAGCCGAGATCGCTATGGTCGGATGATCAATGATCCGTGGCCAACCAATTTTGGAAGTTCTGGATTTGATTTGGATGCCGTTGGGGTGATACACCAATTAGCGACCTTAAGCCAAGAAAAAATAACAGAAAACCCCCGTCCACCATACTTTAATACTACCAAACAAGTTCTTGTTTCTTCAAATTTAAAGCGCCAAAAACTGTCTGTTTATTCTTCCATGGGATTATTGCTATTTGAGCGCTTTATACCTTCTGGTATTCAATCAACATCTATAAACCTACCCGTTGGTATATACATTATAAAAATGGGTACATATACAATCCAAATACTACTGACTTCAAATTTTTAATTGCCTGGGGCGCCTGTTGGATATTTCGATGTACCCAGACAAGAATCTTAATTTTACAGAAAATACCCTTCCAAGGGACCGGTATTGGTGGGTCATTAACACTATATTGGATATTGATAGAAAAGAGATTACAAGGATTGAAAAAAACCTTTGTCTGCAAACACAATTTTCTACTTCAAGAGTGCCACCATATCAATGGTTTTTAAAAATGGTCCATGCACATGATTGGTGAGTACCACATAGCACTTATTTTCATCCAAGCAACGCCAAAAATAGGTACGAAACCCCTTCCACCAACCGTTGTGAAATACCCATTTCTGTCCATCTATCCACTTGACTCTCCATCCCAAGGCATAAAATGCATCTGCACTGACTATGGTTTGGGGGGTTGTCATTAGATTTTTCTGTACTGTGTGCAACATATAATCGGTGCGCAACATCTGATCCAATGCCAACATCTCAAATACATTTGAATATACCCCTTTATCGCCGCTAGTTCCATTGAAAATATTGTCATTAAACCTATGTTTATTGTCGTAGCCTTGAACAGGATAATTGTGCAAAGCCAAGCTATCAAAATCGGATATGTGGGAGTATTTCATTCCCGAAGGATTCATTATCCGAGTTTTTACGAACCTGCGAAAATCGATTCCGGATAGTCTTTCTGTAAGCAAGGAAAGTAAGGCGAAATTTGAATTACAATAATCATATTTCCCCGGCTTGGCAAAATGTGTAGGCAATTGAGCATTGAGCAACTGCACTACATCTTGGTTTTCCATATGGTCTTTGGGTTTCTCCCATGCTTTGAGGTCAAAATAAAAATAATCTGGTAATCCGCTGGTATGACTTAATAAGTGTTTGATGGTAAGGTTGCGTCGATGCAATTCTGGAATATACCAATGCACACTATCACTGATTTTTACATACCCATCTTGAACCAGTAACATTACGGCCATGCCCGTAAATATTTTTGAAACACTGGCGAGTTGAAATAAATCCGTGGGCTGAATTGAATCTTTTGTTTCGAATGCAGCATACCCCATAGATCCATATATAAGGCTGTCGTTTCGATAAAATAAATACGATCCATTGAAAATACCAGACTGGTACATGCGCCGAAAAAAACTGTCGATTTTAAAATGACTACTATCTGAAAACCGATGCAATCGGCTCATATTATAAGGATTGTTAATCAGCGATCTAGGAGAATCCGGAGGACAGACAAATGAAGCCAACAATACCATCAAGAGAAAACATCCATAGAATGCCCATTTACTTCGCATATCTACAAAAATACCCTCAGTCGTTTGTATTTATTCGCGGCAACATTCAAAGTTACACACGGTTTTTTGCGATGTCCTTTTCTCAAGGAACATGAATAATCTTATGCGATTGGATACCAATTCGCCATCGCGGATTGGATTTAACAAATTCAATTATTTGGGGGAGCATTCGTTCGCGGCGGTCCCATTCGGGTTGGATAATAAGGACACACTCATTATTACAAGTATTGGCCCATTGCTTTGCCCACTCAAAATCGGAGGCGTTGACGGCAATGACTTTCAATTCACTGGCATTTTTCATTTCATCCAAGACAGGCTGTTTGAATTTTTTGGGTGAGATACAAACCCAGTCATAATTCCCCCTCAATGCATAAGCAGCAGAAGTTTCTACGTGAACCCTATACCCAGCTGTATGCAAAGCATCCACCAATTCATTGCAATCATACATAGCAGGCTCTCCACCAGTGATTACAACAATTTGAGCCATTGTTTTCTTAACCCAAACACAAATTTCATCGGCTGTATGAACCGCAACTCCATTGGTAAGCCAACTCGCTTTAACATCACACCATACACAACCTACATCACATCCAGCCAACCGAATAAAATAGGCTGGTTTCCCAGTATGCATACCTTCTCCCTGAATTGTATAAAAATGTTCCATCACAGGGTAAAGATTCATACAAACTTTGCCTTGTAAACCTCCAGTGTATTCATCATTAGACCTGTTATGGTCATCGGTCCCACACCTTTTGGAACGGGTGTTATGGCAGAAACTTTGTCAAAAACAGAATCAAAATCAACATCCCCTTGCAATCGCCAACCACTCTTTCGGGAAGCATCGACCACGCGCGTTGTGCCTACGTCAATAATTACAGCCCCATCTTTGACCATTTCGGCAGTAATAAATCCTGGCTTGCCCAAAGCAACAACCAAAATATCTGCCATTTTGGTAAAAGACGACAACTCTTTTGTACGGCTATGGCAAAGGGTGACAGTAGCATTTCCGTATGGTGCAGCGGCGGAAAGCAACATACTCATAGGCCGACCCACGATATTGCTCCTGCCAATTACTACAATGTGCTTTCCATAAACATCAATGCCATAATGCTTCATTAATAATGTAATTCCATACGGAGTTGCTGGCTTAACGCCATCGGCAGCACCCTTGGCCAATTTGCCCATATTGATGTCATGAAAACCGTCCACATCCTTTTGGGGTAAAATCGTTTGGGTTATTTTTTCTTCTGAAATATGTTTGGGCAAGGGCAATTGCACAATCAATCCATCTATTGAATCGTCTAAATTTATTTTTTGAATTTCATTAATAAGTTCCGTTTCCGAAATATCCGCACCAAATCGACGAACTTCACCGATAAATCCAACTTCTTCGCAAGCAATTTTTTTAGCACCCACATAGGTCATGCTTGCTCCGTCCTCTCCCACCAAAATGGCAATAAGACAGGGAGGACGATGGCCTTTTTTCTTATATTCTGCAACATCTGTAGCAATGTGCATTCGAATAGACGCGGCGGCGATTGTGCCATCAAGAATTAATGTCATGGGTCTACAAAAATACCCTGAAAAGATTATTTATCATAACAACATTACAATCAATGCGCCATCGCCTCCATCTGATTCTGTCTCGTGGTAATAACTTCGAACAAATTCAATTGATTTCAACATCGTTTTTAGTCCTTTGCGCAAAATACCGTCGCCCCGACCATGAATAATCTTTAGCTGTTGCTTGCCCAAAGAATGTCCTTCTTCCAACCAGAATAAAACTTTTTGCGATGCATCATCCAAGCGCTCCCCCCTCACATCCAATACCAAATTATACACTGATTGACGCTCAAGCCACGGGTATCCACCCGTTGAACTGTTTCGCTGTGATTTATCGTTCGACTGTTCCCTTGCAACAGCCAGCTCCGATAATGGAACCCACATTTTTATCATCCCAAATGCCACTGAAACCTTCCCTTTTTTACAATCCAATACTTCGCCTTCGGCCCCTGTTACCAGACTCTTTACCTTTATCCCCGGCATAATAATTTGGGGATTTACTGTCAATTGTGGCGCAACACTATCGCCCGGATAGACAAGTTTTTGGGCAAGCTTATCTTCTTCTTCAACTCTGAGATTATGAATCATAGAATTTTTGATGCCATTAGACTTTGATAACTTTGGGGATTTCGTCTGCATTGTATTTTGCGATACTTTTGCTGTAGGGGGAGCAGTAGAATTTGCCAATTCTATTTTTGCATGGTGAAATCCTTTTTCATTGTAATCTTTTCCAAGCAAGTCTATCTTTTGTTTGTACTCTGCGAGTTTTTGCCTTGCCACTTGGGTTTCTTCCTTGGCAGCACTATGTTCACGAATCACCCGAATGGTGTTTTCAATTTGTTTGTTGGTATCGGCAAGAATTTTTTTGGCATCATTTCGAGCGGATTGAATATAATCGTTCCGTTTTTGGTGTAAGGTATCCTTCAACTCTTGGTAAGAATCACCAAGCGTTTGAAGGTGTTCTAACTTTTTATCAACCAATGTTAACTGCTCTACAAGGCGTTGATTTTGTTTTTCAAGATCCAACATCAACCCTTCTGATTTAACCATTTGTTGTCCTGTCAAGGCTTTTATTCTGTCTATCCAAGAAACATCAAAAGCAGTTTTTCGCATCAATTCAAGTGCAAAAGAGGAACCTGGTTTACCCACTACCAAATTGTATAAGGGCTTCATCGCCTGAACATCGTAAGCCATACTTGCCTGCACTACCTCTGCCGAATCCAAACCCCACTCACGCAATTGAGAAAAATGGGTTGTCGCAATAACAAAAGAGCCAGCCTCGAGCAAATTTTCTAACACAACCTGGGCAATGGGAGCCCCAAATCGAGGATCGGTTCCAGTGCCAATCTCGTCTATTCCAATCAACGAACTTTCATTGGCATGGTTGAGCAAATTTTTTAAATGCAGTAAATGAGCACTAAATGTGCTTAATCCCTTCTCTATGGTTTGTCCGTCTCCACAATCAATGCCTAAGAATGAAAAAATACCCAAACGGCTTTCGGCGTCTGCGGTAACAAACAATCCACTTTGTACCATGTATTGAAGCAATAATACTGTTTTTAAGACCACGCTTTTACCCCCAGCATTGGGCCCACTGACAACCATGATACGTCGATTTTCCAATGACATATTTAAGGGTATTACGGGTGATTTTCGGGATTTCAATTCCTTGCGAAGAAGGGGATGAACGGCGTTGCGCAGGGTGATTTGTGGAGAAGCGCTTACTTTGGGTCGCTGGGCATTTTCTTGCATACACCAACTCCATTTGGCCAACAAAAAATCGGTCTCTGACAAACGGTGCATGGCGCGTTGCAATGCAATTTTATGGGGTGCCAAAACAGCGGTTATTTGCCTTAGGATTCTTTCTCGTTCTCTTTTTCGATCGGCCGCCAACTCCTTCAATCGATTGTTCATCTCAAGCATCTGGGTGGGCTCCACAAAAAATATTTTTCCGGTCGCCGAAATGTCTTTCACAAACCCATTCACTTTGCGTTTATACTCTGCTAAAATAGGAATTACCAATCGATCTTCTCGAACCGTGATATCTGTTTCAGCAGTATATCCAAGGGCTTTCCAATCGCGAAAAATACCCTTCATTGTCTGGCGAGCCGCGAGTTCTAAACGAAGAATTTCATTTGCAATCTTGGCATACTGTGGCGATGCTTTTGGCGATACCTGACCAAATACATCCAATAGTTTATCTATGGCTATAAGCACCATTTTACAAGATTCTTCGGGGGGTAAATTGGCCGCTAGCAAAGGCATTTTTTCTGCCTTATTGTTTACTGCTGTTGAGAGATTTACATACGATTTTGCAATTTGTAAAATCGAGGATAAAGATTCCTCTTCCAACATGTAATGCTCAATACCCAAATTTTCACAAAATATCGAAATATCTTCGCCCTTGAAATCCAAAGCACTGGGACATTCATCATTCAAACGCTGCAATTCATCGATACAATCCAATCGTTGCTGAACCTCCTCAAATTCTACAGACATCTGCCATGATTCTGCCAATAATTGACTGCTTGGGAAACGACATCGACTCAAAATTGAACTTCTCACAAAGTCGAACCCGACAATACGCTCAAAATCAACTGGATAGTTCACGGAGCACCCTTTTTGGCATTCAAATCGGTCCATTGTAAGCGGGTAATTACTTTCTCCATGATTGAACTAAACTCATCCGGATTCTCTTTGAGCCAATGAAGTTGTGATTTAAAATCTTCGAAGTTTATGAGGTGCTTTTTACAAATAAAAGAGTATTCATTAAACCACACCGAATCTGGTAGAATTGCATAGTTATAGTGTATTTGATTGGATGCCTCAAGCAGCATTGCATCTGCCAAAATAGAAATCATTTTTTCATCAGAAACCTTATTGGGCGATGAATGACAAGCAAATACCGAACAAATTAGTAGGAATAGGGTAATTTTGCAAGTAAGAAATCTGCGTATCACAACCCTACAAATTTACAAAAAATGACGCGTATTGCTAAAAATATCAAACGAATCAAGGAAAGCATTGGAGAACAAAGCACTTTGATAGTGGTGAGCAAATATCGATCTGTCGAAGAAATCATTGCGGCATTCAATGCGGGGCATCGGGTATTTGCCGAAAATCGGGTTCAGGCATTACTGGAAAGAGTACACGCATTACCCGCGGGCATCGAATGGCATTTAATAGGGCATCTGCAACGCAATAAAGTAAAATATATTGTTCCGTTTATCAGTATGATACACTCCGTTGATAGCCTAATTTTATTGAAGGAAATTAATAGTGAGGCTCAAAAACTGAGGCGAATTATACCCTGCTTAATACAGATACACATTGCCAAAGAAGAAGGTAAATTTGGACTACACCCAGACGAAATTGATGCATTTTTTGGGACTTGTGCTGTTGAAGAACTAGAATATGTTCAGGTTTGCGGTTTAATGGCGATGGCAACTTTCACGGAAGACAAACAACAAATAGAACGAGAATTTATGGCTATGCAAACACTCTTTTTGCATGTTAGAAAAAATTATTTTCCCAGCCAGAAGTCGTTCAGGGAATTGTCAATGGGAATGAGTTCAGACTACGAACTTGCCACCAAACATGGAAGTACTATGATTCGGGTGGGAAGCGCGGTATTTGAGTAACTGCATTAATAGTTATTCAACATCATGGGCATGATCAGCATGGTAATGTCCTCATCTCGCTCATTTTCAAAAGGAACCAACAAACCGGCACGATTGGGGACAGACAAACGCAACTGAACTTGTTCTCCGTCAATAGTTGCGAGCATTTCTTTCAAAAACCTTGCATTAAACCCTATTTCCATATCACTGCCATCGTATTCACAAGTAATTCGTTCTACAGCCTCATTTGCCATTTCAATGTCTTCAGCGCTAATGGTGAGTTCATTTCCGATAACCTTAAAACGTACTTGGTAAGTTGTCTTGCTCGCAAAAATGCTAATCCGATTGATTGAACTCAACAAAGCCATACGCGAAATTGTAATTACATTGTTGTTTTCTGCAGGAATAACTGAGGCGTAATCTGGATATTTCTCGTCCACCAATCGGCACAAAACACGGGTTTCTCCGAAGCTGAAATACACACTTGATTTATTGAAATCAACCACTACGGGAGTCTCATCATTTGGCAATGCAGTTTTAAGCAGATTCAAAGGCTTTTTGGGAATGAGAATATTATCTTCAATCCCCACATTGAAATCTTTTCGAGTTAAGCGAACCAACTTATTGGCATCCGTAGCTACAAAAATGAGTGAATTGTTTTTGATCTCTATATATAGACCTGCAAGATTGAGTCGTAATTCATCGGATCCAGCAGCGAACAATGTTTTATTGATAGCACGCAATAGAATATTTGCAGGTATGGTAAAACTTCCTTCGGGAGGTGTTTCTGGGACAGCAGGAAAATCTACACCATCTTGGCCAGCCATTTTATACCGACCATTGTTGTTTACTACTTCAATT
This sequence comes from Bacteroidota bacterium, assembly GCA_005798825.1. Taxonomy (GTDB): domain Bacteria; phylum Bacteroidota; class Bacteroidia; order NS11-12g; family UBA955; genus UBA955. The sequence continues at coordinate 90,579 of SYIL01000018.1, forward strand.
CCAAAGGTTTGTGGATCAACACTGAAAGTGACGCCTTGGTCTGGTAAAGAACGCAAAATATCAATGATCATTTTGCTTGGGACAGCCACTTTTATACTTTCCTTGCAGGTAACAGGCATGGTGGTTATCATACTTGTCTCAAGGTCTGTACTGTATATTTTGAGTTTGTTTTCACTGATGTCAAACAAAAAATTATCCAAAATCGGAATAATTGGCTTAGACATAATGGCACCGTTAACCGTTAACAGATGTTGCAAAAGTTCGCTTGAGGTAGCTATGAAATTCATATTTTATAGAAATTATTGACCGGCTTGTTGGGTGCAAACTTATTGTATCTCAGGCAATAAAAATCCACAACTTACATTGTTTTTATGAACACTATTCATCCTTTGTTGGCTTTTTTTCCTCCACAATAACGAAAAGATCTTCATCATCTTTTTTCATTAGGTATTTTACGCGGGCATATCGCTCGAGATTGCGGTCATTGCCAAGTAGATCTTTCTTGAGCGTCTCCAATTCAGCAATTTTGGAATTATGTTCGTCGATATTGTCTTCCAGTATCGAAATTTCGTTGAGGAGCTGGTATCGAAAAAATATATTATTCAAATCAAAAAATGACATCCAAAGAGCAAACACACCAAATAAAATAAAATATCGGTATCGAAAAAGGGGATGGTACATATTGCAACAAATGTCTGTGATTTTGAGGAGTCGCCAATACTATCTTTCGAGTGCTGTGCGATATTTTGTACTAATTTTGAACACGTGATGAAACAAATACTAAAAAGGCTTGTAATTGGGGCGTTTACGCTGTGCCTTTTGAACATTTTCTCTTGCCATTCGAATCCAAATTCAGCAGTCAAGTCAGACATTGTGTGGATAAAGAATGACTATGCTTCACTTTTCTCACTGGGTTGTTCAGAATCTGACAGTTTTTTGATTCTGTATTCTGGTAACAACAACAAAACCATTTTGGGTCAATTTTTTTGGGGAAAGTCACAAGAAATCTCAGGGTATACAAAAATTTTAACCCACAAACGCATTGTAAGTATTTCCTCCACTCATACATCGATGATTGCCGAGCTCGGAAAATTGCAAGATTTGGTGGGTGTAGAATCTAAATCCTATATCTCTCACCCATTATTGTATAATAAATCCTCACTCCAACCCTTGATTGAGGTTGCACCCAATGGGTCAATTCTCCCCGAAACAGTATTTCTTTGTAAACCCGATTTATTCATTGGATACTTTGTCAATGGGAGCGATGCCGCATTGATTGACAGAATTGGCAGAAACAAATTTCCGGTATTGTGGTGTCAACATCACCTCGAAACCCATCCTTTGGGTAGAGCCGAATGGATTCATGCACTGTCATGGATTTTGGGAAACCCCATCAAAGGCCAACAAATATTTAAGCAAGTTAAATCAGACTACGAGAAAATTCGAGAAAAAACAAGCCATGTCAAATTCCGACCTGCTGTTGCCAGCAATATTCCTTACAATGGCCTTTGGTTTGTACCACAACAAGAAGCCTACCAAAAACAAATTGTTTACGACGCAGGAGGGAATCTATTGGTGACGCCAGGCCAGGGGACGGGAACCAATATTCTGGGGATCGAACAAGCCATTCAAATTTTTTCAAAGGCTGATATCTGGATTAATACAGATCTTTGTTCTAGTCGAGAATGCATACTTGCCATGGATCAACGCATTTCATCCATTAAGGCTTTTAACAATCATCATTTATATCATTACAACAAAAAACTGAACCCCAATGGTAGCAATCCGTATTGGGATATGGGCTGTATCTATCCCAATCTAATACTACAAGATTTGTTCATGATTTTTCAGGACACTACCTTTGATGTTGAGAAAAGTCATTATTACCTTCCGTGTTCAAAATAATATCATTGGCCTGCTGTTAAAATGATACATAATCGAACTCAGAGGCCAAAAGGCTATGACTGTCAAACACAACAATCTGTCCCTTCAGAACCTCAATACAAGGCACAAAACCAAACGAAAGAATGAAAAAAAATACTGCTTTACAAATCGTTTTGGGGATTTCTATTTTGGCATTGTTGGGTTATGACCTTATGGCTGGACTTTCGATATTGAACAAGAATGCATCTTTGGCTTCCGATAGCACCCTGTTTTTTGACTGTCGTTTACCCAGGGTATTGGGCGCTGTATTGGCTGGAATATCCTTGGCTTGGAGCGGCCTAATGATGCAAACTTTGTTTCGCAATCCCCTGGCTGGACCATTTTTGATCGGCGTAACACCCGGAGCATCTTTTGGTATAGCAATACTTACTTTTTTCGGTGGATACTATTTTAGTGACTACAGTGGTTTTGGTGTTTCATTTCAACCCCTTGCTGCCTTGTTGGGGGCCTTACTGGTAATGGGGATTCAATTGTGGATTCACAAACGATTACAACAACTTCACAGTTTACTGTTATTGGGATTGGTTCTGGGATACTTTTTTGGAGCTGCGGTTGACATTATCGAACAAATGGCATCCGCACAACAAATCCAACAATTTGTACTCTGGGGTATGGGAAACTTTGACCGAATAGAAATTTCGCAATTGTTTCCCTTTGCAGGAGCAACTTTTTTTGGTGGTGCAATACTGTGGTATAACCGCCATTCGTTTAACACTTATTTGCTGGGCGATATCCATGTAATCAGTTCTGGTAAATCAACCCATAGATTACGTGTTCTATTGATTGCAGGCAGTGCCGTCATGGCGGCTTTGACCACAGCCTACTGTGGTCCAATATCTTTTGTTGGATTGATTGCACCCCACCTTTCACGCCGCATTAGCGGTACAGAATCGCACAGTAAAAACATTGTTCCAACAGCATTGTATGGCATTCTATTGACCCTTACAGGTGATGTTTTGTCTCATAATTTAATTCAAAATTTTTCCCTTCCAATCAATGCGATGATGGCAATCATTGGCGCTCCTTTGGTATTTTACATTATTCGAAAAGTAAAGTTCTAAGCCAAGTGTTTGTGGGTCGTGGTAAATTCGCAGATATTCAATTTACTTTAGGCCCATGTTCGCGGATATCTGCTCCAAGAAATGAACTCAGCCAAATAAATAAGTCTATCAATAATATTTCGCCTGAGTTTTTTTACAAAAATTACAAGGTATGTGTGAAAGCTATCTTCACCAAAACACAGAAATCCGAATGCCAAAATCGAACCCTTTTACATGGATAATGTGTAGGGAAAAACGGGAGATATATGACCCCATAGGGTAAAAATTACTCAAGACGGCCTTGTTTGATAATGTGGTCTATTTGATAATCCAAAACAGGATCATATTCCACCTTCATATTTTGTCCGTACAAAGTACCCAAGGCATGCCATCCGATTGATTCAAATCCCCCTCGATAGTTTTTCATAATCTCCCAAGAAGTTTTCCCAGTTTCTCTGTGCAATAATTTCATCAGAACCTGCCCCTCGCCAATGGTTAAATTTTTCAATTGTTCAAGGTACATTATCTTAATACTTTCCTCACATTGTTTGATGTATTTCTTGCGTTCCCGTTTGCCCTGAATCGTTTGTAATTTATCTTCCATTGCCTTCATCTTCATGGCCGCCATTTTGGCAAAAGGCATTGTTTTTATTACCCTACGCTTCAAAATCTGATATTCCTTTTTCTTGGATTCATCGATGCTACCAGAAAGATATACAGGATCCAATCGATCAAAATCTTCTACTATAATGGTATCAACCCTCAGTTTGTCTGATGGGTTGACTTGGGCATGCAATTGGGGCATTGATATTCCCAGTAGCAGAAAAGAATGAAAGCAATACAGCCTCAATGAAACATTCTTCTGGGCGTTCACCAAGCATCTATTGAACCCAAAATGAGCGGAAATTGATTTGGGATTTACGCTCTGTAAGCGCTTACAATACCTTCGTAGTAATTTGTACCCTTGTAAAATGTACTGATTGTGTATGATAGATAAATATTTCATGCGTTTGCCCTTGTTTCATAGGAATTACTTACACTTTTTTGGAAGTTGTTGGTGTCGGAAACACTCTCCAGTAAGCAAAGCCCAAGACACCCGCAAGAATCAATAATAAGGAAATCAATTGGGCTTGAGAAAATTCAATTCCAGAGAACCTGTAAAGACTCTCGCCATGTTCCCGAATCGATTCAATTAATAATCTCTCGCATCCTGCAAAAACCAAATAAATAGCAAAAAATTGGCCCGGAACAAGGTCTTTTTTACGAAAGAAAAACCACAACAATGCAAACAGCATTAGCCCCATCAACGCTTCATACAAAGGAGTTGGGTATACTGGAGTTATAAGCTGATAAGAATATTCTCCCACCGAGCCCGGAATCTGTTCCATGCCACTGGCAGCATAATCTTTTCCCAAAACATTGTGTGGATATTTATAAGCCCAGGCCCAATCAGGCAATCCAGGATTGGGTTTTAAATTGGCGATTCCCCAATCTCCATCACCCGAAAAATGACAGCCAAATCGACCCAGCCCATACGCCAACATCATGGCAGGTCCACTGGAATCAATTACATGACGCCAATTCAATCCCTTCTTTGTTGTATACCAAATTACGCCTATCGCACCACAAATTAGTCCTCCAAAAAAAGTCCAACCCCCACTGCTAAATAAATCTTGAATAAACGTATTGGGGTCAATTTGTTCTGGGTTTTCCAATAGATGAAATACCTTGGCTCCGAAAAATCCAGACAGTAGTGCTATTGTAGTGATATTTCCCATATGGGCTGAAGCCGTTAATTCTTCGATTGATTCAGAAGGCGTTTCCTTGCGTTGCTTTTTATCACTGTAAAAAGTTTTTCCAATAGATAAAGACAAAAGTAAAAATCCCAAGCCAAAACTACCCTCCAATGAGAAAACATGATCTTGCGGGGAAAATCCTTCACCAGAATTCACCATTAAATACAAAATTTTATACCCAAAAATAAATGACATACATCCATTGATGATATATTCGCTTAACGCAATACGAAGGCCTGTCACTTGTTTGACTTTTACTTTTGAAAAATGCCCCAATAATGTCTTGCGGTCAAATTCAGAGGCCATTGACCAATAGGCTGCGCCAATAGACAGCGCCACAAAAAAACCAAAAGTATTAACTACTTGGAGAAACGGCAAGGAAATACCTGTAAGTTCAAAAACAAAATGAAACAATGTTGGAAACACCCTTGCAAGTTAGTGATGAACTTCGGCGTAATCAAATATACCGTTTACACAACCCTCAGGGTTGATAGATTCCAAGCAAACCCCGGCCAAGGAATTCACCAACAATGGATCGTAGTCTATGGCCACTTTGATATAATTATCCGTAAATCCAAACATCGTCCCACGGTTTGACCCTTCTTCGAATAATACGGTTCGCTTTTTTCCCAGATGGCTTCGGTAAAAGGCCATACGCTTTTTTTCACTCAATCCCCTTAACATTTCGCCGCGCTCATTTCGCACTTTTACAGGCACTGAACCCGGCATTCTTTTCGCGGTTGTATTGGGGCGTTCGCTGTAAGGAAAAACATGTAAATAGGACACCTCTAATTCTGTCAAGAATTGATAGGTTTCCATAAAATGTTCGTGGGTTTCTCCTGGAAAACCAACAATAACATCGACCCCAATTCCACAATGGGGCATCAATCGATTGATTGTTTTAATGCGTTCCGCATATAATTCACGGGAGTATCTTCTCCGCATTCCAAGAAGAATTTCATCGCTACCACTTTGAAGCGGTATGTGAAAATGGGGAACAAAACGCTTACTCTTAGACACAAATTCTATAATTTCATTGTTCAATAGATTGGGTTCAATGCTGCTGATACGGAAACGCTCAATGCCATCAATGGTATCTATTTCTTGAATCAGGTCGAGAAAAGTTTGACCCTGATTTTTCCCAAAATCACCGAGATTAACGCCAGTAAGCACTACTTCTTTGGCTCCACTTTGGGCCGCTTCTCTTATAAGAGACAAGGTTTCAGTAATCGTTGCGCTGCGACTTTTTCCGCGCGCCAATGGGATGGTACAGAAACTACAAAAATAATCACACCCATCTTGTACCTTCAAAAATATACGCGTTCGATCACCCATGCTAAAGCCCGGTACAAATGTATTTACCTCTTTAATCGGGGCATTGAAAACAACTGTCTTAGGCTCTTTAACCAAAGTTTGTAGATGGTCTATCAATTGAAATTTTTCTGCAGCACCTAAAACCCTATCAACTCCTGGAATCTGGGCAATTTCGTTCGGTTTTAACTGGGCATAACAACCAATCACAACTATATAAGCATCGGGATTGTGTTTTAATGCCTCTCGAACCACTTTCTTGCATTTGCGGTCGGCATGATCAGTTACACTGCAAGTATTGATAACATATACATCTGCCCCATCCTGAAATTCACATTTCTCGAATCCCGCTTTTGTTAATTGCTGGGCAATAATGCTAGTTTCGGCATAGTTGAGTTTGCAACCAAGGGTGTAAAAGGCAACAGATGACATTGGAATACAAAGGTACGGAAACGTCTACACTTAGAAAATAAGGGCAAGTTCCAGGCTACAAGTTCCGATTCTCTGGGACCTGCCCTTTGGCTCCAATAGGGGATCTGTCGTTGGGGATACCCCCTTGAGGTTAAAATTATTGTTGATACTATTCAAACCATATTTTACAGAAATCTGATAACCCATTAATGGGCCCCTGTTTTGATATCCCACCAAAGCTTGAATTTCGAATGGTTTTAAGGATAATTTATCCCATTTACGAAGGTATTCCTCTTGTTGATAGGGTATTTTTTGAGGGCCAACATAGACTACAGAATTAAAAATATATGCCCATTGAACACCCAATTGTAAACACTTTTGATTTTTTTCTTGCTGCTTTGAAAGCCGATAATTGACCGTTAAAGGAATATCAACAGAACTTATTCCAAGTTTTGTATAGGCTTTATTAATGGCTGTATCCCCTTTTTTGGCATTGGCAAAATTGCTTCCGCGAAGACGCATATCAATGCCAATCTGCCAACTGTATTTGCTTTTTTTGTCTACATTTCCATGCCAATAAAATCCAGCAATGTATCCGAGCATTGGCTTGGGATTTTGAAGTTTTCCGCCGTAAATTGTATGCATCCCACAGCCCATTTTGATACCAAAGTTCTGACGATCTTCATATACTTGATCAGAAACAAGTTGGGCAAATGCATTGAAAGAACCCAAAAAACAAAATAAAACCCAATATTGTCTGAAGTTATTCATGCTTATATTTCTTTTCCTTTGAGGGCTGAGGAAATTGCAATGTTCATAAGGTTTTCTGCAAAAGGACGGGTGTGGTTATTCAATGCAGTTATTCCTTGCAACAGGGCATCTTTATTTGATCCAATGTTTAATAGACGTTTTAGAGCATCAATTCGTTGCGTGGTGTCCACAAGTTGAATTGGGCTGAGCATATCCCCATTTTTTGCAATAAAACGGTTTACGCTATAGATTAATTGTTGGGCTTCATTGATTGTTTCTTGCAATCCACGAACTTGCATATCAGATTGTGCGTTGGCAAAACCATCCAACAACATCTTTTCTAATGCCTCATCACTGAGTCCGTATTGGGGTTTTATTTCGATATTTTGGGAGACTCCACTGCGAAGTTCTGATGCATAAACCGTGAGAACCCCATCGGCATTTACAGAGAAAATGACTTCAATTTTGGGAAATCCCGCAGGCATTGCAGGTATACCTTTTAATATAAATTCACCCAATTTTCGATTTTCCTTAACCATCGCACGTTCTCCTTGAAAAACTGCAATTTGGAGATTGATTTGGCCATCTACCGAAGTAGAATATTCACGACGCACCCGACAGGGTAATTTTGTGTTTCGAGGAATAAGCAAATCCATCAGACCCCCTGCAGTTTCGATACCCAATCCCAAAGGCGTTATATCAAGCAAAAGAATGTCTTTGCGATTACCTGCCAACACATCAGCTTCGATGGCAGCACCCAAAGCCACCACCTCATCTGGATTAAGCGAATTGTTAATTATCAAATGCGGGAATTGTGCAGATAATACCCGAGATATCTCAGGATAACGGGAACTGCCACCCACCAAAACAAGGGCTTGAATATCGGAGGGTTTTAGAGATGCGTCACGCAAGGCTGCGACAATACATGCTTGGGTTTTTAATACTAAGACTTGGGCGGCATTCACCAAGTCACCATAATTGAGAGAAAGCTCAATCTTTTCCTTCGTTGCAGATTCAATGCCCTGGGGTTGAACAGTACTTGTATTGGAAAATTCAAACCATTCTGTAAATATGAGATTGGTATTGTTAGACAAGAAAATTTTAGCGGTTTCAGCCAATAATCTGAGGGCTTGAATATCTCCTGGTTGGTCACAATTTGCCAAAGCGGGATGTGTTTCCTGCCAAAATGCCATTATTGAATAATCGATATCATCTCCACCAAGGCGGGTATCACCCTGGGTTGCCAATACTTCAAATACGCCGTCTTCAATCTGTAAAATTGATATATCAAAAGTTCCACCACCCAAATCATACACCAAAATGGTCTGCGAAACCGAACGGTCCAATCCTAAACCATAGCTCAGGCTTGCTGCAGTTGGTTCATTGATGATACGCAAAACATCCAACCCTGCCAATTTTCCAGCATCTCGGGTAGCTTGTCTCTGGCTGTCATTAAAATACGCTGGAACCGAAATAACCGCTTGGAATACCTCTTGCCCCAATACTTTTTCTGCTTTATGCTTTAAGGCGCGCAAAATCATCGCACTGAGTTCAACCGCATTGTACAATTTTTTATCTATCTCGATACGCAACATCGAATCAATTTCATCTTCTACGATGTTGTATCCCAAAAATTGTTGTGCTGATGTTATTTCTTGAAAACTTCTACCCAGCAAACGCTTCACGCTAAAAATTGTTCGTTCGGGTGCGTCGAGCAACGATTCCTTTGCCAAAATACCCACAACGGGGTCAGCATTGGGCTTTATTAAAATTACTGAAGGAAGTAGTGCACCCCATTCATCGACAATGACTTCGGCCTTATTCGTTTGGGGATTTATCCATGCCACCAAGCTATTGGTTGTACCCAAATCTATTCCAACAACTATATTGGATTTTACAATTTTACCACTGTTAATATCAATTTTGATTTTAGCCATTGTAGCATCCCAAAAATGACAACAAAGTTACCAAGCTTATTGGATTTGAAAAACTTTAGTTTATTGAATACCATAATTTGATGCATAAATGGTCAAAAGTTATGACGGAATTCTTACAATGAAACCAGCAAGACAAATTTCACCTGGGCTTAACTTTGTGGAATCTAAATAGAATGAAAAATAATCTACTCCAATCAGTTCTTTTCCTAGTGCTTCTAGTACCCTCAATTTCTAAATCACAAACCATTATTGCTGACACGGTAACCATGAACCAAGGTTATTCGAATAGTGTGTATTTTAATATTCGTACTGGAAAAAAAACACTCTCCCCTACTAACGCTTGGGACATGTCACACACAACTGTATCACGCGACAATTGTTTACGAATCAATCACATGAATGGAATTGAATTATACGCTTATCCAAATGGAGACAATTCGGCTTACACCTCGATGGATACAAGCGGTTGGACTAAGTGGAAAAAATATTATAACAGTATCAGCGTTCACGATTTGGGTGCATTCAACCAATCTGTTAACAAAAAAAATATGTGGGATTTTAGTTGGGGTGTTTATGATCCAACAACAAAAATTATCACCGGAGATTCCTTGTATTTATTGGTAATAAACAACCCTAGTAAGGGTAAAACATTTCTCAAATTTATGCCCATTGCACAATTGATCTCTGGAGATTTCATCTTTAAATTTGGAAGCTTAGATGGAACCAACAATAGGACTGATACCCTCATGCAATCTGATTTTACAGGAAAAAGCTATAAATATTATAACTTCCTAAAAGGGAAAATTCAGGTTGAACCCCTACGCGATAACTACGACATATTGTTTACCCGATACCTCGCCCTAAGCGTTCCCCCTGGTGGTGGAAGTCCAGTATTTTATCCAACCATGGGTGTTGAAAGCAAACGTGGAACCAGAATTTCAAAAATCACTGATTACACTTGGACAGAAATCGGTCAAAATCCAGCCAAAGTATTGGATGCGATTAAAACGCCAGGTAATCAAATCCAGCTTAGCAATGACCTTACAAAAATTGGCTCTGATTGGAAAACTTATAACAATGCAAGCATGCTTTGGAAAATTGAAAATACCTGGATCTACATTGTAGAAAGCGTTCGAAACCAAGTTATCCCTAACGATACGGCCTATTGGATGATTTCCTTTACAGGTTTTTCAGGATCTGGCAAAGGAGATACATATTTCAATCGCCAGGAGCTCAAGGGACGCGTAAGTGCTTCGAGTAAAACCAATAAGTTGCGTGCGACATTATTTCCGAACCCAGCAGAAAAAGAATTGTTATTGTGGATTTCATCAGAATCGCAATGTGCCAATATCAAATTATTGGGTACAGACGGACGTGTAATTTCTTCACTAAATGCCATTTCGCTCAGTGATTCATCGCTGCGTATCCCTATAGAACAACTCGCATCTGGTTCTTACCGTATTTTGGTTCAAACCCCTACCGAACAAATTAATCTTCCTTTTTTCAAACAATAAATCTCATTGGATTTCTGCCTGCGATGTTTCGCCAACTTGCAACACTATTTTTCTTCCTACCCCTGATTTCGGTTGGACAGGTATCCGATAGCATTTCGAATTCCGACCTCATTGATCCGGTGATGATTACTGGTAATACAGATGCAAAAAAAATTAGCCAGTCTCCTTATAACGTTCAGGTAATTCCTGGTAAAACCATCCGAAGAATGGGCGCGCAGAACCTCGCTGAGGTACTCCAGAATCAGTCGGGTATTCTAATTGGACAAGATGCCCAATTGGGTACAGGAATAACAATGCAGGGATTGGGTGGGCAAGCAGTGAAGATTCTCATTGATGGAATACCGATGATTGGTCGCCTCAATGGAAATATTGATCTAGGCCAAATTATGGTTGGCCAAATTGATCGCATTGAAATTATTGAAGGACCAATGGGAGTTGTGTATGGTTCGGATGCTATCGCTGGCGTAATTAATGTCATCACCAAACAACTGCAAACCAAAACCCAGTCAAACTTGGTCGCCTATGCCGATGCTACCCGGCATTACAACATAGAATCCAATGTCCAATATCCCCTCAGTATTGGCGATAAGTCATATCAACTCCCCTTGTCGTTTTCTATTGGAAGACACTATTTTGGAGGCGTGGATTTTGATACCTCGAACCGTCACTTCGATTGGAAACCCAAAACCAAGGTGTTTGCCAATGCCAATATTTTATTCAAAAAGGGTAAAAGCCAACACCAACTTTCTGGTTCGATGCTCCATGAAATGATGTTAGATCGAAGTGATGCCGAGTACAATTTGGTTTCAGTATATGGTTATAACAACCGATTTTACACACAACGGAATAACATCGCCTTACAATCAAATTTCGTATTGGGGAAAAATACCAGAGTTCAATGGACCAATGGAATCAATCGGTATTACCGATTCAATGTGCTCAAGCGTCGCAATCTGGTTCTGGGTGATGAAATTGAATCTCTCATTGGGGAAATAGATACAACCCTCAATTTGGCCTATAATTCTCGGGCTTTGATTTCTTGGAAACCTTCAGAGAAAATACAATTTCTGTATGGTTTTGACGCGAATACTGAAATGCTGAGTTCCAAACGGGTAAAAAAGGACAATGCCATGAATGATGTCGGAATCTTTGTTGAATCAGAATGGAAAATATCTCCAAAAATATCGATTCGGCCCAGCTTGCGCGTCATGTACAATAGCCTTTTTGGACGTACCCCCTTTCCTGAAATACTGGGGCCCACTTGGAAAATCGCCCCCCTAATTCCGTCTTTTCAATCGCGATGGGTATTGAGCAAACACATTACCATGAGGGGTTCTTATGGTAAAGGTTTTCGTTCACCAACCTTAAAAGAACGCAATTTTTTGTTTGTAGACATCAATCACAACGTTCAAGGCAATCCAGACTTGGTTCCAGAAATTTCCCAAAATGCTATCCTTAGCTTTGACTACCGCCACGGGATATCGGTCTATCAGGCAGTGAGTCTTACGCTAAAAGGATTTTACAATCAACTCACGAATCAAATTCAATTATCTCTTGTGGACAACTCCACCCGATTGTTTAAATACATCAATATTGGTGAGCTAAATAGCAGAGGAATGGGTGCAGAATTCAACTACCATCAATCTAGCTTTAATGTAAAAGCAGGTTTCGACTGCATTTCCAATAAAAGTAAACTGAATGACACAACCCAAACAATTCATTTTAGCACTGTTCAGGGCAAACTAAATCTGGCTTATACATTTGAAAAACCCCAATTAAGCGCACAAATTTTTACCCGTTTTTCGGGGAAAACCCAAGTCTTTTACGCCAATGGGGGCGCCCCATTCAGTGCAGAAGCATATACCCTATTAGACCTTAGTGTAAGTAAATATATTAGGGGCAGAAAGAAACCAGAAAAAATCCACAATACATGGCTAAATCAGCCCATGACTTTGCAGTTGGGCTGTAAAAACATATTGGGAATCACGCAAATGGCAGCGCCAATCAGGGGGGGCACTTTCCCAGGGAATGGAATCCCATCAATGGGTGCAATACATACTGGTGGTGCAGCGCTTCAAATTACTCCTGGTAGATCCTTCTTCATTTCACTAACTTTGAACATCCAATGAGAACAATTTTTTGGGTATTCACAGTTTCATTTCTTGGCATGCTGTCATGCGAGAAACCTGAGAAACTATTTCCACAACCCATGGTTTCAAAGGGCTTGCAAACCCAAACCTTTAAAATGGGTGAAACCTACGAAAACCAATTGTGGTACTCCTTTACAACACAACAAATAAGAACCAATCAATATGGTTTATGGCATATTGGGTTTTCGTGTAATAATGCTCCACGGATTATAATAAATGGCGGATTAAACGTAAATTTTTCCATTGCTAAATTTGGCAACTGCTCATTTAAAAGCGTTAATCATGATAGTCTGCGCAAGGCAAATTGGCAATTCGATAATCCGTCGGGAGAAATCGATTCCTTGGCGTTTGGCAGATGCTTTAAACCAATGGGATTCGGAAAATTCGAAATTGTAGACCAAATTTTTATACTCGATCTGGGTGCAAAGATTGTCGACAGTATGCGCTATATCAAACTGCAACTGCTAGGATTGTCTGGCGGATATTATGGATTTGGATATAGTTATCTTAATGACACTGCCATAAGATTTAAAAAAACCCTTGCCATAAATCCCCAAATGAACTTCGTTTACTATAATTTCATCGACCATAAGGAAGTATACGATGAACCTTTTTCAAATAATAATTGGGATATTGTTTTTACCACTTACAAAAAATTTGTCCCTGATCCAAATGGTGTCCCGTTTCCATATATTATCCGCGGGGTTTTAATAAATCCCCAGAAAGTTGAAGTCGCAGAGATCAATGATATACCCTTTAATACAATTGATCTAAACTTTGCCCAAAAGGTGATATTTTCAAAAAAAAAGGATGAGATCGGTTATGATTGGAAACAATATGAACCGGTTTCAGATCGATATACAATGGTTCCAAATAGGGTTTATTTGATTCGCGAGGCTGGCGTGATCATAAAATTGCGTTTCGTAGACTTCTACAATGACCAAGGAAAAAAAGGCTATCCAAAAATTGCCTGGGAATATTTACAATAATTGTTTTGTGTCACTATGCTGGTCAAAACTGAAGCTATTGTTGTTAAAAAAACGGCTTACACCGATCACTCTGCAGTGGTAAAATTGTTTACAAAAGAATTCGGCTTGACTTCTTTTATTATTCAAGGCCTTCACGGAAAACAAAATAAAAATTCGCTCATACAGCCAGGAACAATTATTGAATTGGTATTCCATAAAAAATATCAAGGCCTGATGCGTGCCAAAGAATTGTCTCTCATCTCGGGCTGGGGATACAGACACCTCCCAATCCATGACCAAGTTCGCTGGTTTTTTTTAGAGCTACTCAACCATGTATTGCACGAGGAACAGCCAGAAGAATCACTTTTTTTATTGTCTAAAGAAACCTTTACTGCCTTAAACGAAGGCGTCGAAAACCTGTCTGTTTTGCCTATTTATTTCCTTTATAATTTTTGTAAAGAAACTGGCCATGCCCTGCAAATTGATGCGGAAAGTATGCGAAAAGGACTGGATATTCTGGGTGGTGGCTATGCAAATGACCGCAGCTTACCCATCCATACGATTGGCCCAGAAGACTGCACGCTTTTGCATCAAATTGCCATTGAAAAAAGGACGAATGTTTTATTAAAATCTCGAAGGGTAATTATTGGCCATCTTCTTGCCTATATCCAGATTCATGTAATTCCCGGAAAAACCCTTCAATCCTTGAATATTTTGCAAGATATTACGCAAGGGTCTCACTAGATTGGCTACTATTGAGCATACACAATGCCGTTTCAACCATGTTTTTTGAGCCAATAAATAGGGGTGTCCTTTGGTGCAATTTGGTGGGACTAATATCCAATATTCTGCCCTTCCCTGAACTCGCCAAACCCCCAGCCTGCTCGATCAAAAAAGCCATGGCATTGCATTCATACAACAAACGCAATTTCCCGTTTGGAGCAGAAAATGTGGCTGGATAGATGAAAATACCACCTTTGAGAAGATTGCGGTGAAAATCAGCGATTAAACTTCCAATATATCGGGCTGTATAAGGCCTCGAACTATCTTTGTCTTTTGCTTTGCAAAAAGCAATATAATCCTTTACTCCTTGTGAAAATTCATCTTGATTTCCTTCATTTAAACTAAAAATTTTACCGTCAGCGGGTATTTGAATAGTGGGATGTGAAAGACAAAATTCTTGAATACTATCATCTAGGGTAAATCCATTAACACCGATTCCAGTCGTATATACAAGCATTGTACTGGATCCATAAATAAAATATCCCGCTGCAACTTGGTCCTTTCCTTTTTGCAAACAGTCTTCTGTACAAGGAGACAAATGATTTTTTTTTCGTTGGTAAATCGAGAAAATGGAACCAATACTGGCATTGACATCAATATTACTGCTGCCGTCCAAGGGGTCAATCGCCACAATATATTTTTTGGAATCAGCGCCCTCGACAAAGAAAATATCTTCATTCTCTTCACTAATAATCATGCACACTTCTCCACTTCTTGCCAAGGTTGAAATGAACATATTATTGGCTATAACATCCAGCTTTTTTTGTTCCTCTCCTTGAATATTACTGGTTCCGTAACTACCCAAAATGTCTGCTAATCCTGCCTTACGCACATCGCGATTTACCATTTTAGCAGCCAATTCAAGCGCGCGAAAAATTTTACTCAAAGAACCCTCAGCATCCTTATACAATGACTGCTGGTCTACAATATATTGTTCGAGGGTGATAACTTTAGAATAGGGCATAACAAGAATGAGGACAATTGGTATTTATTTTGCAAAACAACGCAAAAAATTTCAATTAATCGACTCCAAGAAAATACCCATGAAAATATTCAAATTTGGAGGAGCCTCCATCAAAGATGCCGAAGGGTTTAAAAATGTTTCCACTATCATTAAAGCACATGAATCTGAGTCCTTGTTGATCGTAATTAGTGCGATTGGTAAAACAACCAATGCCCTAGAATCTGTTATCAAACATTGTTATGCAAAAAACAATCAAGTACATCATGCCTTTCAAACCATCGTTGATGACCATAATAAAATTGCCAAAATACTGTTTGAAAGCGGTCATTTGGCCATAAAAAATGCACTGGAAACACTGTATGTTGAACTAGAGAACTGTATTCAATCGTCTCATTTACAGAAAGATTACGATGCACTTTACGATCAAATTATTGTGTACGGCGAATTAATGGCCTCGACTATTATGAGCCATTATTTAACTACCCAATCCATCAAAAACCAATGGATTGACGCAAGAGATTATATCATTACAGACCAGCGTTACCGCGATGCCCGAATTCAATGGGTTGAAACAGCTGAACTGATAAACACTACTTTGGGTCCCATTGCTGAAAAAGATTTGGTGATTACCCAAGGATTTATTGGGCGAAGTGTGGGAGGTGAAACCACCACTTTGGGCAGAGAAGGCAGTGATTACAGTGCCGCAATATTTGGAAGTTTATTGGGCGCAGATAGCATTAGCATATGGAAAGACGTGGTTGGGGTAATGAATGCCGATCCCAACAAATTTTCCAACGCAGAATTAATCAAAGAATTATCTTATAACGATGCGATTGAATTGGCCTATTATGGTGCATCAGTAATTCATCCCAAAACCATACAACCCCTCAAAGCCAAAGGAATACCATTGTATGTAAGATCCTTTATTGATGTGAACGAACCGGGGACTAAAGTTAGCGCTCAGAGCAAACCCATTACCATTTCCTGCAAAATTCACAAAGACAATCAAATACTACTAGAAATTAGAACCCGAGATTTCACATTTATTGCCGAAGACCATCTAAAACAAATTTTTCAATTATTGTCAGAAAATAACATGCGCTGCAACCTCATGCAAAATTCGGCCATTTGTTTCCGTTGTGTTTTGGATAGCAAGGAAAATCAACACCTGGCCTTAATCCAGCAATTGGAATTTCTGGGTTTAGATGCAACTTGCCAAAGCAACCTAGAATTAATCAGTATTTACAATACAAACAGCTCGTTTAATAAAGAAGAAGACATTGGCAATAAGGATATTGTTCTTCAACAAAACATGGGTAAATCCATACATTATTTGGTCAGAAAACCAATCAATACCGATTTGAAAAATTAAGTTGGGCTCAGCATTGATCTAATTTAGCTCCTTAAAGCAAATTACTTCTACCCATTAAGAATTATTCTCTAACCCTTAATCGACGGCCTACCTCAATCTGATTCCCATCCATATTATTCCACTTTTTGATTGTTTCAATCCCCACAGAATACAAACGAGACAGTGCAAAAAGTGTTTCCCCGGGCTGAACAAAATGGTATCTCTTCAATGATGACTCTCTAGACATTGTATAATTCACAGGGTTTTGTACATACAAACTACTGCCGATTTGGATTGGTTTGCCCAATAAATGATTCCATTCAATCAAGGAATCCAAAGAAATGTGCTGCTCTTTAGAAATACTGTACAAGGTTTCTCCTTTGCGAACAGTATGCAAGGTTGGTAGGGGATCATTCTCAATTTTATTCGAGGGGTCAGGTTTGGGATTGTCTTGTGTAAAACGATTGTATTCAACTGGCATTTCCTTGCTAATTTTAATATTGGGTGTCAATACGAGTATCTGTCCGACAGCCAAATTTTCGCCGTCTATATTATTCCACCGGGTCAAATCCAAAATAGAAATATTTGTATTTAGGGCAATCTGAGCAAGGGTTTCTCCTTCTTGAACCTCGTATACATTGCCTGCATTTGGAATATTTCCCATTGAAATACTCCGTTCAACAAGGGGTTGAATCACATTAGATTTTTGCAAAAGGAGATCTGTTGCGTTCACAGCTTTTTGATTGCCCGTAGTGGGTACATCCAATAAGGGAGCAATTACTCGTTTCTTCTGAAGATTCAATACCTCGCCTTCTTTTGCTTCTTGACCAGACTCCAATCGATTTAGCTTATACAAATGCTTTATTTTCATTCCATATTGCTGAGAAATATCTCGCATATTTTCGCCTGATTTTACCACATGACTCGATTCAAGCCCATATTTTCGCTTGGGTTTAAGATAAATTATCTCTCCTGGGTTGAGCATTTGCCCTGCTTGAATGTCGTTATATTTATATATCTGACCAATTTCCAAGTTATACTTGTCGGCAATATCCATGGGTGTTTCACCAACCCGAAGCAACACTGCCTCAATTCCATTCACTGGAATAGGAAAAGACACTGCAGGATTAAGAGCAAAAAAATCTTCACCAAAAACAACAATACTATCCAATTTGCCCAAATGATATTTCTCTATTACCCCAATCAAAATACTTCCATATATTGGATTTGTTGCATACCCTGCCTCTTTCAATCCATTCGCCCAAGATTTGTAATCCGTTGAACTTAAGTCAAACAATGTCGCATAACGGCTGCTATTTTTTAAAAAAACAGAATGATCTCTATAACTATCAAAAGCCGATTCATAGCCACGAAAGCACTCGTCTTTGGCATCGTCATCGGCCAAACAAGACTTACCAGTCCAGGTATTTTTACATTTGATTCCAAAATGATTATTGCAATTTTTAGCCAACTTACTATTGCCGCTCGCACTTTCTAGTATCCCCTGCCCAAGTGTGATACTTGCAGGAACGCCATATCCCCGCATCTCTTGCATGGCGGTGTATTTGAATGAATCGATGTACGCGAGGGTACTAAACAATTGGGCATGTGCTTTTTGGGATATTCCAGAAAAGCATAACAGTAATAACCCAAAATGCAAAAAAAGTGCAGATATTTTGACATTCATTGAAACAAACCTACACAGACAAAAAGCAAATACATTATAAATTTATCCAAGGATTGTGAAATAGAATGCCGTTTTATGGCTATTAATCCCGAATTTTGTACATATCTATGGTAAAGCGAATTGTTTTTCTGCTTGTTCTAATGAGCTTGAGCTTTCAGGGATTTTGTGCTGGTTTTCCCAGGCCAACATTCAAAGTTAGTTTCTCCAAAACCAATGTTATGGCCGGGGACATTGTCGAAATTATCATTCGATTTGATGTACCCAAAAACTTTCATATATACAGTGAAAAAAGTGATTGCCCAGAAGATGACGGACCAATAAGGGCTTCTATCGATTTCACCCCACAACCATCATATGAACTAATTGGTAAATTTTTTGGCGTTGGTGACCGTATGGTAAAGGAAACAGATGTATTTAATTGCAGTACTGGAGAATTTACAACAAAGGGTGAATTTCGCCAAAAGATACGGGTATTTACTTCCATCGTAAACCCAGGAATTCAACTTATTTTCAATGGCCAAATATGCAATGAGAGTGGTTGCGACAATATTCGCAATGTTGCTATAAAAACGCCTTCCCTCACTGTAATCGGAATGGATAAATCTCCTTCCTTGACAGAGAATCAACTGAACACCCAAGTTGATGCTATCGCCAAAGATTCTTCAGTTCAATCCATTCCGTCGGGTACACAATCCACATCCTACCGAAACGGCAAACAATCCAAAATTAAAACCTTTAACGGGAATGCAGGAGCAGAAAAATCGAGCAGTTACTGGGGATTGTTTATTTTGGCATTTTTGAGTGGCTTAACCGCTTTACTCACCCCTTGCGTGTTCCCAATGATACCCATGACCGTGTCATTCTTTATCAAAAACAACAAGCGTTCTATCGCGATTCGAGATTCAATTGTTTTCTCGCTGAGTCTTATTGGAATGTATACAATTTTAGGTACAATAGTAGCGATTGCTTTTGGTGCAAATGCAGGCAATTGGCTCAGCACACATTGGCTTCCAAATATCTTCTTTACGCTTATTTTTCTTGTCTTTGCGGCAAGCTTTTTTGGTGCTTTCGAAATAGTAATGCCTTCATGGCTGGTGAATAAAGTTGACAAAAAAGCCGACAACGGTGGAATCAGCGGAGCGATTTTTATGGCGCTTACGATAACATTGGTTTCATTCTCATGCACTGGCCCGATTGTAGGAACCGTTCTTGTTGAAGCCGTGCAAGGCGGAACAATCAGGCCCATTATTGCAATGTTTGGATTTTCTTTGGCATTTGCATTGCCCTTTGGTTTGCTGGCACTTTTCCCAAGTTGGTTAAGCAAACTCCCCAAAAGCGGTGGTTGGTTGACTTCCGTAAAAGTGGTTTTGGGCTTTATTGAATTGGCTTTTGCGTTAAAATTTCTGAGTATTCCAGACCAAACCTATCACTGGGGAATATTAGATCGTGAAGTGTATTTGGCAATTTGGATTGTTATTTTTTCACTCATGGGGCTTTACCTATTGGGCAAGATTAGATTTCCCCATGACAGCCCAATAGAACACCTATCCGTAGGAAGATTGGGCTTTGTATTGATTACTTTTACCTTTGTCGTGTATATGATTCCCGGCATGTGGGGTGCTCCCCTCAAAGGATTGGCGGGTTACTTACCCCCAATTGGTACCCAAGATTTTAATTATTCTTCCAAAAATGGTGGTCGATTAGAAGGAAATATAGCCGCTACTCCAAGCTATACCGAATCCCTGTCTCTTCCACAAAATTTGGCAGGATATCTAGACTACGAAGAAGCATTGGGCGCCGCACGCACCCTGAAAAAGCCACTTTTTATTGATTTCACAGGTCATGGATGCGTAAATTGCCGAAAAATGGAAGAACGGGTTTGGTCTGACCCCGCAATCCTAAATCTATTGAAAACTGAATTTGTGGTTGCGTCTTTGTATGTAGATGATAAGAAAACCGTCCTGCCCCCTTCCGGCTGGTTTACTTCGGCAAGTGGTGAAAAAATTACACTATTGGGCGATAAAAATGCTTATATCGAAGAGCAATATTTTGGAAAAACAACACAGCCATTGTATTGCATCATAGACGAAAACGAAAACCTACTCCAACCTGCCTTAGGTGCAGATTATTTTAACTTCCAAATCCCCCCGTTCAAGAAATTCCTAGAAGACGGAATATCAGAGTTCAAAAAACTCCGCCCTAAACCTTAGTGTTTTCTTCCATCCCTGTTTTATAAAAAAATAATGTATCGCATTCAATCTCACTTTACAGAAGCGCTGGAAATTCTTCAACGATTTATGAAGGATTCAAAGCAAATGCAACACATTGAATCCGCTTCCACAATCATGGTTTCATCCCTTCGGCAGGGTGGAAAAATTATATCCTGTGGCAATGGTGGGAGTCACTGTGATGCCATTCATTTTGCAGAAGAACTCAGTGGTCGCTTCAGAAATGACCGACCCGCTATTGCCGCCATCGCTATTTCAGATGTTGCACATATTAGCTGTGTGGGCAACGATTTTGGTTTCGACAATGTATTTTCCCGCTTCATTGATGGCTTGGGAAATACGGGCGATGTATTGCTTGCCATCAGTACCAGTGGAAACAGTAAAAATATTATAAAAGCCATTGAATCAGCAAAATTAAAAGGCATGCGTGTAATCGCGCTAACCGGAAAAGACGGGGGTAAAATCGCCTCGCTTTGCGACATCGAAATTCGTGCACCCCACAGCCCTTTTTCTGACAGGGCTCAAGAAATTCATATTAAAGTTATCCATTCGCTTGTCGATTCAATCGAAATAGGCCTTAATTATAGCAAGTAATTTATAATAGTATCTCAATGCAATTCATCGGATTTATTGGTATTATTGTTATTTTTGGTTTGGCATTCGCGCTATCAAATAACCGCAAAGCAATCAACTACAGAACCGTTGGGGTCGGGCTAATCATTCAAGTCTTACTGGCTTTTTTCATTCTTAAAACACCATTAGGCAGAATTGTATTTGGATTCCTTGGAAAGTGCGTCCAAAAGCTTCTTACTTTTAGCGATAAGGGTGCAGAATTTATATTTGGTCCTTTGGCCAATGATTCAAAAATGCAAGAATTGTTTGGCCAAAACTTTATCTTCTTTTTTCGCGTCATGCCAACCATCATTTTCATTGCAGTGTTGGTGAAAATTTTTTACCATCTGGGTATTTTACAATCTATCATAAAGCAAATAGCAAAGGCTATGCATTTTTTGATGCGGGTGAGTGGTAGCGAAGCTCTCAGCAATATTTCATCGGCTTTTGTAGGACAAGTTGAGGCCCAATTAATGATTGGACCTTATGTAAAAGGAATGACAAAAAGTGAATTATTGGCTTCTATGACTGGCTCAATGGCTTGTATTGCGGGTGGGGTGATGGCTACATATATTCAAATGGGTATCGATGCGAGTAGTTTATTGGCGGCAAGCATCATGGCTGCACCAGGAGCGCTGGTCATTTCAAAAATTGTTTGGCCCGAAACTGAGATAAGCGAAACCGCTGGCACCGTTAAATTTGAAGTCAAAAAGGAAAATGCAAATCTGCTCGATGCAATATCCCAAGGCGCGTCCGAGGGTTTGGGAGTAGCTTTAAATGTTGTGGCCATGCTGCTTGGATTTTTGGCCTTAATCTACCTTTTTGATTTTATCCTTGGAAGTATCGGGGGAATATGGGGATTAAAACTCTCACTAGAGACTATCCTGGGATACCTATTTTCCGGATTTGCCTTCGTTATGGGCGTCCCAACCCAGGATATTTATGCTGTGGGAGGACTTATGGGAACCAAGTTGGTTGTTAATGAATTTGTGGGTTACCTCCACTTGAAAGAGATACAGGCTACCCTTCAACCCATCAGCGTTGTGATTGCAACATTTGCATTGTGTGGTTTTGCCAATTTCAGTTCCATAGCCATTCAGGTTGGTGGCATTGGAAAAATCGCACCAACCCGCAGAAAAGACCTGGCAAAGCTGGGATTCAAAGCCCTTCTGTGTGGTACACTGGCCAACTATCTGAGTGCAACAATTGCAGGACTTTTAACCCTGTTCTAATCTTCAAATTGTTTGTATATATCAAGGTCCGAACCAGATTTTATAATCTCGTTACCCTCAGCTTTTTGAAACTCCGTTGAACTTTGGCGGGGATTCCATCTTAATCCTAGCGTTAGCGCCAACAATAATCCAACAATGGCTCCTGAAATGTGTCCTTGCCAAGAAACCTCAGGATCTATGGGCAAAAGTCCCCAAAAAAAACCCCCAAACCACAATAAAACCATAAACATAATCGATAGTGATTGCTTGTTCCGATGCACTATACCGGTTGTAATTAGAAAAGAGGCAAAAGAATATATCCAAATCGAAGATCCAATGTGGGCAGATCCAGGAATACCCAGAAAAAAAAGCAGAATAGACGAAATAGGCCATTGAATTAGCCAAAATCTGAACCATTGGGTAGGAAATTGAATGAAAAATAATAGGGATAAGAAAAATAGTGAAACCATATTACCCATAAAATGCGCAAGACTTGCGTGCAAAAAGGAACCTAAGAATATTCCCGAGACATGAGTAATATCCCATGGATAGATGGCAAAATCGATATAAGCATCGCCCATAGCAGGTTGAATACCAAAAAAAACAAACGTTACAAAAAGGCAAAGACACAATAACCACAAAAAAGAAATTTTCCTACCGTGAAACATATAAGCTACCTATAATAAATCAATTGATCCGTTCAACCATTCTCCACTAAATTCAGCATTGTATTTCTTGTAAAAATGAATAGCCGAAGTGTTCCAATCAAGTACTTGCCAAGCTATTCGACTGTAGTGGTTGTGTTTGGCATAGTCTAAACAAGCATCAAAAAGAAGTTTACCTACACCCTTGCCTCGCATAGATTTGGTAACTATAAGGTCTTCGAGGTAGAGCACAGGACCCTTCCAGGTTGAAAAACGAATATAACAAATCGCAGTCCCTATAACGACACCCTTAGATTCTGCAACCCAAGAAAAAAAAAGTGGCTTGTCCGAAAAACCATATTTTATCAGTGTTTGCTTGGAAATGATAAGTTCTTCGGATGCTTTTTCAAACAACGCCAATTCTGCAATGAGCTGCATTATGGATGCAACATCATTCAAATTTGAAGGTCTTACTAGGATTTGCAAAATTAGCGCACTGCCAATTTCAAGGTTTTGGTGGAAGAGCCACTTTTTATTTGGACAAAATACAAGCCTTTGTCTAGTTTGGCATCATCCAAATCAATACGAATCTGTCCTGTAGAATAGTCAGATTTACGAATTGTGTATGAATACACTATTTTCCCTAAAACATCGTTTACGAGAATGGCTGCATCTGGAAACTGAGAATCAGTAAAGCGAATGTTTACCGTAAAATAGGAACCGGTAACCGGGTTTGGATTAATCGAAAACAAAGGGCCTTGATCAACCGTAAAAAAAGGTATCAACTTGTTATTAGCAAGTACTTTGTGGGAACAAGCAAGACAAATCAAAATAGATGATGCGATAATGATATACTTTTTCACGAATCAAAAATAATAAGAAAGGCGTTTGTTTCCAAACGCCTTTGCAGAATTAACTGTTTAAAGTTAAAAAACAGTTGATTACTTAGCAGCAGGAGCAGCAGGTGCAGCTTCAGCAGCAGGTGCAGCTTCAGCAGCAGGAGCAGCTTCAGCAGCAGGAGCTTCAGCAGCAGGAGCTTCAGCAGCAGGAGCAGCTTCAGCAGCAGGAGCTTCAGCAGCAGGAGCTTCAGCAGCAGGAGAAGAACAAGCAGCGAAAGCGAACATAGCGCAAGCTGCAAAGGCGAAGGTCAATTTTTTCATTTTGTTTATTTATATTTTAAAGTGTAGTACAAAAGTAAACGTGGAATTATGATTTGCAAGTAAAAAAGTAAAAAAAAATAAAAAAAGTTAGGTTTTTTTTTATAATATATTGTTTATCAATAAGTTAATTTTGTAAAAAACCTAACATTTTTTTGAATTACGATGCTAAAAATGATTTTTTACAAAAATATACCCATTTATTAGGGTAATTTTTGAAAAAACCCCGCACTTGTATAAAAAATTTTGATGGCAAAATAATTTTAATAGAACACAGTAACAAGGTAACATATCAAAATTTTAAACTCAATCTATTTAATATTAATCATTTACACTTTACTCAAGGAGATAAATACTTTTTTCAAAAACCAGAGTATTAGGTTTGTTAGGTGTTTATTGAAGGGAAAAATCATCAATAACCCCTATTGAGAAGAAAATGGTATTAAGTACTTCCATCATTCATGCGCGAGCGAGATTTAATGAATCAATCATATTTTATGCATTTTATTGAATGAATATCCTTAAATATCACACGATTGCTTAAATTGCATTTTCAAAATGAATACCATCGAAAACCGCTTCATCGCCGTAGTTTCCATTATATATGGGGTTGGAATTGCAGGATTTATGATACCATCACTCGAGTCAACATTTTTATGGCTTACACCCTATACAATTTTTGCATCCTTCGTTTTTGCTTGGATTTTTCATAAAAAATGGGAATTCAAACACATAATCATTGTATCAATTATTGGAATAATTGGTTTTTTTATCGAATATGCAGGGGTTAAAACTGGTGCTATCTTTGGGACATATACCTACGGCAAAACACTGGGTATTGGATTTCAAGGTGTTCCATACCTGATTGGAATCAATTGGGCTGCTTTGGTATTTTTCACCTCTAGCATAACGGCAGGAAGGGTTCAAAACCCTTACGGAGCATCTATTATCGGTGCGTTTTTGATGACTATGTACGACTTCTTTCTCGAGCCTGTTGCCATGAGACTTGACTTCTGGACTTGGGAAGAAAACATCGTTCCTTTTCAAAACTACGTGGCATGGTTTATAGCCGCCTTTTTGCTCCAGCTAATTCTTCAACTCTCTTGCAAACCCACCAGAAACAAGATGGCGGGTGCAATGTTTCTGATACAGTTATCCTTTTTTTTAATTCTTTACGTGTGGGTAAAGATTTTTTAGGGGTACAGTGAATCAATTTCCACCTCGTATTTCTCCATCACTACTTTGCGTTTGATTTTTAATGTGATTGTCATGTCTCCGGCCTCAACACTAAATGGCTCTCGTTTAATGATAAAATCTTTTATACGCTCAAATTTAGAAAGATTTTCGCCCAATTTTTTCACATCTTCTTGCATCCATTCTTTAATTTCCCCGTCATGAATGAAGGAGTCGGAAGATTCAAAATAATCTTTTCTTCCACCAAAGGCCGATTTGAGTTCATCCATATTCGGGTGAATAATAGCAGTAAGATATTCTCTTTTATCGCCAATAATAAAAACCTGCTCCAAACGATGACTTTTTAACAGCACATTTTCGATTTGGGTTGGATAAATATTTTTACCCAGACTGGTCTTGAGCATATTTTTTAAACGATCTGTTATTCTTAAATATCCGCGGTCAAAACGTCCAATATCCCCCGTTAAAAACCACCCATCATCCGTGAACACCTCGTCAGTTGCAGCTTTGTTATTATAATACCCCTGCATCACATTGGGACCTTTAACCAATATTTCGCCTTCTTCGCTGGCAAAAACAGGGTCAAAACTATCATAATTTTGTATGCATACTATTTCTTTGGTTTCAATATTCTGAATCGCAACCTGCTGGCGGGGAGCCACCCTGCCTACAGTTCCATATACCTGGCGATTATATTCATTCACTGTAACAAGGGGAGATGTTTCTGTTAAGCCATAGCCTTCTTGTACACGCATCCCCAAGTTGGCAAAAAACTCACCCACGTGAATGGGCAAAGCACCTGCACCAGAAATGAATATCTTGAGCCGGCCACCCATTTTGGCTTTAATTTTTGTATACACCAATTTATTGGCTATCGCAAACTGCAAAGCCAGTATTGGCCCTAGCCATTTACCTGCATCGCGTTTTTTTCGCGCATCGGCTCCTACCCTCAATGACCAGATAAATATTTTTGCTGGTAGTCCACCCTTCTCAGTAGCACTCTTGTATACTTTGTCGTGAATTCTCTCCAATAATCTGGGAACACATGCCATTAATGTTGGTCGTATTTCTTGAATATTTTGCGCTACTTTGTCTATATTTTCTGCAAATGCAACCTGTGCCCCTATATATGTGCTCAAATACAATGTTGCCAAACGCTCAAAAATATGTGACAGTGGCAAAAAACTCAAATACACATCATCCTTACCGATTGTTGGGCAGAGTTCTTTGGCATCATAGCAATTGCTCATGAAATTAGAATGTGTTAACATCACTCCTTTGGGCATACCCGTTGTTCCACTGGTATAAATCAGGGTGGCCAAATCAGTTTTTACAACTCCACGAAAACGTTTTTCTACGGAGTCCTTGTACTTTTCAATCAATGCCTGACCCATGACTCTCAGTGCATTAAAATTTGTGAACATCCCCCCATTTTCTTGATCAGCAGGAAGTGAAATGACCTGCTTAATACTGGGACACTCATTCTGCACTTTTTTAAATTTTTTAAATAAAAAGGCATTGCCTACAAACAAAACCTTTGATCCGCTATTGTTAATAATATAGGCAGTTTCAACCGGCGTCAGCGTCGGGTAAATAGAAACGTTAACCAATCCCAATTTTTGTATGGACTGATCAATCATATAATATGCAGGACAGTTGTCTGCAATAATAGCTACCCTATCACCCTTCTCTAATCCGAATTCCATAAACCAAGCACAAATCTGGTCAATGGCTGCTAATATATCTGCGTAGCTATAACTCTCCCATTTACCATCTTCCTTGGCAAAAATTGCGGGCCTATTGGGTTGATGAAGATGATTGGCTGCGTGAATAAAAAAAGAATGTAATGAGGGAAAATCTGGATCTGATCTTTCTTTTGGAGGTTGCATAAATTTTGAGCGCTGATTTAAAGAACAAATATGAACATAAAACTCTGTGAAAAATCAAGATGCTTTTAAAAAAATAAAGTATTAGGAATCAAGCAGATTCAGCTTCGACCGCAATGACCTCGGGCACCATGCGTTTTAACAAATTTTCAATACCCGCTTTTAAAGTCATGGTACTACTAGGACATCCGCTACAACTCCCTTTCATTTGAACAGTAACCACCCCCTCTTTAAAACTCTTAAAGTCAATGGCACCGCCATCCATTTCCACGGCAGGGCGCACATGATCTTCGAGAAGTTGGCGAATTTTTCGCTCTATCTCTGTTTCCTGATCGGGTGTAAAGGAAACTTTAACGTTAACAATTTCTTTATCCTGTTCTAACCATTCGGTAAAAAAATTTCGTAAGTCAGGGATCAAATCAAACCACTCATAATCTTCATTTTTGGTTATACTAACGAAATTATTCATGATAAATACCCCTTTCACAAAAGGCATTTCAAACAATGTCTTGACAAGAGCACCACCCTCTGCAGCTCGTTCTGAACTTCTAAAATCGGCGCTGTCATTGGGCAATAACATTTTATTGGCCACAAACTTCATGCTATCTGGATTGGGCGTTGCCTCAGCATATATTGTTATAATGTCACTTAAACTCTTCTCCATATTAAAACAAATTTAACCAAACTTTTAATGATTTATGGTTCTTATTTAGATTCTTTCTAAAAGTTCTTTCGATACGTTTCTTTTTAATGCATGGCTTATCTTTGGAAATCTTGTAGAAATACAATTTACAAAAAACATGGGTAAACAAAAAACAAGTTTCTTCTGTAAATCCTGCGGATTTGAAAGCCCAAAATGGATTGGGAAATGTTTGGGTTGCTCAGAGTGGAATACCTTTATCGAAGAGCCTAAACCCAATAAAGAAAATACCACATGGAAAAAGGGCAAACGAAAGATTGCAGAACCCAAGGCATTGCACACCATAGAAGCCAATCTAGCTGAGCGTCTGGTACTTCCAGACGAAGAACTAAATCTAGTTTTGGGTGGTGGTTTAGTCCCTGGCGCTGTAGTATTGCTGGGTGGCGAACCAGGAATAGGAAAAAGTACGCTTCTTTTACAAGTTGCATTAAACACGAGTGCAAAAACACTTTATGTAAGCGGTGAAGAAAGCGAAACACAAATAAAACTCAGGGCAGAGCGATTGGGATTCGGCAATAGCGTCTGCCAAATCCTAACTGAAACTTTACTCGAAAATATTTTTGATGTTCTAGCGCTTGATCCTCCTGAACTACTTGTCATTGATTCAATTCAAACCCTTTACAGCGAAGCACTTGACGCAACACCAGGAAGCATTTCACAAATCCGTGAATGCGCAGGCCAATTGCTTCAATTCGCAAAGGAGAATGATGTCCCTGTTTTTTTGGTTGGACACATAACGAAAGATGGCGCACTGGCAGGACCTAAAATTTTAGAACATATGGTTGATACAGTTCTTCAATTTGAAGGCGATCGACACCATGCGTACCGCATTATTCGTGCCCTTAAAAATCGTTTTGGCAGCACACATGAATTGGGTATTTATGAAATGCATGGTGCAGGTCTAAAAGGCGTAAAAAACCCTTCTGAAATTTGGTTGGCCCAGCGCGAAGAAGTTCTATCTGGTATTGGCATTGCAGCCGTATTAGAGGGAATTCGACCCCTATTACTCGAAACACAAGCACTGGTGAGCACGGCTGTGTATGGTACACCCCAACGATCGGCAACGGGCTACGATTTGCGTCGTTTAAATATGTTGCTGGCCATACTCGAAAAACGCTGTGGATTTAAACTCGGCCAACAAGATGTATTTATAAACTTGGCTGGAGGTTTGCGCTTAGAAGACCCTGCCTTAGATTTGGGATTGATGGCTGCCATAATGAGTAGCTTTCACAGTGAGCCGCTACCTACCAAATGTGTTTTTTCGGCAGAAGTAGGGCTAAGTGGTGAAATAAGAGCCGTACAGCGCGTAGAACAGCGAATTGCAGAGGCAGAAAAGTTGGGTTTCAGCGACATTGTGGTGTCTAAATACAATAAATTCAACGAAAAGGAAACAGGCAAAATAAAGGTTCACACCTTTGGCCGCATTGACGAAGTTTTTTCTTGGTTATTCGGTTGATTTAAAAACCAACTTACAAACAGGCTATTATTATCGTGTCCCAAAACCTGGGGTATCTTTCGTAACAAGTCTTTCTTATTAAGCGAAAGAACCTTTGGCAATTGAAAACAATATTTTCAGCATTGATGCAGATTTGGTAGACTCTACCTTAACACATGAAATAATGTTACGCCGGCATCAACTTCTCGCAAAAAAAACTTTTAACCAATAGCGTAAATTTACGCGAATTTCGAATGCGTACCCTGGATTTTACAACTTCAACCGCTGACTTTCGCTCTATTTTTTGCAACAGTTCTGTATAGTATTGATACGCAGTATACACCCCCAGTCGGCAACCAATAGGCAATTTTTTGATTCCTGGCAAAGCTTTGTTAAAATCATTCTTAACATCTAGCACAATGCGTCGTTTATCTGAATCACTAAAAGTTTCAAAATTTACACCCGGAAAATATACCCGACCTCGTTCACTCATATCAGATTGTATGTCACGTAAAAAATTAACTTTCTGAAATGCAGAACCAAGACTTTTGGCCATGGGACACAACAAATTATACCGACTTTCATCGCCAGCACAAAAAACCTTCAGGCACATTAAACCCACAACCTCGGCACTGCCAAAAATATAGTCATTGTAGCTCTTATCGCTATGAACTTGCAATTGTAAATCATCCTCCATCGATTTGAAAAATGGATCGATTAAATCTTTTCCAATGCCAAATTGATTGGCTGCAAGTTGAAATGCATGGAGAACAGGATTTGTGCTGATTCCCTCTTCTATAGATTGGTATGCCTGGGATTTAAAATCCGAGAGCATCTGGGATTTATTGAACCCATGAAATGTATCAACGATTTCATCTGCAACACGAACCAATCCATAAATAGCAAATACGGCCCAACGATATTCTTTTGATAATAATCGAATTCCAAGAGAAAAACTGGTACTATAATTAAGTGCCAATTTTCGACTCATATCTTTCGATGTTTGATCAAACAGTTTGATGCTCATTTAGGATTCTTTCAGTTACCAATTTTGAACCTATTACTACAATAGGCAACCCTGTTCCAGGATGTGAACTTGCACCAACATAGTATACGTTATGTAATTTTTCATCTTTGTTTGAAGGGCGTAAACCCCCAATTTGGCTTAATCCATGAGCCAATCCCAAGCCACTACCTCTATACAAATGAAACATATTCTTCCAATCAATAGGAGTATAAACAACTTTGCACAATATATTGTTTTGTATGTCGAATTTGACGCGCTTTCCCAAATCTTCAATAATATCTTGACTTAGTTTTTCTGCATCACTCCAATCAGGTTTAACCCTTAAATCAGGAACCGGACAGAGAATGAATAGATTTTCACATCCTTCTGGTGCGGCATCCTGATTGCTTTTGGTTGCTACATTTACATAGTAATATGGTTTTTCGGGTGCAAGATTGCTGCTAAAAATGGTATCTGCGTAATCATGAAAATTATCCCCTAAAAAATAATTGTGATGCTGAATCCCCGGAATCAATCCCTTCACTCCCAAATAAATTGTGAATGGAGCAAGTGTCCAATCCATTTTGTCAAGTTTTTCAACAGTGTATTTTTTTCGATTCAAAAATTTACCCCTAAACCATGCTGCATCGGCATTGACAACAAATAAATCAGCCTCGTACTTTCGTGAATTTTGATCAGTAACAGAAGTCATTCTTCCCATTTCTTGATGCACCGATAAAATTTCCGTATTGTATAGTATTTCAACCCCTTTTTTCTCTAAGAGCCCAACAATTCCATCGACGATTTTATACATACCCCCTTTTACATTCCAATATCCGTCGTGCTCTAATTCTGTGTAATTTAATAGTTTATACACACTGGGTGTATTAAAGGGCGTAGCACCCAAAAAAAAGGCCACCAAGGAAAAAATGATTTTCACTTCTTCACTGTCAAAGTGTAATTCTAGTTCCTTCCAAAAAGTTCTAAATAGACTCGGTAGATGCTTTAAAGGAACATTTGCCATACTCATTGCATAGTCCACTATTCCGTTAAAATTACGCTTTATTATTTTGTACTCAGTATCATGAAAAATTTCCTTGGCTCCCTTAAGATATTTCCGAACTTTTACCTCAAAATCATCCTCGATACCACGAAATTCATCTGCCAATTTTCCCAAATCTTTATAAATTTTAAACACCCGAGAATTGCCACTCATGTGAACGGAATACAAAGGATCTAATTCATTAATTTCAAAAGGCATGGGCTCACCAATAGATTCAAACAATTCCTTAAATTCGTAGCTCATTGAGAAAAAGGAAGGACCGATATCAAAAGTAAAACCATCTTTTTTTAACACATTCAAGCGACCACCTGAATTGCCTTGTTTTTCGATAATTGTAACCCGATACCCTTTATGACTCAATCGAAGCGCAGTAGCCAATCCACCCAATCCAGCACCTACTATAATAACTGATTTATCCACGACCGTATTTTTTAAAATATCTTCTGGGCACGAACAAAAAACCAAAGGCTTCAGCGCCCTCTTTGGTATGCACTTCATGGTGCAAATGATGGGTTTGGCGCATGGCCTTGAAATACCGCAATCGAGCAACCCTGAGCCATCGAACGCGCTGGTGAACAAAAACATCGTGTACCAAAAAATAAGCTACACCGTATAGGGCAATCCCCAATCCACTGTAGAACCGCCAATCAAAATGGTCTGAACCCAATATAATTAACCAAGCAGAGGGAATGGCAAACATAAAACCAAATAAATCATTGAGCTCAAAGATGCCTTTGCGGAGTTTGTGGTGGCTTTCATGCCAAAACCACATGAAACCATGCATGACGTATTTGTGCGAAAACCACGCAACAAATTCCATCAAAAAGAAAAAGAAAAGCACTGTAAGTATGTTTAACATTTTAAGAATGCAAAATATTAAAACAAGTCAACATGATAAAGAGTTTGTTTAAATGACCGATTTTAAAGAAAAAATTGAAGAAATCGTTTGCTTAGTTGTACAAAATATTTTTGGCCTTTGGGGCGCTGAGTCGGAAAGAAACGCCAACCGAAATGAGAAAATCTGCAAATGCCGCATCCCCATTTCTAGACACACCTGTGGCATCCTGCACCTGTTTATCAGTAACTGATTGACTTCTAATTCTATACAGCGCAATTGGCATATTGAAATTGAAAGTGGTTTTGCCTTTCATATAATTGAGCCCCGGCTCAGCTGCAATGGTGTATCCTGGTCTCCTGAAACCCAAACTCTCACCCAATAGATCGCGCACCGGAACACCTTCCATACGCAATCCCAAAGAAACGGAGAGACCAGCCATTTGTGATTGTGATAAAAACCCAAACCGGGCTGCGTATTGGTCTGGAACAGAACACATGTATTCGTTGGTGAAAACCTGTGGAATCGGATTTCCAGGAACTGAAACGGTGATTTTCCTATTGGTTAGTGTGCCATTTACACCCCTAGGGTTGACCAAATAAAAAGCATTGGCGTATGCAAACAAGCCATGTGTCATTTCCCAAAATCCCTGCAGCTCCAATGCCAGCCCCAAGCCACCATCACCCAGTTGAATGCTCTGATCTACGGGGCGATATTGCGTTTGTCTAACAGACACCAACGTTTGCGGATCTGTCACCAAAATGTTATAAAAACTGTCTTTTACATTCCAATTTCCAGTTGGAAGTTTCAAACCCAAACCCACGGACAAATTGGTACTACTGTGTGAAACGGGGTTCCAAAGCCAACGACTTACGCCGATTCTCGCATCGCCCAATCCAGCGGCAGTTGATGATTTTCTGGCCCCTGCAAAAGTCGCCGTTTGTCCGCCATGCTCATAGTAGCTTGAACGATCGGTATACAATACGGGCACATTTACATTCAATTGCCATCGTGGAGTTAGCCCATAGGCGGCAGATAAGTCAAGTGTATTGGAATGATTAATCACTTGGGTTTGCTTCAACAAGCGCTCGTATTGCTCATCTTTGCCCTTGAAATGTTTGTATGATTTGAAGTATCGGTAATTTGCACCGAATTGCCATTGTTTGGGCAGCAATCCAAGTCCACCACTACCAGCCACGCCACAGCCACCAAATCCACGAACGGCTACGCAGCCTTGTGCTCTGAGCTGAGAAACCATCAACGAAATTGCGGCAATGAGTATTGTGTAATTCAATTTCAATGGTATATACAATATGTTACGAAATTAAAATAAACCTCCTTAATTTGCAACAGCATTGGACAATTTAAATGAGATTACACCTTTGAAGATACATTCATTGAAGCAGATACAAAGCAAGCATCGCTATCCACTCCGTTTGTTGAACACCTTTGGGTTTGATGTATTTGCCCATGAATACATTGCGATACAAACACCCGAAGACCTGGATCACTTATACAATTCGGGCATATTTTCACAGTTTCAATTTGGCATTTTGGGCGGGGGCAGTAACATCACTTTTACCGGAGATTTCAACGGCTTAATTTTGCATAATCAAATTTTGGGGAAAACCACCCTTGAAAGTTCTGACGAGCATGTGATTGTAGAGTTTGGCGGTGGCGAGAATTGGCATCAAGCCGTATTATATACCCTGGAAAACCAATGGGGCGGTCTAGAGAACTTGAGCCTCATTCCAGGTACGGTTGGCGCATCACCAATACAAAATATAGGGGCTTATGGGGTTGAAATTAAAGATTGTTTTGACAGCCTCACGGCCTTCCACATTCCCAGCGGAGAATTTCACCGATTCAACAATGCCGAATGCCATTTCGGTTATCGAAACAGTATTTTCAAAACAGAACGCAAAGGGGAGTATTTCATTACCTCTGTGCGATTTAAACTGAGTAAAAAACCGGTGATCAAGACCCAATATGGCGATATTCAAGCCGCGTTGACCCAATGGTGCATCGAATCGCCCACAATAAGTGACATCAGTAAAGCGGTGATTTTTATCCGGGAAAGCAAGTTGCCCAATCCCGCTGTAATTGGCAATTGTGGCAGCTTTTTCAAAAACCCAGTTGTTTCTGATAAACTCATTCACGATTTAACAATTAAATACCCCGATATTAAAATATTTCCAGCCTACGATGGGTATACCAAAATTTCCGCGGGTTGGCTTATCGAAAAAGCAGGTTGGAAGGGTTACAGGCGAGATGATATTGGTGTCCACGCAAAACAAGCATTGGTTTTGGTTAATTATGGGAACGGGTCGGGAGCGGAAATCATTGCGCTTGCCAAAGAAATACAATTGGATATTTTCAAAAAATTTGAGATTTCACTTGAAATGGAAGTGAATACATGGTAAAAAATCAAGGTAAATTATACTTGAATACATTGGATATTGGGTACGCAATCATTTTGTTGAGGATGGGTGCAAAATGGTATTGTATTTCCCTTCAAAAAAAAGATGTACATTGCGGCGTATGAAAAATCTGTTCGGACTTTTAGTATTTTTCTGTATTTCAGCCAACTGCTTTGCACAGCAGAAAGAAGCCTGCAGCATTATCCGCGACCATAAAACACCTCTTTCACACATTATTGATCCTGCCACAGCACCAACTATTTGGCTTATGACTGCAGATGAAGAATCCGAAATGCCAATGCCAACGGGAATCAATGAGTCGCTAAGAAAAAAAATCGATGCCGAAAGAACCATTCTCCTAAATAAAGAGAGACTGCAAAATAGGGGTATTTTAAACGATAATCCAACAAATCCAGAATCAATCAAAACACAAACCCAACGAAGTATTGAAGTCCCCCCTGGTGGTGGAACTCCAAACGACAATCACATCGCCGTTGGCAACGACGGAAAAATTGTAAGCGTAATGAATACTGTAATTCGTATTCACAACGACACAGGCAAAATCATTAGAGCATTTACATTGGATTTTTTTGCAAACAATCCAAATATCAAAAAAGAGCCCATACCAACAATGAATCGTACCTATGATCCAAGGGTTATCTACGATCCCTATAAAGACCGCTATATTGTGGTATTTATGCATGGTACAACCGATAAAAACAGTTTTATTGTAGTGGGATTTTCAAGCACGAATGATCCTGCCAAACCTTGGTTTGTATACAAAGTACCCGGAACACCCATTCAAGACTCTGTTTGGAGTGACTACCCCATCGTAAGTCAAACCAAACAGGATATGTTCTTAACAGTGAACCTATTGTATAATGGCAGCAGTTGGGAAGAAGGTTTTGTTGAGGCAGTGATTTGGCAGATAAACAAAGAAGATGGATTCAATGGGGATACAATACATAAAAATTTCTTTCACAATATAAAACACAAAGGAGTTCCTATTTGGAGCATTTGTGCCATACAAAATGGACCAATGCCCAATGGTATTGACAATTATTTTTTGAGTGTACGGCCCTATTCACAAAAAAATGATACTGTTTTTGTTCATCGAATCACCAATTCCCAAAAAAGCGGATTGGCGAATTACGAACTGGGGATATTGAAAAGTCCAATTAAATATGGCTTTCCCTCCAGCGCACTCGTCCCCGATACCGCTTTCCGATTGCGCACCAACGATGCCCGTGTGTTGAGTGGCGTGAGAATGGGGTCACAGTTGCATTATTTCCAAAACTGCATAAATTTCAAAACGATGCAGGCACACATCATGCATGGCAGCATTTATAATTTAACACTTCCAAGCGGAACAATGGCTTTTTTCAGCACCCCAAAAGACAAAGACAAAAAAGGAATGCATGCCATCGCACCCAAAAGATGGAACGAGGGCGGTGCTGAAATCAAAGCATATTTGTATACGAATGATAGTTTAGACTTTGGATATCCCGCAGTGGCCGCCGCCGGATTGGAACCAAACGACGAAAAAAGCCCATTGGATCCGTCAATGTTAATTACCTCGGTATTCTCAGGTCGTAAGTATTTCCCCGGTACTGGTGCTTTTTACATCAACCGATATGGCGAACACAGCAACTACCAGATTTTAAAAAAAGGACAGTCTATCATCAATTACACCTTCATCAAACCCGCCGAACAACGCTGGGGTGATTACGAAGGCATCCAAGCCAAGTTCAATGAAAAAGGTGTCTTTTATTTGGTGGGATCCTGGGGCAAGACCAATAGTATGTTTGCCTATGTGGCCCGTGTAAAGTTGAAAGACACGGTATACGATAACCCCATCGCGGAGGTTCGCGTGTTTCCAGTGCCCACAACAGAGAACTTACAAATTGAAATTCAGAACGGAACAGCCGCCATTATCAAAGGGCAGATTTTCACAGCGGATGGCAAACTAATAACAGCCAAATCGCCCAGTGCAAATCAAACCGCGGCATCCATGTTACTGTCATCGGTGCCAACCGCTCTGGCCATCCGTGGTGATGAGAGTTTTCGCCTTGTGTTAGAACCGGGAACACACCGCTATGCATTGCATACCTTGGGGCTGCCCAAAGGCATTTACATCTTGCGTTTGGAACTGACTCAAGGAAGTTGGAGCGCCGCATCTGCCATCCAATCTTTCAAATTCATCATTCAATAACCCCGGGATGCTCGACAACCCTAACCCCAATGCCCGTCCCAAGGGCGAAGTTCTTTTGATTAACAAACCCTGCGGCTGGTCTTCCTTCCAGGCCGTAAAAAAGGTGAAATATGTTACACGGGCCAAAAAAGTAGGCCATGCAGGCACATTGGATCCTTTGGCCAGCGGATTACTCATTGTTTGTACAGAAAATCAAACCAAAGGAATACAAGTGATTCAAAATGCAGAAAAGGTGTATGAAGGCACGATAAAATTAGGACTGACTACCCCGAGTTATGATTTAGAAACTGAGCCCAATGCATTGTTCGAAACTGACCATATCACGCAAGCGCTTATCGAAAAAATATTGCCCAAATTTATTGGAGAAATTGAACAAATTCCCCCTGCTTATTCAGCCATTAAGGTAGATGGTAAAAGGTCTTATGCCTTGGCTAGGCAAGGTGAGGAACCAGTTTTGAAATCAAGAAAGGTTTTCATTTATGATTTTGAAATCATTTCCTTTGAAATTCCCAATATCGATTTTCGAGTGCGTTGTAGCAAAGGCACTTATATAAGAACATTGGCCTTTGATGTTGGAAAAGCTTTGGAAAGTGGTGCGTGTTTGTCTAGGCTGGTTAGAACAAAAATTGGCCATTATTCAATAGAAAATGCGCTTACACCCCATGCATTTGAAGAGGCATTTAAACGCCGAAATAAACAAGATCTTGACAATCCCACGCAGATAATTTGATTTAGCACGATTTTTGCTATATTTGAGCCAATGTGGATCCCTATCAAAACATGCAGAGCCCTCTTCTTTGCAATCATTTCCGTTGCAATGGTGCAGTGCACGAATTTAAATGCTGAAAAGGTAAAAAAAGACTTTGATACTTGGATTGCCAAACTTGTGAGTCCTCACACCAACTCATTGGAATTGGTAACGGACGGGTATGTGGTTCGTGGTAATATTAAAAATAAGTCCAATATTACCATTAAATTGTTTGAAATGACTCCCGGGGAATTGGTGTTTATCGACAGCACATTCACCGATAAAAAAGGAGATTTTGTTATCAAGGGTTCTACCCAAGATATGATTTTCTGCGCCTTGTCCATCGTGGATAAGCAAATGGTGTATTTGGCCCTTGATAATTCCACCCAAGCCGATATTAATGTTGATGTAACTGCAACAGGATTAACTTATTCTGTAACCGGAAAAAATATTGAAGAAAGTCTCGGTTTAAAAGAATTATTGAAATTAAATGAAACCTTTGTTTCCTCCATCAAAATTTTAGAGTCAGAAGCGTCAACAATTGACCCCAACTCTGAGCCAGGATATTCAAGAATGGGGAAACTTCAAGAACAATATTATGCGATTATTGCAAACCGCAACGAAAGCCTTGTCAATTTTGCAAAAGCCAGAGGTTCGAGTTTTTTGCCATTCTTTATTTTACAATATAATTTAATTCAAGAACCCACAATCGAATTATTAACCCTGGCCAGAGATGCTTCCGTAAAGGCAAATCCAAATTCAAGATATACAAAAATTATCCAAACCCGCTTTGCCGAAGAGGCAATGTTAATGATTGGGGCTGAAGCTCCAGATATTAATTTACCCCAACCCAATGGAGAAAATTTGTCATTGGAATCCCTGCGGGGTAAATATGTTTTACTCGATTTTTGGGCCAGTTGGTGTGGTCCGTGTAGAAAAGAGAATCCAAACAATGTGATTATGTACAACCAATTCAAAGACAAGGGTTTCGAAATTTATGGTATATCTTTAGACCAAGATCCAAACCGGTGGAAAGCTGCAATTGAAAAAGATCGTCTTGAATGGAAACATGTCAGCGACTTGCAGGGATGGGGAAGTTCGGCAGGAAAAACATACGGTATTCGTTCAATTCCCTCCACAGTCTTGCTTGATCCAGAGGGAAAAATCATTGCAAAAGGATTAAGGGGTGAAGAACTTGCTTCCGCTCTAGAGGAAATTTTTAAATCTGTTCAGACTGGAAATGGTTCTGAACAAAAATCTAAGTGATCGCGTGAAAATTCACCCACTTGAAATACTTCGCTGACATTGTCTAGACAATCATTCAATTTCAGCCAAAAAATTCGCCAGAAAACAAAATAAATTATTAACGCAAAATTAACTTTAATTCATTGATAGCATAATAATTGTTTTACAAATTTGTGCGGTGTTATGATAAACAAAACAGAAAAAATTTTGATTGTTGATGACGATCAAGATGTGTTAGAATTACTCAGACATACACTGGCCAAAGAAGGTTTTGAAGTATCTGTTGCAGGCAATGGGGCTCAGGCAATCGAGCAAGCAAAAAAAATAATCCCAGCCATTATTGTTATGGATGTCATGATGCCAGTTATGGACGGCATCGAAGCTTGTAGGCAATTAAAATCGATTGAATCAACCCAGAATATACCCATTATTTTCCTAACAGCACGAAGTGAAGAATTTGCTGAAATCGCAGGATTTGAGGCGGGTGCTGACGACTACATTTCAAAGCCAGTTCGAGGGCGAATTTTATTGAGTCGGGTAAAAGCCCACCTGCGAAAAAATAACAACTATCCAAAAATCGAACATGAGAAACTAGACTTTGGTATTCTTATTATTGATAGAGAAAAGTTTAACATCGTTTACCATGGAATTTCTATTCAATTTCCAAAAAAAGAATTTGAATTATTATTGTTTTTGGCTTCCCGTCCTGGACGAGTTTTTACAAGAGATGAAATTTTAGAAAATGTCTGGGGAACAGAAGTAGTTGTGGTAGACCGAACCATTGACGTCCATGTTCGTAAGATTCGTGAAAAACTGGACGACAAATTTATCCGAACCATAAAAGGTGTTGGCTATAAATTTGAAATTTAAATGCCTTCCGAATAGCGTCGTAATTTAATCTCATTGCAACGAATGAAATCAAGGTGCTTGAGCGTTGTGAAAAGGTTTTGGAGAAAAATATGTTTTGCAAGCCCATTCATATTATGGCTCGGTGATAAAAATCATTACACATGACCTACCGATGAAATACTGAAAGTATAGACGCTGCTTTGTCAAGACATTCTTGATATTCCATTTCTGCAACACTCTCGTATGTAATTGCACCACCCACAGCATACGCGAGATATTTTGTCTGTGAATCATATTGAAGGGCCCTGATAACCACATTGAAATCAAATTCCTGGTTCCAAACATAGCCTACACTTCCAGAATACAAGCCCCGAGAAAAATTTTCTAGTTTTTCTGCGTATTGCATTGCCGCAATTTTAGGAGCTCCAGTCATACTTCCCATGGGAAAAGTTGCGTGAAATACTTCTTTTAAACTGATTCCCAAAATGGGTATTCCCTGTACTGTGGAAATCAACTGATGAACATGAGAGAAAGAATGCAGCGAGCACAAAGATGGAACTACCACGCTACCCACTTGGCAAATACGGGACAAATCGTTGCGCACCAAATCGACAATCATGATGTTTTCTGAACGATCTTTTTCAGAACATACGAGTTCATTGGCGACATCCAAATCTTGGGAAAATAGCATCGCATCACTTTTTAATTGCGCAAAATCGCCCAACCTCCTACGGGTTCCCTTAATGGGCTGAGAAATGAGTTTTCCCTGAAATTGTGTAATGAACCGTTCTGGACTCGCGCACAATAAAAACCGATCACCGTCTTTCAAAAATACCGAAAATGGGGCTGGTGAAATGGCATTCAACTTGAGAAAAATCGCATAGGGATCTAGGATTATTTCAGCTGAAAATGCAATGCAATAATTCATTTCATAAAAGTCACCCTCAACGATATGCGTTTTAATTTTCTCAACAATATTTAAATACTCTTCTCGCAGGGTTTGGGCACGCCATTGGGGTAATTCCTTGTCATTATCAGGCTGAACAATGGCGTCACAATGCAACAAATTTGGATCTCCAAATACTTGAGAGTCCCTTCCTAAAACAACCCATTCCCTTGGAGAAACAAAACCCAATCTATCAAATTCAACCAACACACTGTGCCTACTGTGTAACATTGTCTCAATATTATTCTTGTAATCATAGCCAACATAACCAAACAAGGGGATTGGTGATGCCTGAGGGATGAGACTCAAATCACGGAAACGATGCGTTTCACCAAAACCGGCCATCAATTCATACCTCCCATATTGGTCTTCAAAATGATTGCTTAACAAAATACAAGCAAAGTCTTCTTTTCTGGCTTTTGAAAGCAAACATTCGAGTTGATATGTAGGTGTTATATGCACGAATTAAATGCCTTATGAA
The DNA here is from genome assembly GCA_005798825.1 of Bacteroidota bacterium. Classification (GTDB taxonomy): domain Bacteria; phylum Bacteroidota; class Bacteroidia; order NS11-12g; family UBA955; genus UBA955. Next base: position 132,057 of record SYIL01000018.1, read on the forward strand.
ACTGAACTACGCGCGTCAATGGGACTTACTTCTCCCTGATAGAAACGTACAATCAAGCTAGCTTTTGCAACGCCAACCACTGGGCTGAGTGTGGCAATACTGGCTTCTTTAACTCGGGAAACGCTTTTGAAATGAATGAGCAATTGTCGGGCGGTTTCTTTGCCGACGCCTGGAATATCTGTCAATGCAGTTTTGATTGTGTCTTTGTCTCTCCGATTGCGGTGATGGTTGATACCAAATCGGTGTGCCTCATCTCGCATATGCTGAATCAACTTGAGGGTTTCAGATTTTTTATCGATGTGCATTGGAAGCGAATCGCCTGGATAATAAATTTCTTCTAAGCGCTTGGCAATTCCAATGATGGCCAACTTGGAATAAATTTTTAAGGATTTTAGCGCCTCAACCGCCGAACTCAATTGCCCCTTTCCCCCATCAACAACTATCAATTGTGGCAAGGCATTTCCTTCTTCCATCATCCTTGTATATCTGCGGGTTATAACTTCTTTCATGGTAGCAAAATCATCGGCTCCCACCACTGTTTTAACATTAAAATGCCGGTATTCTGTTTTTGCAGGCTTTCCATTTCTAAATACAACACAAGCACTCACTGGATAGGTTCCTTGAAAATTTGAATTGTCAAAACACTCTATATGCTTGGGGATATCCAGTAAACGAAGATCTTTTTTCACCTGCTCCAATAAGCGATCAACCCTAATTTCAGGGTTCATTTTCGCATATTGCAACATCTTTTCTTGTTTAAACAAAAGGGCGTTTTTTACACTCAATTCCAATAAACGTTTTTTATCACCCATCTTTGGAATGCCCACTAGCACTCCTGGAAAATCCATATTCAATATCTGGCCTAAAACGATTTCCTTGCAATCATCGCCATAGTAACTGCGCATTTCGGCAATGGCAATCTCTAATAATTCAGCATCGGATTCATCCATCTTCTTGCGAATTTCAATATTTCGACTCACTACAATCAAGCCCTGGCTTACACGAAGAAAATTTACAAATGCCATCTTCTCATTACTGCTTATGCTATATACCTCCAGATCACCCAGCGTTACACTTACAACAGTACTCTTAGATTGATAGTGATGTAAGGCATCGATTTTATTCTTAAACTCTTGGGCCTTTTCAAATTTTAACGACTTTGACGCCGATAACATTGATGCTTTAAGATGCTTCTTAACCTCACCCAAATTTCCCTTTAACAGATATCTAATCTGGGAAATACCCTCTTCATATTCCGTTTCGCTTTGGTATCCCTCGCAAGGCCCCAAGCAGCTTCCAACCTGGTATTCCATGCATACATTAAACTTTCCGTCGGCAATGCTTTCTGCAGTCAACCCCAAATTACAATTTCGTGTAGGATAGAGCATTTTAACCAAATCGAGTACGGTGTACATCAACTTTACATTGGCATACGGACCAAAATAATCACTGCCATCACGCACAACAATTCTCACGGGGTAAACCTTTGGAAAACGCTCAGCAGTGATTCGAATATAAGGATATGTTTTGTCGTCTTTGAGGTTGATGTTATACCGGGGTTGTAACTCTTTAATAAGGCTATTCTCAAGAAGTAGCGCATCCATCTCGGTATCCACAACCGTGTATTCAATGCCAATAATTTTGCTGACCAAAATGGCTGTTTTACGGTTTTCGTGTTGCTGTTTATTGAAATAGCTCGACACCCTCTTTTTCAGATTTTTGGCTTTCCCTACATATATAATTGTTCCTTCATTATTGAAATATTTATACACGCCTGGCTTCTCAGGCAGCGACTTTACAATTTCACGAAGGGGTAACGGTAACATCGAACAAAATTACACTGCAGTTTACACAACTAAACTATCCAATCTGAACATGTTGAACACGCACGGAATCACCAAAAAAAATGGATGCCTGTGTTTCGAATGTAAGGGGGTCATCGGTGGTATAAAAAGACTGAGTAGCCCCAGATCCAAGAATTGTTCTTATTTCTGGATGCCGATCTAAATACACCTGCAAACTCTCGGCCACAATCAAGCCTTGCGAAACCAATTGAACATTGGGTGGAATAAACTTATTGAGGGTTTTTTCTAACAAGGGGTAATGGGTACAAGCCAACAGAATTGTATCAATTTGGTTATTTCGCGACAATATTCGGTCAAGATGTAGTTTGATAAAATACTCGGCACCAGCACCCTCTCTTTGATTGAGTTCTACCAAATACACCCACATGGGACAAGCCTCTTGCTCAACCAATAAAGTTGGGAAAAATCGAGCAATTTCTTTAGGGTATGTTTCAGAATTAACAGTGCCCACCGTGCCCAAAATACCCACAACTCCGGTTTTTGTATACCTTCCAATCGATTCAGTACTGGGCCGAATAACGCCCAATAGCCTTTTGTTGTCACTTCGCTTGGGCAAATCTATTTGCTGTATTTGTCGAAGTGCTTTGGCTGAAGCGGTATTACAAGCCAAAATAACCAACTCGCAACCCTGATCAAACAACCAATTGACCGATTCTAATGTGTATTGATACACTGTTTCAAAAGAACGATTCCCATAGGGGGCTCGGGCATTGTCACCCAGATATACATAGTCAAGTCCCGGTAAAACATTGACAATATTCCGCATGACAGTAAGTCCACCATAACCAGAATCAAATATGCCTATTTTACCTTGCTTCATAAAACAAAGGACTGCTGTTATACAGCAGTCCTTCAAATATAGTTACGCCAAATGCTTATTTTTTTAACATTTGGGCAATGACTGCCCCAGTAAGATCATCTGAAATACTCGCACTCCAAAAAACAGCCCCTTGAGAATTATCAATAACATGAGAGTATCCTTTGGCTTTGGCAACCTCTGCCGTTGCTTTCTTTACAGCATCCACGATAGGCTTGTACAATCTTGCTTGTTCTTGTTGCAGTTCTGACTTTGCAGTCTCTTGTGTTTCTTGGGCCTCTTGTTGAAGACGTTGGAAACTCTTTGTAATCAACTCTAACTGCGCTGGAGTGGCCTTACTTGCTACTTTGGCTTGGTAGTCTTTCTCTTTATTTTGCATCTCGGCATCCAAGTCTCTTAATCGGTTAGAATATCCCTGCTCAATCATTGCCAGTTTTGCCAGTGCAGAATCTTTTGCAGGCAAGGTATCAATTACAAGTGCAGTGTTAATGGTGCCTATTTTTTGGGCTTGGGCAAAAGAACCCAGTGTCATAAAAAAAATGGTGGCAATGATCAGGATGGTTTTTTTCATATTTGGTTGTGGTTTTTATTTTTTTATTTATTCTTCTTTCTCACTGGTCGGAGGTTGAACAACAGAAGGATTTATGATCTGTCCTCGATTTTGAGTATTTGGTCTTACAGGAGAGGATATCGCATTGGGCATATCCTCGGTAGAGATTCCCAATGCCTCCATTACTTCCAGGGTTTTATCAAATTTTTGATCGGCATACAACATCAATGCGCCGCCAGATTTGTCAAAAATAAACGCATACCCTTCTTTCTTTGCAACCGTTTGGATTGCTTCAAATACCTTGTCTTGTAGGGGCTTTATAAGTCGAGAACGCTCAACATAAAGCGCTCCCAGAGGACCAAATTTTTCTTCTCGAAATGCCATTACCTCGGCTTCTTTTTTACCGATAATCTCCTTTTTTTTTCGAATTTGATCAAGGGTGAGCAGAATTTCTTCGGCCACAAAATCGCGTTGCATTTGTTCTAATGCAATTTGCATTTTTTGCGCTTCTGCCTGAAATTTCACACCAATGTCATCTAAGTCTTTTTGGGCTGCACGATATTCAGGCATTTTGGCTAAAATTACATCTGAATCAACAAATCCAATGATTTGTGATCGCTGGGCATAAACCAAACTCCCCGTAATGAGACAAAAAATAAATAATACCTGTTTCATTTCCAATGCAGAATTTGACAAACAACATGCCAAAATACCATACCAATACAAAACTATCGAATTAATTTGAATTTATGGGTGTTCCAACCAAATAGACTTCGTTAAGATTACACCACTTCTTTGAAGCGCGCGGTCAATCAATTGAATGCTATACCGAACAGAATCACCACGATAGGAAAAAGGCCTGGCAGGGAGAACAATATTAATCTCGCCCTGAATGGCTTTGTTTCTGCCCGAAGGAGTTATAACAGGGATTCGTTGGTGAAGAACCAGCGTATCGGGAGGAAGCAACAAGGGATTCATCGGATAAGCCCATATACCCCCCTGTTTATGCTGATAATAAATCAATAAATTAAAATACGCAGGGTCATTTATCGCAAAGGGGAAAAAATTATAATTTGAGTCTAAACCAATATCCCCATTGCCATCACTGTATTTTATATCGATATGAACCGAGCTATCATACCCCAATCCACTCCCAATCTTATAAATACCTAAAAAATCAATTTTTGGCAAAAAACTGATTGTATTTTTGTCTCCTTCACAGGCAACCAAACAAAGTGTGATGCAAAAAGATCTTATTGCTATAAAAAAAAATTTATTTGCCATTCCCCATTCCAAATTTACGCAATGGGCTCGTGAAATATATCGATATCAATTAAAAAATACTGCTGTTTTTAACAATTGGACTCGACATGTCCAAGCAGTGACTCCTGATAAAGGGCAATATATTTCCGAAAATGAGACTCTTTTCAATCCCCGTGAATTTACTTTTTTACCCATAGAATTTTTTAAAACCCATTCTGTACTTAACAGTCAATGCAAGGTTTTAGAAGCAACATTTGAAAGCTCAGGAACACGCAATCACATTCGATCCAAACACATGGTTTACGACCTTTCAATTTATGAACAAAGTTTTACACAAGGTTTCGAAATGCAGTATGGAAGAATTGAACAATATTGTGTCATTGGGTTATTGCCTTCCTATATAGAGCGAGAAGGATCTTCGTTGATCTATATGGTAGATAAAATGATACAAAAGGGAAAACCTAAAAGTGGTTTTTACTTAGATCAGTATCACGACCTTGCCAAAATCATCGACTCTAATGAAAAAAATGAAATCCCTACTCTCCTTTTTGGGGTAGCTTTTTCCTTATTGTCTATGGCAGAAATAATTCAAAACCGCCTATGGACTCGAACCATAATAATGGAAACTGGTGGAATGAAAGGTCGAGGAAATGAATTGACCAGGAACGAATTACATAGAATATTGTCTACATCATTTGGGTGCAAAAATATCCACTCAGAATATGGAATGACAGAAATGTTAAGCCAAGCTTATGCGCCAAAAGAGGGTATATTCTTTGGCCCACCATGGATGAAAATTGTAATACAAGACCCAGTCGATTTCAGAACATTTTTATCGCCAGGAAAAACAGGAAGAATTTGTGTTATAGATCTGGCAAATATTCATAGTTGTTCGTTTATTGCCACAGATGATTTGGGACGAGTTTGGGAAGATGGCTCATTTGAAATGTTGGGTCGAATCGATTTTACTGATTTGAGAGGCTGCAACCAGCTAATTTAACACTTCATGCAACCTACATTGTTTGCAAAGCAAACCATTACGCCCAATTACATTTCAGAATTTACAATACTCGCTTGCTATGACCCAGCTTTGTTCGATATTTCATAGAGAAATGCATCGACCAGCAGAAACATTCTAAGATTTAATCGGGTATTTCAAAAACTTGTTCTGAGAGTTCATCTTTAGAATTGAGATATTTCTCAAACGAAAGAATAAAGCAAGGGAGAAGCAATAAATTCGCAGTCATTCCCATGAAAAGTGTTAATCCCGTTAGATATCCCATTGCTTGTGTACCTTGAAAATCAGAAAAAATAAAGATTAAGAATCCTGCACAAATTGCAGCCATACTATACAACATACTCAAACCCACTTCCTTAATTGTATGGTCAATGGCCTCGCGAACACTTCGATTCATTTTGACCAATTCTCTGCGAAAACAAATAATAAAATGAATGGTCGCATCAACGGTAATACCAAAAGCAATACTAAAAATTAATATCGTAGATGGCTTCAAGGGAATATCGAAATAACCCATGGCACCTGCCGTAACTAAAAGTGGGATAACATTTGGCAAAATAGCGATGATAACCATTCGAAAAGAAGGAAATAAAAAACCCATTGTGAGGGAAATAATAATAAGAGACCAAAATGTCGCACTACGCAAACTACCCAACAAATAAGAAACACCCTTTAAAAATATCGGTGAAGTGCCAGTAATCTCTGTGCTATATTCCTGGGAAGGAAAATGGTGTTCCAGTATACCTTTAATTTGTTGGTTGATAATTTCAAATTTATCGGAACCAACATCTTTTATCTGATAACTAACTCGTAGTTTAGAATGAGAACTATCAATCAAACCATGCATAAAATTACTCGATTTTTTGAACTTTTCTTCGGGCATTCTTGCGGCAATATCAGCCAAATTTATGCTATTGGGAAGACGATAAAAATTTGAATTATTATCATTGACCACCTGGTTGGCATAAGATAGAACCTCAATCAAAGACATGGGTTTAGAGAGTTCAGGAAAGCGTTTGAGGGCTTTTTGGAGACGATTGACTTTGTCTAAAATTACTGGATTCATAATATCGCCCTCATCGACTGCTTTTATGACTATTTCATAGGGCAATACCCCATGAAAATTATCTTGGAAATACCCCAAATCTTTATAAATTTTTGAATTGTGGGGTATATCATCAACTACAAACGCCAAGGGGCGAAGGCGCAAAATAAATACTGCACTCAGAATGGTGATTGAAAGGAAAAAAAAATAAATTCTCCGTCTACGGTTAAATACCATAAACTTAATCCAATCTAGGAAAAAACCCACATTGCGATTATTAAGGTGATTTACTTGATTATCACTTGGGGCAGATATAAAACTGTATACAACAGGAATTCCAATGATATTGACAATGAATATGATATTAATGGTAACAAATGCAAGCAATCCAAATTGCTCAAGCGTCTGAATTTTGGTAAAATAAAAAGTTCCAAAACCCACAGCAGTCGTAAAATTAATCAGAAAATTGGCAATGCCTACATTCGATATAACACGAATTAAGGCTGTGTTTTTGTCCTTGAGTCGGCGAAATTCTTCGTGGTATTTATTAATGAGATAAATACAATTCTGAACCCCGACAACAACCAACAAAGGGGGTAAAGTACCAGAAATTAATGTAAGCTTATACTCCAACAATGCGGCCAAACCAAACATAGTTATGACCCCAAATGCAATAAAAGTTATGGCTATAACAAGGGTTTTTAAACTTCGAAAAAATAAAAAAAGCAAGAGTGCTGTTACCAAAAAAGCAATTACTGTAAATAAAATAATTTCCTTGCGGACCGTAGTTGCAATATCTGTTTTCACATAGGGTAATCCGCTGATATGCATTTCAGCATGTATTTCTTTTTCAAACCCATCAGCCATGGTTTTAATTTCTTCCATAAGACGAATACGGGATTTAGTATCAATCGTTTTTTTATCTACAATAAGCAATACCAAAGCCGATCCAGTTGACTCATTGTATAAAAGTCCTTGGTAAAATCGCATATTTAAAAATGCCATTTTTAAACTGTCTAGGTCTGTTTGGGTTCTTGGGAAATTGGCAATGAAAGGTTTTAAGACGAATTTTTCACCGGTATCTAGTTTTAATGCAAGTAAGTGTGTTGGAGAAAGAACTTGTTTAACACCCTGCAATTTTGATAAGCCTTCACAAAATCTGAACAAATGTCCAAATTCCGCCAAATTAAATACTTTTAGACTGGTAAATCCCAGAACGATTTTATTATTGTCATCCCCAAACGATTTTTGAAATTGCAAATACTCTTGAAAATTTGGATCATTTTTTGGAACAATTGTTGGTGCTTGGTAGTCAATCTCTACCTTGGTAGCAAAATACCCCATTATACCAGTAAAAACCAAAATCGCTAGTATGAAATAGGTGCGTTTCTTGATTATAAAAAAGGCGATTTTATCCCACATATTGTTTCCAAATATACAAACTAAAAAACAAAGGCCGACCTGATGGCCGGCCTAATGCATATTAAATAAAACTATCAGGCTGCAACTACTTCAAGTGTAATGCTAACATTAATATCTTTGAATAAATTGATATTTACTTCGTAAGCACCAATGGTTTTGATATCATCAAAAACAATCTTACGACGATCTACATCAAATCCTTTGTCTTTTAAAGCATTGGCTACTTGTAAACTGGTAACTGAGCCAAATATTTTGCCACTATTACCTGCTTTCGCAGTTACACTAATGGTTGAACCATTTAATTTACCCGCCAACAAATCGGCATCTTTACGCAGCTTATCTAATTTGAAGGAGCGTTGGCGAATGTCTTCTGCCAACATCTTTAATGCACCTTCTGAAGCCAATTTGGCTTTCCCTGTAGGGATTAAAAAGTTTCTCCCATACCCATCCTTTACGACAACAACATCATCTTTGAGTCCAAGGGTTTTCACATCTTGATTGAGAATTATTTTCATGTTATATTTCTCCTATTTATTTTAGTCCATCAGCAACAAAAGGCAACAATGCAATGTGACGTGCCCTTTTAATCGCTATGGAAATTTTACGTTGATACTTCAAAGAGGTACCGGTGATACGACGAGGTAAAATCTTACCTTGTTCATTTATGAACTTCAACAAAAATTCTCCGTCCTTGAAATCGATATATTTAATACCGTGTTTTTTGAACCTACAATATTTCTTCTTTTGAAGTACTTGCGGTGTTTGGTTGAAAATAAAATTTGAGTCTTTGCTCATAACACTGCCTCCTCAATTATGATTTTCTTTTTTACAATGACTTTTTCACCTTGTGGTGTTACTGTACGAAGCTCCCCGTTGCGTTTGCGGTGGTTGAAATCCACACCCCAACGATCTAACTTCACAGTTAGGTAACGCAATACACGCTCGTCACGGCGGAAAGCCAGTTCGAAAGACTTGATGAATTCCGGGCTTGCCTTGAATTCGAACAAGTGATAAAATCCCGTGCCTTTTTTCTGGATAGGGTAGGCTAATTTGGTTAGTCCCCAATTTTCTTCGTGGACTAACTCCCCTCCATTGCCGGTGATCAACTCTCTGAAGCCTGCAACAGCGTCTTTCATCTGTTGCTCAGAGAGCACGGGTGTCAAAATGATCACGGTCTCGTAGTGGTTGGTATTCATTTGGCTATAAAATTAGGGCTGCGAAGATAGTGATTTCCCCATTCAATAGCAAGTATAATCGGATTTTATGGTTGCGACCACTTCCCTTCCCATCCGTCCAAAATCACCTTGTCGATCAAGGCACCGGATCATACCCGCTCCCACCCCAAGGATGACAACGCAAAATTCGCTTGGTCGCAAGCCAAAAACCCTTGAATGGACCGTGTTTCTGCAAGGCTTGCACACCGTATTGGCTGCAAGAGGGCACGAACCGACAACTGTTGGGCAGCAGCGGTGATAGGACATATTGATACACACGAATGAATGCCAACAGCAAACCATTCACCATCCTACCCGGCAACGACCGTTTCTGAGCATCCTCCGACAATGGCGTTTTAGGGGTTGGACAATTCGAGCACATCGTAGATTTTTTTTAACAGCACTTGGTACGACTTCTCCAACTGCTTCATTTCTGGAAGTTCACTGCCCGTATACATTAAGGCGATGGCCAAGGTAATGCTTTTCGATTCGATGGCTTGATACAATGGTAGTTTGTTCTGGCGATAGACTTCACGCAAACGGCGCTTTACAAAATTGCGATCCACAGCGCGCTTGAACTTTCGTTTGCTGGCCGTAAACACCACTTGCACCGGAACCCCTGGCACGGGTAATTCTGTAATCAACAAATTGGCACGCAGCGGATACTTTGAAACAAAAACGCCAGACTGAAACAATCCGGCGACAATTTTTTTACTACTGAGCTTCTCGGTTTTACCGAAAGCCTGTCCCAAACGATATGGCAACACCTTCGAAGTCATTGCCTTGCTTGCACAGACAAAGGTGATTAACCCTTGTGACTGCGTTCGTTAGATACTGTAAGACTTTCACGACCGCGTTTGCGACGAGCAGCCAAAACCCTACGACCATTGGCAGTTGCCATTCTTTCACGGAAACCGTGACGGTTCTTGCGTTTTCTGTTCGAGGGTTGGTATGTGCGTTTGGTCATGATTGAAAATGCTTAAAAGGGCAGCAAATATACAAGGATTCACATTACTTTGCAAGAACACGCCCTCTTTTTTTTCATACCACTGTGCTATCTCCTTCATTGCCTTCAAATCCATACAACGAAGCACCGTTTTGTTAAAAAATAAAAATCAACAATTACATCGGCAATCACTTTGTTAATAAATAATTAACAATAATGAAACTTTCATTTTGTTACTTCGCTTACTACAAATAGCCAAAAAAAATGAAAAAAAACCTTTCAATCATTATCTGCGCCATCTTCTTTACAGGAAGTGCATTGGCACAGGTAACTACCGCTTACTTGAGTGGCGTTGTTACCAATGGAAACACCGCAGTAGAAAACGCTACCATCAAAGCGGTCTTAACCACCACCACAGCAACGTACACCGCAAACACCCGTTCAGAGGGAGGGTACGACATCTCTAACTTAAATGCCGGCGGTCCTTACACCGTGACCATTTCTGCGCCTGGCTTGAAAGACATCGTATTTACCGATGTGTTCCTGACACTGGGTGAAAACTTCAAATTAGACGCCGATTTCACCACGGAGAAAATCGGTGGCGTAGTTGTGAGCAATTTTCGTAACGCAAGCAAAACCGGTAGCAACATGAACATCAACAGTCGCACACTCAACACCCTGCCAACCATCTCTCGTTCAATCAGTGATTTCACCCGTTTGACTCCTCAAGCCGGAAGCGGTAGTAGTTTCAATGGTCGCGATGGTCGCTTCAATAATATCACAATTGATGGTGCCAACTTTAACAACAACTTCGGTTTGAGCGACAAAAACTTGCCCGGTGGCGATGCGCAGCCCATTTCTTTGGATGCGATTGAAGCCGTTCAGGTGAACATCTCTCCTTTCGATGTACGTCAGTCAAACTTCACCGGTGCTGGTATCAACGCCATCACCAAAAGTGGTTCAAATAAAACCACAGCATCCGTTTACACTTTGATGCGCAACGAAAGCTTCAACGGTACCAAAGTAGATACCTTTGACTTGGGCGAACAAAAGAAAACCTCATCCAACATTGTGGGTTTCCGTTTGGGTGGTGCCTTGGTAAAAGACAAAATCTTCTACTTCGTGAACTACGAAAACGAGAAAACATCGTTGCCTGGTTTGCAATGGAAAGCATCTCGTCCAGGTACTGGCCAAAGCGTTTCTGATCCAAATTTGTCGCGTACGTTGGCTACGGACTTGGATTTGGTTCGCACGCACTTGAAAGAAAAATACGGTTACGAAACCGGCGATTACGAAAATCTGGGCAATTTTATCACTGCCAACCAAAAATTCTTGGCCCGTATTGATTGGAACATTTCTGCCAAGCACAAATTCAGCTTGCGTTACACTTCCGTCAGCAATGCCAACGACCAAGTATTGAATGGTACTTCTGCACCAAACCCACGTTCATCTTCAAACCGTTGGAGTAACAATTCAATGAGCTTTGCAAATTCAAACTACTCTTTTGACAATAAAGTATGGTCATTAGCGGGTGAATTGAAGAGCAATTTAAGCAACAAAGTGAGTAACCAATTATTGCTGACCTACACCAGCATCACCGATGCCCGTGGAACCAACAGCACACCGTTCCCATTCGTAGATATTAAAAAAGGCGGTGACAACTACATGAGCTTCGGTTATGAGTTGTTCAGCTATAACAACAAAGTAAGCAACAACACTTTGTCGTTCATTGACAACATTACCTACAACATGAAAAAGCACACCATCACTGCGGGTGTAGCGTACGATCAGATGTATGTGGGTAACGCATTCCAACGCTATGGTAGTAGCTACTATCGTTACGATTCATTGAGTCAGTTCTTGAACGGCAAGGCTCCTTCTGCTTATGCTTTGACTTATGGTTACGGTGGCGATGATACCCCAGTGGGTGCTGAATTGTCGTTCGGTCAGTTGGCTGGGTACGTGCAAGACGAATTCCGTGCCAGCAAGAAACTGAAAATCACCGCAGGTTTGCGTGTGGATGTACCCATTTACACTTCTGAGTCTAAAGCCAATGCTGGCTTCGCTAAATACGATACCGCGGCTTTGTTTAAAGACCCTTCAGGAACTGCCATCAAATACAACCCCAACAACTGGCCCGCAGGTTCTCCTTTGGTATCGCCCCGAGTAGGTTTCAACTACGATGTTAATGGCGACAAAGATTTAATTATCCGAGGTGGAACAGGTGTCTTCACCGGTCGTTTGCCTTTCGTTTGGTTCACCAACCAGCCTTCAAACGCCTATGGTGTGCAAGCAACTGTAGAGGTAACCAAAGCGGCTGATTTGGCCGGTTACATTTTCAATGCCGACCCAACTACTTACTTGAACAAGTTCCCAACCACCCCTGGCACATTGCCATCGGGTGCATCATTTGCCAAGGTAGACAACAACTTCAAGTTTCCTCAGGTTTGGAGAACTAGCATCGGAATCGACAAGAAATTGCCTTTCGATTTGGATTTCTCTGCTGATATCATCTACACCAAGGAACTGAACGGTGTTTATCAGTACAACGCCAACTATGCGAAGGCTGACACGACGTATTTCACTGGCACAGAATGGGAGCGTGCTGCTTACAAGAAAGCCGCAAGTCGCTCTTATGTTGGAACCGTGCGTGAAGCGATGGTTTTGAGCAACACCAACCTAGGCAGTGGCTTGAGTGCAGCATTCACTTTGAGCCGCAACTTCAAAAAAGGCTTGATCGGATCAATTAGTTACGCTTTCAACAACACCAAAGACATTACGTCTAACCCTGGTTCTCAAGCGGCATCAGCTTGGAGCAATAACCGCACCGTGGGCGGAAACAACGCACAAGAGTTGGCCATTTCTGAATACTCTACCCCCAACCGTGTGATTGCCAACATTTCGAAGAAGTTTGAATATGGCAATCGTTTCGCTACCACCGTAAGTTTGGTTTACGATGGTTACAACCCAGGTCGCTACAGTTATGTTTACTCAACCGATATCAACAACGATGGTTTAACGGGTAACGATTTGTTGTTCGTACATGCATCTTCGGATATCAAATTCTCTGACCTAGTCGTAAGTGCTAAGACCATCACCGCTGCTGACCAAGCCAAAGCTTGGGATGCCTACGTTGCACAAGACAAATATTTGAGCGCCCACAAAGGCCAATTCGTTGAGCGCAACGGTGGTTTGTTACCGTGGTTGCACCGCTTCGATTTGCGTTTATTGCAGGACATTGCCCAGAACATTGGCAAGAACAAGCACACATTGCAATTGAGTGCTGATATCTTGAACATTGGTAACATGATCAACCCTGCATGGGGTATCCGCAAGCAAATGACTGTAAGCAACGGTGGTGTATTGAGATACAACGCCACCAATGGCACTTACAACTTCAATGCTGTAAACGGTGTGTTGCCTGTTGAAAGTTTCCGTCCTATCGTAAGCACCTCAACCACTTGGGGCATGCAGTTGGGATTGCGTTATTCTTTCTAAGCCAATCCATTATTCGCCCTAGGCGATTCGTATTGATTCAATTAAAAGGAGGGGAGGCCGTTGGCCTCCCCCCCTTTTTTACCCAAATCGAACCCATGCGAATGACCAGAATATCAACACATTGTTAATCCTGTAATCGATTGTAGAAAAATAAGTTCACATTGTTTACCAAAAGGTAAAAATCAATTCAAACCCCGATTACATCATGGAAATAATGTTGGAATTGAAAAACCATGAAAAATCTTTTCAAAACCCCAGCAGCAACTGGCCTGATAATCCTCTTCGGCCCCTTGCTCAATTCTGCATCAGCACAATCCATGCTGATCTCATAAGTGTTTGTCAATCCATCGGGTACCGACTCATGCAAAGAATTTGTAGAGCTCGTTGCCACCAAATCCATCGATTTCAGCGCGCCGCTGTTGCCTGCAACTTCGCAATCTGCGCCTCAATCACATCATCTTCAATTTTCTGAAACAACAAGCCCGCAGCGCCCAGTGTATGTCCTTCAGCCAACTCAAACCATTTGCCGGGCTGCGGCCCAGACAACCAGAACGGTTGTTTATCATCGGTAGATACCTCAACACCCAACTGCGACAACAAACGGCTGCTCGCATCCGGCATAAACGGTTCCATCAGTAAAGCCAAATTGTATAGCACCTGCACCGCCTCACTCAACACCATCGCCGTTGCCTCAGCATCGGTCTTCACCAACTTCCAAGGCTCGTGTTCGGCCAAATATTTGTTCCCCAATCGGGCCAATTCCATCATTTTAAATTGCGCATCGCGGAACTGATAGTTGTTTAACAAATCAACTACCGGACGCAGATACTCGACAACCATGGGATGATCACCCGCACTACCGTGATCAAACAGTGCATAAGGCTCACGCACGGCACCCACCGCAGGCATCACCCCTTCGTAATATTTCTGCATCAACACCAACACACGGTTGGCGAAATTGCCTAAAATCCCCACCAACTCTGAATTTACACGGGTTTGGTAATCCTTCCAGGTAAACTCACTGTCCTTGGTCTCAGGGGCGATCGAGGTCAGCACATACCGCAACTCATCCTTTCGGTTCGGCATTTCTTCCAAATATTCATTCAACCACACCGCCCAATTTCTGCTGGTCGATATTTTCTGTCCTTCCAAATTCAAAAACTCATTCGCCGGCACCTGTTCAGGCAACACATATCCATCGCCGCGCAAATACAACATCGCCGGGAAAATGATACAATGAAATACGATGTTGTCCTTGCCAATGAAATGCACCAAATGAGAATCACCCGTCCACCATTGCTCCCAATCATTCGGACGCAATTCTTTGGTGGCCGAAATGTATCCAATGGGCGCTTCAAACCACACATACAACACCTTACCATCTGCGCCTTCTAAAGGCACAGGCACACCCCACTCCAAATCGCGGGTCATCGCCCTGGGCCTCAAACCCTCATTCAACCAACTCTTACACTGTCCGAACACATTGCTCTTCCAATGCGATTTTCCACCCAACCATTCATTCAAAAAGGTCTCTTGAATTTCATCCAAAGGCAAGTACCAGTTCACCGTTTCTTTCATCACAGGAACGGTGCCACTCAACGCCGATTTGGGATTGAGCAATTCCGTTGGGCTCAACGTACTCCCACACTTTTCGCACTGATCGCCGTAAGCACCTTCATTTTTGCAGGATGGACAAGTACCAACAATATAGCGATCTGCCAAAAACTGCCCCGCCTGCTCATCGAAATACTGCTCGGAGCGAATCTCTTTGAAGGCCCCTTTCTCGTAAAGATTTTTAAAAAATACCTGCGACAATTCTTTGTGAGTGGCATTCGACGTGCGCGAATAGATATCGAACGATATGCCCAATTCCTTGAACGAATCACCGATGATTTTATGGTAGCGATTCACCACATCTTGTGAGGTAACGCCCTCTTTCCTTGCCCTCAGCGTAATTGGCACGCCATGCTCGTCGCTACCGCAAATAAACAGCACCTCTTCACCCCGCAACCGTTGGACACGGGCGTGGATATCGGCAGGAATATAAACCCCAGCCAAATGGCCAATGTGTATGGGCCCATTGGCATAAGGAAGGGCAGCGGTAATGGTAATCTTCGACATGAGAGTACAAAGATACTTTTACCGCGAATAAATCTGTAGGTATTTCTGCACGCTTTGTTTGTAATAGGGCTTGAATATTGGCTGAACCGATCGTAGCTGCTCCCTTTCTCTGATCTTCGTTCTCAAAACATCTGCCATTTCTTGGGGTATTTCGGGCGAATTTTCTTCGGCTCGATTGGATTCACGGCGCACTTCTTGATCTTGATTTCTATCAGCCTTTTCGTTTTCCAACAAGCGTGTCATAATTTGTTTTTGCCGTTCCATAGACTGTTGATTCAAACGCCCATTAACAATATCTTTTTCCTGTTGATTCATCAATTTTTCAATCTCCAATAGCGAATTAGACATCCCCTGTTTACCCTCCTGTCCGAGCTGTTTTCGAAGTTGTTCCACCTGACGGCGAAGCGCCTCTTGCATTAAGGCCATTTTGGCCAAACCTTCACTTAACTCTCGCTGGGTGGGTTCTCCAGATTCTCCCGCTTTTTCCGCTTTTCCTCCTGATTGAGATTTGCCAGATTGTGGTGGTTTGACTCGTTTCTGATTTTGTAATTTTTGTAATTTTTCACCGAGTTCTTTCTGTGCATCTGATAACTTATCACTGGGCTTGGGCTTTCCAGTTTTTCCTGATCCAGCGTTATTTGGGTTGTTACAACTTTTCTTCCCATCCTGCTTTTGTTGACTTGACATCTTTTGTTGCATATTTTGCAAACTTTCCATCAACATCTCAGCCAGATTATTGAGTCCAGTCATAACATATTGTTCATGCATGGCCGCTGAAGCAATTCCACGCACTTTCATTTCCTCTAACGCCATGGCCATTTGTGTGTTCACCCTAAGCATCTCTTTGCTTACAAAATTATTTATCATGGGCTGTCTTTTAGACAAGGCCATCAAACTATCTTCTATAAACAATAAAGACTCTTTTAGCCGCATTTGTTCTTTGTTGAGAGCAACTAATTTGGGGTTTTCAGGATTTACTTTTTGCATTTCAATAAAAATTGCTTCTTGTCTGTTCGAAGCCTCAATGAGATTTTCCAGCAAAGCCCTCAGGGTTTGGTAGTCCTCTGCTAATCTTTTGTTCTGTTCCTGCTCAAAATTTTCCTGCATCTCCTGCATTGCTTCTTTCATTTTCTGAGCAGACTTTCGCATTTTTTCAGATGCAGCGGGTTTACGGTTATTCTGCAACTCTTGTGAGGCTTTCTGAGACTCGTTGCCAGCCTCCTTGCGCAGTTGTTCTCCCATCTTTAAATCCATCGGCTTTTCCAATTCTTGATTTTTTTTGCGTATGTCTTGAATGCCCTTTTCTATATCCAGTAAAGCCTCATTCTGCTTTTCTTGTTTCTGTATAATGTCTTCAGATGTCTCTTTCCCCTTCTCCTTATCGGTTTGCACAGATAAATTTTCTTCCTTATCTACCCATTCCTGAATCTTTTCCAACTGATTTACCATGGCCTCCTCTAGTTCTAATTCCTTTAGCTGCTCCATCAATTTATCCAATTCCTTTGCGGTTTCTTGACCCAACTGACTCAATTTTTGCATCTTTTCATTTAACTGTTCTTTGTTTGCCTTTTGCTCTAATAAGGCATTGATCTCGTTTATCAATTTTTGCATTTCGGGATTAGTCAATTGCTTTATACGCTCATTTAATGCATCTTTTTTTTTCTCAAGCTCTGCAGAAACGGGCGATAAATTCTTTTTTTGAATGCTAATTTGGGTTTGTTTTTTATCAATTTGTTTGAGGGTTTCCACCAGTTTTTGTTGTTCATTAAGCCAGTTTTTGACCTTATTTTCTCCATCCCAATCCATGGCTTGCCTTTGCATGGTTTCCTGCAATTTCGCAGCCTCCTTTTGAAGTTCCTTCAGTGCCTTTGCAGAATTACCCATACCTTTTAATATAGTAGCCTCTTGTTTTTCTAATTCGCGCAGTACTTCTTTTTCAGAAGTTACTTCCAAAGTGCGAATCGAAGTGCGAAACACCTTGCCTCCATGAATTGCATCATTGTCACGCAATACAAATTGGTATTCTAATTCTTCTCCACTTTGCAAACCCATTGACAGCAAATCAATCGCGTGCATCACAGGTATATTTATTCCCAATCCATTAAACAATATTTTTTTGGACCACCCACTGTCTTTGGTGCGCAATCCAATATGTTTGATTCGAGACAAAAACAAAACTTCTTTTAATCCGTAATCATCATTTGCCAGACCCAAAAAATACCAGGTCCCCAATCTTACACTATCGGGCAAAGCATCTACCTGAATAGATGGATATTCATCGGCTTGTACAACCAAATTTGAGGTAAACGTATCAACTGAAAACCCATTAGGTCCTTTCATTGAAAACCGTAAGCATTCGTTAGTTCGGGCGATATACTCAATTTGAGTAGTCTCGCCCTCTTTGGCAAAGAAAATTTTACCCTTATTAGAAGAATTATTTAACTGCCAAGCTTTCACATTCAAACCACGTAATTCCCAGACCAAACGAGTGCCTTCTGGAACCAATAGTGTTTCGGGATTTGTCATTTCGGCGTTCACAAAACCAGTATATGAGGGGAAATACGCCTTCACATTTAAGGATTGCCACCGGGGTTTTTTGATTGCCGTTAAGACATATCCACCCAGTGAGAATCCCATAGATTCCAATCTAAAGGGGGTGTTTTCATGAACAGATTCAAATACATATTGAAAATGGTCGGCATCCAATTTTCTCGCGCGAATGGATTGATTGTCCAAAACAACATCCACAAAATCTGGGACCATAAGGCCAGAGGCCTTGATGTCTAAAACAAAACGGGAATCCTGATCTACAATTAACTTTGACTGATCGACAAAAAGCTGAAAAGGGGCTTCTTGGATATATTCTTTTTGATAATTAAAAACACGTTTAGCACCCAACAAAATTCCTGAAGATTGAGAAAGAACAAGGGCTACTAAAAACAAAAAAACCACGCTCAAACGAAGTATCCATTTACGGTGTTTTTTCCAATCTAAAGCCATCAAAAAAGGAAATGCCTTGAGCGATTGTGTTTTCTGCTCAATCCCTGCCAAAAGCATATTATTGGCTTCCGAATGTTTTGCCATCTCTTCCATTTGCAATAAATTCAGTAACTTGTCTTGAACATCATTAAAATGCATACCTATAAAGTTTGCAGCCTCTTTGTGTGAAAGTACCCTCCCTACACCCCGCATTTTGAGATACGGAAAAATGACACCGTAAACCAATAAAAAAGAAAATCCAAGACATATAAACCAGAGTAAACAGAATCTTACTGAAACAGAAAACCAAAGATTATTCTCCAATAAAAAGATAAATGCACATAAAAACACCGAAGCTACAAGGGCAAAAAGGGAACCCCTCAACAACCTATGTCGATAGTATGTATGAATAAATTCATCCAGTTTAACCCGAATTCCCGCCTGCATAATTTACAACAAATATAAACCAAGCAAAGGGGTATTTTAATTCCACTATAAACAATGGCTGATTTCCCAAATTGTTTCATTGGGTATCTCTGCAGAGCGTTTTTGATTGGAATTCTATTTGGTTGTAAGCTGTCGCAAAGAATTCAGGTAAATTGGGATGACACTAAGCTGGTGGGTGCCAAGTTGTTCGGTACGGGCCATTACAGGTATTTTATAATGGAGCAAACCATTGCCCATCCAGATTGATTATGGGCGCCAAATTTTGCCTAAACAGTTACAACTCTTTAAACAAAACACAATGCAATGTATCGGCAAGGCCTAGCTTACTATGCCGCGCAATTATCGCAATAAATTATCTAACAATATAGCAGAAGCCAAAGCCGCATTGAGTGATTCTGCACCCCCATTCCCTGGAATGGTAATGCGCTTTGTTACCAGTGATTGTGCTTCTAATCGAATTCCATGAGACTCACTTCCCACTATGAGCATACTTTTTCCTGTGATTTTTTGATTGTGAATGGAACCACCATCCAAAAAAGCACCATACACGGTTCGCCCTTCAACCACTTGGTTCAATTTAGTATACACAACCGAAACCCGCAAAAATGATCCCATACTTGCATTCAAACACTTCGGATTATACATATCTACACAATCTTCAGAGGCAATTACCTGGTGTAAACCAAACCAATCTGCCAAACGAATAATAGAACCCATATTGCCTGGATCACTGATTCCATCCAATGCCAGTATGAAGTTAACCTCATGATTCAGGGCATGGTATACTGGCATACGCACCAAAGCAAGCACACCAGGAGCCGTATCAAACGCTGTCAACTTTTTATTCTCATTTGCAGACATGATTTCCAAGGGATAGCTGGGTTCATACCGATTTACAAATTCCTTGGTGGCCCAAATACCATCAATTTCCCAGTCACTGTGGAATACTTCCTCCACCATCTTTCGGCCCTCGATAACAAATTGGCCATATTTTTGCCTATACTTTGGCATTCGAAGAGAAGCGATATGCTTAATTTGAGGTGTAGATGACATATTACAAGGGCAAATATCACTTTTTTAAGGGTAGAATTTTTACTGTGGTATTGATGCTATTTTTTTTTCAATCTTGTGGTGTTAAAAAAATTATTCCCGAGCATCAATATTTATTAAAGAAAAATAGTGTTTCTGCGGAAGGTAATAAGCCTGACCAAGGATTGTTGAACTTACAAATATTGCATCAACCCAATAAGAGGGTATTGTTCAACAAACTGCCTGTTTATCTGTGGGCTTACGCACTGGGAACCATCAAGAATTCGAAAAATCCACTGCAGCATGGGTATAGGTCTACACTGCCAAGCGATTCTATCGCGTGGCGAAGAAAACTGCGCAAAAAATGGGGTGAACCACCTGTTTTTGTTGATAGCTCACTGGCAAGAATCTCTGCTGAAAATATCAATAATTACCTTTTCAATCGAGGTTATTTTGATGCCAAAACTGATTTTAGCATCCTATACAGAAATCGAAAAGCCAAGATTTTATATACAGTAAAACAGGGCATCCCTTACCGCCTTAACTCTTTTTTTCGCCAGCCAGCAGATTCTACACTCAATTCACTGATCGATACATTGGTTGCAGAAAAAAATGCATTTCGCCTATGGTGGGAAATCGATCTTGACGAATTAAACTCTGCAAAAGAAAAACTCTCTTTGTCATTGCGTGATCGCGGTTATTTCGATGCCAATCCCGATCTATTTCACTATGAAATTGATACACTCCATGACAAAAAAGAAGGCGCAGTTTTCTTAAAAATCGACAACCCAATCAATCAAAAAACACTCAAAAGATACCGATACGGACCCGTTTTCTTAACCATCGAATGTTCAGAAATATACCAAACCAACGCATATCCCCAATCCGTAACTTTGGGTGGCAATTACTTAACAATCAATCACTATCCTATCAAACCCAGCGTATTAGACAAAGTAATTTTAATCGATTCCGGAAACTGGGTAAATCAGTCTGTAACCAATCTAACTTATACCGGTCTTGTCGATATGGCATTGTTCTCCTATATCGATATGCACCAGGAAGTGGATTCTGTAAATGGGCAAATTATCACAAGAATCAAAGCGAAAGCATTGCCAAGGATTTATACCCAAATTGAACCACAAGGATTATATTCTCCCAACGGAAGTTCTGGCACGAATATGCAAACTGGAAGTCAACGAAGTTTCGGATTGGCAGGTATTGCATCTTTATCAAACAGAAATATTATGGGCAATGGAGAAAGTATTAAAATTAGTTCGATTACAAGCAATGAAGCCATTTTTAAAAGAGATAAATTGGGGAATTTTGCCTACGCCCTTCAACAGGGTTTTAATCTTACCCTATCCATGCCAAACTTTAGGTTATTGGAAAAAATTAATGTGAAAAATCAATATCACAGACAAAATACCGTTTTTTCGTTGAGTTATCAATACGAAAAAAATCCCAATTTTATTCGTACTTCTCTTCCTGCTTCTATTTCATTTCAATTTATTCACAAAGCATTCAGTTGGTACTATACTCCCCTTGAAATTAGTTTTAATCGCAATAAAATTAGTCCGACCTTCTTGGGAAATCTAGCCAAATTTGACCAGGATTTTGTAAAACGCGTTTTTACAGACCAAATGATTACCGCTTCAAAAATTGGCGGCATCTATACAAATAACCGAAACAATATCGGACAAACCTATTTCTTTGGTCGAATAGGGATTGAAACATCAGGGAATTTACACCGCTTGGTTCGGTCCTTATACGAGCCCAATTTTAAGCCTGATAGCGCCTATCAATTCTTGGGCGTGAATTATTTCCAGTATACCAAAATAGAGTCTGAAATTCGAATTCGTCGATCCATTGACAATTTAAACAGCTTGGCATTTCGCGCAAATTTTGGCATGGCCATTCCCTACGGCAACAGCACAATTATTCCCTATGATAAACGCTATTTTATAGGAGGTAGTACAAGTTTAAGGGGTTGGCGCCCCCGGGGGTTGGGGCCTGGAAACACACCGGATACCGCTGCATCAATTATTGACAGATCGGGGGAATTTACCATAGAAACCAACCTGGAATACCGCTTCACTCTCATAAAAAACTTAATTGAAAGTGCCTTGTTTCTAGATGCGGGCAATATCTGGAATCTTAGCAAAGCAGGATCATCTTCTTCCGGATTTGGGGTATTAACATCCAAAAATTTCCTCCAAGAACTGGCTTTAAACACAGGAATAGGGTTTCGATTTGACTTGAGTTTATTTATTTTTCGCGTAGATTGGGGTTTTCCCATACGAGACCCACGCAAATCCCAGTCTAAGCGTTGGGTGATGACAGGAAGTGTGAAAGATTATTTTCAAAAAACTGCAGTTGCCATCGGGATAGGCTATCCATTCTAAAGAACCCACGCACACGCCCTTGATTCGAAACTCCAACTGGCAATTTTTAGTGCTGCTAAATCATACCAACACAAGCAAAACATGAACTCCAAACTACTTGTTAAGAATGTCACGCTGAAATTGGGTCGTAAAAAAATGTATTCGAAATCCTTGCTCTGCATCACATATTTAATGTTTACTTTCTTCTTCGTGCCACAACTTGGAGCCCAAATAGACACATCCTTTAATCCTAAAAATACAAAAATTGATGCAATAAACACCTTGCTCACCGAGGCATTTCAACACCTTAAAACTCCTTATCGCAGTGGAGGGAAAAATCCTAAAGGATTCGATTGTAGTGGATTTGTTGCCTATTGTTACTACACAACCTTGGGAATAATAACACCCCCAAGTTCATCATTATACTATAACGTTGGAATACATATAAATAACAA
Organism: Bacteroidota bacterium; assembly: GCA_005798825.1. Classification (GTDB taxonomy): domain Bacteria; phylum Bacteroidota; class Bacteroidia; order NS11-12g; family UBA955; genus UBA955. The sequence goes on from SYIL01000018.1 coordinate 155,107, forward strand.
CCAAGCGCGGCCTGGAGATATAGTTTGTTTTACTGGCTCCAATGCCAGTAGACGCATAATCGGTCATGTGGGTATTATAACAGAAGTCAGTCCAACAGAAATTTTTTTTATACATTCGGCATTAAAGGGAGGTATAATAATAGATCACATCAGTAGCACCTATTATCGATTGCGTTTTATGGATATACGCCGTTTGTTTTAAAACCTGCACTACAATCATGAATCCCTTGTATTTCTATAGCAAAAATCAAGACTATATTTTTAAAACATACTAGGGTTTCTTATCCGTGGCCTTGGCACCCTTTACTACTTTTAATGCTTTCACTTTGGGTGTCTTTAAAGCTTTAATTTGGGGAATATTGGTCGGCGTGAAACTCAATTCTTCCGATCCCTCGACGCAATCAACCAATAATTGATTGCCCTCCTTCAGACTACCTTGTAAGACCTTCTCCGCCAAAGGTTCTTCCAGGTATTTTTGCAAGGCACGTTGCAAGGGGCGGGCGCCGAATTCAACGTCATAGCCTTTGTCTGCTAAAAAATCTTTGGCAGCATCAGTTAAAGAAATATGGTACCCAATGTCTTCAATACGCTTGAGCATTTTAACCATTCTCACATCCAATATTTTAACAATTTCTTCTTTTGACAATGAATTGAATACAATAACATCGTCAATCCTATTTAAGAATTCAGGTGAGAAAAATTTGCGCAATTGAGCCTCGATTACCTGTTTTGAATCGGAATCCTGGCTATCCTTTTTCGCTGAGGTCCCGAAACCGACACCAGTGCCAAACTCTTTTAATTGACGTGAACCAATGTTCGATGTCATAATAATAACAGTATTGCAAAAATCAATCGTTCTTCCCATCGAATCGGTCATTTTCCCTTCATCCAAAACTTGCAAGAGCAAATTAAAGACATCGGGATGGGCCTTTTCAACTTCATCAAACAATACAACACTATAAGGTTTGCGACGAACTTTTTCGGTCAGTAATCCCCCTTCCTCATAGCCAACATAACCTGGAGGTGCACCCACCAATCGACTGATAGAGAATTTTTCCATAAACTCACTCATGTCTATCCGGATCATGGCATCATCTGAATCGAACAAGAACTGGCTCAATGCTTTGGCCAATTCTGTTTTCCCGACACCAGTAGGACCTAAAAAAATAAATGAGCCAATCGGTCTATTGGGTTCTTTGAAACCTGCACGGGCTCTCTGAATGGTTTTGGTTAATTTTTCAACAGATTTATCTTGACCAATCACACGACTCCTGAGGGTTTCAGACATTTTTAACAAGCGGCTACTTTCTCCTTCTGCCATTCGCTTTACTGGAATCCCTGTTATCATACTAATAACTTCTGCGATGTCGTCCTCGGTAACCGGAAACTTTTCCAACTCACTTTGATTTTCCCATACTGCCTTTGCAGTTTCTAAATCTTCGATGAGACGCTTTTCTGTGTCGCGCAATTTGGCAGCTTCCTCAAAATTCTGACTTTTAACAACGCGATTTTTCTCAAGTTTTATTGCCTCTATTTGATTCTCTAATTCTAAAATATCAGGGGGTACATTAATGTTGTTTATATGCACTCGGGCACCCGCTTCATCTAAAATATCGATGGCTTTGTCAGGTAAGTGTCTAGAGCTCATATAACGAACACTCAAATTAACACAAGCATGAAGAGCCTCCGAAGAATATTTGACCCCATGGTGCTCCTCGTATTTGTCACATATATTGTGTAAAATCTCGATGGTTTCTTCGGGGGATGCAGGCTCAATAAGTACCATTTGAAAACGCCGTTCCAAGGCACCATCTTTTTCAATATGTTGTCTGTATTCATCCAATGTGGTGGCACCAATACATTGAATCTCACCACGCGCCAATGCGGGTTTAAACATATTGCTTGCATCCAAAGAGCCACTGGCTCCTCCAGCGCCTACTATTGTATGAATTTCATCAATAAAAAGAATTACGTCATCAGCTTTTTCCAATTCCATCATCAAAGCCTTCATGCGTTCTTCGAATTGACCTCTGTATTTGGTTCCTGCCACCATGCTCGCAATATCAAGATTTACAACCCTTTTATTAAACAACACTCGGCTCACCTTGCGTTGCATAATTCGCAGAGCAAGACCTTCTGCAATGGCAGTTTTTCCAACCCCAGGCTCACCAATTAAAACAGGGTTATTTTTTTTGCGCCGACTCAGAACCTGACTTACCCGTTCTATCTCTTTCTCTCTGCCAACAATTGGATCGAGCTTTCCCTCTTCTGCAGCTTTGGTTAGATCACGTCCAAAATTATCCAAGACAGGAGTTTTGGTTTTGCTTTTGCTTTTCTTTGCATCAGCAGATTTCTGCTCTTCCCTGTAAAAATCTTCTGGTGTTTCATTTTCTTCATTCGGAAATTCAACCCTTGTATTGTCAACCCCGTCTTCTAGGGTAGACTTAAAAATATCGTAGTTTACACCAAATTGAGATAGAATTCTAGACGCAACATTGTCTTCATCACGCAAAATCGAGAGCAACAAATGTTCAGTTCCAATTAAGTCGGTTTTGAAAATCTTGGCTTCGAGATAGGTGATTTTTAGCGCTTTTTCGGCTTGTTTTGTGAGGGGTATATTGCCCAGATTAACCGATTTGCTGGCTGTAGTACGAATGGCATCTTCGATGCTTTTCTTTAGGCGAAGCGAATCAATATCCAACATCTTGATGGTCTGAATGGCTTTGCCTTGACCTTCACGAATGATTCCCAACAACAAATGTTCACAACCAATATAGTCATGTCCCAAGCGGATTGCCTCTTCCCTACTAAATTGAATAACCTCTTTTACCCTCTGAGAAAACTTTGCTTCCATTGTGCCTCTTATTGAATACAAATATAATCCCCGTTTAACTTATTTCGGATATCAAAAACAAACAAGTGAATAAACTGTATGTTTTCGCAGAAAACTTTAACGAAACCCTTTGCTATTTTCCCGCGTAGACCAGCACAAAATCTGCCAATATTCACTTTACGATCGCACACATACTGTAGAATTATTGTTGGCGTAAAAATGTTCAAAAGTTTTGTTTTAGGTTGCTGCAATTGGAAATCATTTCGATTTACTTTGTAGGTCTAATGGACGATAAAACGAACTACACCGGAGGTAAAAGGAAAGTTAATATTTCGCAAATTATCGGCCCTGACCCCAGTGGCAGAATGCCACCAAATACGCGAGAATTAGAAGAAGCTGTTTTGGGTGCAATGATGCTGGAGCGAGATAAAATACACTCCGTTATAGACATATTAACTGAAAAACATTTTTACGCACCTGAAAATAGTATCGTATTCAAAGCCATTAAAAAACTGTATACTGATGCTGGCGCCATCGATTTACTCACTGTAGCCAATGAACTTCGCAACAGTGCCGAATTGGATATAATCGGTGGCCCTTATTATTTAGCACAACTGACAAACCGTGTTTCTTCTGCAGCCAATCTCGACTTCCATTCCCGAATCCTAACCCAAAAATTTGTTCAACGTGAGTTAATTCGTGTTTCAGGTGAAATATCCGTTGAAGCTTACGATGATTCGGTCGATTCATTTGAAATGCTCGATGGCTGTGAGCGGAAATTATACGAAATTAAAAATGTTGGTCTTAAGCAAACATTTCGAGGAATTAGCGATTTGATTACCCAAGCCATGAAAGACCTCGAAGCACGGCAAAATACCGATACCGATGGAATTACGGGTGTGGCTTCAGGTTTTTCAGATCTAGACCGCATAACCAGTGGTTGGCAACCCAGTGATTTGATTATCATTGCCGCAAGACCTGGAATGGGTAAAACTGCGTTTGCATCCTCTGTGATGAGAAATGCCGCAGTAGATTTTGGTAAAAAAGTCATGATATTTTCGTTGGAGATGGCCGATGTTCAGTTGGTGAATCGGCTCATCAGCGGTGAAAGTGAAATAGAAAGTGAAAAAATCAAAAAAAGCAATTTAACAGAGCAAGAATGGGCCAGATTACATGAAAAAACTGTTCGCTTGAGCGCAGCTAATATATTTATAGACGATACTCCCCAGCTGAGCATATTTGACTTAAATGCAAAATGTCGGCGCATACATTCACAAACTGGCTTGGATTTGGTGGTGGTCGATTACCTCCAACTCTTGCGCCATGAAACGAAAGGCCAAACAAACCGTGAACAAGAAATTGCATTTATTTCACGGGCATTGAAAGGCTTGGCAAAAGAGCTACGGATTCCAATAATTGCCCTTGCTCAATTGAGCAGAGAGGTTGAAAAACGGGGGAACAAACGTCCACAACTTTCCGATTTGCGCGAATCAGGGTCTATAGAACAAGATGCAGACATGGTTTTATTCTTATACCGTGAAGATTATTACCTAAAAATGGGGATGCAAGACCAAGGTCAGCAGTCAACTGATGATGCCAACGACAATAATATTGTGGGGCTGACAGAAATAATCATCGGTAAAAACCGGCATGGTGAACAAGGATCTGCTTTTGTAAAGTTTGAAGGCCAATTTACAAAATTTGTTGATCTTGAACCCCAAGATAGGGTTCAACTGAGCATGAAAAATAACAGCGATTACAATAGATCAAGACAACAAAGTGTAACCGTCCAGAGCAAAATGAACAACAACAATTTGGATGACAATTCAGGAATGACACCCAATATTTTAGAAGATTTCTAGTTTTGGCTCTTTGGGGGCAGCTTCAAAGCAAATACTTGGTTTACCCCACTGGCGGTAAAACCTTCTATGGAAATAGTACCTGTTGTTGATTTTAAATACGTTACCACATCCTTAGCCGAATACACAGGCTCGTTATTGATAAATACAATAACAAATCCACTGCTTATACCAACATCTTTAAAAATGCCTTTGCCTATATCTTTTACTTTTACTCCATATTTTATGCCCAAAGCCATTTTCTCTTCACGCGAAGCATTTACCAAATTCATCCCCAAATATGCTTCGGTTTCATCTGCGCTTGCCATGTCTACTTTGGCTTTTCCATCGGTATTCAATAAAATTGTTTCAATATCAAGAAGCGTTTTTTTGCGGCGAATCGTAATTATTACTTTGTCTCCTGGGCGGTATTTCCCTACTTCTTCTTGGAGGCGACTAGACGTGTTCACTTCTGTTCCTGCTACCTTAAGAATTACATCACCTTGTTTAATACCAGATTTTTCTGCTGCACCCCCTTGTATTAGATCGGCAACAAAAACCCCTTTCAAATCTGACAATCCATACTCCAATGCAAGCTCCTGTGAAATTTCACGAATTGAAACCCCCAATAAAGCTCTTTGTACCTTGCCAAAATTCATGATGTCATTTACAACTTTCTTCAGCAGATTTACTGGAATAGCAAAGCCATAGCCAGCATAAGAACCTGTTTCTGAAGCGATGGCCGTATTGATCCCAATCAGTTCACCCGCAACGTTTACTAGTGCACCACCACTATTTCCAGGATTTATAGCAGCATCTGTTTGAATAAAATTCTCGATAGCATAGTTATTGCCTTTCGATCGAATGAGGTCTATATTTCGACCCATTGCACTTACAATTCCTAAGGTAACGGTACTATTGAGATTTAATGGGTTGCCCACGGCAATGACCCATTGACCTACTTTAACTGCATCTGAATTTCCCAATTTCAAAAACGGTAAGGATTTTTCAGGAATGCGCAACAGGGCAATATCGGTATTGGGGTCGGTACCCACCAATTCTGCTTCATAAGATCGTTTATCATTTAATACAATAACTATCTTAGAAGCACCTTCTATAACATGATTGTTTGTAACTATAAATCCATCCTCGCTGAGGATCACACCAGATCCACTGGCTTCTCGTGGACTAGGCCTTTGTTGTTCGAATCCTGGACCATAAAAGAATTCGAAAGGATCCATAGGCATCTGTTGATTGCGACCATTATTTCCCATTGCACTTCCGGAATTTTTTATGGTGGATATTATATGAACAACTGCTGGATTGGCAATTTCACAAACCCCCGTAAAATCAAAAGCGGGTGTGGAACTTAAACTGGCATACCTTGCCTGTTGCCCAACTGCATTCTGTTTCTCTTCAATTGACACGACTTGCTTGGGAACAAGGGAAAAATATGCCCACAAACTGGCTACGCCACCCAAAAGTCCTGCTAAAAATAATGGCAATAATTTCTTGTTTTCTACAAATAACTTCATGCACTAATATACATCAAATTTTATACCGAATTTTACGCATAAAAGATTCATCTTCGTTTACTTTGTATTCGAAAAAAATCATTTTTATCTACAAAGGTATTTTTTACTGTATTAATGGCAGCCACAACCGTATCCTATTCCAACGTTCTTAAACGCATTAAAGAAGCAGACCGGGAGGTACTCGTCGAATTATACCTCAAAAACGAAGTTTCTATTTCAAATTTTATACGCAAACAAGGTGGAACCAAAAATCATGCAAAAGAAATACTGCAACAAACCTTAGTGCTTTTATGGCAAAATTCGCGCAGAACGCCATTTGAATTACCTGCAAAATTAGATCGATATTTACTGTCCCTTTGCAAAGAAATCTGGTCAAAAAGCCTGGCGAATCCTGTCACTATTCCAGTTGAGGAAATATCCTTTGGAGAGAACACAATTGCTTTTGATCCCAACAAAACGATTCCCCTAGGGCAAAAATCAGTAGATGAGTTTCCATCGTATTCGACGCAAGAGAAAAAAGATTTTACTGTCTTTGAACGTGCATTTGATTTGATGGAAGATCAATCTAGAAATATTTTGATTATGTATTATTTTGATAGGTTTGACTTAGACACAATTGCCAAGGCAAACGGACTCAAGAATGCACCTGAAGCCTCAGCGAAAAAAAAAGAGTGCTTGGAACAACTTCAAGCCCTCACAGTTGAAAACCACACCCCTACTGATGGCGATAGAATATGGCTAAACGATGAGCGCATTGGACAATATATAGATGGTGAGATGTCCCAAGAGCAAGTCCATGATTTCTTGATGGAGATTCGTGAACATTCTGGTGTATTGCAGCATATACAAATTCAACAATTTATTATCGAAGGAATCCAATATGATGGTGCAAAAGAATTGACCGATTTTATAGCGAACCGCGTATTAGAAGATAAGGAAAATAGACTTGGGAAACGCAATATTTGGAACTCAATCCTAGGCATTTCAATTCTTTTGCTAATTGGTTTCTTTCTGTCAACCTTTTACAATAAAAAATCCTTATCAGATCGATCTCTCGAAGCCAACAACCAAAACAGTCAAGAAAAAATAATTGAAACCCAACAGCGTAAAAAAAGTTCCACACCATTTTTAGAAAAAGCACCGTTTGGATTGGATTCACTAAAAACCCAAAAAATGGATATTATTACCATACAAATTGGGAGTGATTCTTTGCCCGAAGTACATTCTGACTCATTTGCCTTTTCCAAACCGGTCGTTCCATTTATTCGCAATTTTTCTGTTCGTTTAACCGAATCTAAAGGTCCTTCTAATCCCACAATTTATACTGATTCACTCTATGAAAATTCGATTGCTCTTACCCTTCTTAATATAGGTTCCGACAATATTTTAATTTTTTTTATGAAAGATAAATATTATATTCAATTGGGTCAAGATTTCTACGAATTATCAACGTTGGCTAATACCATATCACCCTTGACCCCTATTTCAAACCAAACCCTGTTAAAACAGCTAAAACAATGAATTTACCTTTCGTAAAATACCATGGGACGGGCAACGATTTCGTTTTAATAGACAATCGATCTGGAATCTGGGAATATTTCATCGAGAATGCACCTGAACCGTCCGGAAAGAATTCTTGTCAAAAACTGGTTTCTCATATATGTAACCGAAACATTGGTATTGGTGCTGATGGATTGATATTGTTGCAAAACAAGGTTGGCTATGATTTTGAAATGATTTATTTCAATAGCGATGGAAAGACCAGTTCTATGTGTGGAAATGGAGGTCGATGCATTGCCCATTGGTCTTTTTCTTTGGGGCTAGGCGATGGAAAATTACTCAACTTTTGGGCTGTTGATGGTGAGCATCAAGCATCTAAAAAAGATTCTGTCTGGGCTAAAAACACATTTTCCATTCCCGACAACCAAACAGAAATCATTCAACTTACAATGAACGAGGTTAACGATTACAAATTGATTGATACAGATTGTTTTGAAATACATACGGGTTCACCGCATTATGTCCAATTCTCAAAAAAAGACATACATACCATCGATTTAATCTCTTGGGCAAAATCTATTTGCAACAAGGAAGTATACAAAGACAAAGGAATCAATGTGAATATGGTTAATATACTTGGAAACCAAAGTATACAGATGCGCACCTATGAGCGGGGTGTTGAAAATGAAACCCTGAGCTGTGGAACAGGTGCAGTAGCAGCGGCTTTATCTTTTTCCATTTTGACTCATTTACAAAACGGTGAAATTGATGTAATCACACGAGGAGGAAAGCTTCGCGTTCATTTTTTTGGGAAGAAAAACACCCAGCCAGAATCGAATACAGCGACTGGATTTCACCAAATTTTTTTAGAAGGTCCAGCCCAAAAAGTATTTGAAGGAAGTATTTCCTACTAGTTCCTTACAAATAATTTCCCAAATATGCAGTAGGTTTATGGATGCTAAAAAAAGGCCGTTCTATGAACGGCTCTTTTTGGACACAATTTTGTTGGGAAAGATTGGTTGAATTACAAATCCGATAAATTATCTGGCTAGTGAATACATACTTTTACTGTTCCTTGAACGGCGCTGCCTGTTAACCTTGCATAATAATAGCCCTTTGGAAAGGCACCTAAATTTAACTCAAATTCATTGTCTCCATTTGTAACGGAAACTGTCTTCTGCAGTACAACCTTACCTTGAACATTCAGTAGGGTAAGAATCGCATTTTGAGAAACTTTTGATTGAAACGACAGTGTCAGAAAATCTTTTGTAGGGTTGGGGTACGCATTTAGTTTCAAACTAAGATTGTCTTTGGCATTGAAGGTAGAAGTTAACAATGAACGGCTACGAAAGTATCCCCGACCATGGGTACCAATATACATTGTCATACCTTCCCAGGGCCGCCATTCGTAACCACGAATTTCATAAACAGGGGTTCGGCACATGCCATCATTCGCCTCCTCCCAATTTACACCGCCGTCTTCTGTGGTAAATATACCCAACTCCGTAGCCAAAATGATGCGCTTATTATTGTCTACGTCAATGACAGCATCATATACTGGAATCAAAGGCAGGGTACCGGTGATATTTTTCCATACTGGCGCTGATGACAACGCATTGTATGTTTCATAGACATAGGACGTATTTCCATATCCACCCAAAGTTGCAACTACATGGTTTGCATTCATTTGATCTACATTAACCGACGAAATTGAACGGCCACTTGCTCCAGAAGGGGTTATGTTTGATAGTTTAATGGGCTTGGGAACAACCAATACAATCGGATTTGCAGCCAAAGTAAACGTGGCAGCATTAATGCTGTCCAAACGGAAAATTCTTCCACTCTTGCAAACAAAGAGATTATTGCCATCCGCAGAGTAGTCCATTTCTTTAATGTCATCATCGCCAAGTCCACTGGCAAGCATATACCAACTTACAGGCTCAGAAAAATCAGTAGGGTTATTAGCCATCCAAATTTCGGAATTCTTGGCTAGAAATAAACGGGAAATTTTGGCAGAAGACTCCCACAATGTATAGGTTGTATTAAAATCTGTTTTTGTTGTACCGGGCTGCCGATCATCCCAAAAAGTAGAAGTAGATTGCCCATTATTTCCACTTCTGGCGACCACTCCGTAATATGTTGAAACAAATACTGTTTTGGGACTAAACCGGGAAAACTCTACATCAAAACCATCGCCCCCATATATTTCTATAGCATTCTTAGATGGCTTTCCCCAAAAAGAATTGCCACTGTAGTTAATGAGTTGCGTGCCATTATCTTGTGAACCACCAACAATATGGCCTAGTTCATTGGCTGCAACATTGTATAATTGCAGGGTAACAAGTCCCCGATTGATAGGTGTCCACTCAGTTCCACCATCTTTGCTTCTAAATAATCCACCATCAGAGCCAACAATAATTGTTGGTGGAGTTGTGCGGGTATCCCATTCAATCACATGTTTATCGGCATGAATATAAGTGGTATTTGATGGGGCATCGTAGGTACTGGCTTTACCGAGAAATCCGTTCACATTATCCCATGTGGCCAGTGTGACCCCACCCATTATTACACTTTCTTTGTTGGAAGGATTTACACTAATAACATTGTCATAATACCCCTGACGATTACCCCCAAAAATATCGTTAAAGGAAGTTTTAACAGCCAATGTATTCCATGTAGTACCCCCATCAGTGGTTCTATACAATCCTCCGAAACTTCCATTACCACTAGATCCCAACAAATAAACATAATTGGGGTCTGAAGGTGAAATGCCAATTGAGGTTACACCACCTGATACGGGTGCCCCAGTGGGCTTCATTGCACCCGTAATCATTTTTAAGACCGTACCATTGTTTGAGCTCGCCCATAAAACACCATTGACATCAATTCGCAAATGTTTGATAGAACCAGTGTACAATTTCTTCTGCACTGTTCCGTTGGCGGTGAATTCATAAATACCGTCGGCGGTAGCTGTGTATATTTTATCTTCGGTTGGATGAGCGACCATGCTATTACATACCGTAAAACTCGCAGATTTTGTATTCGTCATTTGAGAAAATGATACCCCTCTACTATCAGAACTTTTAAAAAGTCCAGAACCCAGAAAGGCAGGACTGCCGCTGCGGGTTCCGGTCAAATTTACGAATCCACCCTCTCCCGTACCATAATAAATAATACCTGTAATCGATTGCGCTATACAGGTAACATTGAGATTTTCTTGCTTATCGTTGATAGGGTACCAACTCTGTCCTTGGGTAGATGATCTGAATAATCCTCCAGCAACACCACCTGCAAACCACAGGTTAATTGAATCGCGGTGCATCAAAAAAGCGCGAACTCGTCCCCCAACATTGTCTGGCCCCATGCCTTCCCATTTAACGGGCTTCTGGGCGCGACGTTTTAATTTTAAAGCATCTGCTTGGGCAATAGCGGCATTTACCCATTCAGGTTCAACCGTTCCAGTAATTTCATTTAAACGCATACTGTAAAAAGAACGAATCGCCCCCTCTATCGATTTATTTTCATCATTATGATCTGTGCGATTGAATTTATTGGGCGATATGCTTGGCATTTCCGAAACCCAAAAAAACATCCCGAAAGACAAAATACAAGAAATAAATAGCAGGCGGAGTAATGTTATTTTCATAGTGGTTTTAGTGAGTTTCAATTATGAAACAAATATAAACCCACATGGGCAACTTTTCCAACGAATTACAACAAATTCAACAAAAAAACTACTGATTTTTACACTCCAATTACAATGAAAATGGCCTTGAACTATGAATCAACCATGGAGGTTTTGGGGGGATTTAAAGAATATGCTTTTCGGCGTGATAAGAACTGCGGACCATTGGGCCACTTTCCACAAAACGAAAACCCATTTTTAAACCCATTTCTTCCCAATGTGTAAATTTGTCTGGGTGGACAAACTCATGAACGGATAGATGCATTTTGGTGGGTTGTAGGTATTGGCCCAGTGTAAGGACATCGCAGCCGTTGTCTCTTAAATCATGCAGCATTTTTTTTACCTCATCATCGGTTTCTCCCAATCCCAACATGGCTCCAGACTTGGTTCTGCAAGAATATTCATGCGTTCGTTTTATTTGATCTAAGCTGCGTGCATATTTTGCTTGTGGACGAACAATTCGATACAGGCGCTCAACCGTTTCCATATTGTGACTGATAACTTCTGCCCCCGCGTCCAACACCTTGTATAATAAATCCCAATGGGCCTTAAAATCGGGAATTAATGCTTCAATTGTGGTTTCAGGATTCAATCGCTTAACCGCCCTTATGGTATCAGCCCAAACAGTAGAGCCCTTGTCTTGTAATTCATCCCGGTTGACTGAAGTTATCACACAATGCTTTATGCCCATAAGTTTAACCGCTTCAGCTACACGATTGGGCTCATCGATATCATAGTGGCTTGGTCTTCCAGTGGCTACAGCACAAAATGAACAACTTCGGGTGCAAATATTGCCAAGAATCATAAAGGTTGCCGTACCTGAGCCCCAACACTCCCCCATATTTGGACACCGACCATCCTCGCAAATGGTATGCAGAGAATGTTCCCTGACAATTCTTTTAACCCGTGTATAATTTTCACCCGTCGGGAGTTCAATCTTGAGCCAAGAGGGTTTTGGGTTCCTTTTTTCTTTAAAAACAATTGGCAATTCAATCACAGTAATTTTTCTTTAGGATTAGGGCTTCAAACTCGACTCGAATCCCATTACAAAGTTAACGAAAACTGCTGGGAAGAAATTCCGATTCATTTCGTTTCTATACCAAATCGGCAATTTTTTTGCGAATTGATCACAAGAAATACCCACTGAGAGTGTATTGGTAATATTCTTATAATTACCCCATTCTGCCTGTAGGCTTAAGGTAAAACCCAGTCCAGGAAAAAAATTTCCTTTTCCAATATTTTTGGTAAATGGCGCATTACCACCTATTAAGTTTACATCGTGAACCGCTGGATTGTATGCAACAGCGGCATATCTATCGCCAAATGCAGCTGGTTGGTAGAGCCAAACAGCCATCGGCCAAGAGTAGGCCATGGGAATTTGCAAGGACGTATTTAGCTGTAAAGCAATTTCAGACTGACTTTTACGATCGCCAATGGGAATAATTCTACCAAACTGTAGCCTACTGCACAATGTATGTGAAACTTTTTCAATGACAAATAAACGGCTTGCAGGTAAACGTTCATTCAAAACCCTCACTTCGCGTGGATCTTTCATCAAGCCAAACCACAATGCCGTCCATTTATAGGGCATAATAAATCTGGTGGTTTGGAAATTTTTCTGGTTGACAATTCCAATGTCATACCCAAAATGTCTAATCTGCAATCCAAAGCCTGTTTTCGACTTGGATTGCGACCATCCAATCGAAGTGGATAAGCCTATCAAAAAACAGACAACCCAAGGAATGAAATGGATTTTTTTCACGAATCAAAGATAAGGAATCTCATTAATCACAAAAATTGGTTCGCATCTATAATTTTTCTTCCACTTTCTCCCACTACTTAAATAACCTTGATTATTAAAGAATCACTATTATATTTGAAGCAAAATAAGTGTGCGAATTGCCGTATTAAGGCCCTCAAATCAAAGTAATTGGGAAATTGTGGACAAGTAGTGATTAAAAAGGGGAAATTGTGGGAAATTATGGGAAATTGAGCATTTATTTAGCAGACAGAAAAACCAAGACCGAATGACCGCATTCATTGGAGAGTATAATTGCAAACTAGATGAGAAAGGACGACTGTCCATTCCTTCAAAGCTTCGGGGCCAATTCCCAGAAGCTGCCTGCAATATCCTCATCGTGAATCGGGGATTCGAAAAGTGTCTGGTGCTCTACACCAAGGAAGATTGGCTTGAAGAAACTGCCAAACTGAATGCCGTTGACGATTTTATGAGCCCCGATATTCGTCGGTTCAAACGAATTTTCACCAATGGAGCAAGCTTGGTTCAGATTGACAATGTGCAACGTATTTTGATTCCCAAAAAACTACTCGAATACGCCGGGCTGAAAAGCGAGGTTGTTTTGGTGGCCAATGGAAATAAAATCGAAATATGGGACGAAGACATGTACACTTCTGAACTCAATGTTGATTCCACTGAACTATCTCAGTTGGCCCAGTTGTTTCACAAAGAACGCAACCAAGGTAAGTAGTGCGCTGGGCCTTTGGCCATCTGTTTGCGTATGTACGACTACCACGACCCCGTTTTACTCCAACCCAGTGTAGAAGCATTGGTTACAGATCCTTCAGGAACTTATCTAGACCTGACTTTTGGCGGGGGTGGGCACAGCCAAGCCATATTGAATAAATTGTCTGCGAAAGGATTGCTTATTGCCTTTGACCAAGATGAAGATACACTCTCAAGGATACCTGACGATGCACGCTTTACGTTGGTAAACCACAATTTTCAATTCACCAAACAATACCTTCAATACCTTAACATACCAGCTGTTGATGGTATACTGGCAGATCTCGGTATTTCTTCACACCAGATTGACGTAAAAGAACGAGGATTTGCCCACAGGCTCAACGGGCCGCTTGATATGCGCATGTCGTCTAGCAACCCAACCAGTGCCGCTGATATTTTACAACAATCTTCTGTACAAGACCTAACGAGTATTTTCAAAAACTACGGGGAAATAAGCAATGCCAAGCAACTGGCTGAAATTGTTGTTCAACACCGCAATCAGAAAAATTTCGGGAATATTCCAGAATTTAAACTGGCCATCGCCACTTGTATTCCTGGCAAAACTCCTGCAAAATACTTAAGCCAAGTTTTTCAAGCATTGCGGATTGCAGTTAACAAAGAAATGGTGGTGTTAGAAACCCTGTTAAAAGATGCAGAAGAAATTATAAAACCCGGAGGTAAGCTGGTTGTGATTTCATATCACTCTTTAGAAGACCGTATGGTAAAACACCTTTTTCAAACTGGAAATTTGGAGGGTACGAAACATACCGACTTGTATGGACGAATTGAAAAACCCTTTGATGCAACTCCCAATTCGGCCATTATACCCCAAGCAGAAGAAATCGAAAGAAATAAAAGAGCCCGCAGTGCAAAAATGCGAATAGGTCACAGAAACACATGGAAGAGAACCCATTTTTAGATCCTGATTTCGATCCACAAACAGGGGTTGACAATAAAGGTACACAACCTGAAAATGTCTACGCGCCTATTCCAATTTGGGAATGGATAAAGCTCGCCATCGTTGGATTTCTTCTCATGATTTTTTATATATACAATTCCCACCATGCAACCAAATCCCTTCGAAACAAAGAAAACTGCATCAAGGAATTGAAAAATCTTCACAGCAAAAGAATAAGTCTGGAAAGCGAAACATCGAATTCATTGAAGCAATCTGAATTAAGCAAACGCTTCGAAGTCATTGGACTGAAAGCGTTAACCACACCGCCAATAAAAATCGTGAAACCCCGTGAACAAGACTAATTACAATTCCCGAAAAATAATTTTGATGCGGGCCTATGTGGTATTTGCGCTAATGGGTGTTTTTGCCGGTACCATTTTCTACAACGCCATCAAACTCAATTTTGGGAAGGGCAAAGAATTGAGCACTCAATTAAGTGCTAAAAATACGCGCATGATAAACATTGATGCGTTGCGTGGAAATATATATGCAGGAGATGGTAACCTACTTGCAACGTCGGTTCCAAAATACACTATGGTTATGGACATTCTGGCAGACGGGCTAACTCCACAACTATTTAAGGAGAAAATTGACAGTTTCAGCTTGGTGGTTTCACGCATGTTCCCTGAGAAAACAGCAATCGAATGGAAAAATCATTTTATCAAAAATCGTGCACTCAAAAATCGCTATTTAATTATCGCTAAAGATCTAAACTATGGTCAAGTAGAAGAAATGAAAAAATGGCCACTTGTTCGGCTTAAAAAATACGGTGGGGGGGTCTGGTTTGAAGAAGAATACAAACGCATATATTTTATGAGCGACTTGGCAAAACGAAGTATTGGCTACGTGAAAGACAAAACAAGCGTTGGGCTTGAAGGCGCTTTCGATTCCTTACTCCGCGGTAAAAATGGAACACAACTGCAACAACAAATGACTGGAAGAGGATGGCGATCGATTAAACTCAATACCAATCTAACAGCCATAAATGGAAAAGATATTGTAACCACCTTGGACATCGATATACAAGATATTGCCCAATACAGTTTACAGAAGGGTTTAGAAGCAGAAAAAGCCGACCATGGCTGCGTCATCGTTATGGAAACAGCTACTGGTGCCATCAAGGCAATTGCAAATCTAAAACGGGGGAGCGACAGCAATTATTATGAAACAGAAAACTATGCAGTAAACGAATTTACCACCCCGGGATCCACCTTCAAATTGTTTTCTGCGATGGCATTATTAGAAGATGGATTTATAAATAATTTGGACAGTATCGACAACAGCTGGGGATCTTGGAATTGGAATAATACACTGCCCCTCAAGGATAGCCGAAAACCCGACAAACGATTTTATACCTTGGGCGAATGTCTGCAATATTCATCCAATGTTGGAATCAGCAAATTTGTAATGAAATACTACAGAAAGCAGCCCGACAATTTTGTCAACCATGCGATTCGCCTGGGTCTTCACGTTAAACCCCAGTTCGATATTGCTTATGGCAACAAGCCAAATATTCCTACACCTTCAGATACCATTTGGTCACCGACTTCATTGCCTTCAATGAGTTATGGGTATTCATTGCTAGTATCCCCACTTCAAATACTTATGCTGTACAATACAGTTGCCAACAAAGGTGTGATGATGCAGCCATATATGGTTCAAGAAATTCGCCAAGAAGGGCAAATGGTTTCCAAAATTGAACCCAAAGTAATGAATAAGAAAGCCATTAAACCGAAAACAACACAATTGCTCACCCAAATGTTAGTCCAAGTTGTAGAGAGAGGAACGGCGAAAACTATTAAGACAGAAGCTTATAGAATTGCCGGGAAAACAGGCACTGCTTGGATATACAACAACAAACTGGGATATAACGATACGAAACGATTTCAGGCCTCATTTGCGGGTTTCTTCCCTGCCGATAATCCGCAATATACCATCATTGTTGTGGTAAGCAATCCCAGAAGAAATGAACATACAGGTGGAACAATTGCAGCGCCCATATTCAAAAATATCAGTGACAGAATTTACAGTTCTCACATCCAAAATCAAGCTGTCTCCCAAACCCATAATACACCCCAAATACCCGGCATATTGCCCGGTCAATATGAGAAAACAAAATCGGTTCTCCAAACACTGGGCATCGCCTCGAGCCTTGATCTAAGTCAAGAAAAGTTTTCACCCGGAAAAAAATATGTAGAATCCAAAAAGGACAGTTTATCCATCATACTTCGTCCCGTAACAATCACCAAAAATGGTATTCCTGATTTGCGTGGAATGGGATTGAGGGATGCCATTGCTATCCTAAGTAACATGGGTATCCGGGCTGAATATACAGGATACGGGCGCGTAATTAAACAATCTCCAGAGGCAAAAACACCCTTGGGCTTATACAAAGAAGTCTTTCTCTCACTCAGCCCATTTTAAACCATGAGACTACTTTCTAAACTCAGTGCAAGCATCCCCATTATCGGCCGATATGGCAAGGGTGATACCGGCATTGGTGGTGTTCAGATTGACAGCAGGGAAGTACAAAAAGACAATCTGTATGCGGCAATGATTGGGGGCACAGTCGATGGACACGAATTTATCGAACAATGCATTGAAAAAGGCGCCACTGCAATTCTATGCAGTAAACTTCCCAAAACAATCAACCCATCTGTTTGCTATGTTTTGGTCGAAAACGTGGCCGAGGCCTTGGGAGAGATTTGCCTTAATTTCCACGATCGTAAAATAGAAAACCTGAGCATCATTGGTGTTGGCGGAACGAATGGAAAAACCTCGGTATGTACCCTTCTTTTCGATTTGTTTAGCCTTCGAAAACATACTTGTGGATTAATTTCTACAGTTGAAAATCGCATCGGGAAAAAAATACTATCCGCCACCCATACCACTCCCAATATTATCGCATTGCACTCCCTTCTCGCCGATATGGTCGATGCAGGATGCAACTACTGTTTTATGGAAGTTAGTTCTCATGCAATTGAACAGAACCGGATTGCGGGATTGCCATTTTTGGGGGGTGTGTTTACCAATATTACCCATGACCATCTCGATTACCACAAAACGTTTGAAAATTATATTAAGGCGAAAAAACAATTTTTCGATAGGCTGCCCTCCACGGCATTTGCCATCACCAATAAGGATGATAAAAATGGAATGATCATGCTACAGAATACCAAAGCAATGCGGTATACCTATGCGATGAAACAAAGTGCCGATTTTACCGTCCGTATCCGCGAAAATGACTTTTCTGGAATGCAATTGCAATTAAACCAGCAAGAATTCTGGACTTCGCTTATCGGTGAATTTAATGCCTATAATATCTGCGCCGTTTATGCAACTGCATTTTTATTGAGCAATGGCGACGATTCCTTGGCTATTCAAATCAGCGCCCTAGGCAAAGTGAATGGCAGATTTGAGGTAATACAAGGACCCCGTAACATAACAGCCATTGTAGATTATGCCCACACCCCTGACGCATTAAAAAATGTAATTCAAACCATCAATACGATTCGAAAAAATAGTGTGCATTTAATCACTGTTTTTGGATGTGGTGGCAACAGAGATCAGGCAAAACGACCTGAAATGGCCCGGATTGCCTCTGAACTTAGCAATACAGTAATACTGACAAGCGACAACCCAAGACTTGAAGAACCCAGTGCAATTATAGAACAAATGGGACTCGGCGTGGCTGGACAAAATTTTAAACGCATATTAAAGATTGTTGACCGCAGAGAGGCTATCAAAACAGCTTGCATGTTGGCAAATCCCGGTGACATTGTGTTGGTAGCCGGTAAAGGACATGAAACATACCAAGATATCAACGGAACAAAATACCCCTTTGACGATAAAATTATACTAAAAGAATCTTTCGAACTACTCGGCTAAAACTATGTTATACTTCTTGTTTGAATACCTCGATAAATATGGCTTGATTGGAGCAGGCGTGTTTAAATATATCTCCTTCAGGGCATCACTTGCTGGAATTCTAAGTTTGCTTATATCCTTAATTGCCGGAAAGAAAATAATCAATTTTTTGCAAAAAAAACAAATTGGAGAAAGCATCCGCGACCTGGGATTAGAGGGTCAAATAGAGAAAAAAGGAACCCCAACAATGGGAGGTATTATTATCCTCATTGCCATCATAATTCCAACATTATTACTAGCAAAACTCAATAATGTTTATGTGATTTTAATGATTGTGAGTACGATTTGGATGGGCATGATTGGCATTGTAGATGATTATATAAAAATATTCAAAAAAGACAAAAAGGGAATGAAGGCCAGCACCAAACTGGTTGGACAGTTGGTATTGGGAGCCATTATCGCAATAACCATAGATTATACCCATACATTATCCCATATAGATCTTTCTACCAATCTTCCCATAACGAAGAATATTCTAAACTACTCAGATCTAATTCCAGGGGCTCACAATGCCTGGATCATATTTATTCCCATGATCGTAATTGTGAGCATGGCTGTGACAAATTCTGTGAATTTAACAGATGGAATTGATGGTTTGGCCGCAGGTACGAGTGCTATTGTTGGTGTTGGATTGGTGGTATTGGCATATGCCGCAGGAAATTTTAAAATGGCACAATATCTCAATATTATATTCGTGCCCAACAGCGGAGAAGTTGTCATTTTCTTGGCAGCAATGATTGGGGCCTGCTTGGGCTTTCTGTGGTACAATGGATATCCTGCGCAAGTTTTTATGGGTGATACTGGATCTATGGCCCTGGGTGGTGCGATTGCTGCCGTCGCCATTATCATCAAAATGGAGCTTATGCTACCCATTTTATGTGGTATTTTCTTCACCGAAAGCGCATCGGTAATTATTCAAGTAGGGTATTTCAAATACACAAAATTTCGATTCGGAGAGGGGCGCCGTGTGTTTTTAATGTCGCCTATCCACCACCACTTTCAAAAGAAAAATATTCCCGAAAGCAAAATCACAATTCGATTTTGGCTGATTACCATCATACTTGTTTTAGCAACCCTGGCATTGATAAAATTGCGTTGAGAAAAAGACTCGTCATATTGGGTGGAGCAGAAAGCGGAACAGGTGCTGCTGTATTGGGCGATGCCCAACACTGGGATGTATTTGTTTCGGACATTGGTCGCATTCAACCAAAATACCAAGATGAACTTAATCTTCACAGTATTGCATGGGAACAAGGGCAACACAGCGAAACCAAAATACTCAATGCGAATCTTATAGTCAAAAGTCCAGGTATACCAAAAACAGCAGCCATCGTTCAAAAAGCCATTGAAAAAGGGATTCAAATCATCGATGAATTGGAATTTGCTTTTTGGTATTCAAGTGCCACATTCATTGGAATTACGGGGACTAATGGCAAAACAACCACCACATTGCTGACCTATCACATTTTAAAACAAGCTGGTTTCAACGTAGGACTGGCTGGAAATATAGGTCGGTCTTTGGCGAGACAAGTAGCAGAAAACGACTATTCAGTCTATGTAGTTGAAATGAGTAGTTTTCAATTGGATGGCATCGATACTTATAAAAGCCACATAGCCATTCTTTGCAATATAAGCCCAGACCACTTGGATCGTTACGAGGGTCAATTTTCGCAATACATAGACAGCAAAATGCGAATAACCCGCAACCAATCAAAAGACGACTATTTTATATACTGTGCCGACGATAAAAACACGGCCGAGGGCATCAAACGAAACCCTCCCCTTTCTCAGCAATTGCCATTCAGTCTTCATAAAATTCAAACCCAAGGGGCATGGGCAATAGCCAATATCCTTCACATAAACATAAATAAACAATATACACTCAATATGCAAGATTCAACCCTTAAAGGGCAACACAATGCCTACAACAGCATGGCAGCCGCCATGGCTAGTCGTCTAATGGATGTCCGTAAAGAAAGCATCCGCGAGAGTTTCACCAACTTCCAAAATGCAGAGCACCGCTTGGAGTTTGTTCAAAAAGTGCAGGGTGTCGAATACATCAACGACAGCAAGGCCACGAATGTGAATTCGGCGTGGTTTGCACTGGAAAGTATGAACCGTCCAGTGATATGGATTGCGGGGGGGGTCGACAAAGGCAATAACTATGACGATTTAAAACAACTCGTAAAGAGCAAAGTCAAAATGATTATATGTCTGGGTTTGGACAATATCAAGATTCACCAAGCATTCCAAAATGATGTGGATTTGATAATCAATACCACCAGTGCCAAAGAGGCGGTTCATGTTGCCTCCAGAATGGCTAAAATGGGCGATGTTGCCTTGCTTTCTCCCGCTTGTGCAAGCTTCGACTTGTTTGATAGCTACGAGGATAGAGGTCGGCAATTTAAAGAGGCAGTCCATAACCTTTAATCCATGAATAACCGGTTCACATCCCAATTTAAAGGCGATAAATGGATATGGAGCATTGTCGTCATTTTGTCGCTGATTGGAATCCTTGCTGTATACAGCTCAACGGGGGCATTGGCATATTCAGAACAAAAAGGAGATACAGAATGGTATTTTCTCCGCCATACAAGATTTTTGCTCATTGGACTCGTTCTGTTGTATATAACCCACCATATCCCCTTTCAATACTATGCCCGTATTTCACAGATTTTTCTTCTCGTTTCAATAGGCCTATTGTTTGCTACATTGTTTATTGGATCAGAGCTTAACAATGCAACGAGAGTCCTTCCGATTCCCCTATTGGGCATTACATTCCAACCCTCTGATATGGCAAAACTTTTTTTGGTCATGTATATTGCAAGATACCTCAGCAAAAACCAATCTGAAATTGATAGCCCACGTGTTTTTTGGACTACTCTTGTCTATATTCTGGTTGTTGTACTGCTGATTGCCCCCGAAAATTTGAGCACAGCACTGGTCGTTTTTGTGACCTGTTCATTACTGATGTTTATTGGACGGGTTAATGTTAAATACCTGCTATTTTTATTGTTTTCCGGATGCGGATTACTCTCAATTTTTGTGGTGGTTTTATTAAATCTAAATACGGCAAATATGGAAAATACCCGTATTCCTACATGGAAACAACGCATCGAAACGTTTATGGGCCGTGACGAAGGAGAAGGGAATTACCAACAATTACAATCGAAGATTGCGGTGTCATCGGGAGGAATATTGGGCAAGGGACCCGGAAACTCAACCCAACGCAATTACCTCCCCCATTCTTATTCTGACTTTATATACGCAATCATTATAGAAGAATATGGATTGTTGGGCGGATTGCTTGTAATGGGATGTTTTTTGGTATTGATCTTTCGCTGTTCAAAAATTGTAGGCGAAAGTCCGCGCGCCTTCGGCGCGCTGGTGGCCATAGGCCTTGGCCTCAGCATTAGTCTGCAAGCTTTCGTCAACATGGGTGTAGCAGTAGGCTTATTACCTGTTACGGGTCTGACCATACCCATGGTAAGTATGGGAGGCACCAGTATTTTTATGAATAGCATCGCGTTTGGAATTATTCTCGGCATCAGCAAACATGCACAAGAAGAAAAAGAAAAAGAAGGTCTTTTAGCAGGAATATGATTGTACCCATTAACCATGGCCGAAAATACAAATTTATCCTCAGTGGTGGGGGTACAGGCGGACACATATTTCCGGCTATCGCCATTGCGAACGCCCTAAAAAATCGTTTCCCGGATGCCGAGTTTTTATTTGTTGGAGCACTGGGCAAGATGGAAATGGAAAAGGTACCGAAAGAAGGCTATGAAATTCTTGGACTGCCAATAGAAGGTCTCAAACGTTCGGCCTCTCCCCGCAACTTGCTCGTATTGATCAAAACCCTATACAGTTTTTTGCTCGCACGGAAAATCTTGAAAAAATTCAAACCCAGTGCTGTCGTAGGAACAGGTGGTTATGCAAGTTTGCCCATTTGTTTTATGGCAACAATGGCCAAAATCCCCACCATTTTACAAGAACAGAATGGGTATGCAGGACTCAGCAACCGAATACTTGCAAACAAAGCATCTATGATTTGTACGGGTTTCCCTGAAATGCAAACTTTTTTTACCAAAGGGAATTGGGTGTTTACAGGCAATCCAGTCCGAGAGAATATTCGAGCCATCGGACTGATTACAAATCCGTTTTTAGAAACTGGGAAAAAAACAGACACAGCCATGGGGTCTTCAACCATTGACTCGGGCAAACAAAATGAAGTCACTGAAATAGTGAATGATGCCCAAAAAGCCCTCATGCAAGAAGAAAAGGGGTCTGCCACGAAGAAAAAAGCCATTGCAGTAGCAGCAGCAAAAACAAAATTTGGACTCGACCCGAATCTACCTGTTCTTTTTGTGACTGGAGGAAGCTTGGGTGCCCTGAGCATCAATGAAGCCCTGTTTTCAAACATTGTATTGTTGGCGAAATCCGGAATCCAACTCATTTGGCAAATGGGCTTAGCTTATGCAAAGTCTCATACCCAAGCCATTGCTGATATCATAGAAAATGAAGCTGAATTTTTTATAACCGAAACCTCATCTCATATATTTTATGCCCCCTTCATTGTTGAAATGGATCAAGCCTATCTCGCAGCTGACATTGTTATTTCACGAGCCGGTGCCCTGAGTATTGCCGAAATTGCCGTGGTAGGTGCACCTGCAATCTTTGTTCCATCGCCCAACGTCACCGATGACCACCAAACCAAAAATGCCATGGAATTGGTAAACCGCCATGCCGCATTATGCATTGCAGATAATGCTGCAGCCAAACAACTTATTGCTACCGCGATTTCATTATTAAAAGACTCCGAAAAACAGGCGTCCATAAAACAGGCCCTACTCAGTATTGCCAAACCATTGGCTACCCAAACCATTGCAACGATTATTGAAGAATGTATCAAGAAAAAAGCTTAGCGCAATACCAACAATCCTATTTTTTGGGTATCGGTGGAATCGGTATGAGTGCGATTGCCCGCTATTTTCTTTCCCTTCAACTACCCGTATATGGATATGATAAAACTCCAAGCGTACTGACCGAAAATTTGGTAAGCGAAGGGGCTTCTATTTCCTTTTCCGATGCAGTGATTGACTTGCCGGAAGCCGTAATCAAGGGCATACACAATACCCTGTTTATTCTTACGCCCGCAATACCAAAAGATCACCCACAATGGATTTGGTTACTAGAACACGGTGCCATTATCCAAAAAAGAGCTGAGGTTTTAGGATTTATTGCCAAAAAAAGTTTTTGCATCGCTGTTGCAGGAACCCACGGAAAAACAACCACTTCAACCTTAATTGCCCACCTTCTCCATGGCTGCAATATCAATTTCACTGCTTTTTTGGGTGGGATTTCTTCGAATTTTAACAGCAACTATATTCGGCATATTAACGGCATTGATTTATTCCAAGGAAAGGCAAATAAAGAAATTATTGTATTAGAAGCAGATGAATTCGACCGCAGTTTTCATCGACTACGTCCAGACTTGGCCATCATAACTGCCATTGATCCTGATCACCTGGATATCTATGAAAATGCGGAAGCGTTTACAGAAGCCTTTGTCCATTTTGCAAGCCTAATAAGCCCTTCTGATGAAATAACCCCAGGCGATTTCTCTGGTAAAAATGCCAGCAAGAAATTTGCCAGTGCAGAAAACGAAGATCAAACAACACAAGATTTGTCCTTCGGGGAAGAAAATGAAACCATCGAATCAAATACCTATGGCAATAAGCAAACAAAAAAGCCAAGGGTTGGAAAACCAGCATTGAATCTGCCCGTAAACAAGCCACATGGGGCAGGATTGGTTATACAAGAATCCATCCATATAACTACCCATAAATCTATCGAAAAATGCACCTATGGATTGGGTGTGAATGCACTGTTTCGTGCAGATAAGGTTCTAGTAGAACAAGGATATTATTGCTTTGATTTTATATATGGTGGCCACTTCCTTGGTCGCTTCCGTTGTGGATTAGCAGGCCATCATAATGTACAGAATACCCTGGCTGCATTGGGAATTTGCCATGGATTTTTAGGTCTTCCGATTACAGAATTACAAGAAGGAATTGCATCATTTAAGGGTGCCAAACGACGTTTCGAAACCATTGTAAGCACAGACAAGTATGTCGTTATCGATGATTACGCTCACCATCCTGAGGAGATAAAAGCCATTGTTCATTCGGTACGTACGCTATACCCCAACAAACACATTACAGGATTATTTCAGCCGCATTTGTTTAGCAGAACAAAAGATTTCGCACAAGAATTTGCCGAGAGTTTATCTGCGCTCGATACGGTGTGGTTAATGGATATTTATCCAGCACGCGAGAATCCCATACCCGGAATAACAAGTACCTGGCTATTAGAAATGATTTTAAATCCCCGAAAATATCTCCTTACAGCGAATCAGATTCATACAGAAATACACAATTCTCCTCCAGAACTGCTTCTTATTTTAGGTGCAGGCGATATAGACAGACTCATAGAACCCATCCGCAAACAATATGAAGAAATTTCAACTGGCCATCAGTAAACAGCAATGGATGATTGGCATCTTGGTATCACTGATTGTGATCGTGGCCATTCTGTGGGTATCCTTCTCAGGAAAATCAGCAAACAGGGTAATACAAGGCGTTGAAATTTCACTTGTACCCGACAAAAATCCACTTTTAATCACAAAAAAAATTATTTACGATTCAATTGTTTCGGTTGTTGGAAATCCAACTGGTATCAATGCAAGTGCCCTCAATATTTCATTGCTCGAATCGAAACTCAAACAAATTCCGACTCTCCGAAAAGCCGAAGTGTATTTGAGACTCGATGGAATTCTCAAAATACAAGCAGTGGAAAGAAGTCCTATAGCCCTGATCAAAAATCTACAGGGAGAGGAATTTTATATCGATACGCAAGGTGTTATGGTTCCAAACAAAAATTTTCGATTTTGCGATGTTTTGATTGTGAATGGAAATATTTCCAATAAAATGAATGGAGGCAGAATTATGGGAGGGGAAATGGCAAAAAACATTCTCGCATTGGCCAAAATCGTAGCTTCCGACTCACTGTGGAACGCACAATTTCAACAATGCTATGTCGATAATTATAATGCTATGATTTTGATTCCCCGCATTGGAAAACATAGCATTGTTGTAGGCAACGGCTCAGAACTGGGTAAAAAGTTTGAAAACCTACGTCTTTTCTACTCACAAGGCTTAAAAGGCATGGGTTGGAATCGATATAAAACGATAGACATTTCAAACATTACACAAGTGCTAGGAATACGCTTTGGCCAACAAAGTATACACATAATAGAAAAAAAGTCTAAAAAATCAAACACTTGAAATATACAATATGAATACAAATAATAGAATAATCGTAGGACTCGATATCGGAACAACAAAAGTTTGTGCCATTGTGGGTCAGCTTTCCGAAAACGGTAAAATCAATGTCCTTGGAATTGGAAAATCACCCAGCCAAGGGGGTGTATCACGTGGGATGGTGGCCAATGTTGCCAAAGCCGTGACGGCCATCCAATCAGCAATCGAAGAAGCCATAAAACAAAGTGAGGTTGATATAAAAACAGTATTTGTGGGTATCGCCGGCCACCACATTAAAAGTTTACAACACCGCGGTACTTTGAGTCGCAAGCAATGGGATATAGAAATTACCGAAGAAGAATTAAACAAGCTCGAAGAAGAAATGGAAAACCTCGCACTTTCGCCGGGCCTTGAAATTTTACATGTTCTTCCACAAGAATATCGTATCGACGGAGAAGACGGAATTAAAGACCCGATTGGCCGGGTTGGGGTTCGGGTAGAATGCAATTACCATATTATTACAGGCGAGACGTCTGCAGCGAAAACAATTTTGATGGCGGTCCGCCGGGCAGGACTTGAAGTTGCAGATCTCATTGTTGAACCTGTTGCCTCTGCTGCTGCTGTATTGTCTGAACCAGAAATGGAAGCGGGTGTTGCCCTGGTTGATATTGGGGGTGGTACAACGGATATTTGTATTTTTGACGATGGCTCTATTCGCCATACCGCAATTATACCAATCGGTGGCGATCGAATCACCAAAGACTTACAAGAAGCCTTCGGAATTTTGAAAGACCAAGCCGAATATGTCAAAACACATTATGGAAGCTGTTACCCGACAGAAACTATGAAAAATGAAGTAGTGGTGGTGCCAGGCTTGCCTGGACGAAATGCAAAAGAAATTTCCCGATTTGCGATTTCGCAGGTGATTCAGGCCCGAATGGAAGATATCATACAAAAAGTCGATTTCGAAATTGTCGTTTCCGGTATACGCAATAAATTGTCTGGCGGATTGGTGCTGACAGGTGGAGGTTCAAGTATGAAAGACATTACACAATTGTTTAATTATTTTATTGGATTAGAAATACACATTGGAAGTCCTGGGCAACGATTGGGAAAAGGATTCATTGATGAGGTTAGAAATCCCATGTATGCAACCAGTATCGGATTGGTTATTAAAGGATTTGAATTGTCGCAGAAAAACGATGCATTGGTGGGAAATAACCAACAAATGTCAAAACAAGACACAATCGCTACTGGAGAATTTTTTGAAGAAACAGAAATGGAAACAATCCCAGAGCCGATACTTATACCCGAAGATAAAAAATCCAAGCCAAGAATCTTTGAAGGCGGCTGGAGTTTATTTAAAGAATGGATGGCAAATGGGGAAGATTTTAAAGATGATAAGAACTCTTAATACCCAAGCGAATGACTGGATTTGAACCCGATGTTAGAATTATGAGAGGCAATCTAATCAAGGTGATTGGTGTAGGGGGTGGTGGAAGCAATGCCGTGAATCATATGTTTAGGCATGGAATTGAAGGCGTAGATTTTTACATCTGCAATACCGATTTACAGGCCCTTTATAGCAGTCCAATTGGAAACAAAGTTCAATTGGGGGCACAACTTACAGATGGACTGGGTGCAGGTTCAATGCCAAACATGGGAGAAAAAGCCGCCATGGAAAATTTGATACAGATTCGCGAAATAATGGAAGACAGTACAAAAATGGTCTTTATTACAGCTGGAATGGGTGGCGGAACTGGAACAGGTGCTGCACCTGTGATAGCAAAAATTGCCAAAGAGTTAAATATATTGACAGTCGGAATTGTGACACTCCCTTTCGAAGATGAAGGACCCCAAAGAATTTCACAAGCCAAAGAAGGATTAGAGAAACTCAGGCCTCATGTAGATGCCCTGCTAACCATAAACAATGACCGAATTGTCGAAATGTACGGCGACCTTACCATTACAGAAGCCTTTTCAAAAGCCGACGACATACTCTCAACTGCCGCAAGGGGAATTGCGGAAATCATTACCAAACCTGGGCAGATGAATGTCGATTTTATGGATGTTCAAACCGCAATGAAAGACAGCGGAAGGGCTATCATGGGAACAGGCATAGCCACTGGAGAATCAAGGGCGGAAATTGCAGTTCGTATGGCATTAGACAGTCCCTTGCTCGACAATACACGCATCGCAGGAGCAAGGCATTTATTGGTAAATTTTGCCTTCGGAAGTAAAGAGCCCGTTATGAGTGAAATTTCCAAGGTAAAGAAATATTTGCAAGAAGAGGCTGGCCACACCGCACACCTAAAGATGGGCATTACAAGAGATGATGGTTTGGGAGAAGATATTGCCATAACTGTAATTGCCACTGGATTTGAAATACAGGCTGAAACTATAATTCCCAAACCCATTTCGGGAGAAAATCCCTATGGCTTTAACCCTCCTCCAACCACATTTATTCATCCTAATATACATGCCAACAACCAAATCATTCAACCATCATTTCAAATAAATCAACCGGGATTACTGCCTACGAATCCAAGAAATCCCAATGGATTTGGCAGTGTTCAATCATCCCTATTCCCCGCACCATCAGAAAAACCTACTGTCATAAATCGGGTACCCAGTTCGTTTGGGGAAGAAGAGGATGCCGACGAAACTGTTGAATCCAATAACCAGCCATCAGAAAATGTAGACTCTAGTAACCAGCCATCAGAAACTATAGACTCTGGCATTACACAAATAGACGATTCATCAACGCAATTTTTTGGTGATAGTCGAATGGAAAATGGACGAAGGGACCGAGAAAACATACTGGATAATGATGTAGACTTACCAGCCTACCTCCGCAGGGGTATTCAACTTGAGTCAGCGCCGGCAAGTGATTCACAATTGATATCACGAATTACCATCGGCGATGAAGATCCTTCAAAAGCAAGAGAGTTAATGATACAGCCCAATCGTCATTTGCACGATAATGTGGATTAACGATTGGCCATTCCCATCCATAAAACGATACTTTTTCTGCTCAAAACCAAAGAGCTGTGTTGGTAGTTAGAATTGCTGTGTATAAATCTGAAGATAGCGAGAGGCAACCCGAGAGGCAGCATAACTCTCCAAAGCAAATGCACGGGCTGCCTCCCGCATTGTATTCTTTTCAGATTGAGAATAGTTGAGGTATTTCCCCACCTGCAATACCAAGGAATTTACATCCCCCGAATCGGCCAGAAAGCCCGTTTTAGCATCCACCATCTCAGGAATTCCCCCAACGTTAAAACCTGCAACTGGCAATCCACAGGCCAAACTTTCCATAATTGTAGTAGGCAAATTTTCTTCTTTCGAGGTAATAACAAACACGTCACTGTGCCAATAAACTTCACGCATATGATTAGAATTTGCAATAAATCCAAGGGCTATGTGATGGCATGGCAAATTTAAATCGCCAATCCGATTCTCCCCCACTACCAAAGCTTGGAAATCGATATGCCCGGCAGAATGCAACCCCACACACAATTGCCGAAATGCGGAAAATCCTTTGGCTTCATTGCCCAAATTTCCCGCAACAAATAACAGCGTCGCACAATTAGACTTAAGAAAGCTTAATGGCTGAAAAATTCCTGTTCCTGATTCACTTAAGGGGCTAGCTTCCGCCGACAAGAGATGTTTCGATTCAAGCGATTGTTTGACTGCTGAATTCTCTGGATGTGATGAATTGCCTGCGTGTGATAAATTGCTTGCCCATATTTTGGGCGCAAGTGAAGGGTAAAAATAGTTTGTGTCAATGGGGTTTGGAATGATGCTTATGGGAATTGTGAGATTCCTTTTTGGAACCCCAGTTTCAACAATCCCATCAAGGTCTGATTGCAAACCCAGGGGATTAGTACCCCAAATGCCACTTGATTTTGCTTGATCACCCAACCAACGACTTGGTGCGACAAAATGGAGACAAGAAACCCATGAGCGATCGGCTGAGTCTTTGGATTTATCGGTTAAGGATCTTTGAACTGCGATTTGATACAACGCTTGTTTGCGTTTAAACACCCGGGCCGACAAATCTCCCAGTGAAGGATTTCGCAAGTAGTGACAGTTTCCACACGCAAGCTGAAAATGGTCGCATCCCCGCGGGTGATAACACCCTCCGGTAAATGGCCACAAATCATGGCAGGTCCAGACTATTTTTTTTTGAGAATTAAGCAGCCGCTCAATCCCATCCAAAGAAATAAATCCCTTATTAATCCAATGTAAATGAATCACATCTGCCCAATTAAAGAGTTTTACAGTTTCAAGCGACAAGCCGATATTCCCATGACTGAAAGCAAAACGAATCGTTTTATCTTTCTCAAAACGCAAGAAATCTAATTTCTCTATGGCATGCATCCCGAAAGCCAATGCCTGCTTGAACCAAGAATCAGCCCACAGTGAAAAATCTCCCCCACTGCCTTCAAAAACCAAATGCCTACTATCGACACCTTCCATATGATTCAGGGCTTCACTCAAGCGTTGTGCGGCAACAAATGCCCCGCCAGATGAAGATGCATTCAGATGCAAAATACGCATCGGAATTTTAGATTCGGGAGATACAAGATGAGGTTCCATGGCTATAGGTATGGGGTTGGTGAATCAAATCGAAAAGGAACAAACTGTATCTTATTCTCGGTATTTTCCATCATCTAATTGCAAGGTACAATTTATATTCTTTGACAAAAACAGGGGAACAAATTATATCAATCTAAACTTAATCAACGGATGTATACTTCGCTTTTAACGGGTTCTGGATTTCTTCTTTACTGCGCAGGGTTTTCGATAACATTAGTGTTAAACACAATGCTATACACATGAACGCACTTCCAAAAAAATAGGGGAGACCCTGAAACATGTGGTATAATACCATCGCCAAAAATGGGCCCGCGGCGCGAGCCAGGGAACCAATGCCTTGCAATAGCCCCAGAATCTGCCCCTGAGAGGCGGCTGGAGTGTTGCTGCTGACCATAGAATTGATAGACGGCATCATTAATCCGTTTCCGAAAGAGAGCAAGACAATTGAAAACGCTTGGACAACATAAAATGTGGTTTTATCGGTTGCCAAAGGGAGTGGAATGATCAGCAACCCCAAAGCAATCAATGGGCAACCCCAAATGAGCATGTTTCGAATGCCAATTTTTTTTTCAAAGAATCCAATCAATCCTCCCTGGACAATGGCACCACAGATTCCAATAAAGCCAAAAATATTTCCAATCCCAGCAGGACTTAGGTCATATTTTTCTTTCCACAAGACAGACGAACTTCCATACATCATACTAAAAGCGGTGATATAGATAAAGTTAATTAGAAATAACTCTCCAATAATATCAATACGCCAAACTTTAAACATCCCCTTGAATGTATCCAACACTTTGCGGCGATTGACGTTATTTACTTTTAAACTCTCAGGAAGCAGAAACCAAGCCAATACAAAATTAATTGTACACAAAGCAGCCGTAAAATAGCCAACCCATTTGATACCATCATGTTCTCCTCCCCCATTGTATAACCAACCCCCAATAGGCGGTCCAAATACAAATCCAAGACCAAATGCGGCCCCAATCATACCCATTCTTTTGGCACGGTCTATCGGGGGTGTTATGTCAACGATATACGCTTGGGCAGCAGCAATATTTGCACTGCCAAATCCAGAAACCAATCGGGCAGAAAGAAGGGCGACAAAACTCCCACTTATTCCAAACAAAAAATACCCAATCACATTGAAAATAATACTTACCAGAATAATCGGTCGACGACCGATTCTATCTGAAAGAGAACCAAAAATGGGGGCGACCAAAAATTGCATTAGCGAAAAAGAACCAACCACAACACCCACAGCAATATCTGAATTAAAGGGCATACTCGATTGACCCGCAAGCATTTTGGCCAAATTGGGCAAGATCGGAATGACCACGCCAAATCCAAGAAGATCGATAAATATAGTAAGAAATAAAATTACTAAGCGACGATCATTCATAGAAGTAATTTTTTCCCAAGCCAATTGTGCGAAAATTCATGTAATAAATTTATCCTGGCTTCGCCAAGATTTAAAATAGTTGTATTAATTACCAAGTTTTCAGGTAAAAGTTTTTTGTTCTGATAGTGTTCGGTGGCTTGATTTTCTGTGAACACCTGAACCAAATTGTCCTTGCATACCCAAACCAGTTTTCGTTGTAAGAAGTCTACCCCAAAGCGTTCATTTTGCATGCGCAAGACATTAAATATTTTGTCTATACTACAACCCGAAGGTGCCTCCTGTTTTTCATCAACTGCGAGCAATAGCATGCATCCATACAGCAATTCGAAACCAGCCGTCAGATGATTGCCATGTGCCTGCCATCCACCAACAAATTCTTCCATCTGATGGCGCAGCGTCAATTGCTCTGCTATGGTCAGTATTCGTTGAGAGCCAAAAAGCCATATCCGTGAATATGCAGGAAATTCAGGTAAGATCATGAAATTATAGCATTGTGCACAATTTCTGCAAGGTCTAGAACCTGAACCTGCGCATCTTTCTCAAAGTGCTTTGTACCATCTCGCATCATGGTATTGCAAAACGGACAGTTAACAGCAACAATTTCTGCCCCGGTTTGTAAGGCTTCTTCGATGCGCTCGATGTTTACTTCCTTATTGCCTTTTTCTGCCTCTTTGAACATTTGAGCACCACCAGCACCACAACAAAGTCCATTGGAACGACACCGCTTCATTTCTAATAAGTCGGCATCCAATCGTTCGATAATCATACGGGGCGCTTCATATACACCGTTGGCTCTCCCCAAGTAACAACTATCATGATAGGTTATTTTTTTTCCTTTGTATGCGCCACCATCAATTGCCAATCTGCCCGACTCAAGCAGTTCATTGATAAATGTCGTATGGTGCACCACATCATAATTTCCTCCCAAACTAGGGTATTCATTTTTAAGGGTATTAAAACAATGTGGACAGGCACTCACTATGCGCTTAATGCCATACCCATTTAATACTTCTATATTTTGCAATGCCTGCATTTGAAATAAAAATTCATTGCCTGCACGTTTGGCAGGATCGCCAGAACATCCTTCTTCCACTCCCAGAATGGCAAACTTTACACCAGCCTTGTCTAGGATGTCTGCAAAAGCCTTACTCACCCGCTGTGCTCGCTCATCAAAACTTCCCGCACAACCTACCCAAAATAAAATTTCAGGTGTTTCACCTTTCCCAATAAAATCTTTTATGGTCTTTACCATTTTTGTGCATTATTTGATTGCAATTTCGCACAATCATTCTATGCTTGAAGAATAAGTATTCCACAAGCCCAGACATTAAAACAGTTACACTCAATATCCACCCCCACTTAGGCCAACTACTTCCCGCACCGAACAAGAAAACAACGGAATTGGAAGCTGATTGCAAAGATGCTGGAAAGGACTGGTTTTCATAAATCGTGTGCCATCGGTTTGGTTCATACTACAAACCCAACAACTGCTGAGTTTGCTTGAAGCCGCAATAACGGTTTCTACAAAGTCAACTCCCGGTTGCGTTTTCAATTCATCTACCATAACCCCATGCCTTTTCATATAATCAAATCCCTGGTCTGAATATACAATTAAGTATCTTTCTGTTTCTTTATCAGATTTGTCTGACAAAGCCAAGACATGCACCTTCGAACGAAACATATTGGCTATATGAGAAACTCGAAAAAACTGTTGGCGGGAAAAGGAATTGGTATCCAATAACATCAATATGTTGTTTGGCTCAATCCACTTGGCATTCGGATTTAAATATAAAACAGGTGCATTAAATTTATGAACACACGATGTCATCCCACCACCAATCATACTTCCCATTTTTGATTTTGCAAATATCACTGCCATTCCAAATCCCAAGGTATTCGAACATTTCGATGCTGTAGACCAAAATTCTCCAGATTTTACCGTCACCGTTAGATTTCGGTTCGCACGCTTCTTGAGATCATCCACAAGGGCCTGCGTAATTGATGCATTAGCAGGAAGCTGAAGCCAATGAATATGACCTTCAAATTTCCGTGCAATCGAAACCATTGCATCGCTAATTGTTTTTTGATTTTGTGAACTGTCTGATGTAAATAAAATTTGTGTAGTGGTTTCTTCCATAGGCTTTGTATAATTTATATCGAATATCTGTAACAATTATTAGAAAATCAAGTGGTTAGAAATACTTGTGTATTAATTTGTTGCATTAATTTGTAATGAAACTATGAAATTAACTTGGTTTTGGATACTTATTGGTTTTGGAAAGACTGTTGAATCACTTTCAGCGCACCAAGAAATTTTATTCAATAAGACATTTGTGGTGTGTGTGCCATTTCTAAAAACCCAAAAAAACTCCTCGCGTTCAAGTCCTTTTGAAAAATTTAGGTACATGAGGGCCAATCATAATTCCATCCGCCTCCAGGGATTCGAGGAACTTTATCAGATTCGCATTCCTAGTGTCCAAAATACAGCCATCAAAAATCCATCTTCACACTATAGAGGATTGGCGATTGTTTCAGATTCTGTTGTTTGGATAGCAGGAAATAGAGGCCAAGTAATTCGTACAACCAACGGAGGGATCAGCTGGGATACATTGTATCCGCAAATTGAAAATACTGGGATTTTGGAATTAAAGAAAGATTTTCGCGACATTTTTGCCAAAAATAAAGATGAAGCCATAATTATGAGTGCCGGAGACAGTGCTGTTATTTTCCGGACAACAAATGGAGGAAAAAATTGGAAACTGGTATATTCAAACAACCAAAAAGGGATATTTCTCGACGCGCTAGAAATCGACGCTCACACAGGAATAGGCATGGTATTAGGAGATCCTTTATCCATGCAAAAACCAATTCCCGGAAACTATTTTGTTGGTCTGTATACAATAGATTACGGAAATTCTTGGAGAGAACTACCCAATGGCGATTGGAATAAGCCCCAAGATAGCCTAGAATCTTTTTTTGCCGCCAGTGGTACTTCCTTGGTAATTTTAAAAGCAAAAATTGACCCAAATTCTCCGGCAGGATTTAAACAACTTACCGTTGGGTTTGCGGGTGGTGGTTTGCATCCAAGATTTTCATTGGTAAATTTCAAATCAAATGCCCACCTGGACCAAAACCACACAGACAGCAGAAATAAACTTGTAAATAAACTTGTAAGACCCCCCACCATTCAAGGGGATAAAATAAAAAATACAGGAATAATTTCCAGCATAATTTCTTCCAATCTGCCATTTAAAGGCGGAATTGGATGGGGTTGTTATGGTTTGGCAATGGGAGGCGAAGGACGTATCTTGGCCGTTGGCGGAAATTACCTTTTTCCAAACCTGGGCGATTCATCATTGGGTATCGCAAACCAAAATGAGGATACTATTCGTTGGCAAACCGCCCAACTTTACCCCAATGGTTACAGAAGTGGTATTTGTCTTTTGCACAAAATACCCTCAAAAACACTTCGATTTGCAAAACCCTCTTTCCATAGAAAAAGACACTCCATTCGATTGGCAATTTGTACAGGGACAAACGGTACAGACATTTCATTTGATGGAGGAAGGACCTGGAAATTCTTTTCAGAAAAAGGGTATAATGCTTGTGGATTTAGTAAAAATTTGCTTTGGATGGTTGGAAACAATGGTTCCTGGGTGAAAATACCTGTACAAAATCTAATACAGTAAATGGAACCAAACAACCCAAAATCGAAAGCACTTACAAAATCTGATACACCACAAATTCCTTGTTTTTAAACACTACTGCAAGAGATTTATTACTGTCTAGCTCATTTTTTTTACCAGACAAAATCCAATAATCAATTTTGTTATTTTTGAGGTTGCTCAAAGCCAATTGGGTATTTTGTTGGGTAATTGAATCCGTATTAATCCGAAAAACGCTTGCATCGGTTGTCCAATGCAACAATCTCGGCTTGTGAAAAGATATTCTTTTATTTGCAGGAATATGGCTATAGACAAATCTGTATAATTCTGTCGCAGAGCTTGAAAAAGCCTCATTGGTATCTCGCTTAAAATAAAAAAAAGATGTAGCAATTCCCTGGATGAGAATTAATACCGGAATAATCCCAATCGCAATCTGTCGAATTTGGTGGATTCGTGGTATCAAACGCCACCTTTTTCCATCCTTTTTAAACCTTGAAAACCAAAACCAAAAACCCTGCATTCCAAAAACAAAAGAGACACATATCACCGGCAGAATGGGAAACAACAAACGCATTCCTTGGATATTAGGCCAACAGACTACTAACACAAGATTTAGTAGAACAAAAACAAAATACGGAAACAGAATTCGAAAATTTTTATACGCTCCCCATACTACCACAAACCAAAATACCGCGGCCAGAAAATATACAAATACGCCCAAATGCAAATACGTTTCTATAAAATTTACCCCATGCCAAATTGGGTATTTTCCAATCATGGCAAAATAGGTGATGCAATTATCCCATACCCCATCTATACCGATACCCCGCAATAGGTCTATGTAAATTTTTCCATGTCCAAGGTCCATTAACAAGGCAGTGCCTCCCGCAAAAATCCCCAAAACCCAAGCCAGTAAATATGAGAAGGATGTAGGTTTT
The DNA here is from genome assembly GCA_005798825.1 of Bacteroidota bacterium. Lineage (GTDB taxonomy): Bacteria > Bacteroidota > Bacteroidia > NS11-12g > UBA955 > UBA955. The sequence continues at coordinate 191,836 of SYIL01000018.1, forward strand.
CTTATCTTGTCCAACGACACATATATCAGGTTAGAAAATAATTTACCCAAAATATAAGGGTGACGTTGCCATTCAAACAATACCCATACTGGAAGCAAAAAAATGCCATTGGTTCGGGTAGCTGTTGCCATAAATAAGATCAACCCCAAGCTCAAAGAACGAATAAAAACATTCTTCCACTTTTCGTTCAGCAAATAGAAAAAGAACCAGATTAATCCCGAAAACCATAAATCTGAATTTAGCCGATCTGCGGCTTCCCAGAATTTTGGATGCCATACTATCATTGTAAATGCAATACCAGCCAAGTCCAATCTCCCACAAAAAATATTTTTCATCCAACGCCACCCGGCAATAGCACAGAGCATAAAAATACCAAAATTCACAATTTTAAGACCCAAAAATCCCCAAATAGAAAATCCCCTCATGGGCAAACTCATCAACAGTGGAAAACCTTGTGGGTATAAATCCGGACCCATCACCCCTTGGGATTCCTTCATGCATTGTGCGTTGGAAATTGCGAGTGCATCCATACCTCCATCAATCCAACACTGTGATTGGTGCAAATAAAGAACGAAATCATCTCCCCATTCGTGGCCAATATCCATGCAAAAGAATCCACCCAAGGCAGTGATAGCCAGTATCAAAATAAGGATTTGGTTTTCTTTACGCAGCGACATAACAGTGAGTATTACGAGATAAACAATATCTGCTTATCGTTTATCATGTTTATTTCTTTTGATAGACCGCGATTACACTCAATCCCATAGAATTAAACACCACTTTATCGACCAATTTGAAGAGAGGCGTTAATACATTGTATACTCTCATATTCGATTCTGGAATAACTTTTTTTCGTAAAAGAGTACCTACCAGAAACCATCCGAAAATACCGGCAAAATTAAAATACCATGCTTTTACCAATTGGACATTGGCGGGGAAGATGGTCAGTAGTGTTGATTTTGTATACCTTCTGAAATGCTCGAGTGCACGGTCAAAACCATTGTAAAGATGTTGATAGGCTGGAACCAGAATAACAATATTGCCACCAGGTTTCAAGAGTTTAACCATATTCAACAAAGCCATCTGGTCGTCTTTGATGTGTTCAACAACGTTCAATGCGAAGATAGCGTCATAGGTCCCAAATTTTTTTGCGTGAATCGTATTAAAGTTTTCACCAACAATATCGATATCAAAGCACTGTTGCGAAAAAAATCTTTTGGATAAATAGGATCGGTATTGGTCTCTGATATCACTAAGATCAATGTCATGCTTGTTATCAACAAAAAAACAAGAGATATTTCCGATACCACTTCCAATTTCTAAAATTTTTCCTTTGCAATGGGGCTGAATCTGAGAATACATCCAATGATTAAATTTATCAGCTGCTGCAATAGACCTGAGATTTTCTTCTCCTTCAAAATCAAATTCCTTAAATTCCCCAATATCCCTCATCCCTAAAAAAAACGATATTTAACGATACAATAAATAGCCCGAAATCCATCTTTCCAACCAATTTTTTTGCCTTCATCAAAGGTTCTGCCGTAATAACTAATTCCAACCTCATATATACGAATGCCTTTAATTTTGGCAATTTTAGCAGTCACTTCGGGCTCAAAACCAAACCGCTTTTCTTGTAAAGTAAGCGACTTAATCAAAGGTGTACGAAACATCTTGTAACAAGTCTCCATGTCGGACAAATTAAGATTTGTCATCGCATTGCTAAGAAATGTGAGCATTTTATTTCCCAAACTATGCCAAAAAAACAATATGCGGTGGGGTTTACCACCGATGAATCGACTCCCAAAAACGACATCTGCATACCCTTCAATAATGGGCTTTAATAAAATATTATATTCATTGGGATCATATTCTAAATCGGCATCTTGAATAATCAACACCTCGCCCATGGCTTTATCAATCCCGGTATGCAAGGCGGCCCCTTTCCCTTTATTTACCTCGTGGGAAAACCATTGCATGGGGAAATTTGGATTTTCTAGAGCATACTCACGCAGCACAATTGCCGTATCATCGGTACTGCAGTCATTCACCACAATCACTTCTTTCTCAAAACCACCGATTAATTCAACTGCGGCAACTTTGTCGAGAATTTTATGAATGGTACGCGCTTCGTTGAAAGCGGGAATAACAATGGAAAGTATTTTGACATGCATGATAATCAGACAAATTTACCACATGCCGATTGAAAATGTTTCTGTATATAAAATTTTTGCATAAGCCATGATAAATTTTTACAATTCATACCTATAAAATATAGTGTCTAAAACGCACGTTTTCAGCGTCAAATCCATCGGCTTATTCAGGATTTGAAACGCGAGAATGTAATCGATCCGATCGCCCCTTTAAGATCTTTGGAACCTCGATCTTGTCCCATCGATACATTTGGAAACAACCTATGAATAACCGTGGGTAGTTCTGTGGATCCATTGTTAATTATACCCTAACTCAATATCATTGATACATTGTAAACAAATCACGAAAACACAAACAGGAAGTATTGCGGTAAGATCAAATTCCAAAAGTGGTCCCGCCGCGAATCGAACGCGGATCTAAAGTTCCGGAGACTTTCGTAGTATCCATTCTACTACGGGACCAAAAACAGTGAAATTATTACCGTTAGATTAAAACCATTATCACCTTGCAATAAATGACAGCGTCCTTCATCATATTACGCTTACAAATATACAAAATTGATCAGAGCATTAATTGTTCCTAAACTCCGGTAGCTTGACATTCGGCGACTATATTTCTAAAATGAAACATGGTTACTGCCTTTTACAATTTTTCAAAAATACGCGACATACTTCCCCTAAACCCACTTAGCAACCCATCAATTTTGTAGAAGTGCCCTGCCAGAAGCATCTATCCAAAGCGTCTGTTCACCATTGAGTGCATACCAGTATCCTGGAAATTCAGTGTCGGTAATTGCGTCGTATTGCAGGGGAACAATAATATCTCCAAAGTTGTTTACAACCCCCCATTTGTCGTTCTTTTTAACCATATATAAGGATGGGTATTGAGCCAAAATAATTTCTTGATATAAGGGTTTTAAACTCCATTGCATCGAAGGCAAACATAGCAATCCTATACCATTCGATTTGCTTGCCAGCCACTCGTTATCGTTTAATCGACTCAAGCCTGTAAGGGTGTCGGACAAAAGCACTTTACTATTGGCGTGGGTAATAAACCAACTGCTGCCAATGGCCTCCAGTAGGAGCGTATCGGTGAGTTGTTTCAATTCTAAAGATTTAACCCTGCGTACAGTCTTTGTAAATGCATGATATAAAATCCACGTTTTCTTCTGTCGTGCGAATACCATACCGTCGCCTTGTATTCTGAATTCATCAATAATACCTTTGATGGGCAAATTGAATTCTCCCCTAGAATAATAATAATTCCATTTTTTATTTTTAAGTAACGCAACGGTGCTCCCGACCAACAGCGCTTTTTCATAAATAGGAGGCACCAAAATTTTGCCCAATGTATCGATGATGCCCCATCCTTTTTGCTGAACCAAGGTATAGGGTTTGCCAAAATCGACGGTTTCAGAATATTCCGCGCTGCATCGAATAGTATCTCTCCACAAGCAATACCCATTGTTGATTTTTCCCATGAATCGTCCATACGGGAGGGAGGTCATACTTTCGTATGCAAAGGGAGTTAGGGCATTTCCCAATGTATCGATAAGCGCCCAACTGCCATTCATTTGAACTGCACATCGGTTGCGAATCCATAATCTTGAAGGAGATTCCGTGGGTTCATTTTCCCAAGTTTCAAAACCGATGGCATCATATTTAGGGAGGGTAGTGAGCTTGCCAAATTGATTGAATAAGGCCCATTTATTTCCTGTTTTAAGGGCGCCTATATGTTGTGAAACGTCGTAACGGAGATTCTCGAATTTACACGGCAATAACTCTTTGCCATTGCTTTTTAGAATACCCCAGCGACCACCCCTTTGTACAAAAGCCATCGATGAGGAAAATTGGTAAATCGTTTCGTAGCTGTTTTTTGTAAATGGCTTTCCATCCTTTGTGATATAACCAAATTCAATCAATCCAAAGGTATCCACACGCATTACCAGTGCGCAACCGGGTATAAGGGTTGACCCGTTTTCTACAAAAATACTTTTATCGTTGTGCAAAGCAAATGGATACGCTATTTGAAAATGCTGATCGAGCCAAGGCTCAAGACACACTGAATCTGCATAAAAAAAATGTGCATTTGCTTTGCGAATAGGAATAGGATTTACAGTAAGCGAGTGTAAAAGAAATTTGGCACGAAAGGTAAGATCAGGTCTTCCCAATGGTGGGGGCAACTGACTATCAAGAAATTTTTCATAGGCTTCAACCGTGTTTGCCTGCTGCGCTCGCTCAAATGCGATTGCCTCAATTTTTTGGAGAATTGCGTTTTTTTGCGGTGCTTTGGGATAGGACATAAGAAACCGACGGTAAGAGGCCTCATTGTCTTCAGAAAGTGCTTCCTCAAACTCCCATTGTAACAATGTGTCAGAGGCGCTTTGAATCATTCTTTTTATTTGCTCATTGGGTTTCTTTGTAATCAACAATTGTTTGTGTCGACTCTGTAATGCACCAATATTCCGAGAGTGCAATAGGGAATCGAATTCAAGTCTTTCAATATATTCTTTTTGAAATTCGATGAGTTTAAAATGCGCTCGAAGTGACAGTGATTGAAAAATTTCTGGAGTTTTTTCTGGATTTGACTTTCTGAGAAGATTGATTCTGATACTTTCGTTTATGGTGTTAATACCTGTTTCATATGCAGCAAGTTGGAGTTGATTCTTTTCAATTTTGGCCAACAAGATTTTTGCCTTTTCTAGATTAAAATTGGGCTGGGCAGTCCACCATTTCTGGGTAAAATTATACAGCAACGTGTCTGATTTGTTGAAATTGAGTGCGTATTTTCTTTGAAATTCAATCCATTCCTTTTCGTTGCTGAGAGACCAATATTTCATTGCAAGAAAAGCATTTTCATATTCGGCGTCTGGAGCAGTATATAACATCCAAATTAAGGCGTTTTTTGCTGCTTGTTCGGGTTTGATGGGTTTTGTTGGGAGCGAAATGGGTGCCATTGGCAAAGCCTCTGTTTTTTTGAAAACCTCAGACAATTGCGCAGCGCAGTGATATAATACGGGATTGCAACTATCTTTTCCAAATTGAAGTGGAAACAGTATTCCCGCGGCGGAAATCTCTTGTTTTTTAGCAATCAGCTTGATGACTTTTGTTATTCCATCTGCGTATAGGACTTGCGTATTGAGTAGCCCCGAAAAGAGACAAGATAAGATTATACCCAATTTCGCAGATTTCATTGCTAAAATCAAGGGCAAACCCTATGCCATAAAATGACAGTCACTATGTTTTCGACCACACGTAAATGGGAAAGTTTGTCGGGTTCATGGTTAATGCAACGACCCAACAAAGAATACGCAACCATTAACAGTCCAAATTGAAAGAATGCATGCAAACTTTTTGCGTGCTTGGAGGGGGAACTACGCAATGGTTTTTATTAATCAATATCGACCCCTATTGCACGGAAATGCAATTCAATTTTAGGTTCTTTTATTGCATTAATTTCTTCCGCACTTTTGCCATCGTCTTTGGCATACTCCTGAAGCATTTCAAGTGAAACGGTATCCTGGTAAAAGTGTCCGTGGGCAAAAAGGGTTTTGTCCTTGCAATCTTTTGCTATCGTGAAACCGTGGTCAAAATCAACAAATAATTGTTCGGGCTCAGTGTTGTATTTAAACCAACATCCCTCCATTTGACAAACGGCTGCACACGTTCCTGTGAGGGTAATCTCACCTTTATTTTCATAGCTTTTCCAAGATGCAAGCGCATTTGATACATGAATTGCATTTGATTTGTCGAATGATTTTCCGAAGACCGTGCTGTCAGAATTTAAATTTTTAGTATTCTGCGAACAGGATGACACCAAAATTAGCAGCACAAATGTCGCTGAGTAAAAGCTTTTCATAGATCAAAATTACTAAAAAGTGACGCACATTGGAAAAGGATTTAAAACGAAGTTGTTTGCTTTTCGGTATTAAAGATTGCCGCAAGAGCAGTATATCGATAATCAAAAATTTCTTGCAACTTTTTTTTGATAAAAAGGGCGTTGGCGATTTTTCCCAAAAAACCGAGTGGAATTTTATAATGCACAATATCCATCATTTCGACACCCGAATCAACCACTCTCAAAAAATGTTTGTGGTGCCAGAATGTATAGGGACCAAATCGTTGCTCGTCCACAAAATATTGCTTTTCAGAAACATGGGTAATTTCTGTAACCCAATTCATTTTGATGCCCAAAACAGGTGTAACTATGTATTCAATTAACTGTCCGGAATATATTCCTTTGAATTGTTCTTCATGACCAACAATTGTAAACCCCATGTAATTCGGCGTAATCTGGGCGAGATTATTAGGCGAACTCATAAAATTCCAAACTGTATCAATGTCTGTATGCAGAATTTGGATCGTTGTAAAACTGTGTAACATTTTGAATTGGATTTATGTATAAGTTTTAGAACAAAAAAAAATCCCAATTGTTCACATGAATAACATTGTTGTAGTTTTAGATATGCATTTGTTACAGTAATTCATTTAATAAAATATTCACAGATATTTATGAAAGACCCCAAACTACAGGTCACTTTTTGAGCCTTAAACGTTTTGTTAATCACTAATTTGTTTTCACAAAGTAGCCATATCCATCGTTAAAGATGGTATATTGTTGATTTCCAAAGGCTATGGTGTACGAGACATGGAGTCAAAGTTACCCGTTGATGAATTCAGTTTGTTTCAAATAGCCTGTAAATGATAAAGATTAATCTCAGTAGAGTAAATGCCTTTTGTTGTTGTTTCTCCAACCCGCTTGACTCTCATAGCCAACAAAAAATATTTTGATGTCTGCACGGCTTTCATAGTCAACAAAAAATACCTTTACCTTTGCCCTACTCGCATAGTCAACAAAGAACCATTTTCCATTGTTATCACCTACCTGGCTTTCGTATTTTACTTTATACACTTTTAAATCGGCTTGGCTTTCATATTTTACCACAAACACCTTTACCGTGGACTGACTTTCATAATCAACACTATAAATAGTTTGTGCTTGAGTGTATGAACCAAAAAATAGGGTCATTCCAATTATCCATTTTTTCATGAACAATAATACAAAAAGTTTCTTGTTTCGTGCTAACTTTCGAGTATGAATTGGAAAGAAGAGAATCAGGTTTTATACCGTAAGTTTAGTTTTAAATCATTCGAACTGGCAATGGATTTTATGCAAAAATCGGGTGCTGAAATGACCCGTTTAAACCACCATGCAGAGTGGAAAAATATTTATAATACAATTGAAGTGTGGCTGTGTACACACGACGCGGGCAATACAATTACAGATAAAGACCGTATTCTGGCCAAGGCAATGGATACCATTTATTTTACAATGGACACGGGTACATTGTAGGCACAAAAAAAGAGGGCCTCGGCGATGCCGAGGCCCTCTTGAACATAGAAAAAAATGATTATCCTGCTTGACTTACGTTTACTGCATTTAAACCTTTTTTGCCGTCTTGAAGTTCGAAGTTGACACTGTCACCTTCGCGAATTTCATCCCTGAGTCCTGTAACGTGTACAAAATACTCTTGGCCATCTGCGGCGTCAACTACGAAACCATAGCCTTTGCTGTGGTTAAAGAATTTTACTGATCCTGTTTTCATGAATACTAATTTTTTTGATTAAATTTTGTAAATAAACCACAAGTATATACGAAAAAACACGAAAAAACAAATTTTGTTGATCTAATTCAAATAAAATGCCAAACAAAAAGGGGTGGGGAGATCAACATTACGCAGCTTCACCCAGCATTTTCATATATCGAATGTGTGAAGCCACTGCCTTGCCAAAAGTAGGGATCTCATGGTAATCAATATTGTATTTTACACACAAAGGTTTGAGAATCTTGTTCAATTCTGGGTAATGCACGTGACTTGTAGATGGAAAAAGATGGTGTTCTACCTGAAAATTCAAACCACCCATAAACCATGTGGCAAAGGGAGAACTTGTAGCAAAATTGTTGGTTGTCATTACCTGATGAACAGCCCATTCGTTCGGTATACGGTCATTTGATACGTCGTAATGGGCGGCATCTTCGAAATGCACATTTTCTACTGCGTGGGCCATTTGGAAAACCAAACTCAGCATCACTCCGAGCGAGAATTGCATAATCAAATAACAAGAAATTCCCCAGCCCCAACCCAGAAAATGAATCGGCGCAACAACATAAATAAGTGTATAGGTGACTTTAGAAACCCAAAAAATAATATGTTCCTCTAGATTCATTTTGGGCATAGGTTGCTCATTCACCGCCTTTCGAAAATATTTCATTATGTCATTGCCAAAAACCCAAAACATAACTGAAATGGCATACAAGAAAAACATATAAATGTGTTGATTTTTGTGAAAGGACTTAAATTCTTGAGATGCACAATGTCTCAAAACGGGTGCTTTTGCAATGTCATCATCCAATCCATCAATATTGGTAAACGTATGGTGCAGGGTATTGTGTTTGAATTTCCAAATAAACGCATGACTGCCCATCAAACTCAAAGAATTACCAAACAACTTATTTACCCATCCACGTGAAGAAAATGCCCCATGGCAAGCATCATGCATTACATTAAATCCAGTAAAAGCATGCATTTGACCAACCAAAATAAATAAAATAACACTTCCCCAAATGGGCATAGGAACCCCGATGTAAGGAATATTTAGCGCAAACAATACCATCAAGGGGGTAGCAATGAGTGCAAACGCTGTTTTAATCCAAAGACGCATATCGCCATTTTTGGAAAGTTTACGACTGCTAAAATATTCGTCTACTTGGACACGCAGTTCATTGAAAAAATCGTTTCCGTTAATTGTAAACTTAATGGGTTTTGATGCCATAATCCAATTTTAGTACAAAAATACGGGTATAGTGCTAAATATTGTTATCCGTTCAAAAAAATTATACTCTCTATGAAATGGTCTAACCCAATGGGCGGACCCAATGGGCGAACCCACACCAAAAGGGGATATACAACAATTTGAGCCATTATTTTAAAACTTTCTAAAACACAATTCCCAATCGCAGGCCGTTGCTAGAAATAAAATCTAAATTCCGATTGCGTCCCAAGGGTGTGGTTTTTTTGCCTTTGACAGTGGGAGATGAATATGTAACTTCCCTGTCGCCGTATTCTGAAAATAAATACCCGACTGAAACCTCAGCACCAATAAAAATATTGTTTGCAATGTAATAGTCAATACCCCCCAATACGCCAATCCCTATGTTGAATGATCCTTTGGTTTGGGCGTTAAAATTACCCTCTTTGGTATAGGATTGACCATCAATAGAATTGCTCATAGAATAGTTGTATTTAGCTATCCCCACGGGAAGTTCTATACCCCAATAAGGAGACATTCGTACAGTCCCTGAGGAATGTTTCTCAAAACCTGGTACAATTTGAAAGGAGCTCTCCGTAATTTTTCGTATCATATCACCTTGACCCATATCGATCGTACTTTTATCATTTTGGTAATTGGCCAAAATTTTTGTGCGATAAGCAAATTTATCCTTGGTAAAATAACGTCCTTTAATCTCTGGGATATCAATTCGCAAGGCGCCATTTCCTGTTTGAACCAATAAACTTGCTTCGGAACTTCCCATACCAGCAATGGGTTTGTATTGCTTAGAGGGCAATTTTGCCGTTTCCAAATCACCATTCTCTTGCGCCATCAAAATACTAGAAAGTACAAATGCAATTCCTAAAAATATCAATTTCATAATTCGAATATCTTTATTTTCATCTACACCCATGCAAAATATTCAATAAACCTGTTAACAGAATCAGATTCAATTCCCGAAGTTTGCTGGGTGTTTGAGCTGATGATCGATTCATTGATACAATTCGGATTTAAAGGCCAGCAGGCCATGTTCCATAAGAATTATCATTTTCAAAAAATTATTTGTTTGCGTATGATTACTCCCTCTATCGCCGGCATCTTCTTTTTGGTATTTGCGAATCCTGTTTTTGCACAACAAAACTGGAATCCAAGAGACAGCATTCGAATGGCGCTGCAAAATAAACCCAGCTATACTATTTCATTCGACTCGCGCAACTCTTATGTCTCAGGCGACCCAATTCGGGTATTTGGCATTCGTGGCGGATTAGACTACAAAAAAATTGCCCTATTTATCGGATATTATGGTTCAAAACCCTTTGAAGAAAAAGAAAATAATGTCATTCAGCGCTATACATTTAACTACCTTAGTGCCACCGGTGAATATAAATTGTATAGCAGTTACAGAACCAATCTAACCAGTTTTGCCCAATGTGGTATGGGATTAAATACCATTAAGCAGCCGAATCAAACAAAACAACGGCAATTTTTCGCACCCATAGAGTTTGGCATAACTGGAAACTTGCGTTTTCTTCGGTATTTTGGAATTGGGGCAGGTCTGGGAACCCGCATCGCATTGTTTAAAGGAGGGAGAAAATTTTCAGGGCCTATTTACACATTTGGTCTTACACTTTTTACCAGCACACTTTTCAAGGATATAAAAGTTAAGTCTGGGGAATAAAAGTTTTTCAAAAGCCCCAGCCCCGTTTCATCAGTAATCATATTTCAGTATGGGCGAAGGTAGTTACCTCGTTAATAAAGCCCATAAGAGTGAGCCACCCCATAATCACTGCAATTCCATCATTTCACAAATTATTTCTTCTTTTCAGCATCAATATGTTTCAAGAATTCTTCCATTTTGTCAACATCAATGCGGTTCGCAACAATTTTCCTGTTTCCATCCAACACATAAATGGTTGGAGAGGCAATCACGTAGTAACTATACAAATTATCGGCGAATTTCTGGGTTTGAACTTCCCCACGAATTAAATGTGTTAATGTTTGTGTTTCTGGGTGGGTATTATAATATTCCAACCATTCTTTGCGTTTGTCACCAGAAGACAAAGCGATAACCTTCCATCCCTTGTCTTTGTTGTCTTCATAAATTTTTGCCAATTTGGGTAACACTTCTTTACAATGCCCGCAGGTTGGGTCCCAGAATACCATTACTACATAAGGGCCCTGAATGCTTTTGGTATTGATCCATTGGTCATGAATGTCTTTCAATTCCAAATCGGGCGCTGTTTCTCCGATAAGAGTATGTGCGCGCCGAAATGCATTCTCACACATTTTTGCGACAGTGACACTGTCTGTCCACCATGACTTCCCCTGGCAATAGGTATTCAATGCCATGCTCACGAAAGCCCTATCCATTCCCATCACATTGGAACTTTCAAACCGATTTGTTAAATACCATACAAGGTATTTTTCCATTTCGATGGTATTCTTGCAGGCACTTAACAATATCTGTGAAACGTTGATGCAAGTATCGGCATCAGGGACAATAACCTTGTCAAAAAAGAAATCTAATTTCTGTTTGATAATATTCACAGGCATTCGCAACAATCCATCATCTCCAAAATCAATGTGATCCCAGTAATGTGATCGGTACCATCGAAATGAAAAAGAGCTATCTTTAAGTCCATTGGAAAGCGTAGGCAATTGGCTGGGAAAAGGCACATTGATCATTGCCAATAAAAATTTGGCGAGGACATGTGAAGGATTTGCAAGGATGAAAGCTGAATCAAAATTTCCCTTTTCGGCCAACAAAGCTTCGCGATTTAAGTCATAGGTGTCTTTGATGCTTTGCTCGGCCATAGAATCATTCTCTATCAATTGGTCTAAGGCCATTAACTTATCGATTACAGTCATTTTCCCAATTTGGTATTTTAAAAATGCGCTGTTCTGTTCAGATCCAATGATATTCATGGTTCCGTAATAGTCGCGTGAGCTCCAAGCTGTATCGAAATCAATCTGAAAATCTTGGTCATCGTCAACGATAAATTCAAAAAAATCTCGCCTTTGGGGGAAAACAAAAAGGTACATACCACGCTGAAGTTTTTTTGTTCCTAAAAAATTTGCAACGCCATATTTATCGATTACAGCAGTATCTCTAAGATATTTCCCACCAATATTGTGGTCGGCCAAAAAAACAGTATCTCCTGCGTAAATATTGGTAATTTTTGGTGTGGCTTTTAAGGGCGTTAGGGTTTTTATTTTAAACCGAATAGAATAGTTTCCCGGTTCACGGCCATCCCAAGATGGTGCATTTTGTAGTTTGGGATAATTTCCAATGGGATTCGGCTTGATTGGCACACTCCGCACATAAGGTATAAATTTAAGGCCTCTGTCCAATTCTTTAATGAGCATTTCCTCCTCGCTTTTATTAGGAATTCCTGTACTGGGAAAATCCGATTTGGATTCTCCCTTGTTTGTGGCTGGGGGAATAGTATTTCCCGATTCTATATTCGAGGTTTTTACTTTTGTATTAGAAGCTTTGCCGCGTTTCAATATGGAGGACTGAGCAATCCCGGAATTAATACTACACAACACAATTATCGTAAGAATGGAGTTTCTCATCGGGCAAAATAAACCTTGAATTTTTTGCATGCTATTCATGAATAATTTTCGTAAAATTGTCAAATTGTATGCCATGATTCTTTTTTGACCGTGAAGAAACTTTCTTTTTATGAAAAAGTATATGCTGTGGTTCAACTAATACCCCAGGGACGCGCTACAAGTTATGGTGCCATTGCCAGTTTTTTGGGTGCAAAGAAAAGTGCTAGAATGGTGGGTTGGGCTATGAATAACAGTCATTTTTTATATCCTCCCATCGCTGCCCACAGGGTGGTTAATCGCAATGGTATGCTGAGCGGAAAAGCGCATTTTGGAGATGGGAATACCATGCAAAAACTACTTGAAGCTGAAGGTATTGAAATCAAACATGATCAGATACAACAGTGGGCCGAAATATTCTGGGATCCAGAGAAAGTATTGTAAATCTCGCTTTAGAACCCTGTTAAACCAAGCCAAACTAATTTCAGACATGGGTTATATTTTTGGACCACACACAATTTCTGGGAATTACTTAAACAAATCCCACCACCACGTTCCCTTAGGATGTGGTGCAACAACATTCATTGACGCTTGGGCAGATATAACATGCGGACTGATCAAACGCCAGCTGTGCAGGCCTATACTTCTGTCGGGAAGGGGCTCGTTGGCACCGTATTTTAAATCACCCAAAATTGGACATCCCATTTTGGATAATTGGGCCCTAATTTGGTGAAACCGGCCAGTTTCGAGTGTGATTTCATATAAATACCTACCCGCAAAATTTTTCAACAATTCAAAATGTAAAACACCTGGCTTGGTGCCTGTTTTTGGAGTATTGTATGCAAGTGCTTTTTTGGTTTCTCCATTTTTGATTAAGTGATGGGAAAGCGTTCCACGCTCAGTTGGTAAGCCTTTTGTGGTAATTGCATGATAAATTTTGGTATTCTTTTTTTCCCGAAAAATTTCGTTCATCCGCGTTAATGCCTTCGAGGTTTTTGCCAAAACAACCACACCGCTCACCGGTCTATCGAGTCTGTGAACCAATCCGATAAATGCCTTACCGGGTTTATTATATTTTTCAGCAATGTAACGCTCTGCCCATTCTAATAGGTGTGAGTCGCCACTAACATCACCTTGGACAGGCAAACCAGCAGGCTTGTTTACCACCAATAAATGATTGTCTTCCCATAAAACATTGACCATCTTACAAAGTTACTACATGCCAAGTCAAGCCCATCTTTTTGCGTTTGATTTGCCTTATTTTTGTATTTATTTTTTTAATGCAAAATCCGTTTGTTCATTACAAATCCCAAATTATAGCAACCCTCAAATTGGCCTATCCTATCATTTTTGGTCAGTTGGGTATTGTGATGATGGGGGTTGCAGACACCCTCATGGTTGGACCACTTGGGAGCGACTTTCTCGCGAGTGCCAGTCAGGCGAATAACTTATTTTTTATGATTAGTGCTTTAACCTTTGGGGTATTGTTTTCAATCAGCACTTTGGTGAGCATAAAAGTAGGTCAGAAAAAAGCTGCTGATGGATTTATTACCTATAGGGCAGGTTTATTGGTGGCCATCATGCTTTTTGTATTCCAGTTTTTACTCCTTCAATTGTTTGTCAAAAATTTTCATTGGTTGAACCAAGATGATGTTGTTACACAACTGGCACCCCCATACCTTAATATTTTGAGTTGGAGTATTTTACCACTGTTGATCAATGTTACAACGCGGCAGTTTACCGATGGGCTAGGCCATACCAAAGTAGCGATGTTTATTACCTTGGGGGGATTGCTCTTAAATATATTCCTCAATTACCTCATGATATATGGACATTGGGGATTTACTAAAATGGGGTTAAATGGTGCAGCCTATGCAACCCTAATTGCCCGTATCATTATGGCTTTGGTTGGACTTTGGTATGTTCGGTATTCGAACTTTATGAGCCATTATGTGCCTGTAACAATGCCTGGTTGGAATATCGTACAGAAAGAAATACCCAAAATATGGAGATTGGGACTTCCTGTTGCATTGCAAACTTTTGCAGAATGGGCTTGTTTTGGTCTTTCAGGCGTTATGGTGGGTTGGTTTGGCGCCAAGCAATTGGCTGCCCATGCTGTCGCATTAAATGTGGCATCGGTCACTTATATGATTGTGAGCGGAATTGCAATGGCAGGTGCGATTATTATCGGAAACGCCTACGGCAATAAAAATCGCACCCAAATTAGGCATGCAGCCCACGCAGTTTTTCTGGTTATTGCGGCGTTTGAAATTGCGAACGCCTTGGTTTTTGTCTTTGGCAACAAAGCAATTGCCTCTCTCTATGACATCAATCCCGATGTTATGACTACAATTTTACCCTTGTTTATTTTGGCAGCCATTTTCCAACTCGCCGATGGTATTCAAGCTGGAGCAATGAATATGTTGCGTGGAATAAAAGATGTTAATTGGTCATCCGGCCTTGCGGTTATTTCCTATTGGGTTATATCTTTACCTTTGTCTTATGCATTGGGGGTTTGGCAAAATTGGAAGGTATACGGTATTTGGATTGGATTTACTGTCGGATTATTTATAGCGGCATTGTTGGGAGTTTGGCGTTTTTATAGCCACTTACAAACCTTGGTTTTTGAAGATGAAAATACTATCTAATACCCATAGCGCATTCCGATTAATGGCATGTCTGTGCTTTCTTTTCCATTGGACAGTTAAGGCACAAACCATCCCAAATAAATGGAAACAATCTTTTTCTCTGGCAATCGCTCCCGCTTTATCAACCCCTATTTTAGGCTCACTTCAACCCGATATTCGGGGAGGATATTCCGAAGCCCAATTGCGCGATTCATTCTCAAAATCAGATCGTGTTTTGCAAACTTTAAATTTTTCGCTGTGCTATGGCAAAAAAATGAATGGGCTTACTTCCTTTGTTTTTGGATTGGGGCTGATTCAAAATGGGTTTTCAAGGGTGAAAGAAGGGGAGATGTTTATGTATTTGATTCATCCTGATATTGGTGTTTACCCGAATATGGTGGCGGCAGGCGATATGGAAATTCAATATGAATACAGGTCTTCTTATCTATCAACCCTCTTTGCTATCGAACGGCGGTTAGACGGCGTTCGGTTTCAGATCGACAAATCCAGTTTGTGGTGCCAATTGGGCGCAATGCCCGCTTTACAAATTCGCAATACCCTTAATATTCGCACGGTTGGCTTTGAGCTTCCCCAGGGAAATAATTTTCGTGTAAAAGACTACATTGCCACCACAGTAGATACAGGTATTGTCTTGACCACCACTCGCCCTATCGTTCTAAATATCTTTTTTACTGCTGCTTTGCGCTTAGAATATAATTTGACTGACAAAGTTCATTTGTATGCTGCTCCCCGGTTTGTAATCCCCCTTTTGCCTTCAAATAAAGGAGTTCAAACCTATTGGTCACCCCAAATTGCAATCGACTTAGGTGTTTCAATTCCCTTGGATTGATATAATTAATGCGGATGCGGGATTTCATGTGACATCATTGCAGGATTTAGCTGCAATTTCAAGAATTCTGAATTACCGATTTTGTTAAAATACAATTAAAATGCCAAAACATTCCAAAAAATAGAGTACTTGGAAACTTGCGACGTATTTTTGTATCAATGGATACTCATGCTTTATACGCCATCTCCCCAGTTGACGGCAGGTATGCTGGAGGTACACAATCACTGAAATGCTACTATTCGGAAGCCGGTTTAATACAATACCGAATCCGTGTTGAAATTGCTTATTTATTTGCCCTTTCTGATGCAATAACCAGCGTCAATTGGTCAAAATTATTGGCCCAAAAAGTCATTCTAAGCACCTGGGCGGATAACTTAACTGAAGCCGATATCCTTGATGTGAAAACCATCGAAAAAACCACTAATCATGATGTCAAAGCTATAGAATACGCCATTAAAAATAAATTGGAAAGCCTGGGCCTTGCTTCATTTAAAGAGTGGGTTCATTTTGGGCTTACATCGCAAGACATTAACAACACTGCCATTCCACTCAGTTTTAAAGATGCGAGCATTGCCGTAATGCTGCCAGCCATCCAAAGAATTGTTGTGACAATGAAATCACAAGCCCAAGAATGGAAAGACATCCCCATGTTGGCCCGAACTCATGGTCAGCCGGCTACGCCTACCCTCTTGGGAAAAGAATGGTGGGTATTTATCTCACGATTGACTGGACAATTAGACAGTCTTTCACTCATTCCCTTTTCAGCAAAATTTGGCGGAGCTTCAGGAAATTACAACGCCCACCACCTTGCATTTCCATCAATAGATTGGCCAGGTTTTGGAGATCGTTTTGTTGAAACCAATCTGGGATTAAAGCGGATACCCTTTACCACTCAGATAGAGCCATACGATTATTTGGCTGCCCATTTTGACAACTGGAAACGCATCAACTCTATATTAATGGATTTTTGTAAAGACGTATGGAGTTATATTGGTTTAGACTATTTCAAACAACAAATCAAAGAAGGGGAAGTAGGATCCAGTGCTATGCCACACAAAGTAAATCCGATTGATTTTGAGAATGCAGAAGGAAATTTGGGTATCGCAAACGCACTGTTTGAGCACCTTTCTGCCAAATTGCCTGTCAGCCGTCTGCAACGAGATTTAACCGACAGTACTGTGTTGAGAAATATTGGGATGCCCTTTGCACATACCCTGATTGCAATCCAGTCAATTGAAAAAGGTTTGGGGAAATTACGTTTAAATCAAGATGCTTTGACATTTGATTTAGAGAATAATTGGGCCGTTGTGGCAGAGGGAATTCAAACCATATTGCGCAGAGAGCAATACCCAAATCCTTATGAAGCTTTAAAAGCACTCACTCGTACAAATACCAAAATAAACAAAGAGAGTATTCAGTCTTTTATCAACCAATTGGAGTTGCCAGAATCAGTAAAAAATGAGCTCAGAGCCATCACGCCTTTTACGTATACAGGAACAAATCCTAAGATGGAATAAATCAATATTTCATTATTTTCAAACCCCAAAAAAAGGTTTGCTATTATTGAAAAAGACTGTTCTGTATACAGGTGCTATTTTATGCATCCTATGCATAGCATGGATTGGGCTGCGCACGATTGTTTTGAATTGGGCTTTTGATAAAGCTGTGCACAAATTTGAAACAAAAGGGTACTCCTTACAATGCCGTAATTTGACATTTTCAGGCTTATTTACCGTCGAGTTCGACAAAATTAATCTGTCTGTTTCACGCCCCCAAAAAACCCTCAAAAAGCAATCAAAAAAAATTCAAATTTCTGACTCTCAAGGACAAAATGCTACGTTAAGGATGCAAACAAGTAAAGTTGGTGAATCTTATACTGGCAAAAATTTACTTTCATGCTCTCATATGAAGGCGGGCTTGGCCGTTTGGAAATTCTGGAATATCGGCTTATCAAATCTCGAAATAGATTCCCTAGCCATTGATTTGGTCAATCTTCCATTTAATTGTAATTACTCGGGTTTGTTGGGTGATGAAGACGCTGAAAATAAAGAAGAAAACGCCACCAATACAGATCCTATCGTAACGTTGTTTAGACAATTTGAAAAATGGATTGCCAAAGCACCTTCCACTATACGCATGACTGCAACATCATTGAAATTGGAAGATACAACGGGTATTTCGACCCTGTTAATTCCAAAAACCCTTTTCAAAAATGATTTCGTTCATTTGGAACTTCGCGCATTCAAAACCTCCTCCCAAAATGTTAAGATTGCGACCCAAAAAATCCAAAAACCCATTCGTTTGAAGGGAAATATAGCGACGAAAACAGAGTCTAATCCCACAGCATTTAGAAAAGAAATAGCGTTTGTATTAGAAGGTGAAATAAACAAAGATGACCTGAGTGGCCATATACAAATTGCCCCATTTTCAAACCAAAAATATGTTGTTATTCCGGTCTTTTTAGATGGACTGGGTTTTGAGAAAGCAGAATTTGAGGTGATGGAATTAAGTGAATCATCGGGCGCTATTCGTGCAGATTTACGCGGTGGATTTAAAAATTTTAGGGTTGACGACGCAAGAATTTCGGATACTTTGGTTCAGATTGATTCTGCTTATGGACAATTCATTTGCCAGGTTAAGGATAATTTTTTTGAATTGGATAGCCAAAGTTCTGTTAAGTTGAACACCCTAAGTGCGGGTGTATTTGCACACTTTCAGGGGGGAAATAATGCCCATTATGCTTGCGCCTTAAATATGCCCCGCATTTCAGCCAATAAATTTTTTTCGAGTTTACCCAATGGATTATTCCGCAATATCGGCATTCTCAAAGCCACTGGAAGTTTAGCATACCGGTTTCGTTTTGAATTGCACAATGCGAGACCCGAAGCGTGTATTTTGGAAAGTAAAATGTGGCCATCGAAAGATTTTGCTATTTATCAATGGGGTAAAGTAGACCCAAGACGCATCAATAGAGATTTCAACTATACCTATTGGGAAAATGGAAAGCCTACAGCACAATTTTTGATAGGGCCTTCAAATCCAAATTTTACAACGCTTCCGGGCATATCACCCGAATTAATTCAATGTGTTTTAAGCAGCGAAGATCCAGATTTCTTTTATCACAAAGGATTTTATATCGACGCTTTTCGATCGAGCATAGCGCAAAATTATCGACAAAAACGTTTTGCTCGAGGGGGTTCGACCATCAGTATGCAATTGGTAAAAAATGTTTTTTTGAGTAAAAGAAAAACAATTGCCAGAAAAATTGAAGAAATTTTATTGACTTGGCTTATGGAACGCCAATCGTTGGTGAGCAAAAATAGAATCTTAGAGGTCTATTTTAATGCCATTGAATGGGGTCCGGGTATTTTTGGCATTGCGAAAGCTTCCCAATTTTATTTTCACAAATCGCCAAAGGAAATCAATTTGGGTGAATGCACATTTTTAGCCAGTATCATTCCCATGCCCAAAAAAGTGCGCTGGTTTCTGGATTCTACTGGGTGTGTTAAACAAAGAAATGGGCATTTCCGCAGTCTAAAAAATCGTTTACTCTCCAAAGATTCTGGGTATATCGACACAAATGTTTTCAAGGTTTGTATTCATCCTGAAGCATGGAAACAACTCAAAGGGAAAGACCCCACACCCAAAGATGATACAGAAGAATTGCCAATGGATGAAACTCAAAGCATTGATCTAAGCCTGGACATTATAAATCCAGAAAAAAAATAAAACCCTAGGCAAGCAAAAATATTTCCAAAATTCCCTCACTGTGTTGATAAATTCACGGCAGAAAGACCACTTTGGCAAACGATTTGCACATCACAATCGTCTAAAAATACACACCATGAAGGCAAATCGATTATTGTATACCATTTTATTATGCTGCAATGGACTTTCAGTTTTTGCCTCCACAATTTCAAGTGACACGCTATTCCCGTCTTCAAGCCTGCACAAATCAAAACGATTTGTTTTTCAATTGATTACACAAGAATATATAACCAATGAAAACTCATTTTATCTGGATGCAAAATCTGATACTTGCTTTATAATATTCGAGACCACACCCACACTTAATACAATGGGCATGGCATATTTTGATGATGAGTTTGGCAAAAAACCTTGGTCGAAAGCGTCTTCGGTTCAAGGCATGCCCTTCCAGTTGCGTTTTTCCAATAAAGGTAGAATCGTCGAACTTGTAAATTGGAAAGATTTTCGTGATTTATTGACCAGCTCAATATCCAAACAGGCTAAAGCAAAAATCATAAGCTCATCTGAATTTGATCAGCAAAAAAACTTATTCAACCAAGAATCTATTGTAAGAAGGTTGGTGATGGAAGATATCAATTATTTGTTTGATTTGTCTGAGGATTCTTTGCGTGAGGATGCGGAATATTTGCGCATTAAACCCGTTCGATCTCCTTTCAGCGGTGAGGATATTTTTATTCGGGGAACTTTAAACACTCTCAGACCAGAAGGAACTAAAAATACTGTGAAAATTTTTACTAAGAATATTGCCGGTCCTGCCGAAAAGCCCATATTACTGCAAGAATGCGAAGAATACCAATTGAAAAATACCGACGGTCAACAACCCAACTCTGAAATTCAACGTGTCGGTCTAAACAATGAAATTGAGTATCAATACAACACCGCCCAAAAGGCCATGGTCCGGGCTGTTTTTTCTGATATTATGTCAATCAATTTTCAATCTAGGGGAAATATACGCATTTATACTTTGTGGGATATTGAATAAAAAAGCCCCGTTTCCGGGGCTTTCTGGTCTATAGGTTTTTGTATAAGGATTACGCGCTCATGATTTGATCGAACACAGCTTTAAACCCTGCTGGATCATTCATGGCTAAATCGGCAAGAACCTTTCGGTTAATTTCGAGTTCACTATTATTGAGTTTGCCCATAAAATTGCTGTAGCTCACACCTTGTAAACGACATGCTGCATTAATACGAACAATCCATAAGGCGCGGAATTCACGCTTTTTAACCCGACGATCGCGATAGGCATAGCCCAATCCCTTTTCTACGGCGTTTTTGGCAACGGTCCATACATTTTTTCTTCGCCCAAAGTACCCTTTGGCGAGTTTAAGAATTTTTTTTCTGCGAGCCTTGCTCGCAACGTGGTTGACTGATCTTGGCATAGTATTTTAGTTTAATGGCTTGAGCGACATTCTATTGCACATGCGCTTAGATGCTCCGGCCAGAGTTTTATTGTTTATTTCCCTAAACGAAGCATGAATTTTACATTACTCAAGTTGGTAACATCAACAATCGCATCATTTCCCAATGCACGCTTGCGCTTGGTTGATTTCTTTGTTAAGATGTGGTTCTTGAAGGCTTTGGATCTCTTTACTTTACCAGTACCGGTTATCGTAAACCTTTTTTTGGCGCTGGAATTGGTCTTCATTTTAGGCATATCCTGAATTATTATTTAATTGTGTTTATATTTTTTGGTTTGGGAGCCAATACAATGGCTACTTTTTTTCCTTCTTCTTTGGGAGCAATTTCTAACTTGGCATACCCCTCGTCTATCAATGTATTGGCATATCCCATTAACAAATCAATCCCACGTTGTTTATAGATGATGGTCCGACCTCTAAAAAAAACATAGGCCCTAACCTTATGGCCTTGTTCTAAGAAATTCTTAGAGTGCTTAATTTTAAAAGCTATATCATGATCATTTGTATTGGGTCCAAAACGAATTTCTTTTACTTCTTGCTTTACCGCATTCGCTTTGATTTCTTTTTGCTTCTTTTTTTGTTCGTACAAAAATTTCTTGTAGTCAACAATTTTACACACTGGAGGATCAGAATTGGGTGAAATTTCCACCAAATCCAAACCCATTTCATACGCAATCTCCAGAACTTTCGATGTAGGATAGACTTCAACAGGAACAATATCGCCAACCACACGCACATTCTCTGCGGTAATCAGCTCATTGATTTTGTGAAGAGCCTCTCTTTTAACGAACGTTCTTTTAAATACTGGTTTCATCTACTAGTTTGACAGCAAAATGCTGTAATTCCATCACACCCAAGTCGATACCACCGTGCTGGCGAACAGAAACCTGTTGCTGGCTTGCTTCTTTCTCACCTACAATTAACATGTAAGGAATTTTGGCAATCTCGGCGTCGCGTATTTTTTTACCCGCTTTCTCGGCTCGTATGTCAAGTGAGGCGCGAATATCGTGCTTTTTCAAGAATATTACAACCTCTTCAGCGTAATCCGTGAATTTATCGCTAATTGGCAAAACAATAACTTGCTTTGGAGCCAACCAGGTTGGGAAATTTCCAGCATAATGCTCAAGTAAAAACCCAATGAATCGCTCATGTGTGCTTAAAGGTGCTCGGTGGATGATAATGGGCCGTTCACGTTCGTTTTTTTCGTTAATGTAGGTTAAATCAAAGCTTTCTGCCTGGGCAAAATCAACCTGATTGGTTGCCAAAGTAAATTCTCTTCCTATCGCACTCCAAACCTGAATGTCAATTTTGGGCCCATAAAAGGCCGCTTCATCCTCAACTTCAACATAACTCACACCCATGCTTTGCAATACCTTGCGAACCATGTTTTCGGTCTTTTCCCACAGCGCTGGCATATTGACATATTTTTGGCCCAGCTTCTCAGGATTGTGTTTTGAAAACCGCATTATATATTTATCGATGCCAAATTTCTCAAAATATTTCAGGTACAACGCGTTTACTCCCTTAAATTCATCTTCAAATTGGGCCTCTGTACAATAAATATGGGCATCGTTCATTTGCAAACTCCGCACACGCATCAACCCAAATAATTCTCCACTTTGCTCATACCGATAACAGGTTCCATATTCTGCAAAACGCAGGGGCAATTCTTTATATGTATGGGGCAATGCCTTATAAATTTTGTGGTGGTGTGGACAATTCATGGGCTTTAAAAAATACTTTTCACCATCAATTTCCATGGGAGGAAACATGCTATCGGCGTAATATGGCAAATGGCCACTTTTGAGATACATGCTTTCTTTGGCAATATGCGGTGACTTTACACGCAAGTAACCCGCTGCATTTTCAATTTTTTTGGCATAGGTTTCTAATGATTCTATGATTGAAGTGCCATTGGGCAACCAAAGAGGCAGTCCAGGCCCCACATCATCGTCGAATGTATAAATCTCTAATTCCCTTCCCAACTTGCGGTGATCCCTTTTTTTTGCCTCTTCAATGCGCTCTAAATGTTCATCAAGCTCGATTTTCTTGGGAAAAGTAATGCCATAAATACGGGTAAGTTGTTTGTTTTTTTCATTTCCACGCCAGTATGCACCCGCAATACCCAGCAATTTAATTGCCTTAATACTTCCCGTATTTGGAATGTGCGGCCCACGACACAAATCGGTAAAATTACCTTGTTGGTAAAAAGTAATCGTCCCATCGACGAGATCCTGGATTAATTCTAATTTATAAGGGTCTCCCTTTTGGGTAAAATAATCAATCGCATCAGACTTGGACACTTCGCTACGAATAAAAACGCTATCATTTTTGGCCAATTCCAACATTTTGCTCTCAATTAATTCGAATGAATCAGAAGAAAATTGTTGGTCTCCAAAATCCACATCGTAGTAAAACCCATTGTCAACAGCGGGACCAATGGCCAATTTCACACCCGGAAACAAAAATTCTAGTGCCTCTGCCATTAAGTGTGCCGAACTATGCCAATAGGTTTGCTGACCTTCTTTGTCTTTGAACGTAAGCAATTGAAGCGTAGAATCGCGGTATATAGGTCGATTCGCATCCCATATTTCCTTGTCTACCTTGGCTGCAAGAACATTGCGGGCCAATCCCTCACTTATAGACTTTGCAATGTCCATGGCACTAACCCCACTTGGATAAGGTCTAACTGCACCATCTGGAAAGCAAATATTTACTTGCATATTTTTGTACTAACGAATTGCAAAAATACTGAAAGGTTTTGGGATTTTGGGGGTGAAAGATTTGTGTTTTTAACAAAATTTCAAAGTCATAAATTGGACAAGAATATGCGAAATGGTATATTTGCAACCCAATCGGTGAGGTGGGTGAGTGGCTTAAACCACCAGTTTGCTAAACTGACGAACGGGAAACTGTTCCGGGGGTTCGAATCCCCCCCTCACCGCTGAAAGGGTTTTCATTTCGCTTCAATTACCTTTAAACCGTTGTTCTGCAACGGTTTACTTGTTTTATAGGGTTTTGCACTGTTCTCGTTTTTTCACTTTTGTTCGCGTTTTTGGTCCTTTTTGACCAAAAATGTTCTAGCAAGAGAAAAAAATGTTTCAGCAATCCGGCTTTTCGTTGCATCCAAATCCATGTCCTACCCTTTTTTAAGTATTCCATCAATTGGGTTTCCGTAATGAACTCGAAGTTCTCCGTGAGATGCTCCGGGTGTAGTGTTGTATTTGTTATCATTTGCAA
>SYIL01000019.1 GCA_005798825.1 Bacteroidota bacterium
ATTTTTACGGATTTTCGCAAGTGCACACAGCCTTCAAAAAAGAATAAAACACCCGACACACAAGCCAACCTCATAAAACAAAGAAACCGTTGCAGGACAACGGTTTCAAAGGAAATGAAACAATTTGAGATTGTATTGGGCGGAGAGAGAGGGATTCGAACCCCCGGACCTATTACAGTCAACGGTTTTCAAGACCGCCGCGTTCGACCGCTCTGCCATCTCTCCAATGAGGGTGCAAAATTAGGTGCTTAAAAGCGTTTTTCAATAAAAAATATCAAAAACAAATAAGATCACTACTCAATAAATTGTAGCACTATGTCCTGAATTAATTCTGGGTGCAAGCTACGAGATACGGGGCAAATATGTGTAATACGTTGGAGTCCTTCTTTCTGTCGGTCTGAAGCATCTGCTGATAATTTAATCTGAATCAAGGCACTTATTTTTTCGATGCGCCTGGGATCAACACCCATTTGCTTGGTGGTATCGGCTTCGATGCTCAGTATTTCAAATCCATTTGACTTTGCGTAAATACCCATTGTTGTAACAATGCAGGTTGTGAGACTCAATGCACATAGGTCTGTTGGTGAAAATGCCGATCCCATTCCTTGATTGTCGGTAGGGGCATCGGTAAAAATTTCAGTACCACTCTGCAAGTGCAGGTTGCTACAGCGGAGTTTTCCCAAATATTGGGTGGTTGCGGTTGCCATTCTACAAAAATAGGGCAGGAGATCTCTATTCAATCATATTGTCTTTGATAACCGCATACAGCAAAAAATATTGATTTTACGCAGTCAAAGAATGCTTAATTTATTGCAGAAATAGAACCGTAAAAAACCCCTTTCAACGGAATGCCGAAAGGGGGTTTACGTAGAGGTCGGAAGCGGATTCGAACCGCTGTAAAGGGTTTTGCAGACCCGTGCCTAGCCGCTCGGCCATCCGACCTTTTTAGGGAGTGCAAATATAGTAATAATAATATTTTTTTTACGGGGCACCCTAAAATTACAATCAAACTCTTAAAAGCAATTCTTGGTGGGTTTACCAGACGCGTTTCCCATCAATATACGTGGCCACAGTTTTTGTTTTGAGCAATTTTTTCGCTTCTGTAGTCATCATATCTGTGTTGAGGACAACAAAATCTGCGAGTTTTCCTTCTTCTAAACTGCCCAACCGACTTTCATCAAAGTTAGCAAATGCTGCCCATAGCGTCATTCCCCAAAGGGCTTGTTTTCTGGTTAATGCTTGATTTCCCATAAAAGGTTTGGGCAAATGTCCAGCCGCATCCATGCGTTGGGTGGCAGAATAAAAGGTATGAATGGGCGATAAGCCCTCTACAGGAAAGTCTGTACCCAAGGCCAATAATTTTGATTGTTTCAATAAATCGGCATAGGCATACGCGCCCGAAATACTTTGGGCAGATTCGCCACACAATCGGGTTTCAGCCCAAAGCGCATCCGAGGTGGCATGAGTAGGTTGCACACTGGGAATTATACTTCGGTTTGCAAATAATTTTTGATCTTTCTGACTGACAATCTGGGCGTGTTCAATTCTCCAGCGTGCATCATATCCTTCAGGAATATTTTTATTAAATGACCTCAATGCGATTGCATTGGCGCTGTCTCCAATTGCGTGGACACAAACTTGATACCCCCTCGACAACAACAATTGTTGAATGTAATCGAAGTTGGTATTCGACATCAATTGCAAACCCCGATATCCTTTTTGGCCACAATAATCTTTCTTCAATAACGCTCCACTCGATCCCAACGCACCGTCTAAATACAATTTCATAGAACGAACCGATAGTTTCTCTGTTTGAATCATTCCATTTGTGGCTAAATAATATAAGTTTTCTTCGCTTTGGGAGAGCATGGCATAAATGCGCATATCCATTTCTCCACTTTCTTGCAATGACTTGATTAAATTGATATCAGACAGGCTAAGTCCAGCTTCATCAAGTGTTGTGAGACCCAAGGAGTAGCAATTTTTCAATCCTTTTTGGAGAGATAGTTTCCAAGATGAATAAGGCAAAACAGGAATTTTTGATTGAACAAAGTCGGCAGCCTGATCAATACAGATTCCAGAAAAATTACTTTTTTCACCCAATAAACCTGGAGACTTTATAAATAGTCCGCCATCAATCAGTGTATCAGTATTGAGTAAAAGCAATCTTTTGGCCGCAGAATTGATCCAGATGGCGTGACCATCAATTCGTTTCAAACAGACGGGAACATCCGGAAAAGCCTTGTCAAGTTTATCCATGTTGGGGTAGGGTTTGTTGCTACCATCCATTGAGGTCCCAGGCCAATTGTTTTGGTCCCATCCTTGTCCAATGATCCAAGTCTCTTTATTTGTTTTTTGATATTTTTTTAATCGCTTTACAACTGCATCTTCCGACTTTGTTTCCCACAAATTCGCTTGGGTAAGACCACGACAATACGATAAGAAATGGCAATGTGCGTCGATGAATCCAGGATAGATATATTTCCCTTTGAATTCAATGCGTGTGGCTCCGGGGTAAATAGAATCAGCCACTTTGGCAGTACCCAAAAAAACGATCGTATTTTTTTTCACAACCATCGCCTCGACAATACCAAAAGCGGTATCTGATTGGTAAATTTTGTCGGCGGTGTAAAGGAAGGTCTCTTGGGTATTTTGGGCTTGCAGAAATAAAGGGATGAAAAACAGAACAAACAAAAGGAATCTATTGCTGGAAGATTCGAAAACCTTGGCACTGTTTTTGGTGATTGTGGATATTAAATTGCAAATCATTTTACTGCAAAATTCAACCAAACAATGCACAAAAAGACGATTTACTTTACTATTTTATTTTTTTTTCTTATTTGTATTGCCCTAGGATTCTATTTATGGCATAAGCCCGCTGAAGTTAAAAGTCTGGGAAAACCCGATTATGAGAAAAACCTGCTCGATTGGGTTGCCTCGCTTGATTCAGATCCCCATGCCGATCAAACATTTATGGCTTTCATAGGCAAATCTGTAAAATTCAACGCGGTGGTTTCTGAAATTAAAGGAGATTCGAGCATTACCCTTCAATTGGAATCGGGTAAAGTAGGATTTTTGGTAGATGCCAATTTTGATGTATCGATGAAAGAAGAGGTTGGATCGGTTTTGACTGGAGATTCGGTTACTTTGCAATGCGAATGCAATGCGTTGAATTTGCCGCAAAATACCGATGATTTGTTATCAGAAAAATTGATGAAATTGGGTCGTTGTAATCTTTTAAAACGCAGCACAAGCGTTCCCGACTTGTCAAAATCACACGAACATGACACAATTTCCAAGAAATCAATTCCATGAGAAGACTTCCATATCGATTTTTTTCTCAAATTTTAGCAATACTAATCAATCCACAAGTCAAATTCCAGCACAAACACATACTCGCAAATACGCAATGATCCATTTGTGAAACAGACAAATCAAAATATTTTTAGAACTCAAATAACAAATAAACTATAATGTCAACTCAAAAAATCCAAACCTACTCCGCAATAATTTTTATTTATTGTTTTTTATTTTTTCAACAATCCACTGCCCAGGTTTTAAAAACTTCAACGGGCAATGTGTTTTTTAAAAGTAAAACATTGAGCGAAGAATTTGTTGCAAATAATTCGCAAGTTTCGGTAGCCATTTCTCCCTCTAAAAATCAAATGCAATTCCGCGTTCCAATCAATGGTTTCCAATTTAAGTCGGCCCTTATGCAGAAACATTTCAACGAGAATTACATGGAGACTTCAAAATATCCCACTGGCGATTTTGTGGGTGAAATTAAGAATATTGGTGATGTTAAATTTGAGAAAGAAGGAGAATACCCGGCAAATGTGGTTGGAAAACTCACGGTCCACGGTGTTACCAAAGAGATAAATACTTCAGGAACTATTGCAGTTAAAGCTTCGGGGATTGTGTTAAAATCAAGTTTTAAAATCAAATGTTCTGATTTTGGCATCAAGATCCCCCTATCATCAATCGATTCAATATCAGATGCTATTTCCATCGATGTAAATTGTGTATTGTCTCAATAATTTTACACGCATTGCTGTAAAAACAATCTGAATGGCAATTGCTGGTGAATAAATACCCTATTGGAGCTGATTCTTTGGCAAACGCTTCGAAAATTTTTGGATTTTTTGTGTATTAATGGGTAAAGATTCTTTGAACAAGAAACCAGGTTTTTATAATGGGGTGGGGTTTAATGATTTTCAATTTTAAGGAATGCCATATTGGTAGGGGTTGCCTTTGAAGAGTCCAATTCTTCCGCGATTGGCATGGCTCACAAAACAGCGCAATTGTGTCTGATGGTTCCAACCCTTGATATCAGACAATTTAATGGCATGGACTGCAGTGGGAAATCCCGCGGATGCAAAATCCAGAATATGGGTGATTCTCCAATCAATTTGTTTATCGCCATTCCACAATGATGTTTGAATTTCGCCACCACAACCAGAATCCACCAATACAATAATGATATCATTGGATTGTGGCTTGAATTCCGATAGAGAGAAGCTTTGTTGCAATTGGCGATAGGCGATGGGTTTGAATGGACTTTGTTTGTTGCTGGACTTCGGGCGTTTATTTCTCGAATGGGGTTGAGAATTGGATGAAATCAACACTTTGGAATTTTCAATCCGAAAAAGTAAAGCGTGTGTTTTAGCTAAATCATTGGCAGGGGTAGTTTTTTGAGCCAAGGGTATCGGGTTTGAGAATACTATCCATTCGCCGCCAATCAGAAATTCTTGTGGGCTCATGGGAGTCAAAGTTGTACCACATTGATTCGAAAAAATATGGGGGCAGGGGTGCTGATTGTTTCGGGGTGGAGAATATTGAAAATGGGCTTCTATTAGGGGCAAGAGCCATGGTTCAGCGCCCGATTGAAGTCCAAGAAACAAACTTGAATTGGGTTCTAGGGTGGATAGTTTGGCTTTCAATTTTTTAAGTGTAAAACCCGACGAATCATCCATGAGCCAAAACGGATAAGTATGAACCGGCATGGAGTTGTGCATTGCCAAATGTATGTTCGTTTTAAGTGCCGCTGACTCAACATTTTCGTGGATTGATTTGGTTTTTTGCAGGGTATTATTTTCTATTTTTATCGCATTGATACCTGGGTTAAGGTGATTGAAATGGTATCGATACACATCGGGTGGACCGGATATCCAGATTTGAAGCAAATTTGATCCAGTGGTTGATGCTATTGAGTTTTGCTTGGGTTTGGGTTTGAACAGAGAGGCCTTTTCTGCAATTCGGTGATGGCTTCCCTTAAGTTCAAGGTTGAACCAAGATTTTTCTTGAATCGTATTGAACAACAATAAGATTGGCAATGCACAGGCACCTGAATGAGAAAGAATCACCCCGCCAAGCCTCATCCAGTATACTCCGGGTTTAACAATATTGTTATTCTCTGTGCCCAAGTGACCGCCGCTCTCAGCCGCACCATTTTCTAACCCATTGGACTCACCTTTTCTTGTGGATTGTGTTTTCGTTGGTTTTAACAATCCAAGGAAACGGGAATGCATATTTTGTCGAATGAGGGTTAATCCCTGTGCGGCCGAAAATATCCAAAGGGGGGTAGCAAAGTATAAACTTGTATCTTGCAATACGGGCATACGAAAAACCGAGTAGGTAAATCCCACTGAAAAGACAACGAAAAAGCCTAACAATCCCTGTATCGGTGCTTGTCTAAATACAAAGACGAGTTTTCTTGGTCTCGGGAGAAGGCTGGCCTGAAACGAATGGATTACAGTAAATGCAAGTGAGGTTAAAAGCAAAAGGGCAATCAGCCGATTATTGCCACATATCCACAAGAAATAGTGGCTTAAGAAATCCATATTGGGTTTTGCCAACCATCCCAAACCTCCATGGTTTAATTGGGCAAAAAGTAGGGGCAAATGGGGTAGGTATAATAAAAATGCAATGCTTAAGGGTAGAAATCGAATATAAGATGTATGCAATCCTTGTGTATGATTTGATTGGGGTACTGGATGCGTATTATTTTTAAGAATATAAATAACAAACGCTGTTGCGGCTGTAAGCCCAGCAAAAAAATGAAAATAGGCGGCACCTGCTATGGCGGCGCCAAGGTGAAAAGAGAACCAGCCATATGGATAGGGTTTGGTGTATTTGGGATGTGTAATGGGAGTTTCTAACACCAGGTCCCAAGCACGTAAAACAAAAGGCATGGCGAAAATATAAGGCCGAATCCAAACCCCCAAACTCACTTGCCACCACATCAAGCCCATCAAGGTTACGACCCAGTAGGAGGTTTCAGGTCCCCATCGTTTTAGCGACATCGTATACAACTGCCACAGTGTAAACAAAGAAACCAATGCGCTGATGAAACGCAATGGAAAAACAGCATCCCCAAAGTACATCATCCAAAACCAAAGTAAGGTTTGTAATCCAGCCGGATGACCATCTGGCGCTACACCCAAGTGCAAGTGATCTGCCCATGTTTTGGCTGAGCTAGCCCTAAAAACTGCACTTAGCTCGTCGTATCCCCATTGCCTTTCATCTAAACGCCAAAAGCGTAAAAATATTAATCCAGCCAAAACGATAAACCATCCCAGCCGAAATCCCAAGGGAGCTAGCCGATAGGACAATTGGATTTCTTTGACTGCTTGATTGAGGGATTGAAGCATTTGCAGGTTTTATGTGTCTATTGACTAGGCAAGTGTATACTTCCTTAGGTCTTTTGTTTCGTCTTTTTGGCCGAAGGAAACAGAATATTGTTTAGTATGAGACGATATCCCGGACTGTTTGGATGCAAATTTAAATCAGTGGGCTGTTCCCCAATAAAATGTTGATAGTCTTCCGGATCATGGCCCCCATAAAACGTCCAGGTTCCTTTTCCCAGTTCTCCATGAAGGTAACGAGATTCATTGAGCAAGGCATTTTCTCCCATGACCAAGACATCACTTCGAACAAAATCCGAACGAAATGCCGTTGTTTGGCCCATAAATCCCTTGATGGTTTTGGTGTGATTTTGGCATAGAATACTCGGTATCAAGTCCCATTTTGCAGAGTAATCAAACAGCGTGAATAAATCATCGGTTTCGCTTACCCGTCGAAAATATGGATCTACATCAATATTACTGAACTCGTATTCAAAAGGATCTGTATTTAGTGTAAAATTTTTGAAGGCAAGGCATCGATCAAATTGCAATTTCGATTGTGCATTTGGATCAGCAGGGCTTCCATCAAAGAGTTCTTCGCAGATATCAGTTTCAGCTGCGGCCATAGCGATATCATATGTGTCAGTGGCGCTGCACATGGCAAACAAAAACCCGCCACCCAATATAAAATTTCGAATTTTAAGGGCTGTTGCCAATTTCAACTCTCGGGCAGATGTGTAGCCCCGTTTTTTTGCCATTGCTTCCGCCTCTTCAACTTCTGCAATATACCAGGGAGCCGAATTGTAACTGCTGTAAAATTTTCCAAATTGACCTGTAAAATCTTCATGATGTAAGTGCAGCCAATCGTAATTGAGTAATTTTTCATCCAAAACTTCATCATCAAATATTACATCATAAGGAATTTCGGCGTAGGTAAGAACCATTGTCACAGCGTCATCCCAAGGTTGTTTCGTTTTTGGAGAGTAAACGGCAATCTTGGGAGCATTTAGCAATTTAATGGTATTCATGTTCACAGAAGGATCCTGAATTTGGGTTATAATTGCATTGGCAGCACCCTCACTAATAACTTCATAATTCACCCCCCTAATCTTGCACTCTAGTTCGACATCCTTGGCATAATCAAACATAAAACTTCCCCCATTATAATTCAACAACCATTGTATTTCTCGTTGTTTTTGTAGCATCCAAAACGCAATACCGTAGGCCTTTAGATGGTTTTTTTGGGAAGCATCCATTGGAATAATGATTTGAACCGCACCCAACGAATGGGTCAAAATTAACAACAATCCAATAATCGCTGACCGAACCATACCAGTGTAATTCCTAAAACAAAAGAAGATAAACCATTGGCTAAGGCCAATTTATATTTATTGTGTTGCAGATAAGTGAACAACTCAAAACCCAATGAAGCAAATGTGCTAAAACTCACCCCAAAGGCAAGTATCCAAAACAATTTAACAGATTGGTTCGCTGCTGGGAGCCATTTCCACAAAAAACCCGCAAGTAAACAAGCCATCAGATTTGTCAAAAATGTGGACTTGGTGGAAGAATGTGGATCAAATGGCAAACAATGCGATAAACACCATCGCAAGAAGGTTACGCAGAAACCACCAACAATCAGGTATAATACCATAAAGGGCTTGATCATCATACAAAGATGGATGCATATTTTTGCAAAACAGCTTATTCCTGGGTTTATTTTTTTTCACGGTTAGACAAAAAAAAGTGCTAATAAATTTTTTTTGGTGTATATTTGTATCACGTTTGGGTATTGCGCGTCTGCAAACCCACATATTTCCTACTTAAATTACCCTTAAAACTTGTTGAATACGATTATCATTTATGGCCGATAGACCAGATTTCTCAAAAATGAGCGTAACAGAATTGCGTGCGCTCGCAGAAACTTTCCAGATTCCCAATGCCGAAAAACTTAAAAAGGGCGAATTGATTGCTGTCATACAGGCAGAATCAAACAATCCGTCCAAAATTCCAGAACAGGGGAATGTGGAAGAATCAAATCCGCACATGGCGGAAGATGTAGCCCAAAACACATCCAGAGCAAAGCGTTTGCGAAAACCCTTTTCGGGAACTGACGCAGAAAAAGTGAACCAAGTTGTTTCTAACTATCCTGCAATAAATCTAGATTTAATTGATGGTGAAACAGTTGCGCTACCAGAAATAAATGTCCAGACACCCAATATAGAGCCTCCAATTATTGAGGCAAAGCACAAATCAGGGCCTGTAGAGCATCAAAAATTAACTCCTTTTCAGCGAAATAGAGAAACAACTACTCAATACAACACGGTCGATAGTCGAGAAAATGTTCGATCCGAATCAATCCAAGAACCCAATGGGTTGCGTTCCGATATCAATCTTGGTAGAACTGAAAAAAATGATCGCAATATGCGAAAAAATCTAACTAGAGAACCCCGACTAACGACTGAAAGAAATGAAATACGAAAAGATTCCATGTCTGAAAACAATCCTCCGAACAACGAAGGGGTGCTTCCAGTGAAGCCAGAAATTCCCATTAGCGAAGAGGATAAGCGTCGCCGAGAAGCACTCGCGCTGTTTACCGAGCTTGAAGGAGTGGTAATTACACAAGGGGTTCTTGAAACGGTTCCAGATGGATATGGATTTCTTCGCTCATCCGATTATAACTATGTAGCTTCTCCCGATGATGTCTACATTCCTGGTTTTATGATTAAACAAAATGGTCTCAAAACAGGAGATACCGTTCGTGGAAGTATTCGACCTCCCAAGGAAAATGAGAAGTATTTTTGTTTGGTAAAAATTGAAAGTATCAATGGGAGATCTCCCGAGGAAGTGCGCGACCGGGTGGCATTTGAACACCTCACTCCTTTGTTTCCTGATGAGAAACTCGATTTGTGTGATGGGGCCACCAATTATCCAAACCGCATTATCGATTTGATATCCCCAATTGGAAAAGGTCAGCGGGGATTAATTGTAGCACAGCCCAAAACGGGTAAAACCTGGTTGCTTAAAGGCATCGCAAATGCAATAGCCAACAATCATCCGGAAGTGTACATGATTATTCTATTGATTGATGAGCGACCTGAAGAAGTGACAGACATGGCAAGGAGTGTTCGTGCTGAAGTGGTTGCTTCGACATTTGATGAGCCTGCTGATAAACATGTAAAACTTACCAATATGGTTCTCGAAAAAGCCAAGCGATTGGTTGAGTGTGGTCATGATGTGGTTATTTTACTGGATTCAATTACGCGTTTGGCTCGTGCTTATAATACCGTTCAGCCCGCATCAGGCAAAATATTGTCTGGGGGTGTTGATGCAAGTGCATTGCACAAACCCAAACGTTTTTTTGGTGCTGCACGTAATATTGAGGGTGGTGGATCTCTCACCATTATTGCCACGGCTCTTACCGATACAGGCTCTAAAATGGACGAAGTGATTTTTGAAGAATTTAAAGGTACGGGTAATATGGAATTACAATTGGATCGTAAATTGTCGAACAAACGCATCTTCCCGTCTATTGATATCTTGAGTTCAAGTACCCGACGGGATGATTTGTTGGTGGATAAAATAACCAATCAAAGAATGTGGGTTCTAAGGAATCATTTGGCCGATATGAATTCTGAAGAGGCAATGAATACTTTTCTCAAATACATGCAAAATACCAAAGACAACAATGAGTTTTTAATTAGCATGAATCGATAAGCCGGGGTATTCTCCAAAAGGTTAATTAAAAAAAAATACAAAACTGTTTTTGTCTTTGAAGTTTCTATTGTTGTTTTGTGCAAATAATGATTGTTAATGGACAAGACCAAGGTTGTAATAGATTACAATAAGCTAACACCAGATTTACTCGATTTGTTTGATGAAACCTACCCAACAGGTGTAACTGGTAAAACAATCCGCTACCCCAATTCCTTGGGTCAAATTGTGACTGCTGTCCGAATAGAAACAGAAACCACCAATTACCTGGTAAAGCTAAGTGCTAGGGTCAAGGAGGTTCTTACAGAAGAAGATTTAGATGCCCTAATCAGAACAGCTGTTAAGAGTAAAGACATTGAAGAGGATGATGCTGAGGAGCAGGAATCCCAAGATGAAGATGAAACCGAAAAGTCTAATCCTGATGAAGAAGACTAATTTCCACCAAGTCAATAAACGACTATTATGGAGGTTTTCGCTGTAACAAATGAAATTAAGGTTTCTGTGCAAACAGAATTTAATGACCATCATAGCAGATTGCGTTTACATCAATTTGTTTACGATTACCATGTAAGTATCGAAAATTTGGGAACGAATTCTGTAAAACTTCTTCGTCGTAAATGGATTATTACAGATGCACATGGAATTGAGCGCATAGTTGAAGGGGAAGGGGTATTGGGTCTTCAGCCAAATCTCAATCGCAATGAAATTCACCACTATTCAAGTTCCTGTATACTGCCAACTGCCTTCGGTCGAATGCGTGGTCATTATATTTTCGAAAAATCATTGCTTGCCGAGGAGTTTTTGGTGGATATTCCAGAATTCAAACTAGAAGTCCCTTTTTTGTTGAGTTAAGAGTACCTTTGACCTATGATCTACAATGCCGTAATTACAGGCGCAAGCAGAGGCATTGGATATGCCGTAGCCAAGCGATTTGCAGAAGCCAAATTTTCGTTGTTTTTGGTTTCTCGGAATGTTGTTGATTTAGAAAATGCAAGGCGCGACTTATTGCAGGCGGGTGCTACATCGGTGTATATATATTCTGCCGACTTGAGTGACGAATCTCAAACGCAATTGGCTATTGAAGCGATCAAAACACAATTTTCCTATATTACAGTTTTGGTAAACAGCACAGGAATATTTATGCCAGGAACAATGATGGAAGAGTCTAATATGCAATTTCATCAACTATGGAATACCAACGTGTCCTCTGCATATTGGGTGAGTAAAGGTCTCTGGCCGGTTCTTAAAGTTTCTTCAAGAGCACATGTATTTACCATGTGTAGTGTAGCCAGCGTTATGGCTTACAGTGCAGGTGGAACCTATTCGCTGTCAAAATTTGCACTGCTTGGCTTCTCAAAATCATTGCGCTTGGAGGGTATGCCCCATGGTATAGCGGTTAGTGCAGTGATTCTTGGTGCAACCTATACGGATAGTTGGGCAGGGATTAATTTACCTGAATCTCGTTTTATGAAGTCTTCAGATATAGCCACTGCCATCTTTTCAGCTTTTGAGATTAATGAAAGCGCCGTAATGGAAGAAGTATTGATTCGTCCACTTCTGGGCGACATATAATTTTATTGAAATTATTTTTAAAGCATGTTTTATGTAAAATAATTAACACAGGAGTATTTTTTTGTTAAATTTGTGAAAAATAACCAAAATGAAAAAATTCTTTTTATCCTTATTTCTTTCCACTTTCTGCTGCTTGTCTTCCTTTGCCCAAATTACTTCTTTTGACATTCCCAAGGAGCAAAAAAATATTTATCAAAGCAAAACGTCTTATGTTTTAAAAGACAAAACCTTGCAGCCCATTCGTCGCGGTGAGTCTTACAGTGATTGGTATAATTTTACCGGAGCATACGAAGAAAGCACACTCTTGGGTCAGAAATTGTCGGGATATGTTTCTTTTATCTATCCTGATACTACAATGCATAACATTTATTCAGATGGGATGAAGCAAAAAATTGGCTTTCATGTTTTGGGCAATATGTTTGATCCCAAAGACACTAATTTTTTGGGAGTCGGGAATCAGGTCCTTACACGATTTAATCCCTATACGGTTGATTCATTGCAATTCACCCAGTTTTATATTCGTTTGCTCGATAAAACCATTATCGATGGCAAAACCGTTGATGTAGTTGATACTGTTTACATTCAATATTTTAATTTTACCGGTATCAAAACAGGTGGGTTTACTTTCAGTGCAACACCAACATTAACCCACCGATATGCTACACCCAATGTCGACAAATTCTCTACCAAATCTTTGTTGAACAGCGCTGCCATTAAAACTGACACGCTGTTGCTAACCAAATCCCTGGCGGATAGTTTGGTATACGAAAATGGAACTCCAAAGTCATTCATAGGACGAGGTGTCCAGTTTCCTGTAAAAGTAAATGCACTTTCTACTAGCGGAGCCAATGGGTTTTCCAATTTATTTGCTTTTACGGTAGTATTTAAGCCTATGGTAAAATGTGTTTTGGGCGATACGGGAATTGCGTTTGACGGATCTAAATGGACCAAAAAATACAATTCGTATGGTGTGAGATTAGCCAGTTTAAGTGGCCATACCCAAGATATTTTTTCCCAAAACAAAATCAACAATATGTTTGCTTCCAATTTCCAATTACGCTATGGATCGACCCTTTTTGGTTTCTTGAAATCCTATCTTCCCGGTACATTGTTTTCATCTTCAATATTCTTCCCAAATTATTTAAAAATTTCAACAATGAATTTGTCTCCCAAAAATATCCAAACAGGCATTTTTGGTATTCAAGTGTATCCAAATCCCGTTTCGAATAATAGCCAAACAGATCTTGTTTTTATGCTAACTTCAAATGCCAGTGTTCGTTTGATTCTCAGTGATATGAATGGACGAGTTGTGAGCGTGTTGCCTGCAAAACAATGTTTGGCGGGTAAAAATTCAATGGTTGTCAACACCGAAGGTCTGTCGAAAGGAATATATGTACTTACCCTTGAAAGTGTTGTAGGCCGAATGACGAGTAAATTGACTATACATTAATCACATCCAAAACGTGTTGAAAAGAGCCGGCATATTCGGCTCTTTTTTTTGTTACTTGCATGTACAATGATGTGTATATTTTCATTCGACGATTATTGCGGGATCTGTATTTTTCGAAATTTATTTTTTGGAGTTTTACATCCGATGAAACGAGTACAAATACTTTTAAGACTCAATCGCTTTATCGCCATTTTTTTTCTTTTGAATGGGCAAACCATTAAAGCACAGTCTTTTTCAGGACTTCAAAATAGCAACTTTGCAGGTGTACATACTTTGTATTCCAATCCAGCATTGCTTGCATCGATGCCCTATAAACGTCATTCTAATCTCTCAACATTCTCTGCCGATATTCAAAACAATATGGTTTCTCTAAACACGCCATTTAGTCTCTGGCAAGCCGTTAATGGCAATGTTCCCCAACAATACTTGAATTCAAAAGGCCGCATTCAATGGAAGAATACCTTTCTTGAAACTCAATCTGTTGGGGTTGAGGGTTGGGGAAATTTGAATTTGGAATGGCGTGGACCTTCCTTTG
The DNA here is from genome assembly GCA_005798825.1 of Bacteroidota bacterium. Taxonomy (GTDB): domain Bacteria; phylum Bacteroidota; class Bacteroidia; order NS11-12g; family UBA955; genus UBA955. The sequence continues at coordinate 13,895 of SYIL01000019.1, forward strand.
CAAAACGAGTGGGTAATCGGTTCGTGTGGGCAACTGCCTCAAGAACTCGAAGCAACATAGCCATAAAACATATAACGCAAGGCACAGTAAATTATCTAAACTATCTATTGAATGCTAACACGATGTCCAAGGATTTTTTTATTCTAGTTGCTCCCCAACCATTTTCATTTCAAGTCAATGCATACCAAGAATTAAGTGCTTCGATGGCAATGACACTGGTAGATCAAAAAAATATTAAAATGTCTATGGGTGTTACGGGTAAATATTTGATGGGCTTAGGACATTTATCCGTAATTTCTGAGGGCTTGGAAATCGAGGATTTCAATCTCGACTCCCTGCGTATTGTTAAAAGCAATTTGCAGGTTTCATATTCTCAAGGGCAATTTATGCAGAGGTTTCTGCAGGGATTTATTGTCGGAGGACTTCCCGAGGTGCGCAATATTATAGGCAGTGGTTTGGGCTTTGATTTTGGACTTGTCATCGAGGGGGGTCGGGGTGGTATAGTCAGCCAAGTAAAAGACAATTGGTTGGGAAATCCTGGTGCCAGAAATTATCGCTGGAGATTTGCTGCTGCTCTCACCGATTGGGGAAATGTAAATTATGGAAATCAAACAAACAGCTTCCGGATGAGCAATACACAACCCCAAATTTTACGAATCGATTCATCATTTTCAGCTGCCTTTGCAAAAGGTTCGGTTCAGGGTTTTCAATACATTGAGGACTTCGCCAAACAAAATATGAATTATACCCAATTAAAATCACTGACCCGAGTTGATTTGCCAATGCAAATTCAGCTGCAAGGTGATATGCGGATTGCTTCATTTTTATATGTGGCAGCGCAGTTGCGACAATCACTCATATCTGCCCAAAAAATAGGATTCAGACAGCCTTCGTCCTTGGTTATAGTGCCTCGTATCGAAACCAAGTGGCTTGAATTTTCGATACCCTTGGGACTTTTTCAAGATTATCGCAAGCCAATGGCGGGAAGTTATTTTCGATTAGGCCCCATTTTTTTGGGTTCTGACAATGTTGTATCGGCCTTTTTAACGAATAAAGTAAAGGGATTAAACCTATATTTTGGTCTTAGTACATCACTGGGGAAATTTAAGAAATAGCAATGTGAACCAGGGGATGTCCTCTTTGTGCAACCCACTACAATAAGGGTATTGAAACATTTTGAGTTTAGTCAATGCGGGTAATTTTTGCACCCAAAGCATTCAGTCGCTTTTCAATCCTTTCATAACCACGATCAATTTGCTCGATATTTTTGATGGTACTTTTCCCTTTAGCAGCCATGGCCGCAATCAGAAGAGCAACCCCAGCGCGAATATCTGGAGAACTCATTGTAATTCCCTTTAGCTTGGTTTTTCTGTCAAGGCCAATAACGGTAGCACGGTGTGGATCGCATAATATAATTTGTGCACCCATATCAATGAGGTTGTCGACAAAAAATAAACGGCTTTCAAACATTTTTTGATGAACCAATACAGTCCCGCGGGCTTGGGTTGCTGTAACCAAAGCGATTGAAATCAGATCGGGGGTGAAGCCGGGCCAAATTTGATCAGAAATAGTCAAAATCGAACCGTCTATAAAGGTGTCAATTTCGTAATGATCCATTTGGGGTACAAAGATGTCATCTCCACGAATCTCCAGCTTAATTCCCAGTCGTTGAAACATTTTTGGGATGATACCCAACATGTCGATTCGGCAGTTTTTGAGGGTAATTTCACTTTCGGTGATGGCGGCCATTCCAATAAAACTTCCAATTTCAATCATATCAGGCAAACATCGATGGGTACATCCACCCAGCTTTTTTACTCCTTCAATCACCAATTGATTGGATCCAATCCCCACAATATTCGCTCCCATTGCGTTTAACATTAAACACAATTGTTGGATATAGGGTTCGCAGGCAGCATTGTATAGGGTAGTTTTACCTGCTGCCATCACACAGGCCATGAGAATGTTGGCGGTTCCTGTAACAGAAGCCTCGTCGAGTAACATATAACACCCCTGTAGCCGTTCGGCAGATACTTTATAAAAATTATTGTCCGCCTGATATTCAAATATTGCCCCAAGTTTCACAAATCCTTCAAAATGGGTATCAAGCCTACGGCGACCAATTCTGTCTCCACCTGGGCTTGGAATATAGCCTTTTCCAAAGCGAGAAAGCAAAGGACCAACGATCATTATAGAGCCACGCAATGACGCACCCTGTTTTTTAAACGCGGCGGTATTGAGAAATTCTATGTCAATTTTATCGGCTTGAAAGGTGAAAGAACTTCCTCCATTTCGCGTCACCTTTACGCCCAAACTTTCCAATAAGTCAATTAGTTTGAGAACATCGCTAATTTCAGGGATATTATCGATTGTAATAGGATCTGCAGTAAGCAGCACTGCGCAAATCACCTGCAGTGCTTCATTTTTGGCACCTTGCGGGGTAATTTCACCCTTGAGTTTATGCCCACCTTCAATTTCAAATACTGCCATTTTTTTTAGTATCTACGGAAATTCTTCCCGCGGTTTTGATTTTTATTATTTTTTCTACCAAAATTATTTTTTTGAATGGTTTTGGGTAGTGGAATGTTTTTATCTGCACTGACAACCAATTCATCACCCGCGATTTTTAATTGTCCTTTTGAGAGTATATTGAGGTGTTCTGCAATCACTTCATTGCTTAAATTTTCGTTGTTCCAAGCCTTACAAGAATTATACATAAACGAGGCAATCATATTTACCAAGTCTTGCTTTAATTCAGTATTTGGCATTTCCGCGGCCTTGTCTATCATCATCTGGAGATTGCGACCATAGAAACGAAATCGAATTCCGTTGGAATTGTATCCCAAATGTTTTGGTAAAGTAATTTCTTTCTTAATCTGGATAATTTCATAAGGGCAGTCTACGTCCAATTCGTAATTGGCAATGTGCAATACATGTCCCCAGAGTATTTCTTTGTAGTTTGACTGCAATTTTATTTCCGGGTTTAAACTGGTCATAATTTGAACCAAGTTTAATACCCAAGAGGTTCGTTCTTCCCTGTCAGGCAAAGTTTTTATGTGTTCAATATACTCTTGGACATGACGACCGTATTCGGCAATGGAGAGGGGGGAGCGTTGGGTATTGTAATCAATTTGAAGGGTATTCATTTTCATGCAAAATAACACAGAATCAATCAAATAAACTGGAATTTTTTTTGGCCATACCGAAATTAGTGAAGACAATTAAAACCAAAACCGGATTCAGACATTTTTTGTAAGTATGCAGGCAATATTTGCAATACTTGGGCAGCAGCTTTTTCGCTGTCATGAAAAACAACAATGGATCCGGACTTGCTATTTTTGGACAGTGCGCCGATACTTTTTTGAATATTCACGTTTGGGTCATAATCGCAACTCAGTTCGCTCCAAAGTACAATTTCATAACCACGGCTTGTTAGTTCTGAAATTTGTTTGGGGGTGATGCGTCCATAAGGCGGTCTGAACAACTTGGGAGCATTGGGTTGGAGGCGGTTTATAATATGCTGGGTTTGGTCTATCTCGTCAATATAAATTTTTATAGGGGTATTCCAGCCTTTACTGTGACGCAAGGTATGGTTGCCAATCGTATGCCCTTCCGAAATAATTTGAGCACCCGTTTCAGGATAACGTAGCAGATTTTCACCCACACAAAAAAAAGTTGCTTTGGCATTAAATTCAGCGAGTAATTCGAGTATTTGGCCCGTAATTTTTGGGGATGGCCCGTCGTCAAAACTTAAATAAATGGTTTTATGAGAACCTGGTCTTTCCCAAGTGCATCCCGAAATGAGTCTGCGCAATACGCGTGGCACCGAAAAAAAATGCATGACTTTACAAAGTTCTGGCTTTTAGACTGTTTTCAAAGCAAATCTATGGTTAAATTTGCGTTTCAATGGCAGAAAAAATTACATTGGTGGGGGGAGGATTGGCTGGCAGTTTGATGTCTATTTATCTAGCCAGAAGAGGCTATGAAGTGAGTATTCATGAGCGAAGAGAAGATATGCGTTCGGGCAGGTACCAAGGTGGAAGGAGTATTAATCTTGCGCTTTCTACAAGGGGAATTCGGGGATTGGAACGCGTCGGATTAGACAAGGAAGTTCTCGAAATAGGCATACCCATGACGGGCAGAATGATGCATGATATTGCAGGAAATCTAAAATACCAGCCCTACGGTAAACAGGGGCAGGCTATTTACAGTGTTTCGCGCAGTGCATTGAATATTAAATTGCTCAAGTTGGCCGATCAATATCCCTCTATTCAGATGTTTTTTAACCATACCTGCATTGGGGCAAATCTTAAAACCTGCGAAACCACTTACTTGAATGCTGAAGGGCATACTGTGATAGACAAAGCAGATCTGGTCTTAGGAACGGATGGGGCTTTCAGTGCTTTGCGTGACTCCATGCAGCGCATGCCACGGTTTAATTTTTCCCAGACTTACGAGAATTATGGATACAAGGAATTGGAGATTCCGGCCGATTCAAATGGAGATTTTCGTTTGGATAAGAATTGTTTACACATATGGCCGCGAAAGAGTTTTCTGATGATTGCCTTGCCAAATCCTGGGGGCAATTTCACGTGTACCTTGTTTATGCCTTTTGACGCTAGTCCAGGAATAGAACAACTTAAAACACCTGCAGAAATAAATATATTTTTCAAAGAAAATTTCCCCGATGTTTTGGATAAAATGCCTTCTTTGGTAGAAGATTTTCTAAACAACCCAACCGGTATGTTAACCACCATTCGCTGTTATCCATGGGTTAGTGGTAACAATGCACTGATGGGAGACAGTGCGCATGCAGTGGTGCCTTTTTATGGTCAAGGAATGAATTGTTCTTTTGAAGATTGTATTGTTTTGGATGATTGTATTGAAGATTTTGGTGGTAATTGGAAATCGGTATTGGAGTCTTATCAAAAATTGCGTAAACCCAATGCTGATGCCATTGCAGACTTGGCTTTGCAGAATTTTGAAGAGATGCGCGATTGGGTTGGTAGCGATGCTTTTTTGCATAAAAAGAAAATAGAACACAGTCTTTCAGAAAATTACCCCAAGCTTTTTAGCAGCCAATATGAGCGGGTAACATTTAGCTCTCGTGATTATTCTGAGGCGCTGGAATTCGGTGCCAAGAACGACAAAATACTGCACCATATTATCGATAATAAATTAGAGGACAGGTTAAATGACCGAGATTTTATTGAAGCATTGCTTTCAGATATGTTAGCCTGAGGGTTCGCAACTTGATCTGCATTCACTGTGCAGACAAAACACTTAAGTAATCAAAAACAAGCTTGAACCAAAGTCTATTTATACCAAATCTGGATTTTTTCGTATGGGCTAAAATTTAGTTTAGCGAGTATTATGGGTGGCTGTGTCATTCTTGCGTTGGATATTGAGTTTGCTTACGCTATCAATAAAGTCAGGATTGAATGTAGTTCTGTATTTTTTTTTGAGTGAAAACTTTTCGGTTCGATTGATGCGACCGTCACGAATGGGTTTTAAATATCTGTGATATCCAAAAATTGACAATCCTGTAAACAAGGCAAAAAATCCTATTGCAACCAGTAATTTTATTTTTTGTTGTTGAAGCATAACCTGGCCTAGGGATTAAAAGGAATGGAATGCTGTTCGGAAATCAACTTCAGATTTTGAAACAAAGCGTTATCGATGGGAATACCCAGAGACGCTCTTATTGTATGCTCAATATGTTCGGGTTCACCCGGTATCATAATCCTCTGTACTCCCGATGCGGGAACAGAATTCTTAAAACGACGAATCCATTGATCCATGTCTTGTTTGACGGCATGGATATCTCTGAATCCATCGAGTTCCCAACAGCCAACAAAATGTCCGATTCCCAGACCGGGTTGGTCTTTTTGGGCTTGTAAAAATTGAACAAACGGGGGTACCCATGGTCCATAATTTGCGCCAGACAAAACACCAGAAAAAATATCTACCCATGCTCCTAGGCCAAATCCTTTGTGGGCGCCGTGTTCGTAATCCGATCCCAAAGGAAGAAGCATCCCACCTTGTTTTAAGATGGTTGGATCATTTGTTTCTGCACCCTTACTATCCAAAGCCCAACCCTTTGGAATTGATTTGCCATATCGGTCGGCAATTTCCAATTTCCCGTTGGCAGCCGCTGCTGTCGCCATATCTAAGACAAAGGGCAATTCTTCGCCAGCAGGTATACAGATACAAATTGGGTTGGTACCCAACATTCTTTCTGATCCTCCGGCAGGTGCTACAAGCGGGCTGGCATTGGTCATCGCAAGACCAATCATAGCGTGTTCCAAGGCCAACATTGCATGGTATGCAGCAATGCCAAAATGATTTGAGTTGGAAATCCCCACCCATCCACTGCCTACTTCTTTTCCCATTTCTATGGCTTTTAGCATAGCAAAGGGAGCCGAAACCAATCCGATGGCTGAATCTGCATTCAACAGCCCCATCGATTGTTTGCGCTGTGTAAAAACCATTTTGGGTTTGGGATTGATTTGTCCTGACCGAATCAATCGAATATATCCTTCTAATCGGGCTAGGCCATGGCTGTCGATGCCTCTCAAGTCTGCCATTAAAAGAACATCTGCAGATAAATGTGCATGTTCTTGAGAAAATCCTTCCTGCACAAAGATTGTTTCAACCCAGTCTTTCAGGAAATCTGCTTTTATGCGTGTAAAATCCATCAATTATAAATTTCGACTAGTCTTTATGTTTGGATTTATATACCGGTACTGTCGAACAAGGCTCACCATACATGATACTTTTGGTAACTCCTGCCAACAATTGGGTAATTTCTGTGTATGCGGCAGCAGAGACGGGCATGTCTCCACAACCTTTAACAACAACCCTTTCGTTGCGGAATGATTCAATGTCTACTGATGCGAGAGCGTTATGCCAGAGAACTGCATCCAATGTATTTAAATCTCCAAATACTGTATGAAGGGCTATACCAGAGAGATTTGATACAACAATCATATATGCCCAAAAGGGTATTATGGCATCGACACTGCAGGTTATGGCCACGGAGGTATCTTTGTACTGATTCCAGTCATGATTTTTTGCCCATTCACGAAAATCTTTTTCTTTTAATACCTGACCCAAATACAATACGTCTTTGATATCAATGAGTTTTCGATTCGAAGAGGGGTAGTAGTCCTCTAAATTCAGTGTAATTAAACCACTGGATGCTACTTTGTTTGTAAATACCCCGTCCATGGTATCGCAAAATTACACCTAATTAATCTACCAATGTTACCTTAATGGTATTGGTCCGCAGTTTTTTGTGCATGGGCATGCTGGCACAACTAACAATATAATCATCAATATCAATGTGATTACCGGCTTTTAAAATGCTTACGGTATCTTGCAATGTACTGTCGGTACTTATAAAGTTGTCGTAAAAATAACCGCGGATACCCCAAACCAGAGACATAATCTTAATCAACTTTGGACTTTGTGTGAAAATGAAAATATGTGCTTCTGGCCTAAAACTTGCAACCCGATAGCCAGTGAAACCACTTTTGGTTAGGGCAACGATGGCTTTTGCTTGAAGGTGATCACTCATCCGAACTGCCGTAAAACAGATTTCATCACTGTAAAATGAGGGAGATTCGATACTGGGTTTTATTCCTTTGTAATAGGCCCGGCGATCACTTTCAATATCGGTGATAATGTCGCTCATGATGTCAATTACGCGCTCAGGATATCTGCCTATGGACGTTTCACCCGAGAGCATTAAGGCATCGGCACCGTCCAATACAGCATTTGCAACATCCGCAATTTCGGCCCGTGTGGGCATGCTATCTATAATCATCGATTCCATCATTTGGGTGGCAATAATGGAAGGTTTTGCGGCAGCCAAACATTTTTCAACGATTGTTTTTTGAATGAGTGGAACTTTTTGCATTGGAACTTCTACGCCTAAATCTCCCCTTGCAACCATGATTGCATCGGCAACTTGTATGATCGAATCTATATCTTGGACTGCTTCGGGTTTCTCGATTTTGGCAATAACCTTGATATCAAGACCTTTTTCAGCAATTATTTGTTTTAATTCTTCAATATCACTGGCTTTTCTTACAAAGCTCAAGGCAATCCAATCCAAATCTTGTGAGAGACCAAATTCTAAGTCGATCAGGTCTTTTTGGGTCAGGCTGGGAACAGAAAGAGTAGAAAAGGGGAGGTTAAACCCTTTGTTTGAGGTAAGAGGGCCTCCCGAAATAACCTTTGCACGCATCGTATGGTCATCTACTTTTTCTGTAAATTCGAGTTGTACCTTCCCGTCATTAATCAAAATAGGCTCACCTATTTTACAATCTTTTACCAATCGTTTGTAACTCACAAAAAGAATTTTGCTTGTACATTCTTGCTCTGTAATACTCAATAAAATATCGTCTCCTTCGCGCAATTCAATTTCTCCATTTACTTTTCCTATGCGCAGTTTAGGACCCTGTAAATCTTGCATAATGGCAACATGAGATCCCAAACGCACATTGATTTTGTGTATCCTATCAATGACTATTTTGTGGTCTTCGTGGGTCCCATGAGAAAAATTGAGACGACATACATTTACCCCAGCCAAAATGATTTTTTCCAACATTTCCTCACTGCTTGTCGCTGGTCCAATCGTAGCAATTATTTTGGTTTTGTGAAATTTGCCTTCGAACATAGTATGTTGTTTTGTCGTTTTTAAAGGTGACTTAAAGCAGTAAGCCAAAATAGTTTACTGTGTTTGGATTTGGGAAATATATATGCGGTTTGAACTTTGGAGATCAAATGTATTTTTTTTATCCAATGATCCAATTCGACCTGTTCTTCCATATTTTTCATCAATACCCAAAAATCGGGACGTGGCTTTGGAGAGTATAAAAAGCCTTTGTTACCTTTATTTTCTATCAGCCACATTTGTCCAGAAGTTTCGACTTCATTCCAGTAGTATTCTGCATGGTTTGATTCGACATTCTTAGGCAATGATACTGAAAATAATTCGGGTTGTCGCACAAAAACTGAAGAAAAAGTGTCATCAAGACACCAAGCCATAAAATGAGCCGTGATTTGGGCATGAACAGCAATGATATCGAGGTCGATATCTGCTTTAAGTTCTGGGGATTTGAATTTTTTTAGTGGCAAAGTGCAAATACAAAAATAATTTTAATGTTGTATCTCACAAAAAAAATGTTTCTTTGCAGCACAATTTAAATCATAAAACAAAATCATGTCAGAAATTGCAGAAAAAGTAAAGGCCATTATTGTAGACAAGCTTGGTGTCGAATCCACCGAAGTTGTTACTGAGGCTAATTTCACAACCGACCTAGGTGCCGATTCACTCGATACCGTTGAACTGATTATGGAATTTGAAAAAGAGTTCGACATCAGTATCCCAGATGATCAGGCAGAGAAAATTCAAACTGTCGGAGAAGCCATCCAATATATCGAAGAAAATAAGAAGTAAATTATGCAGCTCCGTAGGGTTGTAGTTACTGGACAAGGGGCAATCACTCCCATGGGGAATGATGTTTCGTCTTATTTTCATAGCCTGCGCAATGGTGTTGGTGGTACCAATCTAATAACCCGTTTTGACACAGAAAAATTCAAGGTGAAATTTGCCTGCGAGGTAAAAAACTTTTCGGCCGACAATTTTTTTGATAGAAGAGAATCCAAACGGATGGATTTGTTCACCCAATATGCTTTGGTAGCAGCCGACGAGGCAATTCTTAGCAGTGGTTTAATCGACTGCAAAGGTTTCGATTTGGATAGAATTGGGGTTATTTGGGGCACGGGAATCGGAGGGCTAACATCTTTTTTTCAGGAATCTATTGATTTTGCGAAAGGGGATGGAACACCCCGATTTTCTCCTTTTTTTATTCCTAAAATCATAGTTGATATTGCTCCTGGTTTAATTAGTATTAAATACGGATTTCGAGGCCCCAATTTTTCGACAGTTTCGGCCTGTGCATCTTCCACAAATGCAATCATAGATGCGTTTAATTTAATTCGTTTGGGCAAAGCAGATGTTATAGTTACGGGCGGTTCTGAAGCTGCGGTTACAGAGCCTTCCTTGGGTGGATTCGCGAATATGAAAGCATTGAGTGAAAGGAACGATGATTTCACTTCAGCATCCAGGCCATTCGATTTAGACCGAGATGGATTTGTAGTGGGAGAGGGTGGTGCTTGCCTAATATTAGAAGACCTAGAATTTGCGGTTTCTCGGGGAGCAAAGATTTATGCAGAAATCGTTGGCAGTGGGTTAACCTCCGATGCCTACCATATTACGGCCCCTCATCCAGAAGGTTTGGGTGCGTGCAAAGTGATGCAAAAAGCACTGCAGGAAGCCAACTTAATGCCTGCTGATATTGATTATATCAATGTTCATGGGACAAGTACACCCCTTGGAGATATTGCAGAGGCCAAAGCCATTGTTTCGGTTTTCGGAGAAGATGCGTATAAACTAAATATTAGCAGTACCAAGAGCATGACAGGTCATTTGTTGGGTGGGGCGGGAGCGGTTGAGGCACTTGCCTGTGTAATGGCAGTCTATGAAGATATTATTCCACCAACAATTAATCATTTTACAGATGATCCGGATTTTGATTCAAGGCTCAATTTTACATTTAACGTCGCCCAGAAAAGGACTGTTCGCGCAGCATTGTGCAATACTTTTGGTTTTGGTGGTCATAATGCTACTTTGGTTTTCAAAAAATATGAAGCCTAATTCTTTGTTTTGAGCACTGTTTTAGCTTCGTTATTTTACAGCAATAAACTTTCAAATCAGGTGTATCGACTAACGGGAGTTAGGCCAGGTAAGTTGCGTATTTATCAAGAGGCTTTGCGGCATAGTTCGATGTCTATTGCCCAGAATACCGAACAAATTGGCAATAACGAACGCCTGGAATTCCTTGGCGACGCAATATTGGATGCGGTGATTGCCGATTTGCTTTACATGCAATTTCCCCGCAAAAACGAGGGGTTTTTGACAGAGATGCGTACCCGAATCGTAAACCGAGAGCAGTTGTCATTTTTGGCTGCCAAATTGGGCTTGGTTGAAATAATGGAAATAAAAGCCGACTTGCGCTGCAATAAAGTTGCATTAAAAACAATTGGAGGCAATGCACTGGAAGCATTAATTGGGGCAATTTATTTGGATAAAGGATTTGCTACAGTGCGAAAATTTGTCGTTGAACGTTTGGTGGGTCATTATCTTGATATGGAAAAACTCATGTCCACTATTGTGAGCTACAAAGCCTTGATTATGAAATGGACGCAGCAAAACCATAAGAGTATTCAATTTATAGGTCAACATCTAGGTGAGAATACCAATAGTTTATTCTCTGTTTCTTTGGTCATTGATGGAGAAACATGGTTTGTGGAAGAAAATTTTAGCCGCAAAAAAGCGGAAGAACTTTGTTCTGAAAAAGCGTGTCGAAAGTTGGGTTTATAATGGATCTAATCGACTAAATCTTCTTTTTCAAGTTCTGATAGGTAAACAATTTGATTGGTATTTTTTGCAAAATTGCACCAATAACAATCTGTTTTTCCGCAACCACTCATAAACGAAAGCGATTTTAATTGCGCATTCGCCTTCTGAATCCAAGATTTTAGCAGTTGGTTATGCTCTTCCGTGTAATAAATTTTGATGTGTGGAAATTCTCCATTTTCATCTTTTTCGATACAATCGATGACGGCCAGATTGCATTTCCAATCCTTCCCTGGCAGATGGTTGGTCATCAATTGATAAATTCCGAGTTGAAACCAATAGATGGGCGGAATCTTGTCGAGAGAACGCAAACCTGGAGCCTGCGATTTCTTGATAGAATTTTCGGGTTTGCCTGTCTTGTAATCCACCACAGTGACATTATTCCCGTCAAAAACAATTTTATCTAAATTCCCGGCAATGGGAACACCCTCTATTACGGTTTTTAAGGTTCTCTCTGAAAGTACAACCTGATGTGATTTAAACTCGGCGCTTCGGGCCGCATAATAATCGGGAAGCATGTCTTTGCCTTGTTGCATGCGCAACGAAAATTGTTTTTCGTTGAATCCATGTCGTTGGCGGTACATTTCTTTTTCGAAAATCTGTATTAGGGCTGGTAGCGTGAGCCATTTTTTGTCATTCGTCCAACTGTCAACCCAAATCTTCATTGCTGCATGTATTGCGGTTCCATAGGATGTTGAGGGGTGAGGGGCATCGGGTACCCGCACGATTCGTGTAAAATAAAATTTCAAACCACAGTCTAAAATGCTGTAAAGTGAAGAGGGTGAAAATGTAAAATTGGTGGTTCTATCTCGTATCCAATCTAATTTGTCACTCAGTAATTTGGGTTTTGATGTTTTTTGAAGGATTGCCTGTTGTGCAAATAGCAGGTTTTGTATAGAAATTTCCTGATTCGTATCTTTAATTTCATCTGCACATTCATAGACAAATAAAGAGGCGGTCTGTTCTGAAGTTTTGGTTGCGGTAATGCGCAATTGGTTGAAACTAATATGGAGTGTCTTTTTTGCACGGGTTAATGCAACATAAAACAATCTGCGGCGTTCTTCAAGATCTTCTTCGGCTGTTGTTTGATTGTGTAGTTGGATTTCTTTTCCTTGAATCAATTTCATGATTCTAAAAGGCATTCTTCCAGCATCGTTATCTTCCCACTCTTTGGGATTTAATCTCGTAACAAATACATGTTCAAATTCTAAGCCTTTGGAACCGTGTGTGGTAATGAATTGAACCCCTTCGGCATTTCCAATCCTTTTTTCTAAAGGAATTGCAATGTTGTTTCCCAGCATTTTTTTAATTGTCGACAAAAATTCGTGGTGCTTCTGAAAAGGATTTTTCTGGTTTTGACGATTGGAGAATTCTAAAAAAGTTTGTAAAACTTCGAGTGTCCATTCAGCATCGTTCGATTTCAAAGCATGCGCTAAATAACCGCCTTCGCTGTATAATTGCTGAATAAGTTGGGGTACGCTTAGCCAACTTGCTTCTTTAATCCATTTTTCGATATTGTTCCAAAGTGCTTTTAAAGCAACAGAGGGAGGAGATCCAAATAGTTCTGTTTGTTGGGGCAGTTTTATGATTTCTGCGATATGGTCTCTCCAATGGTACTCGACTCCTTGATTGCGCGAGGATGTTTTTTTTGCATAAACAGCAACCGAGAGCTGGTTTACCTCAAAGCTAGAAATATCGTAAAGGGGGCTAATCAGCAATTTATAAATCAGGTGTTCGCCACTGTTTGCTGAAGCCATTTCTAATGAAAGATATTCGAGCCACACAAGAAGATGTTCTATCGTGTTTTCGTTCAGTATGTCAACAGACCGATGAATAACAAAAGGCAATTTCAATTCATCAAAAGTGTCAACCAGTATTTTTACATGTTTATTGAACGGGAATAAAACGGCAATTTCATTGGCTTTTTCACCTGATTCGATGAGTGTTTTAACTTCTTCAGCTATGCCAACGGCTTCGTGGAATTCGTTTTTGAATTGTTTAATATTGGGGGTGATGGGATCAAAAAAACAGTTTTTCCCTGCAGCAATTAACTCTTTGGAAAGGCCTTCCATTTTGTATACCAATCGCTGCGAATTATTTTCAATCACCTTTTTGGCCATGTCGAGAATGGGCTGTGAACTTCGGTAATTTTTGGTGAGGACGAATGTCTGTAAATTTTGTTCGTATTTTGAAGCGAAATCGAGCATATTGCTCACTTTTGCACCCTGAAAAGCATAGACACTTTGGTCATCATCTCCTACAACAAAACAATTCGGCCTATCTCCCCAGAATGATATTAATTGGTGGAGAATTTGATTTTGAAGACCGCTGGTGTCTTGGTATTCATCCACCAAAACATATTGGTAGCGTTCTTGTGAATCGAGCAATAGGTCAGGATCATTATTAAAGCCTTCGCTCACCCATTCTAGCATGTCTGAAAACTCATACAAGCCCTTTTTTTTCTTTAATTCCTTGTAGGTAGAAAATAATTTGGCGGCTTCCAGGCCTTTTTCCCATGCCAGACGCATTTTTTTGTATTCTGAGGCCATGATGTCGCCTACTTTATGATCTCCTGTGGCTTTTTTATATACCAATTTGGGGAAAGCCAATTTGAAGTTTTCCGCGATCAGTAAGTTCTTTGTCCAGTCTTCTATTTGTGTTAGTTCGATACGCTCAGATTGCATTAAATTCCACATCTTTGAGAGATCACGGCGTATTTGTTGGGCATCATCTTGATAAGACTTTAACAAAGAATTGGAAGGCAATTGCTCGACAATACCCTGAATAAGGTCGATTTTATCTAAATCATCCATTACGCGCAATTCGGTCTGTGAAAACTTTTCGGGATTTTCTTGAATGATTTTATTACACAATCCATGAAAGGTATATATCGGGACATTAAACGCGGATGCGCCCATAAATAAACCCAGGCGTTTTTGCATGGCAATCGAACCCGCATCGGTATAGGTAAGGCATAGAATATTTTGGGCTTGGGTATCTGTTTTAGAAATGATATTCAGAATGCGCGCGGCTAAAATTTGGGTTTTACCGGTTCCAGGCCCAGCGATTACCATAACGGGACCATCGATTGCATTTACGGCATGTTGTTGTTCGGTATTGAGATCGTTGAATAAATCTTCGAAAGAATCCATCTATGCAATATACTAAAACAAAATCAAAATTGCTAGGATAGTTTCGTTCAAAAGGGTTGGATGCAATGGATATTCAGAATGGATAAATCCTAAATTCGAAACCCATTAACTATCTTTGTAATCGATGCCTGATACGAACCAAGAGTACGCAGCTATTTTATTTTCCTGCAGAGAAGTATTTCTTAAAAAGAACGAGGATTATGGGACTTCATGGAGATTGTTTCGTCCTTCAAGTCTTACGGATCAGATATACATCAAAGCCCAACGCATTCGCAATATCGAAGAATCGGGACGCAATGCTGTGGGGGATGATATTAGAAGTGAATTTATGGGCATTGTTAATTATAGCCTAATCGCATTGATTCAACTCTCATACATTCAACAACAAAAAGACCCAATGAATGCCGATGAAATTTCCCTTGTTTATGAAGATTGTGCAAATAAAACCCAATCATTGATGATTTTAAAGAATTCTGATTATAGCGAGGTATGGAGGGACATGCGCATCAGTAGTTTTACCGATATGGTTTTGGTGAAAATTGCCCGCATCAAACAAATAGAAGACAACCAAGGAAAAACGAACGTAAGCGAAGGGGTAGAGTCGAACTACCAAGACATTATCAACTATGCTATTTTTGCCTTAATAAGATTGTAAGATGAAAGTTGTATTTCAAATCGCCAAATTCCTTACCGCTGGATTATTTATTTTATCAGGGATTGTTAAACTCAATGACCCCAGTGGATTTTCGATTAAACTCAACGAATACTTCGATGTGTTTTCTCAAGATGTATCTGCCAGGCAAGATTCAATTCGGGTTTTGGTTTCTATGGGAAAAGTACGCTGTGTTGATACCAAAACAGTGCTCTATAATTTTGATACCAAAAAAGAATTTGGTTGGCAAATTATGGCAATGTCTGCCACTGCAAATAATGGAGGTTCAATGGGCGTTAAGACCACATGGGGGGGATCTTCTTTGGCGGAAGGAAGTATTGATATTGTTGCAGGTGACACACTAGACAAGCGCATTACTATTCGTTTGTTAGGACCCGATTCCCTTGTGTTGGCTTCTGCAGACAAGACAATCTCTTTCGATTCGACAGGTGCTACGATAACAGTCCAATCTGCTGTTAATGTGGATGTGGCAAATTATGCAAAATCAAATGGATGGTTATATCATTTTTTCAAGGGATGCAAACAGTATACGCTCTACTTGAGTATTTTCGTTTGTGCGTTGGAGGTGTTTTTGGGACTGGCACTGTTCATCGGTTGGAATATTCGATTAACCCTTTTTATCACTTCTGCGCTTATCCTTTTTTTTACATTTTTAACTTTTTATAGTGCCTACTTCAACAAGGTAACAGATTGTGGTTGTTTTGGTGATTTTCTTAAACTCAAACTCTGGCATTCATTTTATAAAAACATCTTGCTGCTATTATTACTGTCGGTAATGATTATGGGTATTCAACACAATTCTCAATGGTTTTCGAAGCGTTTTGGAAACAAGCTCATGGCAGTTCTTGGTGTTTTGATACTATTTTTTGGTGGGTATTGTTACCTCTATTTGCCAGTATGGGATTTTTTGCCATACAAGAAAGGCAATGATATAAAACAAATCATGACTATTTTGCCAAAAGGTGAGCGTGAATCAGATAGTATTGAGGTTTCATTTGTTTTGTATAAAGGCAATGACTCGATTGCGTGTACCAGTAAAGAGTATGAGTCTGCGATTAACAAAGGTTTTCAGTATGATGTCAATAGATCGTTGCGGCGAAAAATTGTTGTCGAAGGTTACAAATGGCCCATTCACGATTTTTCTATCAATGACCCCGTAAATGGTGTCGATATGAAGGACAGTTTTTTAAATGATCCTGCTTTTAAATGGGTGTATATTGCAACATTTTTGAGTGAAACAGATGAAAAAATCACGCAAAAAATGGCAACTTTATTCACTTGGGGCAAATCCAAAGGGATTGTTATGTACGCGCTTACCGCAGAATCGCCCGAAGCGTCGAAAGCGATTGTTTCCAAGTTGAAACTGCCTTTTAATTTTTACCCTGCCGATCAAAAAATGTTGATGACAATGGCACGATACAATCCCACATTGTATTTATTTAAGGGGTCGGTGGTGGTCGAAAAGTGGAGTGGTATTCAATTGCCCAGTGTTCGAGAAGTTGAAAAACTAATTCAATGATTCAAAAGAACATCGCCCAAAAGATGACCTTTTTATTGTCGGTCTTGATGGGATTGGTGATGTTCATTTTTTTTCTGTTTCAGGCCTTGCCAGGCGCTGAAGAAATGCTAACAACACAAAGGGCCGATGCCAAAACCAAACAGGCCATAGTTGCTGAGTTGGGGCTAGACCAGCCGGTCTATTTACAAGCGTTATTATACGTAAACGACCTTTCACCCATTTCAATATACCACAGTAAGAGCCAAAAAATACCCTTTCTAAGTGGGTTTTCGATTAAAACAGCGCAATATCACTTTTGGTTAAAGTTGCCATATCTCCGCAAATCATTTCAAACAAAACAGCCGGTGGGTGGGATGTTGTTTCAGGCATTTATTGGGACCATGGTATTGGCTATCGCAGCAATGCTCATTGCACTTTTGTTGGGTATCCCATTGGGAATATGGGCTGCTATGAATCAGGGAAAATGGAATGACAATGTGATTGTCTCTTTGTCTGCAGTGGGCATATCGATGCCATCTTTTTTTTCGGCTATGGTATTCTCTTGGCTTTTTGGATTTGTTTGGCACCGCTATACCGGACTATCCATGACAGGCAGTTTATGGGAAATTGACGAATTGGGAGAAGGTCGTCAGGTGGTCTGGTCGAATATAATCTTGCCCGCTTGCGCTTTGGGTATTCGTCCTTTGGCAGTATTTATTCAATTAACCAGAAATACGATGGTTGAGATGCTTGCCCAAGATTTTGTGCGCACCGCACGTGCAAAAGGCCTTTCCCGTTGGCAAGCTACAGTTAAGCATGCATTACCCAATGCCATGAATCCACTCATTACCAGTGTTGGCGGTTGGTTTAGTAGTCTTTTGGCTGGTTCTTTTTTTACGGAATATATTTTTCAGTGGAAGGGATTGGGTAAAATTACGATTGAAGCGCTGCAACAATCCGACTTTCCTGTCGTTATGGGTGCTGTGTTATTCACAGCATGTGTATTCTTCATTTTGCATACCATCACTGAGATGTTGTATGTTTGGATAGATCCTCGAGTTCGATATGAATAAAGTATATCTAGTAGGTTTACCTGCTTCTGGAAAGACCACTACCGCCCAATGGCTTGCCAAAAGAATGTCTTGGCAGTTTTTTGATTTGGATGCTTCAATTGAAGCGGAAACTGAGATGTCTGTATCCGACTATTTTGGTTTGCATGGTGAAGAATCGTTCAGAATGGTTGAAGCAGAATGTCTCAGGGCTACCCGGCATTTGAGAAACACAGTCGTGGGGTGTGGTGGAGGTACAGCCGCTTTTCATGGCAATATGGAGTGGATGAAAATGAACGGTCTTACGATTTATTTGAACACGCCTTTGGACGTGTTGGTGCACAGAATTGAGGTTGATCCTGCATTAAGACCGATGTTTATTGGCCATACGAATGCTGAAATTCTGAAAAAACTGTCTAAAATATCAGAAAAACGCCGTGTTTTCTATGGTTTAGCGAAGATTATTTGGAATAAAAGCGAGCCGAATGAATTATTTTATAATGCTGTAAATCAATTGATTGCGGTTTAGTTATTCAATTATTTTGCCCAATTGTTAATTTCTAGTGCAAAAGTTCATGGTTTCTTAGTGTTTTCAGTACTTGACAACTAGAATCACTTAATTACTTTTGAGTCACAATAACGAAATAAAAAAATAACTATGAACAAATCAGATTTAATTGGAAGAATGTCTAGCGACGCTGGCATCACTAAGGCCCAAGCTGCTTCTGCACTTGGAAGTTTTACCTCTGCTACTACTGAGACGCTTAAAAAAGGCGGAAAAGTAATTTTGGTAGGATTTGGTACTTTTTCTGTAAGCAGCCGCAATGCCCGCAAAGGCCGTAACCCACAAACCGGTGCTGTAATTAATATTGCTGCAAAGAAAGTTGCAAAATTCAAGGCTGGTGCTGAGTTGAATGGCAGTATGTAATGAATTTTTATCCAAAAAAAACCCCGCCATAGGCGGGGTTTTTTTTGCTCCATCATAGACATTCTTACTTAATTTTGTACCATGCATATTCACCCGCGTCAGGCTTTTCTTGCGCATTTGGCCCAAACCAGTCCATCACCAATGAATATTCATATTGTAAAGGCTGCGGGAAATTATCTTTTCGATGCCGACGGAAATCGCTATTTAGATTTGATTGCAGGAATTTCCGTTTGTAATATTGGACACCAACACCCAGAGGTTGTGGCCGCAGTTCAAGGCCAAGCAGCTGATTTTATGCATGTTATGGTTTATGGAGAGACTATTCAAAGTCCACAATCACTGTTTGCGCACAATTTGGTCCAATATTTACCCCCTTCTTTAGATTGCTGCTATTTTGTCAATTCAGGGGGTGAAGCCATTGATGGTGCAATGAAATTGGCTAAGAGGGTGACTGGTAAAACTGATTTTGTGGCCCAAACCGATGCTTACCATGGGAGTAGCCAGGGTCCACTTAGTCTTATGAGCAATGATTATTATTCACAAGCCTACAGGCCGCTCTTACCCTCTGTGCACTTTATTGCCCAAGACGATATACAAGGTTTGGAAGACATACCTTGGTCAAGGGTAGCGGCAGTTGTGGTAGAATTGATTCAAGCCGAACGTGGCGCCAAACTTTCGGGCAAAGAATTTATACACTCCCTTAGAGACAAATGCAACCAACATTGCTCTCTGCTTATTTTTGATGAAATTCAGACTGCGATGGGACGTACCGGAACCTTGTTTGCTTTTGAGCAATATGGCGTTATTCCCGATGTGCTCGTATTGGGTAAAGCCATCGGAGGGGGGATGCCTATGGGTGCTTTTATAGCATCCCACAAACTAATGCAAACACTTAGTCAGAACCCAATACTCGGACACCTGACTACATTTGGCGGACACCCAGTCGTTACGGCAGCAGGCAATGCGGCATTAAAAGTACTGATTGAAGAAAAACTGATGGATGAAGTTGCGGGGAAAGAAAAGTTATTTCGTCGATTGCTTGATCATGAACGCATACTTGCGATTCATGGGAAAGGTCTTCTCCTGGCAATTGAATTTTCAAACCACGAAGAAGTTTCTGCGTTAATTCAAGCAATGCTTTTACGGGGGCTCTTTGCAGATTGGTTTTTATATGCGCCTCATTGTCTTAGAATTGCACCCCCTCTTACCATTTCAAGCGACGAAATAGCATTTGCGTGTTCATTGATCACAGAAATATTGGATGAAATATGAAATCATTTTGGGGGGTAATGAGTCTATATTTGTTTTATCACAATTGTTTTAATGGGTTTTGCCATAGTTTAGCATGAAACTTAGACAACGGACTGTATTTCGAAGCCTTTTAAGAGTATGGGTATGCTCCCTTTTTTTTGTATGCCAATCTTGTGAACGAATTAACAAAGAAAAGAATGAGAATATCGAAGTTGCTGTTCAGCTTGCTGTCTTGCAGTCTGAACTTATGTCGGTGATAGAATGCGTGGATGAGATAGCAGACCAGAGCAATGGAAATGGTATCTCTAGTCGAGTAAACACTTCCTTTTTGGGAAAGAACGGACTGGTCGAACTCATAGATTCAAGTTACCAAGACGGCGATGGAATTGAGTTTTTTATTTCTTTTGGCGATCCCGATCGCCCTTTTTCCCTATCCCAAAAAAGTATGGACGGGAAATACAGGTCAGGAAAAATATGGGTAAAGATTGTAACACATTACCAAGAAAACACTTCCGTTACTGAAGTTAAAATCGACAAGGGAATGCGATATTCTGTTGGAACCACCAACAATAATCCTAGAGAATTTGTATTGTCAATGACCCTCGTTCGGGTCATCAAGCAAAAATTCGATATCAAGGGTATTCAATTGTCTCAAATTGGCATTTCGAATCCTCTAGAATTGTCAGGCCAATGTGCATTGGAAAAGGTAGTGGGAATTTCAAGCCCTGGCATTCTTGGAGATCATTACCTTTTTAATGGAAAGGGGTTGGCTTTGGAAGCAGATGGCCATGATTTATCATGGTCTATTGCTTTGCCTTTAGTAAAAAAATTGGAGCCAGGATGCGCGATGGCTAGTGTGAAAGGGGTTATAGACCTCAACGATGACAAAGAAAATAAACGCATTAATATAGATTACGATCCTTTTGAAAATGAAGCATGTGATCGGATCGTAAGGGCAACAATTGCAGGCAAAATTATAGATTTTGAAATAGAGTAGCCGCTGATTTGCCGAGTTTGTTGTTTACCGCCTACGTATTTAAAACCAAGTTTACCGAACACGATGCTTACGGCTGGATTTTGTCATTATAAAAAGCGCCATAATGTTGGTTATTATCCGTAGATTTTTCATTCATTCGATATGGATAGGCGGACTTTGGATTCTATTTTTTCCATCAATTCGCCGAAACCAGGCGTGTTGAATGCCATTGGTAATCCACATCCATTCACTGTCTAATTTACTGTTATATGTGGCTGCCTGAAGCAGTACATTTTGGGTTAAGGTTTGCTCGGGAGCCTTACATTCAATCAATATTTTGGGTTTTGCGTCGGTCCCAAATGCAACAATATCAAAGCGTTTGCGCAATCCAAATGGAAATATGGCTCTCTCAACAGCGATTCGGCCCAATGGCCATCGATATTGATGGAATAATTGGGCAATACAATGTTGTCTAACCCATTCTTCGGGAGTTAGGGGGATAAATTTTTTTCTTACTGGATCAAAAATGACTTTTTTTTGCTCTTGTTCTTCAATAGTAAACTCATAAGAAGGGAAATTTAACTCTTGCACCGCGGTAAAAATACTAATCCATGGCCAAATTGAGCGATACAATAGCGAATTATTTACTGATAAAACAGAAAATTCGGGACAAGCAATTTTCGCCTATCTATTTTTTGCATGGAGAGGAAGTTTTTTTTATTGATTCTTTGTTAGATCAGCTCGAGAATTCGGTTTTAAATGAATCCGAGCGAAGCTTTAACCAGTCCATCAAATATGGAAAAGAATTAAAAATTCATGAATTGATTGCCATGGCGAGACGTTACCCAATGATGAGTCAGTACCAGTTGATTGTGGTTAAAGACGCCCAAGACATTAAAGACTTTGACAAATTATTACCCTATCTTGAAAATCCCTTGATTTCAACGATTTTGGTTTGTGCTTTCCGGGGGGCTAAGATGGACATGCGGACTAAAATTGGAAAGCAACTTGATAAACATGTTTCTTATTATGCAGGAAAATTACGTGATTATCAGATAAAAGATTGGCTCCCTGAATATCTGAAGCAGCAGGGAAGAAGTATTGATGGTGCTGCCATTCAAATGCTTGTTGAATTGTTGGGCGCCGACTTGTCTTTAATTCACAATGAATTAAATAAGTTATTGATTAATGTAAAGGATGAGTTTATCCGAATTTCTCATGTTGAAGCCAATGTAGGATTTAACAGAGAGTACAATGTGTTCGAATTGCAATCGGCACTTGGTTATAAAAATTTTAACAAGGCCATTCAAATTGCCCACCAAATGGGTGCCAGTGCAGAAAAGGGCGATTTGTTAAGAATCGTTACAAACTTGCACAATTACTTTGGTAAAATTTTGCGTATTCAACAAATGGTAGGTAGTGGTAAAAATGAAATCGCAGTTGCACTGGGCGTTAGTCCATTTTTCGTTGAAGAATATATTGTTGCTGCCAATCAATATTCTGAATCAGATATAGAGCGGGCTTTCAACCAAATTGCACTGCTTGATTTGCGTTTGAAAGGGGTACACAGAGGTTCAGCCTCAGATGGCGAAATTTTAGTAGATGTAATTGTTGGCATTTTACGTGATCCCAAGGGATTGTAAATAATATTTGTTAAAAAATATTAATTTTTTACGATATTTGATGACTAAATTGTAAAAAACAAATAATGAAAAAATCATTCTTGCTATCAATTACATTGCTCTCAGCTGTTTATTTATCTGCTCAACTAAGTTTATCTTCTGTTGCTGTCGATCAAGGTAAACCCCAAACAATTATAAATTCAAACATTGTTATTGACAAACCCGACAATGGTGGATTTGGTAGTTCTCATAAAACAAAAAAAATGATTTCTGCACGGGGGGCTAATTACAATAATTTCATTCGAATAGGCTCTACTTATTATGATTTGCAATCCAATGGGGCCATGCCGCATCGATTGGCAATACATCCCAACGATGGGATTTCTGCAGTTTGGACAACTTCTACTTCTGATGCCCAAGGTTTTCCAGGTCGTGGTTCGGGGTATAATTATCGCAATGCAGCCGCAAAATGGAACCGATCAGACAGTACTCCGGTCGAAAATGTTCGGACAGGATGGGCCAATGTGGGTGTTTTGTCAGATGGCAGTGTATTTACCATAGGACATGATGCAACCAATGGAGGTTTTTATATGACAAAAAGTAATTCAGCTACCTCAAGACCTTCATCCGTTAAAAGTATTTTGAAAGAAACTCCTTACAAACCCATTTGGGCGAGGACTGCCAATAATGGAGATGTAATTCATTTAATCTGCTCTTACACAGATTCGTCTTCTCCTGGTGAGTCACGGGCTCCCCTTAGAAAAGGTATTTTTGCTCCCATGGTATACAGTCGTTCAAAAGATGGTGGTTCCACTTGGGACAAGCAACATGTAATGATGCCCAATTATGACAGTACGTTAACCAATAACGGGGGGGCAGATCAATACAGCATTGACGTAAAGGGCAATACGGTTGCCATTGTGAATGGTGATTTGTTACAGGGTGTCATTGCGTGGAAAAGTATAGATGGTGGTAGCAATTGGCAGCGCATCATTGTAGACACTTTTAAGTATGCACCTTGGACTGGAAAAGTTCCAATGGTGGACACACCCTTCACCAATGACGGTACAGTGGATGTGATCATTGACAACAATAATAAATTGCACGTTTTTTGGGGATTGAGTCGTGTCATAGATGAAGATACAACAGACCAAAGTTATAGCTTCTATCCAGGAATTCAAGGAATTGTGCACTGGTCTGAAGCCACAAACAAAAAGACTTATATTGCCTCAGGAAGCCAATTTGACCGAGACGAAAATGGATTCAACAACCTGGAGCAAGCAACCACTGCTGCACTGTCTGGGGGAAATGTCCCCTCAGGTTTGAGCACGGTAGCGCGTTTATCCAGTTCCTCTGCCATGCGTCAACCCTCATCTGCAATGGATGCCAACGGCAACTTGTATTGTATTTTTAGCGTACCCATTGAGCAGGACATCTCAGATTTGGGTGCCAATTTTCGTGATATTGGTTTGGTGTTCTCAACCGATGGGGGTGTTACTTGGAGCCTGCCACAAAATATAACCCAGGTATTGGGCAAGGAAGACGATTTTGCCTCAACTTGCCGGGTGGCCAACGGGTTTTTACATGTGTTATGGCAGCAGGACGAAATTGCAGGAACAAATCTTCAGAACAATTCCGCTTCATTTGGCAACCACCCTGTTGTGTTAAATTTGATCAATTACCAAGCCATACCAGTTTCTGAAATTTTAAAAGGTAGCATTGGAATGTTGTGGGGGGTTGGCGTAGATGAGCCCAATACAGGAAAAGTCATGGTTGTCAATCAAAATTACCCCAATCCTTTTTCCAATAATACCACTGTTTTGATATACTTAACCAAACCTGGAGATATAAATCTTGAAGTTCGCAATGCATTGGGAGCATTGGTTAAAACTCAAAATTATTCCAATTTATATGTTGGCAACCATGAACTTGAAATCAATGCTGATGGTTTATCTTCGGGCGTTTATACCTATACCTTGATTGCGGGCGCCAGTAGCGTGAGCAAAACCATGATGGTTAAATAATAAACTACAAATTTTTTGTTTCCAAAATTGTTTGGAATTTAGGGGTCCGCAAACATTGTGGACCCCTTTTCGTTTATTTTTGTGCGATGTTCAAAACAAACCATTGGTATCATTGGATTTCTGCACTAACCTTTTGGTTATTTGGTCTTGTTTTTTATTTCCAAAAAGACATGGATGTATGGGGTTATGGCCGATGGCCAATAGTTTTATTTATGTTTCTTTGGGGCTTATTCCGCGCACTTAACGGGTATTTGATTTGGAAAAAAATACACAATGGTAAAAACTAAATTAATTGTAGGGTTTATATTTTTCATTTCGCTATATGTTTGTGCTTGCCTCGACTTAGAACATAAAGGTCAGGGAAATGATATCCCCACAAAGGGAGAATTGTCAATCGCATTTGATATCAATGATAGTTTGATGTTTGTTCAACTGATCGATCGATTCCAGGAATTGTATCCTCAAACCCATATTTCCGCTGTGTTTATGCGTCCTTATCAAATACTCGCGGCTGTCAGAGACAAAAAGTTAGCGGCGATGTTTTTCAATTATCAATATGACACACAAACAATCAAGGAATTGGAATCCAGAAATATTAAAGTGCGTTTTCATGCCTTGGCCGAGACGTCGACTGCATTTATCGTCCACAAGAGAAATCCCAATAACCGAATTTCCAGTGATACTCTTTCTCGTATTTTACAAGGAGAAGAGATTGGATGGAAAGGTCTATCAATTCCACTGGAATGTGTTTTTTTGAAAAATGATTTGGTCTTTAATAATTTTACTGATTGGATGCGAAAACGAGTCAAATCAAGCTCAAAAGTGCCGCATATAAAACGGGTGATACAATGCGATAATGTCGGGGCAGTTTTTGCCTATGTTCAGTCTCATCCTGGCGCCTTGGGTTTTGTAGGATTGAATTGGATTGCAGACCGAGGAGATACTTTGGCAAAACACCTCAGACAATCTGTAAAAGTATTGGCAGTTGAAAATGAGAACACCCATGAATTTCATTTGCCTTATCAATCTCAAGTAAGTGCCAAACAGTATCCATTTGTTGCCCCTGTGATTGGCTATGATTTGCAAGGATACAATGGTTTGGCCGCAGGATTTTTGTCTTTTTGTTGCGATCAAGGGGGTCAAATCATTGTAAAAAAATGTGGTCTCTCACCCTTTTCGCCTCCAGCAAGAACCATCTTGTTGGAAAATTAATCGAAGAATTGGAATATTTTTTGATAAAATGAATACAACTGTAACATTTACATAGTTTTTTTGCATAAATGAAAAAAATCTTCTTTTGTACTATTTTCAGTTTCTTTTGTAATGTAACAGATGTTTCATCTCAATCTTTGTCTGATGGGCTAAGGTATACCCGAAATGAAGAATATGAAAATGCAGAGAAAGTATTTTTAGATTTGATACTCAAGAAACCCAAATTCGGAGATTATTATTATTATGCCGGATTGAATTATCTCGCAAAAGGAGACTCGCTAAAAGCGGTTCAAATGTTCAATGATGGCTTGTCCAAAGCGCCGAATTCTGCAATTAATTTGGTGGGCAAGGGTCACTTAGAACTCCGAAGACACAATGTTCAAGGTGCAGAAACTTTTTTTATTCTTGCGGCTGCGACAAAAAAGAAACTTAGACCTCAAATCAATAAGGAAATTGCGAGGGCGTATTTGCTCGTTGAATTTGGAACGAGCACCCAATTAAAGGCCTATGCTTTCCGTGCAATGGACTATATTAAGTTAAGTACCAATGATTTTGAATCTAAAATATTGTTGGGTGATGCGATGGTAATTTCGAATCCTACAAATTCTTCTGAAGCAATTCAACAATATATAGTTGCAAGCTATGATGGACCCTATGATCCGAGGCCTCTTATTCGTCAAGCAAAAGTATATTCCCGTGCTATCGCTTATAGTTTGGCTATCTCTAAATTAGACGAGGCCTTGTCTATTGATGTGAATTTTGCTCCGGCATATCGTCAGAAAGCAGAGGTGTTTTCATTGATGAAGGAACGAGATTCGGCGGTGTTTTATTACCAAGAATACCTGCGAAGAAATAACAATCTCAGCGCGCGCAAATTTTTTGTTCAATCGCTTTACCTGAATGGTGATTTTGATCGCTGTATTATTGAGGGTAATAAATTGCTTTCCGAAAAGCAAATTCCCAATATTTATGGTGTAATAGCATACGCAATTGCAGAAAAAAACATGGCAAACAAATCGCTCGTTGATTCTGCGCTTCAATATTATTTCTCAAATTATGAAGCACTTTATGTTCAAGCACAGGGTAGGGAATTATTGGGTTCTGAAAATTATATCAAGGCCATATTAATGTTTAAATCAGGCATTGCTTCTGGCAATGACACCCTGATATCAATGATGTCTTTAGGAAGTTTTGGATTGCTTCGCCCAGTGCTAGAAGATACCTTGCGTGTTGATATAAAGTTGTATCAAAGAGTACAAGACATGTATTTCAATGCCAAAAGCTATCAGCAAGCTTATGGTGTTCTTGAGTTAAAACGCAAAAAACAATTGGGAATATTAAATTCCCGTGATTTATACTTTGAGGGGCGGTGTTTGGCGGCCATGAATATGAATCCTGAAGCATTAAAAATTTACAGTGAAATCATTGCAAATGATTCAAACTATAAATCGGGATATTATTTAATTGCGACTACCTGGAATGCCATCGATCCCACAGATTCTTCCGGAAATGTGAGCCGCGCATTTGAACGTTGGATTGGCAAGTTAGATTCCCTCGAACAGCGAAAGTTTGCCATAGATATCGAAAACGCTTACCGCAACATGGCCTATTTTGCCCAGAAGAAAAAAGATTACCAAAAAACCAGTTATTATTATGGAAAGGTATTGGAGATAAGCCCAACAGACCAAGCAACAATCGATATCAAGAAACGTTGGGACGATTATTTGTTAAAAGTAAAAGCGAGGGAAGACAAAGCCAAAAATAAAACAGGAGAAAAAAGTTCTGTTTCAAACGAGGTGCTGCACCTCTAAAAATAACGTAACACAAGACCTTTTCGGAAAAAGGTCTTGGAATCTAAGCGGATATGCGCAAGTCATTACTATTCTTATTGATCCTAAGGGGTTTTTCCTATTCAATGGCGCAATCTCCTGCCGAAAGCAATCATTGGCTGATTCAATTTAAGCCTATCGAAAAGCAAGCTGTTTTGCCCTTATTGCAGGTATGCAAATCTATTTCTCAGGGCAATATCAAGGCTATTGATATAGAATTTGGATTGTTTGAATTTGTTGCAACAACCGCAGAATTACACGCTTCTGTATTGCAATTTGCCCTTGCGGGTTATTCGGCAAAAGTTCAGGTTCGTCATGAATTGTCGCGGCGTAGTTCAATACCCAACGATTCACTTTTTTCGGAACAAAAGTTTTTTTCTGTGATTCAGATGCCACGCTGTTGGGATTATGGTCGTGGGGGAATTGATCGCAATGGCGATACCCTTGTGGTTGCGATTGTTGATGATGGTATGGATACCTCACATCCCGATATAATGGAAAATCGCTGGGTAAACCGCGCAGAAATTCCTTGGAATGGAAAAGACGATGATGGCAACGGGTATACCGACGATTATTGGGGCTGGAATGGGGGTGATTCTTCGGCTTTGGTATTCAATTCAGAATCGCTTTTGTATGGACATGGAACGGGTGTATCGGGAGTTATAGGTGCACGTGGAAATAATAAAATAGGCATTACTGGAGTCAATTGGGATATAAAATTGATGCCATTACTTTGCTATTCAACCAATGGTAGCAGTGGGGAAGTGGGAGTAATTCGGTGTATGTTGTACGCCTTTCGACAAAAAAAATTATGGAACAAATCAAAGGGTGTTCGGGGAGCCAATATTGTTGCTTTAAACATGTCTGTAGGCATAGACAAGACCTTCCCCAACGAAACGCCAATTTGGTGTTCATTGTTTGATTCTTTGGGTTCAGTGGGCATTGTTACTGCTGGCGCGGTAACAAATTCCAATATAGATATTGAGGTTCAGGGAGATATTCCCGGATTGTGTACTTCAAACGCACTCATTGTTGTTGCCAATGCCAATATCGATAAACAGAGGGTTGGAAGTGGATATGGGAATATTTCTGTTGACATCGCAGCACCTGCAGAGCCAGTGTATACCCTTATGCCTTATGCATTGAATCGATCTTTGCCCTATCATTTTGAATCGGGTACTTCATTTGCTGCACCGCAAGTCACTGGAACGATTGCTTGGATTCATAGCGTCGCTTGCAAATCATATCTTTCATTGATACAATCCAACCCCGATTCTGCGATACAATTGCTCCGAAACTGGATCTTGTCATCGGCCGAAAAAAATGCAAGTTTTACAAAAAAAACAGTGAGTGAAGGGGTGTTGCAATCCTATGGAACTTGGCAGAAGATGAATTCTTGGTGTTCATCAGTCGAGCCAAACTATGCGGTTGAGACCATAGCTTCTCCTGTGGGTCCCTTGATTTTTCCAAATCCCTGTCGTGGCAATGCCTTTACGATTGGATATCCTATTGGCATTGTTGTAGACTGGGCAATATATGATGGAAGAGGAAGATTAATTGTGCAAGGCGAATCACCCACAAATAAACAGATCCATTTGCCATTTCCACTGCCGTCTGGGGTTTTTATTCTCAAAACACAAGGCATTGGCCAAGGTTTACAGCAAGTGTTGATGGTAGTATCTGGGTAAGGAGTTTTCTAAAAAATAGCGCATGTATGCTTTCTTATTTGCCGGGCCCAGAATTTGTTGCGAACAGACGTTTTGTTGTGGATTTCTTTGGCCAACTTGGTCTTCAAAATCTGTATTGTCTTAATCGCCCAATTCGGAAAGTATTTATGTGGTTTTGGATCACCATCGGTTTGGGGATCGCTGTCACAACTTTTGAATGTTTCAAGCTGGTTTGATTGGGAACCGTGCAAAAAAATAGTCGTGCGTGGGATGGATGTAAGGGTTTGAGTGGGTTATGGAGAAATGGTAGACAGAGAGAATGCAATTTCTTTTCAGCCCAGTGGCTTAAAACCCTCAAAAGCGTTAAGACAGTTTTTGCAATAATGCATGCTTCTGCAGAGTGTCGGTCCAAATGGCGATTTTAATTCTGTATTTCTTGAGTTGCAATAGGGGCAGGGGGTGTCGCTGAGCACATTCAATTCGATATAACCTTTGTGTTTCGGTGGCGGTGCCAAGCCATGTTTTTTTAATGCAGCTAAACCTTTTTCACTAATCATGTTGGTATTCCATTGTTTGTTAAAACTTGTTTTTACCTCAATATCGGTATAACCATTTTCCACGAGTTTTTCAGTTACCAACTGTTCCATTATTTTCAGGGCAGGACATCCACTGAATGTGGGCGTGAGTTCAACCCTAACTTGTTTTTCCCCCTTAGACTCTATCCCCGTTACGATTCCCAGGTCTACGATGGAAATGGTCGGTATTTCCGGATCCATTATGGTTTCGAGTAGGGCTTTTATGGTGTTTGTCATTGATAGGGATTCAGATTTTGAGGGGTTGAAGGGCTATGGGGTTAAAGTGCATCCCAACATTATCTATTGCAGGCGCATTTTTAGCTGTTGGGATTGAATCGTACCTTATCTTACCAGTCAGCACCGGGGTCAATGCTAAACACCTCAGTCATTTCATCGAGCAAGGGTTGAAGGTGGGGGGTGTGGAAGCCTTTTCTTCCTCCCAAAGCAGGTTCGGAATTTTCGACTTTGGGCACTATGTATCCAAAAGACTCCAACAAAGGAACAACTTTTGCCAGCCAACGGGTTTGAAGTGTGTTTTCTCCACCAAAAATTCCAGCCTCGATCAATTCAGGTTCATAATCTCCGGGTTCAAACATCCCCAATGCCAAACCAAAATTGTCATTAATCGCTTGTTGAATAAGTCCATAACTTTCGGGTCCACCCTCGGCCAATTTTTTCATAAAAATATCGGCATGCATGGTATGATATTTAATTTCACCTTTGAATTTTCTGGCAATCATTGCAAGCGGTTCGAAAACTGTATCTGCCAACATCTCAAATCTAATGGCTTCAGCATGATCGAAGAAGAAATGTCGAACCAAGGAAAAATCATAGGCGCCTATGGGTAATTCCACAAATTGAGAGCAATGGAATTGGTTGTCATTGCGGGTAAATGCAACTGTGTCAGGTTCACTTTCACCCAATTCATGGAGCAGTTCATACAATGCCAATGATTGGCCAATTTTATCTTGTGCCATGCTGCTGAAAGCGATGTCTTCTTCCAACATGGGTCCTAGACCCGTCCATTCGCTGTTTCTATGTCCGAGAATGAGTTGGTCATCGGCCATTTTATACAGCAGTTCTTTGAGGGCTAAAACGTGTTTATCTGTAAATTCCATCATTAATATATTAAGGATTCAAACGAGATTTATAGGCGTTGATGCGGTCCATTACCTTATATGTCTCGGGGTCTCGGTATTTCTTATCTTCAGAAGTTTCGAATATGTCGGCATCTTCGTATTCGGTTACAAATACATCGGATGTTTTAACGACCCAAAGGTTAACAGCTTTTCCACGGCGACAGTATTGCTCTTTTGCAAACAAAATAGCCATTTCAGGATTGGGTGCGTGAACACTGCCCACATGCTGGTGGTGGGTGCCTCGTTTTACCTGTTGGAAGACTTCGAATGTCTCAAAGTGTTCGTGTTCGTTTAGGAATCCTTCGGAAGACTGATCGTCAAGTTTTGCACGAGAAATTCTGGGATCTAATGATTGAATAATCATGGTTTACAAGGAATATTGATTAGGACAACGGGCTTACATACATGGCGTCTTGATTCATCAATGCCCTGCGAACCCAGCGACCTTTTTCTTCGGCCATTCTTCGAACGGCCAAACGCTCTTTATTACAAGGACCATTGCCATTAATGACTTGTTTGAAGGTTTCCCAGTTGGGTTCGGTGTATTCCCACTGTCCGGTTTCCTCATTCTTGCGAAGGTTGGGGTCGGGTAGGGTCAATCCCAAATCCCAAATCTTGGGTACGTACATATTCAAGAAGGTCTGACGCATCGAATCGTTGGATCCCATTTTTACCTTCCAACGCATCAAAATTTCTGAGTGTTGTGAGGCTTTGTCTGGCGGACCAAAGAAATGCATGATGGGTTCCCACCAGCGG
>SYIL01000020.1 GCA_005798825.1 Bacteroidota bacterium
CTTCGTCGGCCAAGCCTGTAACTGAAGCAATACACGAAGCAATGTTTTTGGCTTCGTTAAAGGTGATGATTACAACTGACAATTTACAGGGGTTCACTGTGGCGAATATAAAGATAAAAAATCTCAGCCAAACGCAATCTTGGTCAAACCCAAACGCAATCTTGGTCAAACCCAAACCGAATCTTTGCCAAACGCAATCGAATCTCAGCCCCAGATGATTATTTTGATTGGTATTCTTGTTTCACTACATGGGCTTTTCCGATTTGCAAAAAATAAATATTTTTTTCAAGAGAAGAAAACGATTTTGTTTGTGATGCTTGATTGCATTACCCAACAATCTGATTTTTAGATAGTTATTTTTATGAGCATGCTGTTTTTTAGTTAAAAATAGTTTCTACATGGGTTTTTTAATATCCGCTATTTTGGTAATAGTATATACTTTGTGTACATTTTATTTAGTCGTACTATGAGTTTAAACATGAAAAATAGTATTTTAGGGCGATTCTTTTGCCATTCAATGAAACCAACCGATATTAACAATCCAGAATATTTTCACAAAGTAGTTGATTGTCAGCATGCTTGTCCGGCCCATACGCCAGTTCCAGAATATATTCGCCTGATTGCTGAGGGGAAATATACCGAAGCATATATGATTAATTGGGATTCAAATGTATTTCCAGGAATATTGGGGCGAACCTGCGATCGTCCTTGTGAGCCGGCTTGTCGGAGGGTTCGTGTTGAAGAAGATCCTGTTGCAATATGCCGACTAAAGCGTGTAGCTGCCGACCATAAAGGCGATGTAAAACAACGTATGCCCAAGGCTCCCTTTGTTCCGAATTCAAAAAAAATAGCCCTTTTGGGCGCAGGCCCCGCCTCGCTCACGGTGGCCCGCGATTTGGCCACTCTGGGATATGAATTGCATTTATACGACGACCAAAAAGCGGGAGGTGGGTTTATGCGTAGCCAAATACCTTCATTTCGATTGCCCGAAACTGTGCTCAATGAAGAGGTGAATTACATTTTGGATTTGGGGATTCATACCCATTTCAATACCTATGTATCGAGTCTTAAAGAGGTGCTTGATAAAGATTACGATGCAGTTTTTGTTGGAACAGGTGCACCCAAAGGCCGTGACCTGCCCGATATGATTGGTCGTCAAGAAGGTGCTTCCAATATTCACATTGGCATTTACTGGCTGGCAAGTGTTGCTTTTGAGCACCAGAACAAAATTGGTAAAAATGTAATCGTATTGGGTGGAGGAAATACTGCAATGGATTGCTGTAGAACTGCGCGAAGATTGGGTGGAAAAAATGTTAAGGTTGTTGTCAGGAGCCCCTTTGCTGAAATGAAAGCATCGCCTTGGGAAAAAGAAGATGCAGCACATGAGGACATTCCGATTATAGACAACCATGTCCCAAAATCTTTTGTGGTTGAGATGGGCGTGTTAAAAGGCATGAATTTTGAAAAAGTTCACGCAGTATTGGATGAAAATGGCAAACGCAAATTGCTTCCTACAGGCGAAGCGGAGGTCTTCATAGAAGCCGATGATGTTTTAATCGCCATTGGTCAGGAAAATAGTTTTCCATGGATTGAACGCACAATAGGCATAGAATTTGACCAGTGGGGTATGCCGATTGTAGACGAGATTAGTTTTGTTTCAACCAATAAAAAAGTTTTTTTTGGTGGCGATTCGGCTTTTGGACCCAAAAACGTAATTACCGCTGTAGCCCATGGTCACCAAGCTGCTATTTCCATTCACCATTTTTGCCAAGGTGAAGATGTGAACAAGCGTCTTGCCCCATATGTTAATTTGGTAAGCCAAAAAATGGGATTACATGAGTGGGCATTTGATAGCGAAGTTGTAACGGATAGTCGATACGTTGTTCCCCAAGCCGATAAAAAACTTACCCTTGGCAATCGCAAAAAAGAAGTTGAATTGGGTTTCGACGAAATTACGGCCTTCAAGGAAGCTGAACGCTGTCTTAATTGCGATATACAAACTGTATTTACCGAAAGCAAATGCATTGAATGCGATGCCTGCGTAGACATTTGTCCGACAGCTTGTATCACTTTTACTCCGAATGCAGAAAGTGAAACAGACTTGCGGAAAATACTTAAAATGCCGGCAAATAATATTACACAAGATATCTATGTTTCAGACATACTTCCCACATCACGGGTAATGGTTAAAGATGAAAATGTATGTCTCCACTGCGGACTTTGCGCCGAAAGATGCCCCACCTCGGCATGGGACATGCAAAAATTCTTTTACAATGTTACAAAAGCAGGAAAAGCATGTCATTGATCAATAGTAAGGTAAACGATTTTGTTGTTCGATTTGCAAACGTAAATGGTTCAGGATCTGCCAGCGCCAATTTTTTATTCACCAAGGCCATATTTAGGATGGGTATTTTTGTTACACCAAAAAATATTTTTCCTTCCAATATCCAAGGACTTCCTACTTGGTATGAGGTTCGAATCAGCGAAAAAGGGTATCTGGGACGTAGAGAGGGCATTGATTTGATGGTGTGTGTGAATCCCCAAAGCATGGCAAGTGATGTTGCTGCCGTGAAGCCTGGTGGGTATTTTTTATATGACAGTTCTAAAAATTTGCATGACCAGTATATCCGTGATGACATTCACTACATTGCCATTCCCTTGATGGAAATGTGTAATCATGCATTCACAGATCCCAGACAGAGGCAGTTGTTTAAAAATATTATTTACGTAGGGGCGCTTTCAGCCTTATTTGATATTGAATTCCAGATGCTTGAGAATCTGCTTGCAGAGCAGTTTAAGGGGAAAGAAAAATTAATACCAGCCAATATTAAAGCCTTAAATTTGGGTATAGAATGGGTTCACCAGAATCATAATTATCCTTTGGATATTCGTGTTGAACGTCGCGATCTTATTGGAAATAAAATAATGATAGATGGGAATGCTGCTTGTGGGTTGGGTGCGGTGTATGCGGGCGCTTCCGTTGCAGCGTGGTATCCCATTACGCCATCGACTTCTGTTGTAGAAGCATTTGCAAGTTTCTGTGATAGTTATCGGGTGGACCCATTCACTGGAAAAAAGAATGTAGCCATTGTTCAGGCTGAAGATGAATTGTCAGCAATTGGGATGGTAATCGGTGCCAATTGGAACGGCGCCCGTTCCTTTACTTCAACCAGTGGGCCTGGATTGTCGTTGATGAATGAGTTTTTAGGCCTTGCCTATTTTGCCGAGGTTCCAGCAGTTTTAATTGATGTTCAGCGAACAGGACCCTCTACAGGTATGCCGACCAGAACCCAGCAATCAGATATTCTTTTGGCTGCATATGCCTCTCATGGTGATACCAAACACGTTTTGTTGTTTCCGTCTACACCCAAAGAATGTTTTGAACTTACAGTAGATGCTTTCGATCTCGCCGATGAATTGCAAACACCGGTAATTCTTATGACAGACCTGGATCTTGGGATGAACGACCATATTTCAGAATCTTTGGAATGGGATGACGATCGAGTCTATCAAAAAGGCAAGGTTTTAGATGCAAAAGCCTTAGAAAAAATTGATAAATTTGGTCGGTATCTAGATATTGATGGCGATGGTATTGCCTACCGGACCTATCCAGCAACACATCCCAGCAAGGGTTCTTTTTTCACCCGGGGTAGTTCGCGTGATGAGTATGCTACGTATACTGAAGATTCTGCTGCTTACAAACGCAATGTTGACAGATTGATTAAAAAATGGAATACTGCCAAAAACAAGGTGCCATTGCCACAACTATACCAAGATAAGAATGTATCTTCAATTGGTATGTTGTTTTTTGGGACATCGATGTTTTCTGCGCAAGAGGCAATGGATTTATTGAAAGATCAAGGGCTGGTTGTAGACGCTATCCGATTGAGAGCATTTCCCTTTAATCAAACAGTATTGGATTTTATCGATGTACACGAACGGGTTTTTGTAATTGAACAAAATCGTGATGCCCAGATGAAAAGTTTATTGACAATAGAATTACAGATAGACCCTAAAAAACTGATATCTGTACTAAACTATGATGGTATGCCCATAACGGCTGATACCATTATCAATTCGATGAAGGAAAGTACTTTTGTTGCATCTAAGATCAAAAAAATCGCCTGAGAATGTCATATATACGACCAAAATTTCGTCACCCAGAATTGCCAAAGAATGCCTTGGGTTATTCTGTTGATTACTACGAAGGGGCACTTTCAACCCTGTGTGCTGGCTGCGGTCATGATTCGATAAGTGCAGGGGTTGTCCAGGCTTGTTTTGAAATGAATATAGAGCCACACCGTTTGGCAAAGCTTTCTGGTATTGGCTGTTCTTCTAAAACCCCAGCCTATTTTTTGAGTAATTCACATGGATTCAACTCGGTACATGGGCGCATGCCCTCGGTTGCTACCGGTGCAAATCTTGCAAATCGAGACTTGATCTATTTTGGGGTTTCTGGAGATGGAGACACCGCTTCGATAGGAATGGGTCAATTTGTGCACGTGATAAGGCGCAACATCAATATGATTTACATTGTCATGAATAATGGATGTTATGGTCTAACGAAAGGGCAGGATTCTGCCACAGCCGACAATGGCTCTAAAAATAAAACAGGAGTAATGAATGCATACGAATCAATTGATTTGGCCAGTTTGGCTATCGAGCTTGGTGCTACTTTTGTTGCCCAAAGTTTTTCGGGAGACAAAGCGCAATTGGTTCCCCTGATCAAAGCCGGTATGCAACACCCGGGTTTTGCATTTATAAATGTAATTTCTCCTTGTGTTACGTTTAATAACAATGTAGGTTCTACAAAATCTTACGATTATGTTCGACAACACATAGAAGCCACATCTACTGTTGATTTTGTACCAGAAATGCCAGAAATCACGACTACTTATGAATCAGGCGGAATCCAAAAAATTGGAATGCACGATGGCTCCAGTGTCCACTTGCATAAAATTGCTCAAGACTGGAATCCATTAGACAGACAATCTGCAATGAACGCGGTCATGGTTTCCAAAAAGAACAATGAAATTCTAACGGGTTTGTTGTTTATGGACCCCAATGCAAAAGATTTACATCATTTGCTTAAGACCAATGAAACCCCCTTAAATTTACTGAGCCAATCAACACTTTGCCCGGGTTCGGAAATGCTTAAACACATCAATGAAGACTTCAGATAGCAAATTATACTGCCCCCAAAGTATATATCTAAACGAAACAAACTGTAAGAAATTAATGTGTTTACCCATGGTATTGGCTTTTTAAAACGCAATCCTCGACATTACATTGGTTGATTGCAATGGCAGATTAAATTTAGGACATTCAACCAGTTGCCAATTCCTGAATGGCCAACCAGGCCATTAACCCACATCCTTGAATCAAGGCATCTTCATCTACATCGAAGCTGGGATGGTGCACACTAAAGTTGGTCTTTTTTGCTTCATTTCGTGTTCCAAGACGATAAAAACAACTGGGAATAGCCTGTGAATAATACGAAAAATCTTCTGCAGCCATCCAAATTCCCAAATGTTCTATATTGTCAGTGCCGAGATATTCTTGTGCTTCTTTCTGCAAACGATGGGTTAGGTCATTGTCATTGACAAGAAACGGATAACCTTTTCGAATATCCAAATC
The DNA here is from genome assembly GCA_005798825.1 of Bacteroidota bacterium. GTDB lineage: Bacteria > Bacteroidota > Bacteroidia > NS11-12g > UBA955 > UBA955. The sequence continues at coordinate 5,638 of SYIL01000020.1, forward strand.
TAGTGTGCCACCCATGCCTTCAACCAAACTTTTTGCAATAGACTGTATTTTTTCATGGGCTTGGGAACGCCATTTTTCATCGAGTGTGCGAAATGTACCTTCAATGCAAACCTCATTGGGAATTACATTGGTTGCCCCATTGGCAATGAACTTGCCAAAAGACAATACAGATGGGGTTGCCGGATTCGCTGTTCGGGATATCACTTGTTGTAATGCCAAGATTAGATGGGCACTTATCAAGACAGGGTCGATCGTTAAATGGGGCATGGCTCCATGGCCACCTTTTCCTGTTACGGTAATATAAATTTCATCGGTACTGGCCATATACAATCCAGGGCGAAAGCCTATTTTTCCTGTTTCAATACCCGGCATTACATGTTGGCCTATCATCACATCAATGGTCGGATTTTTTAATACACCCTCTGCAATCATCAATGAAGCGCCTCCGGGAAGTTTTTCTTCGCCGGGTTGAAATATTAATTTGATGCTTCCCTGCATTTGGTCTTTTAGTTCGTTGAGTATGGTAGCAGCCCCTAACAATGAACTCGTATGCACATCGTGTCCGCAGGCATGCATTACACCCTCAATTTTACTGCGGTATGGGCGTCCATCTTTGATTTCGACAATTGGAAGTGCATCCATATCAGCCCTTAAGCCCACAATTTTTTTACTGGGATTTTTCCCCTCAATTAGCGCTACAACACCAGTATTTGCCATACGACGCGTTTTCAATCCCAGTGTATTTTGAAGATACTGTTCTACAAATTCAGCTGTTTTATATTCTTGAAAAGACAATTCTGGATTTTCGTGAATTTGCCTTCGAATGGCAACCAGTTTGGGTAAAAGTGCAATTGCGCGTTGTTGGATTTGGGTTTTAATTTCCATGGATTGAAATTGTGGAAGAGTATAATTTTCTTTGCAAATTTAATTGTTTAACTTGGTTGTTCAATTTTTATGATTTCACAGAACTCGATTGAACAAGTATTACAGGTTGTTGCCATTGATGAGATTGTCGCTGATTATGTTTCATTGAAGCGTTCTGGGTCACGTTTTAAAGGGTGTTGTCCATTCCATGAAGAGAAAACGCCCAGTTTTATTGTATCTCCTGTCATTGGTATTTACAAATGCTTTGGTTGTCAAAAAGGGGGAAATGCCATTCAATTCTTGATGGAAATTGAAAATTTTTCTTTTGTAGAAGCAGTGAAAACGCTTGCACAGCGCTATGGTATTACGCTAATTGAAACCAAGATAGACAATCCAGATGCATACCAAGAATCACAGCTATTACGAGAATCCTTGCAGTCATCTGTCGATTTCGCACAGAATTTTTTTCAAGAACAATTGCACAATACTGAAGAAGGAAAGACCATAGGATTGCCTTATTTTAAGGAACGAGGATATACTGTCGAAACCGTCAAAAAATGGGGTCTTGGATACAGTCCAGAAATATGGGATGCCCTGGCGATTGAATCAAAAACCCAAGGATTTACCAGTGAAATAATGGTACAAGCGGGCTTAATTAAGCAACGCGAAAATGCAAGTCATTACGACCTGTTTCGGTATCGGGTAATGTTTCCAATTTTTGCCGTTACAGGGAAAGTAATTGGTTTTGCCGGACGAAAAATGGGCAATACCGATCCATCTCCCAAATATATTAACTCACCAGAAACAGAGTTGTATAAAAAAAGCGAGGTGCTTTTTGGACTATATCAAGCCAAAAACGCGATCAAAAAATCTGATAAGGTATATCTCACAGAAGGGTATACAGACGTTATTTCATTGCACCAGGCCGGCATAGAAAATGTAGTGGCAAGCAGTGGTACTGCCCTCACATCCGGTCAGATAAAATTACTCAAACGATTTACGGATAATGTCACAGTAGTCTATGACGGAGACGCTGCCGGAATCAAAGCCTCCTTGCGTGGCATTGATTTACTTTTGGAAGAGGGCCTAAATGTAAGGGTAGTTCTATTGCCTACCGGACAAGATCCTGATTCTTTTTGTCAATCAATGGGAGGCGAATCCTTTCAATCCTTTCTTGATAAAGAGGAAGAAACGTTTATATTCTTCAAAGCAAAACTTTTGTTAAACGAAACAAACAACGACCCCCTTCGCAAAAGCGATGCCGTGCGAGAAATATTAAAAAGTTTAGCCCTGATTGCCGATCCTATAAAACGATCTTCACTCTCTCAACAGCTTGCCCAAATTTGTAATATCGAAGAGTCTTTATTGGTCTCTGAACTTGGAAAGTTATTGCGTATTCGCCAATCCAAGGAAAACCAAGAATTTGTTCAACAAGTAAAAAGTTTAACTGAAAATGCAGGAATTGAACTATCTAGTCAATCCAAATCCCTGCTCACCGATTCATTTCAGGAACTTGCATTGTTTCGCCTATTGTTGTTGTATGCCGACAAGGTTTATTATGAAAATAAAACAGTGTTTGATTTTATTTGGGAAGAATGTAATAATGACGAATCTATTGTGTTTGAAAACCCCTTGGCGTTAAAACTCAAAAATGAGATAATTCAACAAGGCCGTTGGCCTGGGCAGAACCATTTTGTGAACCATATTGATGCTGATATTGCTGCTTGGAGTGCAGGCATTATGGCTGATGTGCATGCATTGAGCCCTGTCTTTGCTCTAAATTTCATTGATATTTTGACCGAGGACATGAATTACCGCGAACAGGTTGTCGCTATGTTTTTGCATTTGAGAAGAAAAAAGATTGATTATTTACTGAATTACAATATGGACTTGCTCAAAGAACCCAATGCCAATATTGATGATTTGCTTTTGATGATAGAATATTTAAATGAGCTAAAAAAAAATATTGCAAAAAAACTGGGAAACGCGGTGAGTAGGTTGTGATTTAAATTGTTGATTTATAGTACTTTGGTTTTTTTGGCATACTATTTGACAATCACATGAGCATGTTGAAAAAAACAATAATTATCCCAATACTCATGCTAATTTTTATTAGCATTGCAGCTGTTGGACAAACAAACTTTGGACAAAACAATTCTGACCATTTGCCCAAAGTTCCATATTCAGCGCCAGTGGTAACCGTTTCCCAAGATTCTTTGTGGTTTGACACGCTTTCTCTTTCGATGACTCAAGTTCCCAAGATTCAATCATTGTATACCGTTGCGAAACAATCAATTGGCAAATGGGCAAAAATTTTCATTGTCATAAAAACAGTTGAAAGCGGCAATGATGGAGACCATTCTATTTTGGCAACACGTTATTTTAACATTACAGGAATGCGTCAACCCCATGTTAGAAAAACACTTTCTGTAGGCCCGACCCCAACCAATTATGCCAGTTTTAAGAATTGGCACGATTGCATGCTCGATTTTGGTATGTATTTGGATGGTTTGGAACGTGGATTCAAAAGAAAACACAACAATAGGGCACCCAGTGACCAGGAGATGATCGAATATATGTACGGAATTTACAATACATATCCAATTTGGCGTAAGAGATCATTGTTTGTTTTGAATCATTTTAAATACAAATAATCGTTCAAATTTTTAGAATAAAATCTAAAAAGCAGGTGTTTTGCCAAAAACCATAAACGATTAATTACAACCGCTTAATGGACTTTTTTATTGTCAACAATACAGAGGATACTATAACCAAAAGCCAGTAAAAAGGCTATTCCACTGAAGGCAAATATCCCTACGTAATCCCAAGTCTTATCCAGGAAAAAATTGGCAACCAATCCGCCGAAAATAATTCCCAATTCAAGAAATATAAACAACATTGCCAAAGCCCTTCCGCGGTGTTCGATATTTGCTGTATCGCTGGCCCATGCAAATAAGCTGGGCGCGTTGAAACCCTGTCCGATTCCATACAGTATGGCAGAAGCCGCATACCATACCAACAATTGATTGGGTTCTATTTTACTAGAATACAGATCTTGATGTGTGGCGATAAACAGCAATAAACCCATAGATAAAACTTGGGTTCCGCTGCCAATGGCAGTGCTCCATGGTCTTCCCAAACGATCGCTTATTTTTCCACTTACGAGGCGAAATATTAGTGACGATGTGATGTATAGGCTCAAAAATAATCCTTTATTGCTATACCCCAAACCAACCGTAAAGTCTGGCATAACAGTGAGTATACTGCCCAAAGAAATACAGACTAAAAACATTATCACACTGGGTTTCCAGGCTGGCCAATAGAATAAACTGGCCAAATCAAATCTAAATGTGCGGCGATTATTTTTTGCCATGGTTTCGGGCAAATACAGAAATAGAATGCAGGCCAATAGGGCAAAAAGTATGCTGGTATAATAAAGATTTTGCATGCCAAGATGCAATGCGATTACCGCTCCAAAAGCGTATCCCAGAGAGGTGCCCACATTGTTAAAAAATCCCTGCCAAGCCATAGCCCTTCCTCGGTGTGACTCATCGACAATATCCGCAGTATAGGAGACAAACCCTGTGGGGGTTAAACCTGTTGAAAACCCATGAAGAATACGGATAAGCAAAAACCCCATTGCTGTCGTTGCAAGGGGATAAAAACCGCCAGCAAGTATGCAAAACAGACACCCACCAATCATGGTCCATCGGCGACCCATATTGTCGGTAATCCAACCGCTAATGGGCCTGGCAATTAATGCACTCACAGAGAAAGCAGGAATAATCCATCCCACATAATCCGAACCACCCAGTTCGCGAAGGGCATTGGGTAGTTCTGGAAGTAGGATACTAAAAGATAAAAAAAAACTCATTGCCCCCATACACATAATCCAAAATGTGCGGGGGTAAGTAAAGGAATTCATTGGGAATTGTAATGTGCAACCAAGGGCATAATTCTGCCCTTGCCAAAGGCTTTGCTGCTCACCCGAAGGATGGGTGGTGCTTGGTAGCGCTTGTATTCGCTTTTGTTTACCAAATCAATGACTTTGTTTACCATTACAGGGTTGTATCCCATGGTTATTAATTCATTATGTCCTTTTTTTAGCTCGATATACAGTGTTAATAGTTCATCTAAAACAGGATAGTCGGGCAGAGAGTCAGAGTCCTTTTGTCCTGGTCTCAATTCAGCAGAAGGAGATTTGATGAGAATGTTATTTGGAATAATTTCTTGCTGTCGATTGATGTATTTTGCCAAGGCATAGACTTGGGTCTTGTATACATCACCCATGGGGGAAAGGGATCCACACAAATCTCCATACAGCGTGCTATATCCAACACTTAATTCGCTTTTATTGCCGGTATTTAACAATATATAGCCCATTTTATTGCTTATTGACATCAATAATACTGCCCGTGTCCGCGCTTGAATATTTTCTTCAGCCAGCCCAAAAGAGGACCCACCAAAGACGGGCTCGAGGGTTGTTAAAAAGGTATCATAAATATTTGTGATGGGCAAAGTGATGGGAATATTGCCCAATATGGCAGCCAGTTTTTCTGCATCCGCAATACTGTGATCCGAGCTAAACATAGAAGGCATTAATACAGGATGTACATTTTTTGCTCCGAGTGCTTCGCTAGCCAATACTTGAACAACAGCACTGTCAATGCCCCCTGAAGCTCCTAGAGTAGCATGGTCAAATCCCATTTTTTGGAAGTAATCTCGAATACCAAAAATCAAACTTTTGTATAATTGGGCGGTATCATTTGTTTCTAATGGAACAGATTGACCCATTTCAAATTGGCCATTTTTGAATTGAGTATAGACGACAGTTTCTTCAAAACTGGGTGCTTGTAAAACAACTTCACCATTTCCATTTATTGCCCTGCTGGCGCCATCAAAAAGCAATTCGGTATGCATACCAACTTGGTTCACATATAAAACGGGTAGGTCGAAGCGAGAAGCATGACCTCCAAAAACTGCATTTCGCAGAGACTGTTTGCCCAAATTAAAGGGAGAGGCAGATGGATTGACAATCAATTCGGCACCCAAAGACTTTAATGCTTCACCTGGACTGGTCAAATATTCGAAGTCATTGTAAATATCCCAGAGATCTTCACAAAGGGCAATTCCTATTTTTATACCTTTAAATTCAATGACTTGGGCTTCTGTGCCTGGCTGAAAATACCTATTCTCATTAAATACATCGTAATTGGGTAATAAAGTTTTTGGAATAATTTCTTGAATGCGTCCATCATACATCATACAGGCAACATTTTGCAACAATCTGCCTTTTGAGGGATTTTTCATCACTCCGCCAACAACTGCAGCAATTCCAACACAAGCTCTGGCCACTGCCTCTAAAGCATGCTCGCATTTTTCAGTAAACCAGGCATAATCTAAAAGATCGTCGGGGATATAGCCACAAACAGACAATTCAGAAAACACTACCAAGTCTACTTTGTCTTGTTTTGCCTGAAAAATCACATCAGCCATTTTGGCTGTATTGGACTCAAAATCTCCAACGGTAAAATTGAGTTGGGCGAGTGCAATTTTAAACCCCGACATTTTGGTTTTAAAAAACTATTCCTGCTTGGAGAGAAATCATATTAGAGCGCCCAGTTATATTGGGGTCTTTGAAAAAATTATTGATGGCATTGTCGAATCGCAAACCACAAACAAAAATGGTTGATTTAGACAATGAATATTCAAAACCCGTTCCTAAAATCACGGGCATCCGAATTGCCTTGATATCGTCGACATACGAATGAATGAATTCGGTTTTTTGACTGCCTGATACATCAAGGCCGTTAAATTGATAGGTGTCATCTGTTTTGATATTGGGATCATGATTTTTTGTACCCAATGGGTAAATAGTCTGTGATTCTGAAATGCTAGTTTTTAAATTTGCCCTAATTTTTAAAGAGGGTGCAAAACCAAATTGGAAAAAATATTGAATTTTTCCAACAGGGGCAGATTTCATTTTAATAGAAACGGGCAATTGCAAATATTGGACTGTGTAGTTAAAATCGACTGTGCCGGGTTTATAGGAAAATGTATCTTTTTTTCCTGCAATCGTGGTACTTGAAACAATTCTCTTCAGGATGCCTGTATTTTGAATAATTGCGGGAATTGTCGAAATGGATACTTCTGTTGCCAAGTAATAATTGTTTTTGCTGCTCAATGGAATGTCTCCCGTTATGCCATAGGAGAATCCAATACCCAGACTGCCATTCGACATGGGCCCTCGTTGAACATTTACCCATGAAAAGTTGGGACTTACACGCAAACCTAATTTAATATGGGATGCGTCTTGAGAATGAAGTGTGGTAAAACCGGCTAAAAGCATGTAAGCAGCAATGCCAAAAAGAGTGTTTCTTTGTATTTTCATAATTGTAATGCAAAAAAACAACATTAAAACCATTCTTCTTAACGTCATTTATCCCCTTTTGTTGGTAATTCTATTTTCTTGTACACAGAATCAATCCCAACCCAAAGCCTTGGTGTATAATGATTTTGTTAGCCAGATCGATTCCATGGCAAGGGATGGGTTTAACGCCAGTGATATTTCATATTTGCGCAAAAAATATCCCAGATTTTTTACTTTGTGGCTATATGAGGTTATGGATTTTGGCCGATTTGGGCCAATGACTGATTCTGCAAGAGCGCAGTATATTGAGTACTGGTTGGAACAAAACCAGCCAGTTTTCAACGCCATTAGAGGCCATTATGCAATCAACAAATCTTGGAAGGGCGAGTTGGATCAGGCGTGGTTTAGTCTTCAAGAGGCGATACCAAACACTCCCAATGCACAAATATTTAGTTATTTGTCGCAGTTTAGCAATTATAATACCTTTGTTGACACCCTGTATAACCAACAGATCAAACAGGAAACACTGATTTTGGCTTATAGCCAAGAAATGTTTTTGAATGATACTTTTCCACCTTATGCATTACTTGATTTGCCGCCCTATTTTAACCGATACAATGGCAGTGATCAGGTCGCCTCGCAATTGGTATGGAATTATGTAAAAACACAGTTTGAAAAAAACCATAAAAGGTCGTCAATGCTCGATGAAATGATTTTTCAAGGAAAAATTTGGTACAGTGTGATTTACCTGTTTCCCAAACGCAATCCATGGGAAATACTGGGTTACGATCAAACTGAATGGAAATGGATGCAGCGTGAAGAGGGTCAAATTTGGAAACATTATTTAGACAATCGACTATTGTTTTCTAATAAATTTAATGATTATAAACGATATTTCGCCTTTGGAAATAAAACATTTGGCAATGGTGTTCCACCCGAATGCCCACCCCTGATTGGGAATTTTTCTGGTTTGCGGATTGTTCAATCGTATGTAGAGAAAAATGATGCTTCCCTCGCCCAGGTTTGGAAAATAACCAATTCAAATGAAATCCTACAAGGGTCTGCCTACAATCCTATTAAGTAACTTTGTATCGTAAAAAAGACACAACATGAATCAAGAACTTAAAGACCATATGGATGTTCGTTTAAAATCCAATCAATTCATCAATTACATTGGATTAGAACTTGTTGATATTGATAAAAATTCTGCAACGATGCAGTTGAAAATTAATGATTACCACATGCAGCATACAGGGTTTACTCATGGAGGGGTGTTGGCAACCCTTTGTGATGTAACTACTGGTATTGCTGCATATACTGTTGTTGATAATGATAAAAATGTACTCACAGTAGATTTAAAGGTAAGCTTTGTGAATCCTTCTACAGCACCCATTTTAAAGGCAATAGGCCAGGTAAAAAAAGCGGGACAGAACCTCATTTTCTGTGAAGCGGAGGTGTGGGATATTTTTGCGAACGGAGATGAGAAATTGGTTGCAACTTGTGTCAGCATTATGGCATCCGTTGACAAAATACGCAAACAATAACAGTGAGATGAAAAGAAAATACACAGCGTTTTTACCAATGGCTTCCAGAAACTAAGTTTGCACCTAATTTATCCTTTTAAACAGAACTCGTTCCTCCAAAATCACCATCGAATTCAGCCGATCCCTTATTCACAAATCCAACCTCAGATGTCCTTCAAATACAGAGAATTATTATACCTGAATTACCACACCAATCAGAGTGGCCGAGCCAGTGAAACAGATCTTTATTCTTTGTTTGGTCGCGAAAGAGATCAATTTTCAAAGGAGATAATTCCACACCTTGATTCGCTTCCCAAAGCGGCTTCTATTTTAGATATTGGCTGTGGGAGTGGGAGTTTGATAGCGGCCCTGAAAGACAAAGGATTCACCCAAATAATTGGGATGGATTTGAGTGAAGAACAAGTTTCAATCGCCCATAAAATCGGGATTGTCGAGGTTCAGTTAGCAGATGCTTTTGATTTTTTGCGCACTAGCAATGAACAATTTGATGTCATTACCGGAATGGATATAATCGAACATTTTTCGAAAGATGAATTGGTAGACATGCTACTATTGATCCAAAAAAGTTTGAAGCCAGGAGCATTGTCACTATTTAGAACACCCAATTTAGATGCTCCTTTTGCATCAGTATTTGCACATGGTGATTTTACCCACGAGACTTTTCTCAATGCGAGTTCCGCACAACAAGTCTTTTTGGCCACAGGGTTTTCCTCTGTTCGGGTGTATTCGAGCCATATGCACGTTAAAGGGATGTTGAAAAAATTTCTCCGAAAGGTTCTCGTCACAATACACATATTTTTTTATAAATCTCAGTTGTTCGCCAGTGGCAGAAGTACCAAAAACATTGTGTTCAGTCCCAATTTGATTATTGTAGCGAATAATAAATAATGGCATGGTTAAAGACAAGGGTGTAGCATGTATTACAGGGGCCAGCAGTGGAATAGGATTGGCTACTGCCAGGGGGCTTCAAAAATTGGGATATCGATTATTGCTATTGGCACGTCGATTAGAACTTTTGGAAGCGGCAAAATTAGAATTGGAGACTTTTGGAGCGAAAGTATATGTGGCTCAACTCGATGTCCGTGATCTAGTTGCTGTAAATCAGGTATTTTCTTCTTTGCCAGAAGAATGGAAATGCATTGAAGTACTGGTAAACAATGCCGGATTGGCATTGGGGTTTACAAAGTTTTATGAGGGCAATCCCCAACACTGGGATGCCATGATTGATACCAATGTCAAAGGATTGTTGTATGTGACCGGGGCAGTTTCACCTGGGATGATTGCCCGTAATTCGGGTCATATTATAAACATTGGATCCATTGCAGGAAAGGAAGTGTATGATAAGGGAAATGTATATTGTGGGACCAAGTTTGCAGTCGATGCGATAACCAAATCCATGCGCATTGAATTGGCAGAACATGGAATAAGGGTAACAAGTATTCACCCTGGGGCGGTCGAAACTGAGTTTAGCATTGTTCGTTTTGAAGGCGATGCCTCTAGGGCGAAAACGGTGTATGAAGGATTTGATAATTTGCTTGCAGAAGACATAGCAGATGCCATAGAATATGTAGTTTCTCGCAAGCTCCACATCAATATCAATGAATTGGTTATAATGCCACAAGCCCAAGCGAGTGCGGGGAGTATTATCCGAAAAAAAGTTTAGAATTTGTTAATCGTATTGTATCGCTTCTATAATTCTGCAAAACAATGAGCAATAAAAACAAAAATAAATCAGGGATTGTTTACAGCACAAATCCAATGTTTACCATAAATTCTTTGCAGGAAGACACAGAAACATTGCCACCCAACTTGCAGAAATTATACCTTAGAAGAGAGGTGCGAAATGGCAAACCCTGTATAGTCATTAAGGACTTTGTCGGGAATATCGATGGGTTTAAACAGTTGGAGAGAAATATTAAATCGCACTGTGGAGTAGGGGGTTCGGCCAAAGATGGAGACATTATTATCCAGGGTGATTTGCACACAAAGATTAAATTATATTTAGAAAATTTAGGATTTAAAACAAAGGGTTAATTCGACAATTACTTTTTTAGTAAGTGAGCGAAGGCTTTATTGAACTTTTCTACTTTTTCACCTACTACATAGACGCAATATTGATTTTCTGGGTTGTTGGCATAATAATCTTGGTGGTAATCTTCTGCGGGCCAATAATTGCTCAAGGGGAGAATTTCGGTCACAATTTTGCCATCTTGTGACCAAAGTCCGCTTTCTTCCGCAGCCAATTTACTGGCGCGCGCAATGCGTTCTTGCTCATTATTGACAAAGTAAATACCACTTCTGTATTGGGTTCCTATGTCATTGCCCTGCCGATTCAGGGTCGTAGGATTGTGGATACGCCAGTATACTTCAAGAATTTGAGGGTAGGATGTAAGGGTTTTGTCGAAGTATATTTTTGCTACTTCTGCATGACCAGTTCCTCCAGAACAAACCTCCTTGTAACTCGGATTTTGAATAAGGCCATTGGAGTATCCTGATTCAACAGTTACAATACCCTCCATTCTGCGATAAACGGCATCTAAACACCAGAAGCAACCTCCGGCAAGAATACAAGAGTCAATGTTTTGTGGGTTGGTATTTGTAAAAGATATATTGTTATTCATGGTCTGGTGATTTTTCTTTGGAATTTGAGTGCATCCCATTAAGGGTAAACAAAACAATAGGGCAAGGGTTTGTCTAAAATGTTTCATGTAATTTATTGTTGATCAATGCTACGCCAACTCCGACAAGAATACCTCCTACAACATCAGTTGGATAATGTTTGCCAGAAGCCACCCTTAAAGAGGCTGTGGTGAGAGCCAAAACACCTGCGGCTAAGGCAGATGATTTTGCCCATTTTGGAATCGAAGGTTCATGCAAAGCAAGAAGTATAGCCGTACTTGCAACAGCAGCAGTTACAGAACTGTGGCCACTTATAAATCCCTGATGATCATCATTTTTTGTAAATACAAATCCATTGGCTTGGGTATAAGGCCTGTTTCTTGCGCTGAGTAGTTTTATGGTTTGTGTAATATTTGCCGCTAACCAAACATTTTGAGCTCCAACAATGATGTATTCTAGGCGTTTCTCTTTGGGTATTGATAGGGTTACTATACTCGCTGCCATCATGGTGCCCAATGCCGTAAAATCGGATGCCAAAGTCCTGTTTTTATATAAAATTTCAGGTCCTATATTGTCGAATTTATTTTGTTTCCAAGTTTTCCCACAATCAACAGTATTACAAATAAAATGGGTAGAGGGCAATCGTAAATTTACAACCGTATGGCATAGTAAAATTCCACCAAAAGCAATCTCTTTTCGTATTTTTATTGTATCATTTTGACCCGCTGATGTATTAAATAAAAAAGAAAAAATATAGAATTTGAAAAGTGTCAATAATACACTTGTAAGTAGTTTCTTATGTGATATAGTATTGTCTTTCAAAGGATTAATTGTATTTGAATCTTTTTAAATGGAGGCCAAAAGTAGGACTTGTAAGAGAGGATTTTTTTTACCAATAATGGGGTAGCTTATGATTTACAATATCTACCTTTGCCCGTACAAAGTTATTTTATTTTAGGGATGAATAATAGTGAAATTATAGCACTCATAAAAAACAATGCAGAGCGCGTTTTCGAAGATCTTACAACGGATCAACTCGTAGTAAAAGCCATAGAACGAGAAGAGGGCATACTAACGTCTGAGGGAGCTCTTGCAGCCGATACGGGTGAATTTACGGGTAGAAGTCCGAAGGATAAGTTTCTGGTTAAAGATTTTCAAACGGCAGAATCGGTCTGGTGGGGCTCTGTAAATCAAGCTTTTGAAGAAAGCAAGTTTGAGTCACTGTTGCTTAAAGTGATTAAGCATTTAGAAAAAAAAGATATATTTTTTCGACATTCCTATGCGTGTGCAGATCGCGCCAATCGTTTACCGATGCAAGTGCTTACTGAGAGCGCATACCAAAATTTATTTGCAAAGCATTTGTTTTTGCGTCCCAGTGCCGATGAAATTGCCAGCCAATCTGCGGGATGGATTATCATAGCTGCCCCATCTTTTCACGCCAATCCTGTCATAGATGGCACTCGCCAACACAATTTTACAATTGTGAGTATCAGCCGTAAAATAATCTTGATTGGAGGTTCTGGATATACGGGTGAAATTAAAAAGGGCATATTCTCTGTTTTGAATTACTTATTACCCCATGAGCGGAATGTATTAAGTATGCACTGTTCAGCAAACATTGGTTTGAAAGGCGATACTGCATTGTTCTTCGGATTGAGTGGGACCGGAAAAACAACTTTAAGTGCTGATCCTAATCGTAAACTAATTGGGGATGATGAACATGGTTGGTCTGATGCCGGGATTTTCAATTTCGAAGGGGGATGTTATGCAAAATGTGTAAATTTAAGCCAAGAAAAAGAACCGCAAATCTGGAACGCGATCAAGCACGGGGCTTTGGTAGAAAACGTACGTTTTTTCAAGGATAGCAATGTGGTTAACTATGATGATATTTCTGTTACAGAAAATACCCGTGTTGCATACCCAATTGATTATATCGATAATATTGCCGTACCTTCTATAGGGGATGCTCCAAAGAATATCTTTTTCTTAACAGCGGATGCTTTTGGTGTTTTACCGCCTATTTCCAAGTTAAATCCTGGGCAAGCAATGTATCAATTTATCAGTGGTTATACAGCCAAGGTGGCGGGCACTGAAGCTGGAGTAATTGAACCCCAGGCTACATTTTCTTCTTGTTTTGGGCAAGTTTTTCTGCCTTTGCATCCAATGGTTTATGCCAAAATGTTGGGCGATAAATTGCGTTCGTCTCCTAATATTTCGGTTTGGTTGGTGAATACTGGATGGAGTGGTGGTGGTTACGGTACGGGAAGTCGGATGAAATTATCGCATACCCGTGCAATGATCACAGCAGCATTGGAAGAAAAATTGGTTGGTAATTTTACCCAACATCCTGTATTTGGAATGATGATGCCAGATTCTTGTCAGGGGGTTCCATCATTCTTGTTACACCCAAGAAATACATGGTCCGATAAAAACGCCTACGACATGCAGTGCGAAAAATTGGCACATTTATTCAATGACAATTTCAAAAAATTTGAAGATAGTGCAAGTGAGGATATAAAAAATGCGGCACCAAAACTGAATGCCTTCAAAAGATAGTTTAATTTTAATGATTTAGGGGCTTGTTCATGGCAATTCTTATCTTTGCCTCATGGCGCCTAGCAGTCACGAAATTAAGCAGAAGTTTTTGGCATTTTTTGAATCGAAAAGACACAATTTCATTCAAAGTTCTCCCATTGTTGTCAAAGGGGATTCTACGCTTATGTTCACCAACGCAGGGATGAACCAATTTAAGGATTACTTTCTGGGCAATGGCGTAGCACCGTTTAAACGGGTCGTAAATTCACAAAAATGTTTGCGTGTGAGTGGAAAACACAACGATTTAGAAGAGGTTGGCCATGACCATTACCACCATACAATGTTTGAAATGTTGGGCAATTGGAGTTTTGGAGATTTTTTTAAGCAAGATGCTATCGCTTGGGCTTGGGAGTTGATGACTGGTGTTTATGGACTTCCCAAAGACCAGTTATATGTTACAGTTTTTGAAGGGGATACGAAGGCGAATATTTTATTTGACAAAGAAGCGCATGATCGATGGAAAGAGTTTATCGATCCAATGCGCATACTCAAGGGAAATAAAAAAGACAATTTTTGGGAGATGGGAGATACTGGCCCATGTGGACCTTGTTCGGAGATTCATTTTGATATGCGTTCATCCGAGCAGCGCGAGGCGGTTGATGGTGCTACTTTGGTTAACCAAGACCATCCAGAAGTTATCGAAATTTGGAATCTAGTATTCATGGAATTTAACCGTAAATCAGACGGTGTTTTGGAAAAATTACCCGCACAACATGTTGATACTGGCATGGGTTTCGAGCGATTGGTGCGGGCGATTCAAGGGAAATCTAGCAATTATGATACTGATATTTTCCAGTTCATCATTCACAATACAGCAAAATTATGCGATGGGAAATACGGTGCAGACCCATCTAAAGATGTGGCGTATCGCGTCATTGCCGATCACATAAGGGCAGTTGGATTGTGTATTGCGGATGGTCAATTGCCCTCAAACACTGGCGCTGGATATGTTGTGCGCAGGATACTTCGAAGAGCAGTTCGCTATGGATATTCATACCTTGGACTCCAAGAGGCGTTTCTATATAAATTATTGCCGTCTTTGGCCGATTTCTTTGAAGCCTCGTTCCCAGAACTTAAGGCCCAAGAACAATTTGTTCAGCGTGTGATTCAAGAGGAGGAAAACGCTTTTTTTCGAACCTTGAGCGCAGGATTAACCCGGTTGGGGTTGTATATCGACCAGCATCCAAAGGGCATGGTTGATGGCCTAACGGCTTTTGAATTATATGATACTTTTGGCTTTCCGATTGACCTTAGTGAATTGATTGCAAAGGAACGTGGGTGTAAAATTGATATAGATGGTTTTAATTTGGCCATGCAATCCCAAAAAAATCGATCAAAAACCGATGCGATTAAACAAACAGGAGATTGGCAAACAATCATGCCCGACAGCGAAGAGTCTTTCTGTGGGTATGATTTAATGGAATGTTCGAGTAGAATAAGCCGTCATCGCACCATTACAGCGAAGGGAGTTCCTGTCTATCAATTGGTATTAGACAAGTGTCCATTCTATGCCGAAAGTGGTGGTCAAGTTGGAGATACTGGGGTTTTGATTGGTGAAGATGGTTTGTCTGTATGTGTATTGGACACGCAAAAAGAAAATTCATTGCATGTCTTGATTTGCGAAAGCCTTCCCAGCAAAATGGATCAGGTATTTATTGCGAAGCTAGACGAGGTTCGACGAGGCAGTATTAGCAGTAACCACAGTGCAACTCACCTAATGCACAGTGCTTTGCGCGAAATATTGGGTGTGCACGTATCTCAAAAAGGGAGTTTGGTAAACCCTGAATATTTGCGTTTTGATTTTTCCCATTTTGGCAAAATGACACCCGAACAGATCGCCCAAGTCGAGCAAAGAGTAAACGCCAAAATTCGTGAAGGCATTCAACTGAAAGAACATAGGAATATACCCATTGCTTCCGCCCAAAAATTGGGTGCAATGGCTTTATTTGGTGAGAAATATGGTGAATTTGTTCGAATTATAGAATTTGATGCCAAGTATTCAATGGAATTATGTGGGGGAACCCATGTAGGCAATACCTCCCAAATTGGACTCTTCAAATTATTGGGTGAGTCGGGGATTGCTGCCGGGGTTCGAAGAATCGAGGCGGTTACAGAGTTGGCAGCATTGCGTTATATCGACAAGCAAGAGAGGGAACTATTGGTTGTAAGAGATTTGTTGGGAAATCCAAAAGACACCCATGTTGCGTTGCATAAATTAGTAGCAGAAAATATCTCCCTGAGAAAAACCTTAGAATCTATTGAAATCAAGACGATATCGAACATAAAGGCCCAACTGTTGGGCAAGGTTCAGTTGATCAAGGGTATTTCTATGGTATTGGAACGTATTGATTTGCCAAGTGCAGATTCTGCCAAAAAATTGTGTTTTCAGTTAAAGCAGGAATTGAAAAATCCCGTAGTTGTTTTGGCATTTGAAGCAGAAGAAAAAGCGGGTTTGGCGATTTATATAGATGACCAATGGGTGAGAGAAAACGCATGGAATGCTTCGCTTATGATACGGGATTGTGCCCACGAAATTTCGGGTGGAGGGGGTGGGCAGTCATTTTTTGCCACTGCAGGCGGAACGAATATTGCAGGTTTAGAGAATGCTTTAGAAAAAGCAAAAGCAATTTTACAGGCAAATGAATAGGGTTTGGTGCCCTTAGCCGATGAAATAGTTTGTGAATTCGACGGTTGAAAATCGTTCGATTCTACTGCTGTTTCAATAGAGGCTGACGATCTGACGGATTCTATGAGATTGTAAAACTTCAATTGCCCAGGTCTGTCAATCATAAACATTGATTCGAGTATGGCGCGGCACTCGGATTCGCCATATTTCTTATACCCTTCCCAGCTAATAAGACAATTGCACTACTTTCTTGGTTTCGAAAAATGCTTGGCTTGGGAAAATATCAGAGATAGATTGAATCTTTATTTTAATATTCGGAGAAACTTGTAAAACCGCATTTAGCTCTGCGTTTAGGTCGCCTCCTTTCAGAAGATAAAAAAGGGGTTCTGCATTCCAATGCCCTTTCATCCAATTAAACAGTTCTATTGCCGGCGCTACCGCCCTTGCGATGGCACCATCATATGTGCTATTTAAGTTTTCAGCCCTGTATAATATGGCTTTTGCATTGACCAAATTTAAACTGTCTATCACATCTTGTACGACTGCAATTTTTTTGCCTATGCTATCTACCAATGTAAACTTGACCTCCGGAAATAATATGGATAGAGGGATTCCTGGAAATCCGCCTCCTGTTCCTATGTCAATAAAATTTGAGCCATTGACAAATGAACAAGTTTTGGCCAAAGCCAGAGAATGAAGTACATGGTGAATGTAAAACAGATCCATGTCTTTTCGCGAAATCACATTCACCCGTTGGTTGTGAAAATGATACAATCCTCCCAATTGGGCAATTTGGTTTTGTTGGGTTTTGTTTAGTCCAGGAAAGTAGTCTAGAATAATTTCTGAACCTACCATATAATTTTCTTTGAAAAAAAAGAATTGATAAGTGTCAAGGGAAACCAAAAAGATTCAAATAGATTGAAAAAAGGATAGAGTAGTATGGATTTACGCATCTGCAGCAGCTTTCCTTTTTGATAAAAAACAATCCACTCAGGTATAATTTTTACCAGTAAGGCGATCAAAGGCCAGACCCACTGATGACCGATTGTAAACCAAACAATGAGTACCAACCAAAAAAACAATTGTACCATAGGATAGACGATGATGCGTTTTTTTACGCTCCGATCAAAGGATTTTTCTATCCACAATTTTCGGGCATTTTTTCTCCAATATGACTTCCAGTTTACAGGGCCTTCACCCAGAGTATAGGCATCTGGATGAATACAAATAGCTGTATTGGTTGAGCTTGCAGCTTCTTGAACAAAAAGCACATCATCACCCATTGGCAGATGGTGGTGTTTACTAAATCCATTTACTGAATCATAAATATGTCTGCTGTAGGCAAGATTTTCACCCATACCCATGTAAGGTTTTCCCATTTTTGCCAATCCCAAAAATTGTAAAGAATTGAGCAACAACTCGTGCTGAGCCAAGGTCGACAAAAATCCACGTCCTGAGCGAATCGGAGAAACACCCAATACAATTTCATTTTTTTTGTTTCCCAATTGAAGTGACATGAGTTTAAGCCATTGATTGCTGGCGGGAACAACAGTTACTTCGGTAATCAAAAAGTATTGAAATTGGGACTTTTTGAAAGCCAGTGTGAGGGCAAGTTTTTTGCCTCCCATTTTAACAAAATGGGGATCCAAAGAAACTATTTGTAGTTTTGGATGAAGCTTTTGTTGTTCAATTAGAAAAAAAAGCGTTTCATCTGTGCTTCGATCGTCGGCAATAATCACTTCAAAATTGGGGTAATCTTGAGAAAGCCATAGGGGTAAATTTTTTTCTAATATAGAACGGTTGTTACAACTTGTAATGACAATGCTAATTCCAGGAGCTTTCGAAGACAATTTGCCAACGGCAGTTTTTTTAACAGGGACAAAGTAATTAAACAAGTAAAATAATGTAAAAGCTGCAGCAATCCCACACCCAATCGTGAATTGAAGGTCGTTGCGATCAAATGTGAGTTGGTGTATAAATTCTTCGGGACTCAAAATACAATGAAATCATCACAAAAATAATCCACTTGGCCGAATAAATACCTTTGTTTTGAGGCTTATTTTTATTCTTTTGTGTGTGCGTGATTTTTTATTCATCCAAGCCATAGGATCTGGGAGACAAGAGTACTCATTTTGCTCGTGATTCTTGGAGGTGCAACAATACAGTATAGGGAATGGCTACCTTGCTTGGCTCCAGCGTTGCGGCCTGTTTGCCTTTGGCATCCGTGGCTGTATTTTTTTCTGCTCAATTGGGCCAATGCCCAGATTCGCATAAAAAAGCCCCAAATTTCTCTGAGGCTTTAGAAAGTGGTCGGGGAGACAGGATTC
>SYIL01000021.1 GCA_005798825.1 Bacteroidota bacterium
TGCTGCAATAAAAGTGATCAAACCAGAGACAAGAATAGAAGTTCTCCATTCTGGTTTTGTGTTGTTTAATTCAAAAAAGAAGAAAACTGATGCGGCCATCATGGCCATGGTCCCGATAAAAAACGTAAAGGCTACGTAATTTTCTGGAGCAATTTTAATGATTGATAAAAGTTCCATTTTTTTTCTACAAACATAGTCATTATTTCCCAATATTAATTTTATTTTTAATCAATGTATAAAATTTTTAGACAAAAAAATGCATTTGACAATCTTTTAATTAGTCTTGAATGAACGACTTCAATACGACGCCAATTTAAAGATTTTAGAGGAAGGGGTTAGCGTTTTACTGAACTCAGCAAACGCACTGTATAAGAGTTAATTTTCTTATCAGGTGTTAGAATTAATTCAACCCTCTGGTTGCTATAATAAGAAACCGTAGTTTTTTCTCCACGAAATTTCTTGCCCAAACGCTTTGTTTTGCCCTTGAGTGAATTGTCACCGATATTCTTTGTTTTGTTTGCATCAATCGTAAAATGAATGGTGTAATTTCCATTAAGCTCCTTTGCAACTCTGAAGGTTGATGAATCCATGGAAATATTCTCACTTGAATATCCGTTTTGATTTTTATTAAACAATACAAGTAAATCAGCCTTGGATATATCTGTTTTGTTCATAAAACGCTTTGTTACGGAATTAAAATATCCCATGAGCGACTCATGATTGCCATTGGCATATAATTCATAAAATGTGTTGAAGTAAACCAACAATTCATTTCTTTCCTCAGGTGTAACCATTGTAATCAGCAAACGTTTTGCTGTTGGCAGATAATTCCCGTTGGGGTGAACGGCCATGTATTTTTTAATTGCTTCTTGGGAATTTTCTTTTAATGCCGCATCAAAATCCAAGGAATCTATCATGAGTTTGGCACTGGATACATGCGTTCCACCCAAGGATTCCATTTTGAATAGATACCGCTCCAAACTTATCTTACTGGGTGCATTCACAGCAGAATTCCAAAGGGATTCATCTTGTTCATCAATAGATTTAATGTATTCCCTGGCCTTTTTTGAGAATTTACCTTTGGGGTACTGTTCTAGATAATGCTGATACGCAGCGATACTCATTTGCGCTTCAGCGTCTTTAAAAGCGTCATTTTCATCGCTATAACTGCTCCATGATAGCATAGCCATTGATGCAACAATAAGAAAAAACAATGCAGCTGCTATCCAAATATAGCGCCGATTAGATTTTGTCTTCTTAATACGCACCGTGATTTTGGCAATAATTTCTTCCGCTTCGAGCGATTCTTCGAGCAATTCCAGTGCTTTGGTGGCCTCATCTAAAGATTCATGATATTGTTCACGACTCAATAAAATTTGTGCTTTACGAAGGGATTTAAGTCCGATTTCTCGTTTTATATCTTTGGCAAGGGATATAAATTCTTCGTTGGCCTCAATTTCTAATGCCTTTCGAATAATTAAATTGGCTTCGTATACTTCCCCCAAAGCAAAGGCAGATTTAGCTTTGAAGAACAAGGCGCGCGCCGGATTATTCTGTTCTATTTCATCCATGGGGTAAAATTACAACTAGAATCAATAGTTTTTTGATAAAACAACCATTTGATGATAACCCTAGGTAATGATTCATGAATTTGAATATCAATTTCGAAGGCAACAACAAACGTATATGTTTTAACAATCTAAAAACTTGTAAATTGTTGAAATTATTGAAAGTAACATAAATAACTCCTGTATAGTAAATACAAGCCCATACAAGAAAACAACAAGCCAATGATAAGGTCTAATTGTTTTATTCTATCCTCGGTAAGGTATAATTTAAGCTTTCCTGCGCTCCAAGAAACACAAAGCTCTGTTACAAAAACACTCGCAATTACTGTGATACCAAATACCCATTTTGAATAATAATCAAACTCTGCACCTGGGGGAAGTGTGTAAAGGCCAAGCCACCAAACCACATTTACGGGATTTGCCATATTTATGGCAAACGACTTGAACCCCATTTGCAAATTTGACATATTCGCCAATCGCATTTCCAATCCGTCATTTTTGGATTTGTAATGATGAAAAAAATGGTGAAATGCCAGGGTAAAAAAAACCAATGTTCCCAGTATTGAAATCTCCAACTTATAATCCGTTAAAAAATTTGTAATAAAATCACTAAACTCTAATGCAAGTACCATGCATATAAAATCGCCAAAAATTACCCCTAATGCCAGGGGAATTCCTTTTCTCAAACCACCCATTAATCCCGCCTGTACCAGAAGGAAAAAAACTGCCCCCAGTGAAATGCTCATTACAAAGCCAGTAAAAATTCCAAAAATAATGGGCGTTATCAATACAACAGGTTAAGTCTAAGACTATTTATACTTGATGAGTAATTGTCCGGAAAAACATCAAAGTACAAGTTTACAACCAACAACCCGAAAAACCCATATAAAATTTGGATTGTAATTGACATACCTGAAAGTATGTGTAAAAGTTGGGGAAGAACTCATGCCAAATAGTGGATGCAAAACGCCAATAAAGAGTAATTTTGATGCAATGAGTTTTTTTTCATCAGATTGGGACGACGAGGAAGAAGAAGATGTTTTCCATGGCGATGTAGATGCGATGGTGCGTGAATTTGAAAGTAAACAGCGCGTCAAATTTTCGGCAAGAGAATGGTTGGAATTGTACCGGTTTTATGCGAGTCAGTTCCCCACCCAAACTGGGCAATACCGTGCAGATACGTATATCAAAATAATTCTTGAAACCGCTATACAACAATATCCTTACATGCCCATATTTTCTTTGCACATGGTTGAGTGGTTGGTGCGTGATCAAAAATATACCAAGGCCAGAAGTTGTATTAGCCACGCGCTTCAATACGCGCCATTTGAACCCGCCTTGGGATTTATGCAAGCCCTTGTTTTTGGTTTGCAGGGTCACAAAAAGAAAGCAATGGATGAATTGCTGAAAGTATTGCAAAATGCGGGCGAAGAGGAAGCAATGCTTGAAGATTTTCTGGAAATTTCTTTGTACCATGGCCAATTTGACTTGGCGATGCCCATTCTCGAGAAAGCCTTGGATGCAGGGTCTGAGGTAAGCGTAATTCTTGAAAAATACATTGAAAAAGCAGAAGAAGGTGGGTTAATTGAATCTCTGTTACCGATGATTCAGCGCATTATTGACCAAGATCCATATTCTGCAGAGGCTTGGTATGTTTTGGGGTCAGGGCATATGGCAAAAGGAGATCATGAACAAGCGCTTAAAGCCCTGGATTTTGCAATCACCATCAACGACAATTTTGCAGATGCATGGATTACTTATCTCGAGTGTATTTATGAATTGGGCCAGTATGAGGAGTTTATTAAATTATATAACGAACTTCAACTTAAGTTTCCCAAAAAAACTTTTGCGGAAATAGAAGGTTTATTGGCCTGGAGTTATTATGAACAAGGGGATGTCAAAACCTGCCGAATGTTGTACAAAGAAATTATCAAACAACAACCCCAGGATGCTGAGTGTTGGTATAGCATGGGACTTACTTGGCATTACGAAGAAAATTACAGTGCCGCAATTCCCTATTTAGAGAGGGCATATAACTTAGATCACTTTGAATCTGATTACGGAATGGTTTTGGCCAGCGCCTATTTTGGTGCGCATATGCAAGAAAAATGGGAGGCCTTATACGAATCGCTAAGGGTTGAGCATACCTCAAATCCAGAAGTGTGGCTTAACTACAGTACTTCTCTTTACGAAGTGGGAGAAACTGGCCGTGCTTTGGAAATTGTTGAAACAGGCCTTCAAAATATCCCAAATCACTGTGGACTTCTTTACCGATTGGCTGCCTTGTGTTACCTCTCAGGACAAGCCTCTGCTGCGCTGTTTGTTTTAGAAAAAGCCTTGGAATTAAATGCAAATGAACACATACAATTGTTCACATTTGCCCCTGAGTTGCGACACGCAACGCAAATACTCTCTTGTATTTCAAAATTTACCCAAGCCAGAACTGGATTATGAACGCAAACTTATTCAATTTAACCCAATTGCCCTTTCGGGAGAACAAACCCAGAACGGAGGGATTGTCAATGGTTATGGATAAGGGTTTAAGCATACAGGAAGCAGAAAATTTTATAGAAAATGGTGCTGCATATACAGATCTGTTAAAACTGGGTTTTGGAACCAGTTTTACAACTGCGCGTTTGCTTGAGAAAGTTCAGTTATACCATTCTGCAAAGATTCCGGTTTTTCTGGGTGGTACCCTTTTTGAGGCCTACATCGCCCGCAATCAATTTGATGATTACTTGCGTTTGATTGAGAAATTGCAACTTACACATGTCGAAGTGAGCGATGGTAGTTTGGATATGCCCCATGACATAAAATGTGAATACATTCAAACCCTAGCCAAAAATTATATCGTTTTGAGCGAAGTTGGAAGCAAAGATGATGAAAAAATTATACCGCCTTACCAATGGATTGAACAAATGCAGACGGAGTTAACAGCGGGTGCATGGAAAGTAATTGCAGAGGCCAGAGAGTCTGGAAATGTTGGAATATTTAGGGGGTCAGGTGAGATTAGATCTGGATTGGTTGCGGAAATTATTCGTAAGATACCCATTAATCAGATCGTTTGGGAGGCACCCAAAAAAGAACAGCAAGTTTGGTTTATTAAACTCTACGGGTGCAATGTAAATATTGGAAACATCTCACCAAATGAACTTGTTTCACTGGAAACACTTCGCCTTGGATTGCGCGGAGACAGTTTTAATTTCTTTTTGGATAAAAAAATTTGATTGTTTGTGCGATTAAATAAAACCTTTTAATTTTTTCTACTCCTTGGGTTGGCAGTGTAAATCGGAAAGTAGATAGTAAGGGACACACTGCGGTGGCTTTATTTATAGCTTTTCGGCTGAGGTGCTGAAACTTTGAATCTATAAACCCCAGTTTTTTATTTAAAACGATCGACTAAACTTGACAGAGCGTCATAGTTTTGATAGCCCAAAGCACGGCCGATGACTTGCCCCCGTTTGAAGAAAATTAAGGTTGGATATCCTTCCAAACGGTATCGATCGGAGATGCCAAACTGAGATTCTGCGTCTACTTGAAGCACAATTACTTCTTTGTTCCGATTGGTCTTGATTTGCTGCACAAATGGCGCCATTTTTTTGCAAGGACCACACCATGTAGTATAAAAATCTACCATCACAAGTTTATCACCGCCAATAATTTTGTCAAATTCTTTTTCAGAGACCACTGCATTATAGGTGTCTGTTTGTATAGATTGACAAGAGCTACAAGAAATGATGGCAAAGGCGATAAAAGCAAAAGCAAACTGAAGAGAAATTCGCATTTTTTTAGAGTTTTATAATCAAACACAAAGGTAGTTCATGGTTTTGCATATTTTTGCTATATGTCTTCAACTTCAGTAGAAATTTCCCTGGTAGTACCCATTAATAATGAGGAAATTAATATCCTTGGATTGAGTGAAAGGATTTACAATGTTTTTGTTGCACTGGGTATAACCTACGAACTAATTTATGTAAATGACGGTTCTACCGATGCAAGTTTGGCAATGATTCAAAGCCTTTCTGAAGCCAATGATTCCATAAAATACATTGATTTATCCAGAAATTTTGGTCATCAAATTGCCATAACAGCTGGGTTAGAGCATGCCACTGGTAAACGCATAATAATTATGGATGGAGATGGACAGGATCCACCGGAACTTATTCCTGATTTGTATAAAAAATCATTGGAGGGGTATGAAGTTGTGTATGCAAAACGCTTGAGAAGAAAGGGTGAAAATTGGCTCAAAAAAATCACAGCATCCCTTTTTTACAGAATTATGGGCAATATCACCACGATTGATATCCCCATCGACACAGGAGATTTTAGACTCATCCACCAAAAAGTTCAACGGATATTGCTTAAAATGCCCGAACAACACAAGTACTTGCGTGGTCAAATTGCATGGATTGGATTCAAATCTAGCTTTATCGAATATGACAGGGAGGAACGCATGGGCGGAAACACTAAATTTACCTATTCAAAAATGATACGCTTCGCTACGGATGGCATCAGTAGTTTTAGCAACTGGCCTTTACGGATGGCTACACTCTTGGGATTTGTTGTTTCGGGTATAGCATTTCTGCTTATTTTATATAGTTTGTATCAAAAATTATTTGGTTATACCGAAGCAGGTTGGACATCATTGCATATTTCTGTCTTGTTCTTGGGTGGAGTCCAATTGCTGGGAATTGGAATTTTGGGGGAATATTTGGGTCGGGTGAGTGAAAATGTTAAAAATCGGCCCACATATATTGTTAGAGATTCTAATATTGATGCACTGAAAGAAATGTAATAGCATGGCATTCCAATTTCCACAAAGCCAAAATCAATCATCAAAAGTACCCTACAATAACTTCCGAGAAGTATTTATGGGCAGCCGTTTTTTCGGAGGTACCCCTCCAAATATGGGTGAGAAAGACAATGAAAATTCTCGGCCAAGCACACAACACAATCCCGATCGGTGGTTTTGGATTTTTTGGATTGCGATTCAATTGGGTTTGGGCTGGCTAGACCATATAAATATGCCGCCCTTTGGTATGCACCAGCAGGCACAAGCAGATCGTGCCTGTGTTGCATGGAATTTTTGGCATGAATCTATGAACTTTTTTTTGCCACGTGTAATGGAAAATCGCGCCGCCGAAGGCGTCGCAGGCATGGAATTTCCGATCATTCCTTATCTTGTTGCCCTGGCGTATTCGGTATTTGGATTTCACAATATTATTTACCGCATTATTGTAGGGCTGATTGTGGGCTTTGGAATGTGGGCCGCTTGGAGGATTTTATCCATGCACATAAGGAGTACGCTGAGTAAATTGGCCCTATTGGCAATTTTTTACCTATCCCCAACATTGGTTTTTTATACTTGGAATTTCCTTGCCGATCCTGTTGCTCTTTCACTGGGAATGATCGCATTATACCATTGGATTAAATGGCATTACCACATTGATACCAAAAGGGCTTGGTGGTTTTATTTGTTGTTTATAACGTTGTGTGGTCTTATAAAAGTATCCTTTCTCATTATACATATTGCCATTATTCTGTTGCTTTTTACCCAAAAATTTAAAAAGCCTTTGCGTGTTAAACAAAACAAAGACAATAGCTATGAAATCATAGAGGAATCATCAATCCTCGCGTTACCAAAATATCCATGGTATTCATTAGTAATTCCAATCATTCCCGTGGCATGTTGGTATGCGTATGCAAAAAAAATTACCGAAACAACCTGGAATACGCATTTTCTGCAACAAATAAATCCCAGTAAAAGTCTCACAGAATTTATAGAAATAGCTCGTTATAGCCTCAATACCTGGATTGATTCGTTGTATCCTACCCTGCCCATATTGGGCATTATATTGCTATGGGCCTATAGTGTGATTAGGTATCGGAAATCACTTACACTTATAGAAGAGCTCAGTATTTGGTTGCTTATGGGTTTTGGCGGGATATTTATACTGTTTCAATTGCAGTTTCGATACCATGATTATTATTTTTTAAGTGCCTGGCCTTTTATTTTCTTTGCCATTCTTGCGTTGCAACAACGCTATCTGAATGGTAAAATATTTTTGAAAGGGTGGGCTGCATTTCTGAGTTTAGTGGGCTTGTGTGTTTTTCCTTTTATGCACTTTGGACACGCTAAAGAAATGCTTACAAATCGGTTTACGGCCAATCATTATTATTGCCAAGATGTTGTCACAGAGATTGATGATGTTAAAAGAATAGGGATGTGGCTAAAAAAAGTGAATGTAAACGATCGAGAAGTATTTGTGGCATTCGATCCCTCCCCCAATACAGTTTTATACCTATTAGAAACAAAAGGTGTTCGCTTGGATTCTGGGTATGGGCCGCGTTTAGCTTCAGAAATTTACAATGCAAAATGCAAAAATCTCACCGAAAAAAAACGCTACTTAGGCTATGTTATCACCAATGATACCAGTCGATGGTTTTCAGAATATGCCGATACTGCTGTTCCAACCCCCAATCACCAAGCCTTATACAATCAAGGGAAATGGTTTGTCTATTCCATTGGCCCATCACTGAAAAAATAAGTTTTCTTTTGGGGATTGACCTGAAAACAGCCACTTCGGCTGAACATAAATCAAACTTTATTATAAACCAACAATAATAGAGGTTGAAAATCCGGCGCCATGCTGTTTTGTGGGTGCGATGAACGATTCTATACCGATGACATCCAATGTAAAATACGCCTTTCCAAAACCTCTAATGGGAGAAGAAATAAGGAGTTTACAGCCAATATCCCAAGTATCAAAACCGCCAATCCCCACATAGGGGTTCAATTCAAAATAATCAAATTTCTGATTTATGGGGGGTGGGATACGTTTGGAAAAAGAAACAGTAGAACGGGGAATATATCCTGGAATATTAACATAATCGCAGCGAAACGATACACCAGTATACTGCTTTTTAAACAATTGCGTTTCTACAAACAAAGTAAATGGAGATAACACATTCCCCGACCGTTCTTGATCTATACTATTTAATCTGTCAAGGGCAGTGTCGCGTTGACGATTAAACCAATTGCCCAATTGTAATTCCTTCGGTGTCAATGCTACTTGCTGTATTGATACCGGCAGCATTGTTTGTGAAGAAAATGGTTTTAAACCGCGTCCATTTGCAGACCAAATCATACCCCTACTATTTACTTGTACTGCCGGTAAATGATAGATTCCAAAATCTTTAACGCCCACAAGCCATTGGTTTGGGAATTGCAATCCCATCATATTTCTTTTGCCAAAATGCAGATTTTTTTTGACACTCGTTGTAATGCCTAAACCCTTTTTGGTAAACCTCACATGATTGGTTGATTGAGAGTAAAAATTTCCAATGAACGAGATCGAATCCGCATTTTCACTCGTGAATAAATGAATATTCTCGGTTGATAGTATATTGTAATTATTAACCTGAGACAAAGAAAACGACCATTCACCCCATTTTTTTTTGGGAAGAGATATGCCAAAATCGATGGTGTTTAGCCCAATAGAAAACAGTGTATTGCTCCCCAATTGTAATAATTTCCCTTTGTAATATCCATTTCCGCGAAACATCAAACGATAGGCATCTTTGGAAAAAACAAAACCCGCCATTTGGGTATTTCTAATGGAAATTTTTTCGATCCCTATAAATTTTTTTGCAGTAATGGCTACTGATTTTGGGTATCTCAGTTTCAAGGGAAATAGCGCTAGGCTGAATTCTTGTATGAAACCTGCACGGTTTACATCTTTTATTTGTAATTCAGTCGACGTAGTGTTTTTGGTTGAGATATAACCCCCAAATGCCAATTTTTTCATAAATGCAAAAGGCAAACCGTTTGATCCCGAAACGATTTTATAGCGGAAACCATCTTCCAACGGAAATGGGTTGTCAGAGATTTGCGGATTCACAACAATTGAATTTACGAGACTGTCTTTGTGTAGGTACTTTTTTTGAGATTGTGCCTTGCCAAAAGAGAAACCACAGAAAAGCAAAAGAAGGACACTTTTCCAAATAGGAATCAATGACATAGAGCGGTCCAAAAAATTACTTTTTATACCGCGATTCATACTCAAAATCAATGGTTGTTGACACCATAATACTGGCGTTGTCGTATATTCTTTGCATTTTCCCATTGCCAATTAATGTGGTTGTGATGGCAATAAATTTTGTCTTTTTTAACGCATCAACTTTGTCTCTCCCTATGGCAATTGAAAATGCCCCATCAAAAGGGCTCGTTGCGAATCCTTTCGAATCGACGATGGCTGGTAAAATAATACCCTCTGATGGATTTATTTCCAATGCAGTAATCCCTTGTTCATTGTTGTCGAGTAAAGTCAATTGCAAGTTTGCGCCCAATGGAAACATGTTTTTTACCCTCACATTTAACTTGGCCGACTGAATACGGTCTAGTCCTCCAATGGCGTTCCAATCTACACTTTGAGTATCACGGAGGGTAAATTTTCCCAATGAAAACTCTGCTGGAACCACCACCTTTAGCAAAACATCTACCTTGCTATTGTCAAAAACAAAATCCTTGTAAAGGTTTACATTGCCATTGGGATTTGTTTCTACATCAATATTATACTGCAGACGCTGGGGTAAATTTTCAACAAACTGCTTGACATTTGAATTGTTAGGGTTCAATTCAATTTCAGTCTCTGTATATGCGTTGCGGACAAAAGGGGGAGATGTAATCAAAATATCATTGGCTAAGGGGGTCGCTAATAAGGGGATTTTCTTGTTTGAAAAGACATTTTCACCTGCCAGAGTATTTATTTTCAGGCGACCATCGTTACCAATGGAATTGCGCAACAATAAACTCATTTTGAAGTCCTTGAATTTTATATCGCCGTCCAAACCTTTAAATAAATCAAATGGAGCCACCTGATTTCCAGTTTGTGTAAGTAGTTGACCCATATATCCAATAGCATAGTCTGGAATCATGGATTCCAATCGATAATCGATTCGGATGCTATCTTTGAGTCCAACAGCTACCTTTCTTCCTGAACTATCGAGCGTTACAATCAGAATTTGGTGAAATGTATTTACCGTATCCTTGGTATCTGGATTCTTTCCTCGGAAATCAATTAAATAATCGCTAAGATCAAATAGTTCATTGCGGGTACTTATTCCTCCGGGCGTAGCAGCGGGTAATTTAACAATTCTTGAGAGTTTTTTGCCTTGTTTGATGGCGGTGGGAATTTCAAAGAACATGGTCATGTCTTCTTGTATCGTACTTACCAATTTCATGCGCAACAACCCACTTTTGGCTTTAAAATATTTTACTTCAGCCCCACCCATATATACGGTAAGTCCCTCATTTTGCTCTATTACATTTTGGGATGGGAAAGCCGCAATAGCATACCTGGGTCGTAAGCGAGATACGGTGAGTTCAATATCAACTCCTTTGCTCGCATCTATTAATACAGGTCCCGAGCTTGCCTCGGTGGTCAGGCGTTTGATACTGCCTTTTAAGCCTTTTGAAACAGTTTTATTTCTTAAGTCGATGCGTTTTGTAACTTTTCCACCCATGGGGATATTGGTAAATGAATCATATGCAACCTGGCTGTTGTCATTTGCATTTGTAAGTTCAAAAACCACCAATTTTACTTTTACTGGCAATCCGTTAGAAATACCAATATCTAAAAACCCGCTATCCAATGTAGCGGTTTCAAAAAATGCGCTGGCATCAATGTCAACGGGAGATAGATTTCCCTGATTTTGCTCGGGTATATTGGCAGTCTGGCCGTCTAATAATTTAAACAAGGGATTGATCTGACCCAGCGTTATCTTTTGAAGAATACTCCGGTCACTCAATTTTAATCGGTTAAGGGTAAAAGATGCGGAGATCCCAGTATCATAAACCCTAATGTTGGCCATGCGGTAGCTGTAAAGTAAATTTTCGTAATTGAGTAAATAACTGCTGTCAGAAACAGTGTTTTTAAGAAATTTGGCATCGATCTGACCCAAACCTAAATTGGATTTAAACAAGGGTACCGATACGGCGACATCCCAAGAAAGGGGCTCTCGTTTACAGGCTGTAAAAAAAAACAATACACCTAAAATGAAAGAAATAATAGTTGGCCTTCGCATTCGAGGCACAATTTAACGCCTTGTATTTGGTTTGCGAAACTTTCCACCGGTAAAAATCAAAATATTGCCAATATATGGCGGGTAATAAAGTAATTAGTCTCAAACAATTAGACAAAGCAAGACCCAGAAGAATTTAGGTTAATGTGGAACATTGCAGTGAAGAATTTATGAATTCAAAAGCCATTTTGATCCAAATGTAATGGCACCCCAAAACAAAATAGATAAAACCATATAGCCAAATACCCGCCATCGATTCGATTCCATAGCAATGCAAATGAAACAACCAATTGGCAAACTCAAAAGATAAGGCGATAAAAAAGCGAGAACGGGCACCCCCCCCCAACGTTTAATTTTTACTAAAATGCGATTTTTTTTACTGAATTTTTTTGGGTTTATTGACCCTGTAGGATTTCTTTTTTGCCTAAGAATCACACTGAACCGAATAAAGATTTTTTGGATTATCGAACCCAAAAAAATCCAGATAGATACCCCCAGAATGCCCCCGAAGGAGGTTGCACAGAAATCGATTAAGGGATTGGATTGTGGAGTGGATAACAGCGCCAAGACCCCAAGAATATACTTAAATGTACTTAGTATTATGACTAACAAGTACTTTAACAATAGATAAGTATCATTCATTGTTTCAAAATAATGCCCATTCTTCTATTCCAGACAAAGATGTGAGGCCTTAGAGCCAAAGCGTGGATAATTATATGCAAATTTGCAGAACATTTATTTCATTTTGACTAAACTGATTCTGAACATATCATTGCTACTGCATTTCTTAGCCATTGCTATTCCTTCATATGCACAAGGCATAGGCACCCTTCAAATGGATTTGCCGTTTCGTGATTCTTCCAAAGTTAGTACAGAAGTCAACAAGAAAAACACAAAATTTAAAATACACCCACAAACAGCTGATTTGATTCATTTTATGGGCAATGCTTGGAATACTCCTTTAAACATATTGTGCAATCCTTCGAATCCAAAAGATACCCTTGCCTATGAATCTTTTTCCTATGATACCAATGCGGTAAATACTTCTTTTTATCGAAATGAAACTCCTTACACAATGGCCGATTTGGGAGAAATAGGAAGTCCTATGCACACACTTACGGGGTATACGATGGGTGTAAAAAAGCGAAATCCCTTGTCTTTGGATGGGTTGATTCGCATCGGATTTAATCCTTTCGCTTGTTCCGATAATAACCCAGAAGACATGCAATTTTATCAGGCTTTCGCCCCCTTTACGCAATTTAATTACATGCAAGGGCCGGGCAATACCATCGCATTGAAGGCATTGCATACCCAAAATTTTAGCCCAGGGTGGAATATCGCACTCGACTATAATAGCAGTGTTAATCAGGAGCAATATTTTGGGTCTCTTCAAAACAATACACGTAAAAGAATTCGTTTCGGAAGTCTTTTCCAATCCCAAAATAAACGCTTTAAGCAAACTATTGTATTCAGTTGGAATCGATCGCGAAGGGTAGAAAACGGTGGCCTTGCAAATGATAGCCAGTTTTTTTTACCGGTCAATTCTTCTCAGTGGCAAATGCGACCACTTGGGTATTACACTCCCCAGTTAGACAAAGCAAAATCATCAATAGAAAATAATAAACACCTTGTGTGGAACCGCTATCAATTGCAAGCTACTCCCAAATGGTTTCTCACAGAATCGATGGTATGGGAGAAAGTAAAATTCCAATATAAAGATGAAAATAGAGACACTACTTATTATGGTTCCAGAACCTTTAATGAAATAAAAAAGGTTGATGACAGTAGTGCCTGGAACCTCTTTACCCATAGGTTCGGACTGGAGCGCCATCTTGGTCCTGGATACAGAAATGCCATCGTTGGTCTAAATCATGTATTCCAAAGCGGTCAATATCAATTTATTCAACCCCATTTTTTGAACGAGCAATCGGTAAAAAAAGTATTTTCACATGGAGTTCAAGCCAAATGGAGTTGCGATAGAATTAATATAAATGGCGAGTTTATGTTTAGTGGGTATTCAACAGGAAGTCATGCTGTATCGTTGCGATCGAATACCCTTCGCATTCCCCTTCACTATAAATCCGATACAGTATTCTTGAGAAACAATGCATCAACGCGATGTATAGAAAACGAAAATGGATTCATTGACTCGTTTCGTTCTGAAGGTCTTACAAAATACTTCTTTGTGCCCAAGCAAACCCTGGGAATAGAACTTAGAATCAATTCTCAGATGCAATATGCCTCGTTGTTTCAATACCAATTTGAGAGCAATCACCACCAATACGAAAGAAATTTAGAGCCAACAGGATCCAGATCACTGCAGATTGCGATAACGCATAAAAAAGGGGTTCACTCAAAATCTTTTTTGGGGATCTTTTCTGATTTTGGAATCTTGAATCGGCCATTGGTTTCTATCGATTCTTTACAAGTAACACAACTACCAAGTGTGCAATTTGCCAAAATTGAATTCCAAAAGTGCATTAATTTTAAACAAGTAACAATTTTTCAATCTATTTTATATCAATTATATGAAAAGAAAGTAATAAATACTTTATTTAATATGGGAATGCCCAAATGGTTGAGTACCACGTCTATTTTCTACGAGGTCCCGATTTTTCACAAGGCAATGAATCTTCGCCTTGGAACAGATCTTCGGTATGTGTCTCATTTCCAAAATACATTTTACCGTGCCGATGCGGCTAGCTTTATATACGCAAGTCAAGGCAAGCCGCTTGGGAATTACCTTGAGCTTGATGTATATGCCAATGCGCGGGTTCAATTGATGGATATTTTTGTGAGGATTGAACACCTCAACGAACTTGTGGTGATTCCCGGTTTCAATACTCGTTACCAATACATACAAGGCTATCCAACGCAGCCCTACCGCATTCGATTTGGCTTACAATGGAAATTTTTTAATTAGTGGGCCTCAAGCCAATTTGACCCTATTCCTGATTCTACCAATACAGGAATATCCAAAGGCAATGCATTTTCCATCAGGGATTTTATTTTTGGTTCGACCCATAACAATTCTTCGCGGGGCACCTCAAAAAGCAATTCATCGTGCACTTGCAATATCATTCGGGTTTTACATTTCTGGGTTTTAAGCCAATCTTGAATATGAATCATAGCAAGCTTGATCATGTCGGCTGCACTGCCTTGGATGGGAGCATTTATGGCATTTCTTTCGGCAAATCCTCGCATAACCGCATTTGCCGAATTGATGTCTCGCATATATCTCCGGCGGCCAAGAATGGTTTCAACATACCCCATTTCTTTCGCCTTCAAGACAGTTTCATCCATATATTCTTTGATTCCCCCAAACTGAATAAAATACTGTTGTATAATTTCTTTTGCCTCGGTACGTGAAATTCCAACTCTTTGGCTTAGGCCAAACGCGGAAATTCCATAAATAATCCCAAAATTTACGGTTTTTGCTTTTCTGCGCATTTCTTTATCTACTTGATCTACAGGAACCTCCCAAACTTTTGAGGCAGTAGCAATGTGAATGTCTATACCCTGACGGAATGCTTCTTGCATGGCCTTATCGCCACTAATATGGGCAATGATTCGCAATTCTATTTGAGAATAATCACAACTTAAGAGCTGATTTTCGGCGCCCTGTGGTACAAATGCTTTGCGGATTTCTCGACCCAACTCTGTGCGAATTGGGATATTCTGCAAATTGGGGTTTTGGCTACTCAGTCTTCCTGTTGCAGCAACGGCCTGGTTAAAATGGGTATGGATACGACCGGTTTGTTCACTTACCAAAAGCGGCAAAGCATCTACATAGGTACTTTTTAATTTTTGAAGTGTCCTAAAATCTAAAATTTGTTGGACAATAGGATGTTTGTTAAGAATTGAATTCAGTGTCTCTTCATCTGTTTGGTACTGGCCAGTTTTGGTTTTTTTAGGTTTTTCAACCAATTTCAATTGCTCAAATAATATATTTCCCACTTGCTGTGCAGAAGCAATATTGAAGGCGTTACCAGCAAGATCAAAGATGGTAGATTGAACCATTTGGACTTGATTGAGCAATTCTTTGCTGTATTCGTGTAAAAATGCAACATCGATTTTTACGCCTATTCGTTCCATTTCTTCTAGAACAATTACAAGAGGCATTTCTACTTCATTGAGTAATTTGTCCAAGCCCCTTTCGGCAATGCCATCTCGAAGGATTTCATACAATTGGATGGTTATGTCGGCGTCCTCGCTGGCGTATTCAGCAATTTGCGCCAAAGGAACATCCTTCATATTGCCTTGATTTTTTCCTTTTTTCCCAATCAGTGTTTCAATAGAAATGGGGGTATATCCCAAAAATTTTTCACTCATCCATTGCATGTTATGCCTTTGGTCAGGCTCCAATAAATAGTGGGCCAACATGGTATCAAAAAATGGAGGTGCTATTGCCACCGAATAATTTTGCAATACCGAAATATCATATTTGATATTTTGGGCAATTTTGAGTTTTGGTGAAGCAAAAATATACCTAAATTCCTCAAGGATAAGTCCTGCACCTTCTCTAGTAATGGGAATGGGAACATACCAACCTGTGGATGCTTTGGTCGAAAATGACAAGCCTACCAGTGAAGCTTGTGTAGAGTCTATACCGGTGGTTTCGGTATCGAAACAAAAGGCTTCAGCGGCTTCTAATTCTGCCAATAGTTCGGCTCTTTGGGATTTATTTTCGGCAATGCGGTATTGATGATTTACATCTGCCAGGGTTTTATACTTTATCGGTGGCAGGTTTTCATCTTGGTCTTCTGGGTATGTCTCTTCAAATGAAATTGAAGGCTTTGCTTGGTCTACAGGAGCTGATTTTGCATTTCTACTTTGCTTTTTCACAGCCGTATTGATGGGCTGCCCAAATAAATCAAATCCCATTGTGGCATGCGCATTCGTGTCTTCATTGTTTTCGACACGGCTTGATTCAAGGCCTGGAACTGGTTCCGAATAAGTAGGCAATGGCATAGAGTGAGCTGATTCTGACATGGCCCTGCGCAACATATTTCTAAATTCTAATTCGTCAAATACATTGCGCAAGAGGGTCTCATTAATGGGTTTTAAGGAAAAGGTTTCAATCTCCAATTCAAGCGGGACTGCCGTATCTATGGTTGCCAACCACTTGCTCATTTTTGCCTGCTCGGCAAAGGCTGTAAAATTTTCTTGTAATTTGCCTTTTAATTGATGGGTGTTTTCAAAAATTTTCTCCATACTTCCAAATTCCTGGATCAACTTTTTTGCCGTCTTTTCGCCTACTCCTGGAACCCCAGGAATATTGTCAGATGCGTCACCCCAGAGCCCTAAAATATCTATTACCTGCTTAGGGTCAGTTATTTCCCACTTGTTTAGCACCTCTTGTATACCCAAAATTTCATCCCCATTACCCATACGACCGGGCTTGAATATTTTTACATTTTCGCGGACCAGTTGACCGAAATCTTTATCGGGTGTCATCATAAAAACATCATATCCCAAATCTCCCGCCTTCCAGGCCAATGTTCCAATTATATCATCGGCCTCATAGCCATCCATGGCAATCACTGGAATATTAAATCCCTCAACAATGCGAAAAATAAAGGGAATGCTTAAGCGCAAATCTTCCGGCATCGCTTCTCTTTGTGCCTTGTACGCTGTGTATTGAATATGTCTTTGTGTGGGAGCTGGAGTATCAAATACCACTGCGATATGCGTAGGTTTTTGTTTTCGGATAATTTCCAATAAAGTATTTGTAAATCCAAACATGGCACTGGCATTAAACCCTTTGCTTGTCATGCGTGGATTTTGGCTAAATGCAAAAAAAGCCCTGTATATGAGGGCCATGCCATCCAATAAAAAAAGTTTTCCTTTCGTCATAAGCAAAGAGCCAAGTTACAACAAAGCCCTAGGATTGCCTATCAAAGCCATAGAAATTACTCCTTCTTTTTAAATCCTAAACTCACCCCATTGATGCAATATCGCAAACCACCTGGTTGTCCAAACCCATCCGTAAAAACATGCCCTAGATGACCTCCACAGGCGTTGCAAACTACTTCTACTCGGCTCATATTATGTGAAATATCCTCAATTTCTCTGACCTTGGATTTGTCTATGGATTGATAAAAACTTGGCCAACCACACCCTGCATCAAATTTGGTATTGCTGGAGAACAACTCAGCATCACATCCTTTGCAAACATAAATCCCTGGCTCCCAAAAAGTTTCATATTCACTGGAAAATGAAGGCTCTGTACCTTTTTTTCTCAATACATAAAATGCTTCTTCACCCAGTTGCTTCATCCACTGCTCATCTGTTTTTTCAACTGAAAATCCTATGATTTTTTTTTGCATTGGAGGTTTTTTAAAGAGCGTATCTTCAGGTGATATTTTTGCATAACAAGCATAAAATGATGGTGTTGTAGCCATGATAAATAAGTATAAAATAAGAATCCTTCCACAGCGCATTTGAACATCAAAAATCGACAAAAATTTTCAAAGTACAAACCAAAATTAATCTTGGCGTATTTAGTTAAGTGGAAAAGGATTTAGTTTAGGTGTGGAGGCAAATAGATCAAAAATTTGTTCTGTTTTGGTTATTTCCGCCAAGTAGTTATACTATTACAATAGCGCGTATTGCAGTTCAATTGATTCGGATTGTGGGTCGATAAATGACGTCACAATACCAAAAATGAACCGTATAGTGAGTATAAGACAGCCAAGACAATAGCCAAATTTAACAATTCCTTCCACCAGGGAATTCGATTGCCCGTATAAAAACTAGACAAAAAAACAGCCGCGGGAAATGCTGAAAGTAAATGAAAACTTCTTAATTCTCTCCAATGCAAAAGCATTAACAATACGCTGTAAGTAAAAAATAGAATCACTACCAGCTTACTTCGACGCACTTCAACATTGTTTTGAAAATAATTGCCGATTTGCTTAAACAATCCCAGAAGAATACACAGCAATAAAAAAAGAAACAAAGCGTATTTTTCAATGACGATGCCAATACCATCTCTAAATACTTGAATATTTATGGGTGTGGTGAGTGCTTGGTCTATGGATGTTAAACCCCAATTGAAAATAAATGCCAAGGACCTAACAATACAGAAGGGCATAACCAAACCAAATAATATACACAGCACGTCTAAGACCATAATATTTTTAAAAACCAGTACACTCGCCAAAATAAATAACAGTATCATTAAATGATCGGGAACAATTAATACAACGACCCCAAAGGCAAGTGATCCGTAAAACAAAATAACCCTTGAATAGCCATCTTTTAACTGAAGAAAACAGGAAAGTCCAATAAAGACCAATAGATTTCCCAAATGATATTCGCTTAAAAGTAGGTTTTCTGGGTATAGGCTTTGTACGATAATAAAAAAATAAGCAGGCAAATAGCCCAAGGGATTTACCAATCCATGATTTCTGCATATTTCATTCAAAAAAAAAGCTTGGACAATTACAATCAAAAGGGCCAATAAGAGGGAAATTACAGGCCATTGGTTCACCCATGCTACAGAATCATAAAGCATTCCTGTTTTCAATAGGCTTTCTATTTTTGGCAAATAAAATAAAGCAGGAACGCGGATAAGGAGTGCGATCAAAAGCACTAAAAAAAAGGGGAAAATTCCGCGTTCTGTGAGGCGTTTAATCATTGGAAATCACTTGCAACCAAAACCACTGTTTATCTTTCAAAATTGGAATTGTTATCATACCATATTCTGTTTGCCGACCTTCAAACGGCAAAATGGCAACGGAACTGGTTTCATCGTTAAAGAGCCACTCTCTTTCTATTTTATACGTATTGTCAATTTTTATGTGCGCAACCCTTTTTGCATAACCCTCGTCGTCATTATATACAATATTCACATTGTTGCTACAAACATACAGACCAAAGCCAAAAAATTGGGCACTATTTATACCACCAACCTGTGTTTTACGCAGCATTACTAAACTATCTATTTTACCATCTTTTCTGCAATACTGTAGTGCAATATCTCCGTAATGATACAAAATTCTAGATGCGGTTTGGGGAATTCCGTTCACATATTGGGTTTCCATTTGTCGGGTCTCATAAAACTGTTCAGCAATCAACAAAACGCCACCGTTTGTTAGGGGAACTGCATCGCGAAAAAAATAATTTTCCGGATTGTTTTGACGCCTAATGCTCGCCAATCCTGCCATTTGTTTTAACTGAAAAGCAGTAAATAGCACCTGTTTTTTGTCCAGCGACTCTGCATTGATGAATGATTGCGTAAAATATCCCTCAATTCCATCGAAACGGCTGGTATTAAAATATCCTGCGACCAGTATTTTACCCGTTTGGGGATGAGAGAAAATGGCTGCATCCAATACATTTCCGTCAGCTTCAACCGCTCCGCTAGACATCGTATCTTTCACAAAGCGGAGCCAATAATAGTTTGTATTAAATTTTCTATCGGGAAATGGGGATTTTAAAAATCCATTTCTTTTTTGCGCATACAATCCCACCACTTCACCTCCATTTCCCACTACAAGAGAAGACCAATTCAATTCAAAAAGCTTAAATTTATCTGGTAATAATTGGATACGATTTTCAAGGATATTTCCCGACTTGTCGGACAATATCATCCATGATTTGACGCCTTGTGTACTGCCATACATTGCAACAAGTGACCACAACTTGCGGTTGGGTGAATAGTTGACCACAAAATCGTCTTCGTCTACATCGCCAAGCTCCAAAGAAGCACATTCCCTTGATTTGACAATTCCTTTTAACCCTAAATCGAGCGCATTCCAATAAATTTTGCTTATTTTATGTTTGAACGTCACGACGGAAATCCAACAAATTGCAGAATCGGTATAAAAGACCTTCAAGATCCATGGTTTGCTTGGTATTTTTATCTCGCGACTGTTGATAAAGCTCATTTGATCGTCATACCGATCCAAGATAAATCCATTTTCGAGCCGATAATCGTTAAAGCTTACTGTAAAAATTGCGTCTCCAACTTGGCCTATGGCTTGGTGAAATTGCATTTTCTTCTTGGTGTTTTGGGGCTTGTTCGAGAGAAATGTAGACTGTGAAAAGAGCTTCGCAGACCATAGGGATATTAACAAGCATATCAAAAATTTTGATTTCACGCACTCAAAAATCGGAGTAGCATACTGAATTGCCAAGCGCAGCTGTAATTTTGAGTACTTTTAGATACACTTTTAATTAAAAATCATTGCATTCTACACAAAATACACAAGAAACCGCCATATTGGTTGGACTTGGACTTCCCCGCCAAATCATTCCCATTGAGGAAAGTTTGGATGAGTTGGAACAATTGGTCTACACCTCTGGTGCCATTACCCAAAAACGCTTTACCCAAAACCTTGATCATCCGCAACCCAAAACCTATGTTGGAAAAGGCAAACTCGATGAAATTAAGCAATATGTAACCTGCAATAGTGTTGATTTGATAATTTTTGACGACGAACTAACACCGGCACAAGTTCGAAATATAGAAACTGAAATCCCCGATACCAAAATTCTCAGCAGAACCCACTTAATTTTGGATATTTTTGCCGGCAATGCAAAAACAGCCCAGGCAAGAACACAGGTAGAATTGGCACAAAGTATTTTTATGCTTCCCCGACTAACAGGAATGTGGACTCACCTATCAAAGCAAAAAGGGGGGATTGGCATGAAGGGTCCTGGTGAAAAAGAAATTGAAACAGATCGCCGTGTTCTTCGTGATAAAATTGCGCTTTTGCACAAAAAATTGGATGCCATTGGTAAAATTGGAAGCACACAAAGAAAAGCACGAAGGGGTATTTTTAGATGTGCATTGGTTGGCTATACCAATGTTGGCAAAAGTACAGTGATGAATTTGCTGAGCAAGTCTGAGCTTCTGGTAGAAAATAAATTGTTTGCAACACTCGACGCAACCGTTCGAAAAGTAATTTTACCCCATCCTTTTGAACCTGGACAAATGGTTCCAATTTTGCTAAGTGATACTGTGGGTTTTATTCGCAAATTGCCCACCCTGCTCATTGAGAGTTTCAAGGGTACATTAGCTGAGGCCATAGAAACCGACTTGCTCATACATGTGGTTGATATCAGCAACCATGGGTTTGAAAAACAAATGGTAACGGTCAAAGAAATCTTACATGAAATTGGCGCAGGTGATAAACCCTCCCTTATTGTTTTCAATAAAGTAGATGCATTCAGGGGTGTAAACGATGATTTTTTTGTTGGTCAAACAGGACTAACAATTGAACAATTTGAAAAAGGATGGATTGCCAAAGAAAATACACCTGCCGTATTTATCTCAGCCCAAAATAATTGGAATATTGAAAAACTTAGGCTCAACTTAGTTGAGTTGCTATTGCAAATGAAGTTGGGCAAAGAATAATTACCCTAACAATAAAATTTTACCCAAAGATTAAAATTCGTCTTGATTGAAGAAATAATCATCATCTGTAGGGTAATCACTCCAGATTTCTTCAATGCTTTCGTAGGGCTCACCATCATCTTCGAGTTCCTGAAGGTTCTCAATCACTTCCAATGGCGCTCCCGAGCGAATCGCATAATCAATCAATTCGTCTTTGGTGGATGGCCATGGAGCATCGTCTAAATAGCCAACCAATTCAAGTGTCCAATACATATTCTTACTGTGACGCGAAAATAGATTTTTGATTTAAAAAAACAATATGAAATTTGAATATAATTATGGAAGAAAATTTCGAAGAGCAAATTAATCAATATTGCAGGTCGATGAGTTCGCCCGAAAGTGAGTTTTTACAAGCAATTCAAGATTTTACTTGGAAAAAAATGATTAATCCAAGAATGTTAACTGGGCATCTCCAAGGACAGTTTCTATCAATGATAATAGCATTAAAACAACCTAAAACCGTATTGGAGATCGGAACTTTTACAGGATATGGTACAGCTTGTTTACTCGAAAACATGCCCAACGATGCAGTTTTGCATACCATTGAAGCAAATGCAGAAACAGCTTCTAAAACCCAGGCATTTTGGAGACATCTCCATCAACATCATAAAGTCCAATGGCATGTAGGTGATGCACTGGACATAATTCCTACACTTGCCATTCGACCCGATCTGGTTTATATCGATGCAGATAAAATCAATTACAAAAACTACCTAGATGTTTGTTTCGATATGATTCCATCAGGGGGCTTATTGATTTTTGACAATACATTGTGGAGCAAGCGGGTAATCAATGCACAGGATATCGAATCAGATAGGGATACAAAGAATATGCATGAGTTTAATGCCTATGCCCTTGGTTTTGAAGGTCTACAAAGTATACTGCTTCCCATTCGCGATGGCCTAACAATGCTCAGAAAACACGAAGCATTGTAAGGCTCACTGATTATCTTTGTGGTTGTGAGTAAGATTTTTGAAAATACTTTGGCCTATGCAAAAGAGCAGGATCTAAATGATGCTTTATCGGCATTGCGCAAAGAATTTATTTTTCCTACCACCTCTGACGGCGAACCCCATACCTACTTTTGTGGCAATTCATTGGGACTTCAGCCAAAGGCAGCGCAAGAAGCTGTTTGCAATGAACTAGAAGATTGGGGGAAATTTGGGGTTGAAGGACATTTTACGGCGAGAAAACCTTGGTTTCATTACCACAAATTTTTATCGGATTACACAGCTGAAATTGCTGGAGCTAAAATCCATGAAGTTGTGGTTATGAATCACCTGACAGTAAATCTTCACTTATTGTTGTTTAGTTTTTATCGACCTACGAAACAACCCCAGACCGCAACTGGTAAAAATGTTCCATTGCGTTATAAAATTATTATGGAGGCAGGTGCATTTCCCAGTGATATGTATGCAATTCAAACGCAGGTTGAATCTCATGGTTTTAATTATGATGATGCTGTCATAGAACTTGCGCCCCGAAGTGGTGAATACATCCTTCGCAATGAGGATATCCTGAGTGCCATTGAAAAAGCTGGTGAACAATTGGCACTTACTTTTTTTAGCGGCGTACAATATTACACGGGTCAATTATTTAATATCAAAGAAATTACCGCAGCAACGCATGCTGTAGGTGCTTTGGCAGGGTTTGATTTGGCCCATACAACAGGCAATATTGA
Source organism: Bacteroidota bacterium (assembly GCA_005798825.1). Taxonomy (GTDB): domain Bacteria; phylum Bacteroidota; class Bacteroidia; order NS11-12g; family UBA955; genus UBA955. The sequence continues at coordinate 23,738 of SYIL01000021.1, forward strand.
ACTTGAGTTGCACGATTGGGGGGTAGACTTTGCCGCATGGTGTTCTTATAAATACTTGAATAGTGGACCAGGCAATGTGTCAGGGGTTTTTATCCATGAAAAACATGGGCTCAATCCAAGCACGCCTCGAATGGCTGGGTGGTGGGGTCACAATGAAGGTGAACGCTTTGAAATGAAGCGGGGTTATATTCCCGAGCCGGGTGCAGCGGGATGGCAGATGAGCAATGCTCCGGTATTTGGAATGGCCATCCACTTGGTCAGCCTTGAGATATTCCACCGTGCTGGGATGAAAAATCTGCGGCTAAAAAGCAAGCGACTTACAGATTTCCTTGAATTTGTTCTATTGGATGCCCTTTCTAAAAACACCCATTTACAATTTACCATTATTACCCCAGAATCTTCAGAAGAAAGGGGTTGTCAGTTGAGTATGCTGTGCGACAAAAATGGAAAGGCGCTTTTTGATCATTTATTTGACAAAAATGTTATTGTCGACTGGAGAGAGCCAAATGTTATTCGAGTGGCTCCTGCGCCACTGTATAATTCATTTGAAGATATATATACACTTGGACAAGCGTATTTGACGTTTACTCGCGGAAAATAAAATATTAAGAATAAAACACTAAGAATAAACATCTTTGAATGAATCCCATTTGATGGTGTTGTCAATTCCCAAAACGCGCCTAATTTTTGACCTAACATTATGAATATACTGAATACTAACACCCAATTCAGTTGCTATTTCTTTCGATTTGTGTCCATCAATACTGAGTAAAAAAATTTTCTTTTCGGTATTGTTCATTGTTTTTATTTGGGGAAATGCCTGAATGACATCAAATTTTTCTTTCATTCGAATATCCGAAAACTGGGGCAATGTACTTGGTCCAATACTACCCAAAATTTCCAACTCTTTTCTGATTGCTTCAATATCGGGTGCCCCACGTTTATTAATTTTTCCAAGTTTTTTGCTCAATTCCAAGCTTTTTTCCTTCAAAATCCCGCTTACTTGTAATACCCGCGTATGTAACTCACTTTCATCGAGCAAATTCTGCAATTTTGGTGAATGATATTGCTGTGCGACAGAAGATTGTTTTGGAACTCCAGGCAAAGAAGAACGCCTATACCACATTAAAAATACCACACAGAAAAATAAACATAGCAGTACAATAGTGACATAAAAATGTTGGTTTTCTCTTTTTGTCTTGTTTATAAGTGTACTATCATCAGCCAAATGTTTGGAAAGTATCTCATCAAATTCTTTGCTTGCAAGGGCATCTTCTGAGCGTATAGAATCTTTAAGCATCTCATATTTAGCCAAATAGTAGCGGGATTTAGACAGGCATTCGTAGGCTTTTCTTGAATCATCATTGCGGTCATACACAACGGAAATCAATTCGTAATGATTTGCATTCGCAAAGTCATTATTTGCAAATTGGGCCCTATTTTGCTCCTTCCAGCTGTTCAGGCTGTCGGCCGATAAACTTGATGGGTCGATTTTTATGGCATCCACAATTACCATTTTTAAAGGGTTGGTAATTTTGGAATAATTGTGTGAAAGCCATGGGGAAAAATGATGAATGGCTTCGGGCAAATCAGACGGTTCTACCTGTTTTAATTGCAAGAGTTTATTGGTAAGGTATTCAAGATGAAAATCCTCTAAAATAATAGAATCTGGTAAACTACTAAACAGGGCTGCACTCTCATCCCAACGCTCTAAATTGATATTCAAAGCAATTTTATTGATGAGCAATCGCTGACGCGTATATGCGTCTTTGGCATTGCGCAACAATTCTTCGTTGGCTTTCCAAAAGGCTTGGGCACCCAAAAAATCCCCCTCTTTTATTTTAATGGAAATGATTGTAGCCAATAATGTGGATGGGGGTGATTCGCCATTGGTATAGGTATCATATGTCTTAACAAAATATTTTAATGCAATTCCGGCTAGCAAACGGTTCGAATAATATTCGCCCAATGCATTTGCAAAGAAACGAATGTGGGGAATATCACCTTCTTTTTCAGAGGATAATAATCCATTAGCCATGCATAGCTTTGCCTTTGCAACATCTCCATTTTCTTGATACAAAAGATACATCAATTGAAAAAAATTGCAATGGCTAGAATCAATAGGAATGAGTTTTTCTGCCATGTTTGCGAAAAACAAAACAGAATCAAGATCCTTCCGACGAAGGGATGCAAATCCCAAATTTATTGCATGAATCCCTCGCCCGTAATCATTGTTTTCCGATTCAATTCTATTGACCAAATAAGACATTAATTGTTGGGATTCAGTTTCTTTATCGAGGATTAACAATTCATCTTGTTTTGCAAAAGCCACGGATTCATACTCTCCTTTTGGCATTGCGTCCACTATACTAATAATAGAATCTGCATGGGTCATGGTGTGCCATTTTTTATCATCGCGGATGGCGTTGATGGGCCAAAAAATAAAAATTGAAAGCAGTACAATACCGCCTGTAATGAAGAGAAGTATTTTCTTTTTGTTAGATAAAAATTGACTAATCATGTTATACCATTAACCTACTACAATATTAAGATAGTTTCTGGTATTTTTATCCACTGTAAGAAAATGATACTTCCAATTGCGTTGATCACCCAAACTCAAATTATATACACTTTCGTTTGGGAAATGAATTCATAGATTAGATACTGTTGTACACTTTCAAATAATTATCAATATATACTGTGACATTTTAGCAGTTTTAAAAAAATTAATGCTGTCTAAACGACACATTAAATAGTAAATACATGCCTAATTTTGTACTTTTGAGAAGTAAAATACGCTATGGCTCAGCCTTTGTATTTAAAGACACAACATGGAAAATAAACAAGCAAAACCGGAGAGCAAAAAGCCGGGTGGATTTCGTTTCAACCCTTACTGGATTTATGGGATTCTTTTTTTGATTTTAATGGCGATGCTTTTCTTACCCAAAAAATCTGGTCAATCTACAAACTGGAAAGAGGCAAGAGAAATGATTCTTCAAGGGGATGTTAAAAAACTTGTTTTGGTCAATGACCGCAATTTAGAAATTTATTTAAATCCTGCGGCAATTCAACAAAAGCGTTACAAAGGGGTTGCTAAAGGAGATAATATCATGGGCGCTGCAGAGCCTGATTTTAGTTTTGAAATTGAAAAAGATTATTTGAATAACGAAATTCAAGACTTAAAGAAATCACTTATTGAAACAAAACGCGATCCAAATGACCTGATTCTTCAATACGAAACCCAGGGCGATTTGTTTGGAAATATATTTCAGTGGGTATTTTTCATTGGTATTTTTCTCATTTTCTATAATCTCATGTCTAGAAAAATGGGTGGTGGAAGTGGTGGTGGTGGTGCCAATATTTTCAATATTGGACGTTCAAAAGCCCAACTTTTTGACAAAGACACCAAGGTTAACAAAAGCTTTAAAGATGTAGCAGGTCTAGACGAAGCTAAGTTAGAGGTTATGGAAATTGTAGATTTCCTACAAAACTCAAAAAAATATACTGATTTGGGCGGAAAAATACCCAAGGGTGTTTTGTTGGTTGGCCCTCCAGGTACGGGAAAAACTTTGCTGGCCAAAGCGGTTGCTGGCGAAGCCAATGTGCCTTTCTTTTCATTGTCAGGATCTGATTTTGTTGAAATGTTTGTAGGGGTTGGTGCCAGTAGGGTTCGTGATTTATTCAAACAAGCCAAGGAAAAAGCGCCCTGTATTATATTTATTGATGAAATCGATGCCATTGGTCGGGCGCGGGGTAAAAATTCGATGCAGGGTTCCAATGATGAACGAGAAAATACCCTTAACCAGTTATTGTCCGAAATGGATGGATTTGGAACAGATAGTGGTGTAATTATTATGGCGGCCACCAATCGACCTGATGTCTTGGATGCCGCCCTGCTACGTCCAGGTAGATTTGACCGACAAATCACCGTTGACCGACCTGATTTAAATGGTAGGGAAGAAATATTCCGTGTGCATCTCAAACCATTAACCAAATTATCTGCTGATGTTGAACCATATAAATTGGCAGCCCAAACACCTGGATTTGCAGGTGCGGAAATCGCAAATATTTGTAATGAAGCTGCACTTATTGCAGCCCGGCACAATAAAAAAGCCGTTGATATGCAAGATTTTCAAGATGCTATCGATCGGGTTATTGGTGGATTAGAGAAAAAAAACAAAATCATTTCACCTGAAGAAAAAGCCATTGTAGCTTACCACGAATCAGGTCATGCAATAGCTGGTTGGTTTTTGGAACATGCCGACCCATTGCTCAAAGTATCTATTGTTCCCAGGGGTGTTGCAGCTTTAGGCTATGCACAGTACCTACCCAAAGAACAATACCTTTACCGCACTGAGCAACTCTTGGACAGCATGTGCATGACCTTGGGTGGACGTATTGCAGAAGATATTTTCTTTGGTAAGATATCTACAGGTGCCCAAAACGACCTAGAGCGAATTACCAAGCTGGCCTATAGTATGATAACAATATATGGTATGAACGAAAAAGTAGGTAATGTGAGTTTTTATGACCCACAAGGAGAATATGGTTTTCAACGACCCTATTCAGAAAAAACTGCTGAATTAATTGACAGTGAAGTTCGAGCTTTAATTCAAACGGCATATGATAGAACCAAATTGCTTTTGATTAGTAAAAAGGCAGAAATAGAAATTATTGCAACCGCTTTACTAGAAAAAGAAATACTTTTTAAGGCAGATTTGGAAAATTTGATTGGCAAACGACCCTCAGATCCAATTGTTGCTGAAATTAAAAAGAAAAAGCGTGTGCCCGCAATCAAAAAAGCAAAACCCACAGAATAATTCAATGATATTATTTATACATCAGCGATAAGTTGCTGGAGTTGAATCAGATTGTAGTACATACCTTTTTGTTTCAACAGCTGATTGTGGTTGCCTATTTCAATCGCTTTGCCTTTATCCATAACAACAATTAGGTCGGCGTGAATAATAGTAGACAGTCTGTGCGCAATAACAATACTGGTTCTACTTTTCATTAGGACATCCAATGCAGATTGTACCGCTTTTTCACTTTTGCTGTCAAGTGAGGATGTTGCTTCATCCAAAATGAGTATTTCAGGATCTTTTAAAAGTGCCCGGGCAATGGCCAGACGTTGTTTTTGTCCTCCGCTAAGTTTCCCCCCACGTTCACCAATTTCTGTATCGTAACCATACTCCATTTCCATAATAAAATCATGTGCGTTGGCTGCTTTGGCTGCTTCAATTATCTGATTCAAAGGGATGTCTACCCTTCCCAAAGCAATGTTGTTGCGCACTGATTCATTAAATAGAATACTCTCTTGGTTTACAATTCCGATTAAACTTCGGAGATCATCTTGCGTAAATTTTCTAATGTCAGTTCCATCCAAGGCAATCGATCCTTGGCTAACATCATAAAATCTTGCGATGAGGTCGGTAATGGTTGTTTTGCCTGCGCCCGAAGGCCCAACTAAGGCAATGGTTTTCCCCTTGTGTATACACAAATTAAATTCCTTAATCACCTCAGTTCCGTCGATATAAGAAAATCCAACATCCTTAAAAGACAAATCGGAATTGAATAGGGGTTTTATAGGGTTAATAGGGTCTGCTACCGAAACGGGGGCAGTAACCAATTCTTGAATTCTCTCTAAACTTGCCATCCCTTTTTGGGCTGCGTACAAAGCATTGGAAAAGGATTTGAAAGGAGGAATTAATTGAGAAAATATTGCGAAGTAAGTAAGAAAAAATTCAGGTGCCATTTCTTTGCGAAAAACCATACTTCCACCCAGCCAAAGGAGAAGAGCTGAAACGGCAATTCCTATGGTTTCAGATAAGGGTGATGCCAAATCATACCTGCGTTGGACGCCGATATTATTGCGCGTATACGCATCATCTTGTTCCTTGTATTTTTTTGAAAAAAAGGGGACTGCATTAAACGCTTTGATAATCCGAATACCCCCCAATGTTTCGTCATAAGAGGTCATTACCTTGCCAAGTAATTGTTGATTGCGCGTACTTTTTCTTCTCAAAGACCGACCAATAATTCCAATTATAAGTGCCGTAATCGGTAAGAACAAAACAATATACAGTGTGAGTTTTGCACTCAGTATGAGCAATGCAAACATAAACAAGAGAATGTTTAAGGGTTGAAAATACAGTGCCTCTAGTGAAACCATGAGGGCAAATTCAATTTCTTTTACGTCATTGCTCATGCGCGAGAGTAAATCTCCTTTACGTTCATTGGTGAAATAGGAAATCGGAAGGGCAAGGCAACGTTCGTAAATATTCAAACGAATCTCTTGAATACTGCGATTTCGAATCAAAACCATAATATTCATTGCCAAATACCGGAATGTATTTTTTACAACAGTTACCAGTACCAAAGAAATAGCCAAATAGATCAAGGCTGTAAAAGGTTTACCATTGGCCAGCGAACCAAACCATTCAATAAATTCATGGTATTGAACATTAAACCATTGACCAAGCCCATATTTTTTCGTTGCCAAATTGGGTTCCGTAAGCGAATCTCTCAAGAACAAAAAACGCAAAACTGGCATGATCATCATCAGTGATATCAGTTGAAATACCACGTATAATAGATTGAAAATAAAGTTGCCAAGGATCAATCTTTTGTGATTGCCAGCATACTGCAAGAATTTAATAACCGCTTTCAAATCGAGACGAAATTAAACAATCCCATGCAAGGCAAAAATAAAAGGGGGCAATTGCCCCCTTTTATTTTTCAAATAATTCCAAATAAATTCTTATTGAACACCCAAGAAATCGCTGAACATTGCACCTGTTTCGGTGATTACTTGTACACGGTATAAGCCTGGAGCTTCATTAAATACAAAACTAATATTCCTGCCATTACCCAAATGATTCGGTCCATTCTGTAAAGCAATGGTGCGAATTAATTGTCCGCTCAAAGTATATACGTGGAGGGATTTCAATGCCACGACACTTTCAATTGTTACCAAGCCATTGGCAGGATTTGGATACATTTTAATTTGACCTGACTCAAATCGCTTTACCACACTGGCCTCGTTGTCTTTGATACTTAAAGTTAGCATAGAATCATTGCCGATAAAACATGGACCTTGCGCATTGCGAATTACAAAAATCAATAGTTTATCACCATCAGGGTCTCCGTCATCTGAGATGTTGGCACGAATAAAGAAGCTACTCACATTTTTGGCTATATTCAATTTGCGTGTGGCAAAATCATAGTCAGTTGGAGATACAGCAGTACCCCCCTTGATAGCTACATCAAATGAAAAATTCTCATCTGTGGGGTTAATCGAAAAATCCATTCTAAAGGAATCGGCAGGTTCAAAAATCTGGTCGGTAGTTTTGGAAAAATTAACAGTGGGTAAGGTTGATGCGTTAAAATCTTTGATAGAACGCGGTGTTAGTACATACCGAGAAGTAAAAGGTGAACTATTGTCAAATTGTGAACCAATTCCTTTCACATCAAAATATCCTTGTGGCGCGGCATTGCCGTCTATATCGGTTTCTGCATCAATATTGAGAGTATCAACCCGACCGGATGTATTCATTACCCGAACATTTTTAAACGCATTTGGTGCCAAGGTACTTGAAGGCCATTCAGTTGCATCAACCAACTTCAAGCGGCGCATTGAAACCAAATTGGATTCGGTTGATTCATTTAGTACAGTTACACCCAGCGGTTTCTTAATGGAAGCGCCAGAAGAAATTTTAATGATGGTATCCAGCTTGTCGATTTGAACCAATCCCTGAAACTGGTTTACGGTTCCTTGAATCATCAGACTATCTCCCTCAGTTACAGTATAACCGAATGTTTTTGGCGTATTGAATACTCCCATACCCCCGGTATTGTCCATTATTGTAAAATTCATGCCAACAGTACGCATATTTATTCCATATACTGTTCCATAAACCCTACAGCGAACATTTAAGCTATCCGCATTTTTATTGCTATTGGTTTGTTTGTTTACAGTACCAATTTTATAAATTGGCAAATCGTCGTTTAACAATGTGATGATGAGGGTGTCTTTGCCCTTGGTAATTGTAGAATTTGAAAGATTTCCCAAACCGAAATAAACTTTTTTGATAAGCTCAAAATTATTATCGTCGTAGAAAGGTATTTTAACTACAATTGTATCGGGAGTACTTGATGATACGGTGATAATTTTTGATGTTGGGTTAAAGGAGAAATCAGTACCCTCTATCGCAGAACTTAGTGCGGTATAACACCGTAGGGTAAAGTCTGCATCGGCATCGGAACGAGAGGCCACTCTTATCCGAATCAATACAGTGCCTACTTTTTCAGTAACCGTAAGTTTGGTATCAATAAATTCTATGTTGGCAGGACCATCGTTGTCTGTCATGACAAGGGTAATCAATGAATCTTTCAAATAGGCAGAACCTGTTAATTGGCGAACGACCAAAATCACAGTATCATTAAAATCAATGTCAAAATCATCAAATACTTTGGCATAGATCATCAACGAGTCTGCTTTTGTAGATTTCCCCAGCATAAAGGTAGAATCTTTGGCATTTTTCCCCAATTGAAACTCTGCAGGAATATATGTGCTATCCCCTTTTCGTTTCACAGCCAACATGATTTTTGATGCGGTTGAAACCGACTTGTCCATCTTTAAAGTAATACCAATTTTACCGGCATTTTCTTTCACAACAATCGGAGAATTTGGGATAATAATATTGGCTATATCATTGTCAATCAGATCAATAGTATGTGCCTTCTCTACGCCAATGACACAATTCATAGGTTGGTCAATACCCAATACAATAGATTCGGTTCCTTCCGCGGAATTATCATCATTAATCGTAATTACAGACGTATCATATCCAGCTGCTCCAGATCCTTTAAATGTTAAGGTTCGCTCAGTAACGGTAAAATCATTCGTAGTTCCTTTGCTTGCTGTTCCTCCGGCCACAAAAAACCGAACTGTTTGGTCTTTGTCATTGCTGTATTTTCGAGAAACAAACACTTTATATTTACCAATATCCTCTTTGGTACTCGAATTACGAAGCCAAAACTCAATTTTAGGTTGTACCAAAGGAGCATCATCATTGCTCAAGTAAATTGGAGACGAACTCCCGCCTGAGGTGCTGAGTGTTGACTTTTTAGATGGGCCCCAAATACCGTCAGGGTCTGTATTGGCGAACAAGGAATTCCCAGTTTGAAGACTGAAATTTTCTACTCGTTTCAATCCCGATGATAAATCATTGGGAATAAAGGTTGCCCAATTGCCCGATACGCCCTGTACATTTTTTTTCACAGTAGAGGTTAAATAAGCTTTCCACAAAGAACTTATCTCTGTATTTTCAATCATGGCAATACTCAATGGACGAACACTCAACGGATTAACTGCGTCGTAAAGCACTACAAAGCTTTTGTCTTTTGCCATGCTACTGCCCCAAATGAGTGTAGCCTGTGAGGAAGAACTGCCATAATCCATCATTTTAATAGAGTCAGTGCAATAATTTTTAAATGTATCATTGCCAGAAATACTCACAGCAAGAATGATAGGATAAATATATTTTCCAGCAGCAAAGCGTGTATTTGATGTATTCAGTATACCAAACCATCCTTCGTAGTCACCCATTATATCGGTTTGGAAAGTATCGTTGCCAGAACCACTAGAGGTTAAACTCGGACTTATTCCGTATTTGAAGGTTCCAAGTGAATCAATATATATTGCATTCCCCGCACCACCCACACTGAGTGTGTTTGTTCGAATATCTAACCAATTAGAAGCCTTTACAATATAACGATATTTGGTATTGGCTTTCATTTGGTTGAGACGAAGCCTAAATATAATCGGAGTTCGGGTTGTGTCTCCAGTACCCGACTTGGTTGTTGCTGCGAACTGTGGAACCAAAATGGGCACAATTTGTCTTGATGGAAGCTGGGCCATAAGCGGTACCGAAAAAATTATTCCCAATGCCAACGCTATTTTTTTCATAATAAATGATTAAGGTGTATTCAACAAAAATAATCAAACAACAACACAATATGAAATGTTTTAATTTGTTTTATACGGTAAGTGCCAAACTAATCACAGAAGCCTTTGGCAGAGATACCAAATAAAGGGCTTCTAGACAGCGTTCAATAGTTGCACCGGTTGTAAATACGTCGTCTACCAAGACGGGATGTGTAAATTTTTCGCCATTGTAATTGCACTCAAAATTCCCTTCACTCTGATACCATCGATCTAGACGACCCCGAAGGGTTTGTGAGCTTGTTTCCTTGCCCTTGTTTAAAAATTTTTCGACCACGGGGATTCCCATACTTTTAGAGATACCTTGTGCCAAAATACAGGCCGGATTATACCCTCGGTTTTTTTCTTTTTTGGGGTGCATTGGAACAGGAATTAACTCGGAAAATGGGCTTTCAATTTTGGATTTTAGTAATTGCCTTCCGATTTCTTCACCCAAGCTAAAGGCCATGGTTTTTGCCCCTTCATATTTAATTGCTTTAAGCAGCTCAGACACCGAAGAACCACGTTCGTACTGTAGAAAATAATAGCCACCACGTAGGGCGATTCGACCATAAAGTGCCTTTGACAAAGGATTGTTTGGCCCATATTCATGAATTGAAAAGGGCAATTCGCTCCAACACGACCAACAAATCTCCATCTCTTTTTTTAGTAAGAGATCGCCACAAACTACACAGGAACGCGGAAATAAAAAATCTAGGGTATTCGAGGCAAGTATTTGCATTCCTTTGACGAATAGTGAGGCTTGTTTTGCCGTATTGTGTGAATGTTTACTTTTCACTGCTCTTTTCTTTGGAATGGTCGTTAACGATTTTCACCCGCAGCCATTGTGCCATTATCATATGCCTAAACCCATATTTGTATAAATACCCCTAACTCTGTCACCAAAAACGCAGAACTTTGCAACCATGTCATCACGCCATCAATCCGATCGCGATATTCCAAAGGCGAAGCTGTCTATGGATATGCTCAAAAAATCGATTCGCCTATTCAAGTATATGTCGGTCAAGAACCGATGGTGGTTCATGCTTGGCACCTTATTTCTGGCAATTTCAGCAGGGGCATCTTTGGCATTTCCCCAATTGCTCGGTAAATTAATGGATGGTGCTTTTATTTACGATGGGAAGGGCATTTCCAAAGCACCAGACACAAGTGCACTGCAAAAAATCGCTGGCTATTTTGTATATCTTTTTATCATTCAAGCAGTCTTCAGCTTTGCGCGGATTGCCATATATGTGAGGGTTACTGAAGATATGACTTTTGGCTTGCGAACCGATTTATTTGCTGCAGTAATTCGGCAGAATATGTCCTTTCACAACCAGAATAGGGTTGGAGAGCTTCTCAGCAGATTTTCGGCAGACATTGCGCAGATTCAAGACGCATTCACGACGAATTTGGCGATGTTGATTCGGCAAATATTAATTCTTGTGGGAGGAATAGTAGTGTTGTTCATAGGTTCGAGCAAACTGGCAGTGATGATGTTGGCAACACTTCCAGCAATTATTGTGTTTGCACTTTTATTTGGACGATTTATTCGAAAAAAATCAAAAGCTGTTCAAGACATAACTGCTGCAAACAGCGTCATTGTGGAAGAAGCCCTCAGTGGCATTGTGTCGGTAAAATCATTTACCAATGAAGATTTTGAGAATGATCGCTATCGAAAAAACGCTCAACATCTCAAGTACAATTCTATTTCTCGTGGCTATTGGCGTGGTATCTTTAGCTCCTTCATTATAATTTGTATGTTTGGCGCCATAGTGTGGCTAATTTATCAAGGATTGGGTTTGGTTCAGTCGGGAGAAATGGCTGTAGGAGAGTTGTTTAATTTTATGATTCTTACCGCTTTTGTGGGGACGAGTATTGGTGGAATGGCCGAACAATTTGTGCAGCTTCAGAAAACATTGGGAAGTATTGAAAGTGTGCTCGATATCATCGATAAGCCGGGAGAAGTAGTGAATATTTCCAAGAATCACAATCTGCGATCTGCACACAAGAATATCCAATCCACAAAGACGGCAGTGCCTATCGTATTCCCTCATCCCAATTGGCAAAGCCCTGTGTGTTTTCAAGAAATTTGCTTTGAATACCCTTCAAGACCAGAATTTACTGTACTCAAAGAAATTTCTCTATGCGTGAATCCAGGAGAGGTTCTCGCCCTGGTGGGTCCATCTGGATCAGGAAAGTCTACCATTGCCAATTTGCTTTACCAATTTTATCAACCCACTCGAGGCAAAATTCTTTTGGGTGATACAGATATAACACAATTTAATTTACAAGAATACCGAGAGGCCTTCGCATTGGTTCCGCAGGATGTTATGCTTTTTGGTGGTTCTATTTATGATAATATCCGTTACGGAAAACCCGATGCTAGCCCTTCAGAAATAAAATCAGCAGCAGAACAAGCAAATGCTAAGGATTTCATTGAATCATTTCCAGAAAAATACGAAACCTTGGTTGGTGACAGAGGGCTCAGGCTTTCTGGGGGTCAAAAGCAACGCATCGCGATTGCCAGGGCTATTTTGCGCAATCCCAAAGTGCTTATTTTGGACGAAGCAACGAGCGCCCTTGATTCAGAAAGCGAAATAGAAGTCCAAAAAGCCCTTCAAAATTTGAAGAAAAATCGAACCTCCATAGTTATAGCGCATCGACTCAGCACCATTCGCCATGCCGATAGCATCGCCGTAGTAAAAGAGGGTGTAATTATCGAAAAAGGCAATCATTCTATGTTAATGAAAATACAGGGCGGTCAATACCGCCGAATGGTAGACCAACAAATTGATCCATTGGAATTCTTTGGAACGGTGTAAATTGCAAAATGCTTCGTACATTCTGGCATCGGTATGTTATAGTGTGTTTGTTTGCGACTTTCTGCTTCAATGCGTGGGGTCAACAATCAGACAACACCCCGCAAAGCAATAAAATGCTTGCGAATCTTCTTTTTGACCAAAAAGAATTTGCAAAAGCCGTTTTATTTTTTGAAGACATTGTCGAAATAAACCCCGATGACGAAACCAGTTACCAAAGATATTTACGCTGTCTTGTAGCCTTAAATGAGCAGGAAAAAGCAATTAAATTCATTAAAAAAAGGATAAAAAAATCCACGAACCCTTTGCCTTATGTTGTCGACGAATGTTGGGTTAATACAACATTCCCGAGCGCTAACCTCGACAAAAAGTATGTAGAGCGAAGCCAAGAATTACTGAACTTAATACTCGAAAAAATTAAGTCTGATGCCAATGCACACCTTTTTGTTTCTAAGCGTTTTGAAGATTACCAACTCAAAGAATTTGCGATTAAAATATTGGAACAAGCCGATTTGGTTTTTGAAAATATTCCAGAGATATCCAATCAATTGGCATTGCTATACATGGAAATAGGGAACAGGGTGAGTGGATTAAGAAAATACAGCAATATGATGATTTACAATGGCTTGCCCTTTGAGATGATCAAGCCAATTTTGGAAATTCATATTACTGACAGTATAGAGTTCATTCTGTTTCAGCGCATATTGATAGAACAGATTCAGGAAAACCCAGAAATAACGGCTCTGTCCGAAGGACTTAAATGGGCATTTATAAAGCAAGAGAACTGGAGTAGTGCATTCTTATACACCCGCTCTCTTGACAAAAGATTGAAAGAAAATGGCAGTCGCGTTTTTGAACTGGGTGCTATTTGTATTTCAAATAGGGCATATCCAGTAGCTATTCAATGTTTTGAATATTGTGTTTCCTTGGGAGAAACAGGTTTTAATTGGCTGCAATGCCAGGCGATGTTGATAGAAACCAAGTATGACTTCTATGCAAACAATATAGCCAGTAATGCAGAACTGGTCGACCTAAAAACCCAGATGACAAAATTTGAAAGAGAGAATGGCCCCCAAGAGGCTACCATTCCCATAGCGATTAAATTGGCAACCCTGTATGCGCAAAATGACAGTTTATTTACTGCTAAAACATCCTCTGGCATTACAACGGGATTCGATATGGCTGAGCAATTATTAAGAAGATATTTGGGAGGGGAAAGTAATCCAGCACTGGGAACAGCAACAATAGATCCGGGTGGTAATGAAGGGACCTCTTTTACATCGATACTTAAAAAAACATCCACTGCAAACATAAAAATTGCGCTGGGTGATATTTTGCTCGCCGCTGGCGATGTATGGACATCTGAGCTGTTGTATGCGCAAGTGGAAAAAGAATTCAAGGAGGAAGAACTTGGACAATTTGCAAAATTTAAACGCGCCGAACTCAGTTTTTATCGGGGAGATTTTGATTGGGCTAGCATGCAATTGGATGTCCTTAAAAGTGCGACCACACAACTGATTTCAAACGATGCCATGGAATTGGCACTGGTTATTATTGATAATTTAGGAATTGACAGCAATTATCTTGCGCTTAATTGGTACGGTAAAGCGTTATTGGCCGAAAAACAACATCATTTCAAAACTGCTTTTTCATACTTAGATAGTATCCATGTTTCCTTTCCTGGGCATGCTTTGTCGGATGAAGTTCTTTTTATACGAGCCAGAATTAATGAGTCAACAAAAAATTATGCAGAAGCGGCTACCTTACTTGAAACCTTAAGCATTGCCTATAATTCTGACATTTTGGCCGATAATGCGCTTTACAAACTCGGACTTTTATATGCCTACAAACTCAATAATTCTTCGAAGGCAATGGAGCAGTTCGAAAAACTTATTGAAACTTATGGAAGCAGCGTATACATTGTAGATGCGAGACGCGAATACAGAAAAATTCGTGGTTATTGACGAACTTGCGACAAGCTTAGCATGAAACCCCCCATACAGTCGTTCGGTTTTATTTTTTTCTTGACTTTTGCAGGATATAGCAGTGTGTGTAAAGCCCAATTAGACAACGCCATTTTTAGCGGCCGCCCATATTCAAACACAGCATCAAAATTATCCCCAGATAGGAATGAGTCAAAGCAGGGATTTGGTTTTTTACAGTATACCAAAGACAATGAATACCTCCAAAAAATCAATCCTGGACAAACTTTTTTTGGTTCACGTATTTGGTATCAGATATCCATTAAAATTGACGCAGACAATGCCAATAAGCCCAATATGTCGTCCTCAAATGATGCTAAATTTGGAAACCGTACAACCATCACCGACCCGCTAAACAGCATTGCTGAAGGCACGGATACTAGTAATAGCTTGACATATACTCCTTCACTACAGCCAGTAAGGATGGGGATTAGAGTGGGTGGATTGGTACAATACGAGTTTGGTGGTTGGGAATCCAAGCCCGTTTTTCGGCCTATTATCCATTTCTATTGGCATAAGGGAGAGCGAAGTTTTATCGCAGGGAATATTCGTTCACAAACCCAACATTTACTTCCCGATCTGTTAATTAACTATGATTTGGCATTCAAAAACCCCATTGAATATGGATTGCAACATACGATTGAAAACCGCCACATCTCTGCTGAAAATTGGCTAGATTGGCGTCAACGCATGGATATTTCCTCAGGCAGGCAAGAAATCATATCATTTGGAAACCGCATAGAATTTCGGGTATTAAAACCCAATGCAGCGCAGCGAAATATTCATTTCAAAGGATTTGCTTTGCTAATGCACAAAGGAGGTGAGGGGTTTGCCAAGCAACAGCGCATTGCCAACCGTTCTGTTTGGGGTGGTGGTTTCAGAATCACTGCTAATAAAAATGTTTTTTTTGAAGGCTTGTATTTTTCTCATCGGGATTTTTCAGCAATTGATATCCTTGCCGATTCTGGACAACAAGCTATATCTTTCAAAACAGGTTCTGCATTACTGTTAAATATTGGAATTCGTTTGTCCCAAAATCAGCAATTGGTATTCAGTAGTGTCACCGCGAATCGATTTTCGACACCCTTGGGCGCCCCTATTTACCAATGCGTAAATTACGAAAACCCTTCCTTTTATGCCATTGATAGACAAATGTTTACGGCAAGGTATACCCTGGCAAAAAATTTGCTTTCTGAAAAAATGCGGATGGAATTTCGGATTGAACCAAGCTATGACTTGTATAAAAAATGGTTTCTTTTTTCGCTTGGATTATATTTTCGTTATTTAGAGGGCAATGCCGAGTTGTAAGCCATTTTTATAAATTGTGGTTATGGCGGCAAAAATTTGTTGAATGATCTGATCGATAATTTCAGCTTGGATTAGCAAATAAGATGCTGGAGATAAAAATATGCAGGAATTGGCGGGCCTTAAATAGCTGTCGTTGATACACAAAGTAATGGAAGTTGGGCCTGAAGTTCCAGTTGTATCCAATACTGATTGGAAATGAACATTACCCTCTTGGGCCAATTATAATGTGTATCCTATGCCCCATTCCATATAATCAGCGGTAGTGAGATGGATTTTTAGTCTTCCTACAATTTGAATATGTGGCGATGCTTGGTAACTAATTCCTATAGCTTCAAAATAGCGTCTTTTGCTTGTATTGGGTTGGTATAAATACAATCCAATATCTGTAATAATTCCCCAGTCTCCAAAAACCCATTTACGCCCACCCGCAATGGCAATTTCAAGATTATTAATGGGACGCTTGGGATTTTGCAAAGGCTTTGTTTGGGCAAATTTGGTATAGGTATAGGAGGGATCTATGAACACCACTGATCCCATTCGCCAGAAGTGTGTGGAGAACGGATTCACCCGGTCGGCCATATATTCTATTATCGTATTTGTGAACGTCTTTCTTTGGTCTAATTCAATTTGACGTCTTCCAAAACGCAATCCCAGCGTATGGATAAAAAAAGAATTTTTATGAGTAGGCAGACGTTTTTGGTATGTATTTGGGTGTTTCCAACCCAATACCTTAACCCGTTCCATGTCTTCCATTGTTGTGGTTTGAACCCCAGATTTATTGAACTCATTGGGCAAGTGATAATAGCTATGAACCAATGCGCGTTTGATTCCAAATGACAAATATGGAAGATTAATACCAAAATTGGGCTGCCTCCAATTTGCATTAGAAAAATGAATCAGTCCAAGTTCTGCATTTAATTTCCACAAATGATGAATCGGGATGGAGTTTAATGAAGCATATTTTGTGGCCGATATTTTTTCTTGTATACACTGGGTTTTAACCTTGAACAGATGAGAAAATTCCCAATGGTAACCCAACTGCATTGTTCCATTGTAATGACTGCCAATTGCAACATTGCGTGGATTGTCTAATGCATCAAACTTCTGCGATAAATACCCCAATCCCATGCCAACCAACCAATAGTTTTGACGCCCAGATTGAATCATTAACATGCCCGAAACACCGATACCATAGCCTGCTACACTGCTACCTAAATTCAACAGATTCAAGGCATACCCATGGGATATTTTATCAAAATCGTTTCCTGAAAAATTGGGTTCTTTAATAGCTGCTCTATACCGTATGCCCAAGCCCCCAATATGCCTATACATGGCCATCATATCGGAATGGTGGGGCAAAACAAAGCCACCCAATACCTGCATCCCCCATTCTGATTCTTGGTTGATCCTAGGTGGATTAAAAGTATTGAATATGGGTATTGTAGAAATCTCTTTAAAGACAGTATGAGAATCGTTCTTTAATGAATCGCCTGGACCAGGGCTATGGTTTGTGTCCATACCCCTTATTGAATCAGACTGAGCCATTGCAGTATCGGGTATTAACAGCCCAAGAGCCGATAACCCCAAAAGCAAGGCTTTCATTATCGTTTTGATTTATCGGTAGCCAATACCATCTTGATTCCCAAATTGGCGCCTACCTGCATCACATCAACCATGTCTTGAACCCTGAGGTCTTTGTCTAATCTCAGCACGACGTTCAGCCCATTTTCCTGCCCCGGTGTAGTGGTATATTTTATTTTTTCAGCCTCCAATCGATCGTGCAATTGTTCAAAGGGGATTTTAATTTGCTCAATATAAATACCCAATTCTTCTTGCGGTGTTCCTTTATTCTCTAATGTAACAGTTAATGGCAATGTTTTGGTTTGGATTTGGTTTGTAGTTGAGGCCTTGGGCAGCATGATGCTAATCACATTGGGATTGGCTAGAGTACTGGCGATTAGAAAAAACAACATTAAAAAAAACATAATATCATTCATAGACGAAGCTTCAACTTCGGCTCCCTCTCGCTTGCGTCTACCGATTTTCATGAATTAGTGATTTGCTTTGTTTAGTATTTCCAATAAGCTCAGGCTTTGTTCTTGCAAACGCTCAGCGAAACGATCGACCTTACGCACAAACAATTGATAGCCTATGAATGAAATAATGCCGACCAATAAACCTGCAAAACTTGTAACCATTTTAATGTACAATCCTTCTGCAATACCACCAATTTCGAGACCATTGGTCTGGGATATTGTATAAAAAATATTTATCACACCCCAAATGGTACCGACAAAACCCAACATTGGAGCGATTCGTGCGACAAGACTGAGGTATCCCAAATTTCCTTCCATGGCACTGAGTTCAACATTGGCTCGCGTTTCCATTGCGCTCTCAATTTCTCGCATATTGCTTCCCAAAAAGTTAAGGCCCGTTGCCATTACCTGAGCTTGGGCAGTGGGGATGCGTTGGCAGTATGCCAATGCTGCCTCTTCTCGATTTTCTTTCAAATTGTCTTTCACCACAGCCAATAAATTGTTATCCATTTTTGCGCGATTTCTGATGTAGATAAAGCGTTCTACAATAAAATAAATCGACAAAAGTAAACAACCGCCAAGAAGATACATTACAAACCCTCCTTTGCCCATCATTTCCAAGACCGGAACAGAGACGTGCACGGCGGCATCGTTGGCGACTTTGACGGCGGCAGAATCTTGCGGTACTCCCGCAGTTTGAAGTAGTATTAACATAGTAGAAAGCATATACTGCGAATTAACGCCTTAAACCCTTTCTATAATGCGAATTTTACCTAAAAATTATCCCCAAAAAAAGAACTATTTAATGTTTGTAGCGCCACCACTCAAAACAAACTTGGTAACGGTGCCACTGTCTATGGAAATGCTGTGAACTTTCGATTTATTTACAATCACTATTTCTCCCGTGAACGTGTAACTATAGGGCAAATAAACAGTACAGCAATCGGGTAAATTGAGCATATCCATTTTCTCTTGCGTGAGAAATCCAATTTTGTAGACACCCGCTTCAGTTTCTACCACCACGGGTTTTGTAAATTTCTTTTTTTCACCCACAAACGCTTCGGTCATGTCTTTTGTGGTTCCAAAAATAAAATTAAGTCCTGGAGCTCTGTCAATAATGCCTTCAAAAAATCCCAATAGCTGTTGCATGATGACACCTCTTGTAATAAAACCTATAAAAATAATGGATGTGACAACACCCAAGGCATATAAAATGACGGTGCCAAAGCTGAGTTTTTCAAGATCAAAATATCCTCCAACACTTTTGAGTATCCAACTTGAAATAGCGATTGTAATTGCAATTGGCAATACTACCAAAAGCCCCCTGAGAAAATATTCAACGAATAATTGACCGGGGGTTTTTAATCTGGATTTGATCAGTTGATCGTAAAGTGTATATTTTTTTTGGGGTGTGTTCATTGTTAAAATTGTTTTAGGCAAAAGGTAGGAGATCTAAACCAATGTCAGTGCGGTTAAATTTATTGTTAAAACTGATTTGATGTGCGAGGGAATTGGATCGTTCTAGTGCTTGCTTGATGTCTTTACCCAAAGAAGTAACTGCAATCACCCGTCCGCCGTTGGTTTTCAATATACCTTGATGTAGTATAGTGGATGCATGAAATATCCATTGGTCTTTTTCAGGCAGTGAACTGGGCAAGGTAATCACTTCTCCTTTGCAAATTTCACCAGGATAACCTCCTGAAACCAAAAAAATACTGGCTGCAGTTCGTGAATCTAAATCGATAGAGATTTTACTTAATCCTCCCGAAGCCATCGCATGCAAAATATCTATGAGGGGTGTTTTGAGGCGGGGGAAAATGGCTTCGGTTTCTGGGTCTCCCATGCGCACATTGTATTCAATAACAAATGGATCACCCCCGACATTCATCAACCCCACAAACAAAAAGCCTGTATAGGGGTGACCTTCTGCTTTCATACCTTCAAAAGAGGGTGTTAAAATACGGGATTTCACTTTTTCCATAAAGTTTTCGTCGGCAAAAGGTACAGGAGAAATCGCACCCATTCCGCCTGTATTTGATCCCTGGTCATTATTAAAGATTCTTTTATAGTCTTTCGCCGAAGCCAATACCTGCCATGAGTCACCATCACTGATGGCAAAGACACTCAATTCAATTCCCTGTAAAAATTCTTCAATTACCACTCGCTCACCCGCCTTTCCAAACAGCGAGAGATTCGTCATGCCTTCGAGCGTTTCGCAGGCCTCTTGGAAAGAATGGGTAATTATTACCCCTTTTCCTGCAGCCAATCCGTCGGCTTTTAACACATAAGGAGGGGTAAGCGTATGCAAAAAAAGTTTTGCTTCGTCCATTTGTCCCTGACAAAAAGAAGCATATCTGGCCGTTGGAATTGCATGGCGAAACATAAATTCTTTGGAAAATTCTTTGGATCCCTCAAGTTGGGCACACCAGGTGCTAGGTCCTGAAACACGCAATGCAAGCCCGTCTTTTTCTGCTTCCAGCATTAAATAATCTGTTATTCCAGCAACCAAAGGACTTTCATTGCCGGGAACTACCAAAGAGATATTTTTTTTCTTGCAAAAAGCATATATGGCAGAAAAATCTGTAAGATCCAGTGTAACATTGGTTCCAAATTCGGCAGTCCCAGGATTTCCGGGTGCTATATACAAAGATCCAAGGCCAATACACCCATGTATTTTGAAGGCAAAAGCATGTTCGCGTCCACCCGATCCGAGCAAGAGAATATTCACATTACAAAGATATCAAAATCTCTAGAAAGCCCATCAGCTCAGCGACCACTCAAACGCAGGGAAGCCACCACTGAAACAACAGCTGTTTCACTGCGCAAGATTTGATTTCCGCAGTGTAAAGGTGTCCAACCGTTTGCCTTGGAAATAGCTATCTCGCGCTGAGAAAAATCTCCTTCGGGGCCAATTAACAATGCCATTGGATAC
Source organism: Bacteroidota bacterium (assembly GCA_005798825.1). Taxonomy (GTDB): domain Bacteria; phylum Bacteroidota; class Bacteroidia; order NS11-12g; family UBA955; genus UBA955. The sequence continues at coordinate 44,803 of SYIL01000021.1, forward strand.
TGAATTTCTGGGGGAGATAGTTTCTTAGAATCGGAGCAAAAAGCAATGTATTTATGGAATAAAGGCGAAGATAAGCCGATACGACAAATCTCATCGAAACCAAGAACTGCCAGGTTTGTAATCCATGCACCATGCGATTGTTTGAGGGAAGACATGGCAACTTTATTCATTCGGTCCAAATTAAGTTTCACCCTTTCTCCACGATCGGCCTGAAAAAAAGTAAAGGAATTGACGCCTAGTTCGCTGCATTTTTCTACGGCCCATTCCATTCGCTCACGGCTTTTCAAAATTGCCATAAAAACATGAATGTTGGGCAAAGCGTCGACGATCACAGTTTGCTTGGTCTCTACCTGAAATCCTGTCTTTGAAATTCCTGAAATTATCCCATAATAGCGTTTCCCAAACCCATCTGTAAACCAAATTCCATCGCCCAGTGAATACCGCAAAACCCCAATAGCATGCTTGTATTCGGACAAGTCAAAATCGGCAATATTGTTGTTAATTTTGTTGGAGTAAAACGTAAAGTGACCTGGCATAAACTATAAACTGTGCGATTTTACTTTATAATTTCCAAACGGTTCCTTCGGGAGTATCTTTGATTTCAAAACCTTTTTCTTTCAAAGCATCTCGGATTTGATCGCCCAAAACCCAATTGTTTTCTTTTTTGGCATTTTTGCGTAGGTCAAGTAAAATTTGCATGGCATCATTTAATCCATCTGAATTTGATTTGTCGTCTAGTGTCAGACCCAAAAATCCAAAGCAAACATCATCTCTCAACTGTTGGACAAGGGTTTTGACGCCAAGCGAAATTTGGTCTTTTCCGTCATTAACCAAATTAATACGCCGGCACAATTCAAACAAATGGGCAATTACTTGCGGCGTATTTAAGTCATCATTCATGCTCTCACGAATACCCAAAACAATATCATCAACCTCCATTGAACCCGAACCGTCAACAACCCTTAGGTTATCGATTAAATTGATTGCCGATTGCATGCGTTGCCAAGCTTTTTGCGCAGCCAATAATGCAGTATTGCTAAAATCTAAAGTTCCACGATAATGTGCCTGCAAGATGAAAAATCTCAGGGTCATCGGTGAATAGGGCTGGTCTAATAAAGCATGGGTTCCATTGAATAATTGCTCTGCCAATATGCCATTTCCTAAACTTTTGGCCATCTTTTGGCCAGCAATGGTTATCATATTGTGGTGAATCCAATATTTTGCTGGAGTGTGCTTGTGCGCAACAGTACCTTGCGCGATTTCAGCTTCATGGTGCGGAAATAATAAATCTAAGCCGCCACCGTGAATATCGAAATAAGCGCCCAAATATTTAGCACTCATTGCACTGCATTCGATATGCCATCCCGGAAATCCTTTGCCCCAAGAACTATTCCATTGCATAATATGATCGGGTGATGCTTTTTTCCAGAGTGCAAAATCGCTTGGATTTCGCTTTTCATCTTGTGATTCTAATGCACGTCCCTGAGAGGGTACCCAATTTGGTCCAGAGGAAATTGCATCTTGACTATGCAGCAAATCTTCTAAAACCCTTCCACTCAGCACACCATAATTATTATTTGTATTGTAAGCGACGACATCAAAATAAACAGAACCATTCACAGCATATGCCAAACCAGCATCCATAATGACTTGAATCATTTCAATTTGCTCAATTATATGACCGGTTGCCCGGGGTTCAATACTGGGCTTGATGATATTCATCTTATCCATAACAGCATTGTATTGATTGGTATAGGTCTGGGCAACCTCCATCGGTTCCAATTTTTCTACCTTGGCTTGCTTGTCCAACTTGTCTTCACCCTCATCGGAATCTCCTACAAGATGTCCAACATCTGTTATGTTTCTAACAAACCTAACATTATATCCATTGTGAATCAAATACCTTCGAAGCACATCAAAAACAATCGGGCCACGAAGATGGCCAAGATGGGGTGGTCCGTATACGGTTGGGCCACAAATATAAATGCCAACGTGTCCCTGAGTGATGGGCTGAAACAATTCCAATTTCCGGGATAAAGTATTGTATAGGTGCAAACTAGACATTGTTGTAGGTGATGTTTTGTGAATGAGCGTTAATTCCTCTTATGCCTAAAATCATTGATTGTCGTTACTTCCAATTATCTTTTGCTGTACATGGATTCATAATATGCAGTATACAGACCACTGGTTACATGGTCGAGCCAATGTGTATTTTCTATATACCAGTCAATGGTTTTTTCAAACCCCTGGTCGAATACAACACTTGGCGTCCATCCCAATTCTTTTTCCAATTTGCTGGCATCGATTGCATACCTATAATCATGGCCTTTTCGGTCTGTCACAAAGGTGATTAGTTTGCTGGATTCTCCTAATTCCTGGTGTAATTTTCGATCCATTATTTCACACAATTTGTAAACCAAGTCAATATTTTTCCATTCGTTATTTCCACCAATATTATAAGTTTCTCCATCTTTTCCTTCAAAATAAATTTTCTCTATAGCACGCGCGTGGTCTTCTACCCATAGCCAATCTCGCACATTCTCACCCTTGCCATACACGGGAAGTGGCTTTTTATTTTTGATGTTGTGAATCATCAGTGGGAGTAATTTTTCTGGAAACTGGTGACTGCCATAATTGTTAGAACAATTACTGATAACAATTGGCAAATGGTAGGTTTCATGGTAAGCCCGAACAAAATGATCACTTGACGCTTTGGATGCACTGTAGGGAGAATTGGGTTGGTATGGGGTCTGTTCTGTAAATTTTCCTTCATTACCCAGGGTTCCATATACTTCGTCGGTACTTACGTGATAAAATCTCCCATGTTCGGTATGACCAAATGTTTTGTAGGCATTGAGTAAAACAACGGTTCCCAACACATTGGTCATCACAAATTCGATCGGATGTAATATACTTCGATCTACATGACTTTCTGCTGCAAGGTGAATAACACCATGGATGGGTCGGCTGCTAAAAAATGCATCGACAGCATGTGAGTCGTTGATATCCATGCGAACAAATTCATAATTGGGAGCCAATTCAATTTCTGTTAAATTCTCTAAATTACCAGCATAGGTGAGGGAATCCATATTGATAATATGCAAATTGGGATAGTTCTTTACAAATCTCTTCACTACATGGCTCCCAATAAAGCCCGCACCACCCGTAATGAGTATATTCTTATTGCCCATAGCGATTCAAAAGTAGGTTGTACATTTCATTTCTGAGAATTCTCTTGGTTAATCAACAGGTTTTACTTGTGTAATGAGTATTCTCAAGGGGGCGTAACTCGGAACACCCATTCTGCCTTTTGCACCGTATCCCCAATCAGAGGTTATGAGAAACTCGCCGGTCTGACCTTCTTTTAGGTAAAAAGGCAATTCGTTTAATGCCCTAATTTCAAAAGACATCTTATCCTTTTCGCTCCGATAAGAACGTCCTTCCATTTTGCTATTGGCAATTAAACGTCCATCGATATTCAGTATCTCACATTCAAAAGAAACGGCATTGACGTTCGCGTGCACAGGAGTGTTTTCCAATGCCCTGTTGTTAACATCCGACGTTCCATTCGGCTGGGTAATGCGGTATTTGATCATTTTTAAAGAATCTAAAACCCAACCGCCATCTGGCAAATTACCATTGGTGTGCTGCAATGCATACTGATCAATCAATTTATTCTCCTCCATGATGCGAAACAACATTTTTTGATTTCGGTAGGCATCGTATTCCTCAGAGCTAAGAACTTTCTCGACCTTAATAATAAATCGTGCAATTTTATTGGGTTCCAATAAATTGACCTTGGGCGAACCACCGATTTTGCGTTTTAAACTATCGGTATTGATTTTAATTTCTATTTCACAGCCGGGACCCAGCATCTGAAGCGCTTCAAGGAGTTCATTTCGGGCCTCCAAAGGGTAAGGAAACTCTTCTAATGTATCTGACAAAAATGCATTTTCGATGGTGTCGTTGTTGGGGCCTATGAGCATGTGGTGCAAAAGTATAAAGTGATAGGGCCCGTAGGGTTTTTCTAAAGGTGCACCCAGATTAAACCGGTAAACTAGTCCAGATTTGCTTGTTTTAAAGCCATCCCCACAGGAAGAAAATAATATCCCAAGCAACAATCCGAAAAATAAAAAATGGTTTTTTACAGTCATAACAATGGCCTTAAATCATCGACAATTCTTGCTTATAGAGTGACAATCCCGACTTGAACTTGGCGACAGTTTCTTCCAGGCTGAGTGTACTTTGTCCTCCAGAAGCATTTTTATGGCCACCGCCTTCAAAAAATCTTGCAGAAAATTCATTTGTTGCGAAATCGCCTTTGCTGCGAAAGCTCAATTTTACCCGTTCAGTTCGATCAATAATCAATACACTCAACACAATATTTTTTAAGCCCAAGCCAAAATTTACCAATCCCTCGGTGTCGCCGGTCTGTAAATTAAATCGTTTAACCTCATGGCGATCTAAATAAATTAATACCGTTCTATACTCTGAGAGAACTTCCATTTTTTTGTACAAACAATAGCCAAACAATCGGGTACGATCCAATGAAAAAACATCATAAATATTGGCGTGAATTTGTAAATGATCTGCTCCAGATTCCATCATATCTGCTGCTAGGCGAAGCGTAGACGGTTTGGTATTGTTGTGTTGAAAATTGCCTGTATCGGTCATTAATCCTGTATACAAACAAGTTGCCACGGTTGGCGAAATATATTGTTTGCCAAAATAATTTTCTATCCACTGGTAAATGAGCTCACATGTACTACTTGATTCGTGATTCCAATAGGTATAATTAGAAAATGTATCAGGTTCTAAGTGATGGTCTATCATTATTTTAATAGCGCTTGATTTACTCACTAGTATACCTAATTCATTGATTCTTGACAAACGGTTGAAATCAAGGCAGAAAATGGCATCTGCCGCACTAACCAAGCCTGAAACCACATCTGTTTTTTTTTCGAAATTAACAACAGTATCATTTGCAGGCAGCCAAAACAGGTTTTCCGAATAATCGGTTGGAACACAAACCACCACATCGGAAATGAACGCACTCAAAAAATGATATAGACCCAATGTTGAGCCCATCGCATCCCCATCGGGTTTGTGGTGGGTCGTTATAACCACTTTTGTGATTTTGCCCGCTTTTATATCGGCAACAAATGAAGATGTATTGTCAATTAGCATTTTATGCTACAAAAATACGCGAAACAGAAGGTATTTTTGTGAAACAATGGGTTCAGAACAATACCAATTAATCACTTTGGCAAATGGTTTACGGGTGGTGCATCAAAGAGTAAAAGGAACGCAGCTTGTCCATGCTGGATTTTCGATCATGGCAGGCAGTAAAAACGATGGTCAAAATCCGGGATTGGCGCATTGCATCGAACATATGCTATTTAAAGGAACCGTCAACCGCAAAACAATTCATGTATTGAATCATTTGGAGGTTGTGGGTGGAGAACTCAATGCCTATACTACAAAAGAACTCACTACAGTATATGGTACTGTTCAATCGAAACACCTTTCTAGGCTTACAGATATATTGTGCGATGTTGTTTTTAGGTCTTCTTTTCCGGCACACGAACTTGAGAAAGAAAAAAAAGTTATCGCGGATGAAATAAATATGTATATCGACACCCCCGAGGAAAATATTTTTGATGAATTTCAAGAGCGATTTTTTGACAAACACCCATTGGCTCACAATATATTGGGTACTGAAGAATCGATTCAACAAATTCAACAAATGCACTTGCTGGATTTTGTAAATACGCACTATCAGTTTAGCAATATGGTTTTTTGTGTCGTAGGCAATGTTTCTATGGAACGAATGCTAAATTCATTAGAAAAATTTCTCCCCAAATCATTGTCAGTGCCAAAATCAAATATTCAATTATCTACGCATTTTAAAGTTGAAACCCATTTCAACGAATGTAAAAAGACGGAATTTCATCAGGCATACGCAATTGTTGGTTGTTTGGCATACCCGATAGACCATGCCGATCGTTGGAAATTATTGCTTCTAAACAATCTTCTGGGTGGCCCGGTTCTCAATAGCCGATTAAATTTATCCATTAGAGAAAAATATGGGTATACCTACAATGTTGAAAGTGGATATAGTGCATTTGAAGAGGCTGGATTATTTCATTGTTTTGTTGGCAGTGAGCCGAAATATATTCATAGGTCGGTCGATTTAATTTTCAGGGAACTCAAGAAGTTGCGGCAACAATCTTTGGGTACTCTTCAATTGTCTCGGGCAAAAAATCAATATGTTGGGCAATTAATTCTATCAAATGAAAACCGCAGTGGCTTGATGATGCACCTGGGACAAAGTGTATTGCGAAAAGGGAAGGCTACTTCTATTGGTTCGGCAATTGATTCAATTCAAGCTGTAAGTGCAATCGATTTGCTGAATGTGGCCAATGAATTACTCAATGAAGCATCTTTCAATCGCTTGTATTACGTTCCTGAAGCCTCATAGTATATTCTTTTCGCCATAAATAGTAGCCCATAAACGCAATCGGGATATACAGAAAATAAAGAATTGCTGTTGTGTAGTTAGCTGTATTTATATAAATCGGGACGTATACCAAATCAATTAGAATCCACAAAAACCAATGTTGGATCCATTTTTGTGCTTGCATAAACAAAGCGGCAAGACTCAAAAAAAGCATAGCAGCATCCAAGTAAACAAATTGAGGAGTGCTGGCTTGCAAACCAAAGTATAAAATAATGTCTGTTAGCTTGAACTGAACCAGCAGCACCCAAGGAAAATAGGCAAGTATTGCCATTAATAATACAACGATTATTTGGGTTTTACTTGCCCATGAAATGCTGTAATCTTGTTTTTTTTGCAGATTGCTGTGAAGAAAATCGTCCTGCGCCGAGATTGGTTTTGATCCATTGGGTGAACCCTCTTTTGTTGTATCCGATTGTTGTAATTTACCCAAACGCAGCCAAACCCAAAACCCATAGGTTTGAAACAGCAAAAAAATTGTGTTCAGAACTGCATCGGAATACAATCCAATATCAAAAAAAATCTTTGTGTAAAGCAATGAACCAATCATCGCAACAGGCCAGTTCCAAATATTATTTTTGGCAGCTAAAATTACACAGTATAAAGAAAGAATAGCAGCAGATAATTCAAGGCCTGAAGTGTACACGTATTGAAGAATTAGGTTTGCTGTATTGGCCATGGCTGCAGGCTCACAAAGGTAGTCATTCAAAGGAGCCACCCGCGTATTCACCAATTTTGCGACGGGATTTTTTTCTGGGTTACTACCATGAGGGTGAACGGATGAATTTCGAGGCGCACTCCCAAATCCCGGTCTGCCGTCGCCCAACCGCAACGCGCGTTACGTTCGGTTTTGTCGATGAATCAACTTTGGCAGGCCGGACGGATACCCCATGCAATCATAGGGAGTTTGGTTTGCGGAATACTTCCAACTGTTCCTGAAAATTTACCCATATTATGCAGGCGCTGGTGCTCTAAAAGTTGGGTTTTAGATTCGCCTTTGAAAAGAGAATTACTTTTACTTAACTTTGTTTTAAATCAATCCCTAACAATATGTTTGAATTATCTTCACTTCCCTACGAATACAACGCTTTGGAGCCACATATCGATTCACGAACCATGGAAATTCATCACGGAAAACACCACCAGGCCTACGTGAACAATCTAAACAATGCTACCAAAGACACGCCAGCCGCAAGTGTTGATTTGCTGGCCATTATTCAAAATATTTCTCGATATAGTGTTGCAATCAGAAATAATGGAGGAGGCCATTGGAACCACACGTTTTTCTGGAGCATTATGAAACCCAAGGGGGGTGGAACCCCAACAGGTGCATTAATGGAAGCCATTAATGCCAATTTTGGAAGTTTTGAAGCAATGAAGGAACAATTTAACAGCGCAGGAACCACACGTTTTGGAAGTGGTTGGGCCTGGCTGATTGTTCACGATCACAAATTGGTAATCAGCTCTACTGCTAATCAGGACAACCCGTTAATGGATGTTGTAGACGTGAAAGGAACACCGATTTTGGGTTTGGATGTTTGGGAGCACGCATATTATCTGCATTACCAAAACCGCAGACCCGATTATATTGCTGCGTTCTGGAATGTGGTTAATTGGGACGCTGTATCGGCAAACTTTAAAGCCGCAACGCAGTAAAATTTCCCACAGGTTTTTATTGATGAAGTATGCACACAATTCATGGTTTAATGAGAATTAAAACTTTGTAACCATTGTATACAGTGTGGTCAATTTTAACCACTTCCAAGTATTGCGATTGGTTTTATAGAACCTATTACTGGTAAAAAACAAAGAACTCCCTTATAAAAGGAAGTTCTTTGTTTTGAAATGATTAAAAGAGAACACCATTTACGGTGTGTAAATCATCTACTCTTAAGTTTGTGTTTCTGCTGTTGCTTGTATTAAGGCGCGGGTGGTTTTTACTGTTAAGATTGCATTGGCAGGAGAATTCAGCAATTCAAAACCGTCCACCTGAATTTGTGAAACCTTCGCAGATTGACCAATTTCCAAGTCTTCAATACTTACATCAATAAAATCGGGTAAATTTTGGATTAATCCTTTTACACGCAAACGATTGATTTTTTTCATCAATGTACCGCCTGCACGCACTCCTGGAGAATTGCCTATTACGCGAATAGGGATTTCCATTATTACTGGTCTTTGGATGTCAACTGACATAAAATCGCAGTGAATAATCGTATCAGAGACTGGATGAAACTGAATATCTTGTAAAATGGCATCATAATTTTTGCCCTCCAATTCGATTTTTACTTTGTATACATTTGGGGTATATACTAAATTTTTGAAATCTGCTTGGTAAACGGCAAAGTTTAAATTGCCATCGGCCAAACCATACATAACACAAGGTACTTTTCCTTCGGCACGACAAACTTTTGCGGTACGGGTACCCAATTCACTGCGCATTTCGCCTTTTAAAAAAATGGTTTTCATATTGTTTATTCTATTCTTTTTTTATTTATGTTCAATTTTTCTTTATTTAAGTTCAATTTTTGTTTGGTGGGCAAATACCTGTTTAAACAAGGAGCTGATGCTTCCATGTTCATGTACATTGCGAATGGCACGGGCAAATAATGGGGCAACGGACACGACCTTGATTTTATCAGAATGTCGTTTTAAGGGAATTGTATCGGTTACAACCAATTCTGTAAGAACGGAACTTTCTATGTTCTCATATGCCTTTCCACTGAGCACGGGATGACAACACAATGCACGGATTGATTTGGCTCCTTTGTCCATGAGCATCAATGACGATTTACACAACGTTCCTCCCGTATCGATGATGTCATCAATCAGAACTACATCCTTGCCTTTAACATCGCCAATGACAGTCATATTGGCAATTTCATTGGCTTTTTTGCGCTCTTTATCGCAAATGACCATTCCCAAATTTAAAATTTTAGCGACTTCACGAATTCTATTTGAAGCGCCCACGTCAGGGGCTGCGATGACCATATTTTCATTGGCTAAAGTTTTAATATAGGGAGCAAATATGATTGAACTTTCGAGGTGATCCACGGGCACATTGAAAAACCCCTGAATTTGGGGAGCATGCAATTCCATAGTCATCACGCGATTGGCTCCAGCTGTTTGCAATAGATCCGCAATTAATTTACTGGCAATAGAAACCCTTGGTTTGTCTTTGCGATCTTGGCGTGCATAACCATAATAGGGAATAACGGCTGTAATGTAATTTGCGCTTGCGCGTTTTGCTGCATCAATAGACATGAGCAATTCCATTAAGTTGTCAGAATTGGCGTGGGTGCTTTGGATGATAAATACATCGCATCCCCTGACACTTTCATTGTAAATCGGTTGGAATTCGCCATCACTAAACCTAGAAATGGTCATGTCTCCGGGAAGGGTACCATAAAACTCACAAATGTCATCTGTAAGTCTGGTAGAAGCGCTACCAGCAAAAATTTTAACTTGGTGTATTAATGATGTCATAATTCGATTTTACTTTCTCTGTGGTTGCACCCAAGCACAACGGATATCATAAACCTACTGTTTGTTGCCCTACTAGGACTCGAACCTAGACAAGCACAACCAAAATGTGCTGTCCTGCCAATTAGACGATAGGGCAATTTTTAAGGCTGCAAATATAAGACAAATTAGGTTTGGAAATTGTATTTCCAAAAAATTATTGAATCAAAAAGGACGCTGTAATGCGTTTTTCTCCTTGTGACATTTGAATGTAGTAGTTGCCTCTTGGGTACCCTTTTAGGTCGACATTGAGGGTGTAGATTCCATGTGAATGCCAGCCTTCCTTGGGCACAGTAATGAGATGTCCCAAGGCATCATATATTGAAATTCTTATGTTTCCGGCTTCGGTTGAGTATTCAATATTGGTTTCATTCACTGCTGGATTGGGATAAATGCGATTCAATGATATCTGGCTCACCAAATCTACATAATCGTCGATGCTTGACTGATTCGCTTTGAATATGGGCAATGTATTAAAGTCTTTTCCGCCCATAGCGATTTTTACATCTGCATTACTCAATTCAAACCAATCTTTGAGCACGGAAGCATATATCTGCCGAAAATCATATTGCATTGGCACATTGTCTTTTACATTTACAGTAGAGGCAATCGTTGGGTTTGCGCCGATTATACCACTTTGAACTGCGCTGCCAAAAACAAACATCGGCGCCGCCGCTCCATGGTCTGTTCCAACGCTTCCATTGCTCATCACCCTTCGGCCAAACTCACTGAAAGTCATTCCCACAATGCGGTCTTGTAAACCCAATAGTTTAATGTCATCTTGAAAAGCTGAAATTCCCTCGCTGAGTTGTTGCATTAACGATGCATGGCTACCTTCTGAGTGGTCATTGTTGTCTACTTGAAGACTGTGAGTATCAAATCCGCCCATTGAAACCATATACACCGGGGTTTTTAATCCTCCGCTGATGAGTTTTGCAACAATTTTTAATGAGTCGGCCAGTTGAAATTTCCTACCTGTACCACCTGTAGGGTACTTGGTAGACATATTTTTCCCTTTTGCTGCTGCTGCTTTAACAACCGTTGCATATTGGTTGCTTTGCTGTGCCACCATTCTCAAAAATGCCAACTCATGTCCTGCGGGTGTATCAGGCGTTTTATCGATGGTATCGGTTATTAGATTATAAAAACTATTGGGATCAGTGATGGCCATTGCCATATTCAATTGGCTACCCATAAACGTTAAGTTGACCAAATTGCCAATTTGAATCGCCAAGGGGTCGGGCATCGCTGTTGAAGGATAACCACTGGGAAATCCGGGAAATCGGGCATCGAGATATCGACCCATCCAACCGGTGGTCCATGATTCGCTTGTTTCTGACCCACTCATCCAATTGTCTGTGGCCTGAAAATGTGAAAAGCTGGGATTTGGATAACCCACAGATTGAATTACGTTTACCAACCCATTGTTATACAAATCTTTCAATCCTGTTAATTTGGTATGCAATCCTGTTTTTGTGGTCCCATTCATTGCGAGAACCTTTTCTTCAGGCAACAAAATATTAGACCTTGCTTTGCTTAAATTGCTATACTGGTCAATGGGAATAAGGGTATTTAGTCCATCATTTCCTCCTGACAAATTTATAATGACAAGTACCTTGCCGTCCGACGAACCCCTTCGGGATAGTGCACGCAATAGGGGTGAATCTTCAAACGTTTTTAGCCCCATTCCATTTAGGGAAAGGGGCAATACTGCTCCAACTGCCGCTGCTTTTTTTACAAATGATCTGCGTTTCATGGCTTATGATAATTGGAATTCGGCTAGGTTCATGATGGATTTGTATAGAGACCGCAATTTTTTTGTAGCTGTATTTAAAGAATTCGTATGATTGGGATCTGAAACATTTGTGGCAGACAGGTATTCATCGCTCCAGTTGTAGTCGGGAATCCCTCCAGGCAACAAGATTTCTTTTAATGATTCAATTTGCTTTTTTGACAAAGCCAATGGCAGCAAAAACTCAGTAGCGTCGGCAATGAGGGTATCAGCAGTTCCGGGGGCGCTGAATTTCTTGGTTACAATCCATGGATCTATATAGATTTTGGCAGTGCCCACCATTTGTCCGGTAACCAATAAATTGTCCGAAAATAAATTGCGTTTCGGAAGCGTATCATTGTTTATCCAACTTCTGTAAAACATGGGTTTTTGATACCACGCTGGCCAACCTGATACGTTTGGAGGATCTCCAATAACCATTTGGGTGAGGGCTCCATAATTGACACCCATTTGAAACATTCTATACATTTGGGCATAGTCGGTGGTAACGGGAAATGCCAACTCCATTTGCCTACACAAGCCACCTTGTTGTGTGATGGGATCTTTGATAACACAAGCACGGTTCCAATTGTCAAAGAAATGCTCACTCATCAACAATGTTTTTAGTACTGTTTTAATGTCGTATCCGCTGTCTCTGAAAACCTTGGCCAATGGTTGAATCACTTTTGCTTCAACGGTATCATCGATTTCGTAATACACAAAATAGGTATATAACTTACGGCATAAAAAAGCTGCTGATTCGTCTGTCTTAAAAATCATGGACAATAAATCATCTAACTCCGTATTGCCTGCATCAATTCCTGTTTGGCCCTTGATAATTGTATTGCCATAAAACGAAGAAAATTGTTTGTCGGTTGTATCGTGATTTGAGGCAATAAAACTGGTGCTGACGGGGTTGGTCAGTATATTGATAGACCATCCTGTAAGTACTTTTGCCATTGCTTTCACATCATCTTCGGTGTAGAGGCTATGGGTACCTTTTCCGATGGAAAATAATTCTTGTAATTCACGGGCATAATTTTCATCGGGTGCACGCTTGGTGTTCAGACGCCCGTTGAGGTAAAACAACATGGCGGGATCGATGGTTATGGCGCGGGTGAGTGTTTTAACATTGCCCAAAGCATGGGTAAATAAGAGTTTGGAATACAAATAGGATGCGCTGGCCATTGGAACATCTACAAATTGAATCGCAAAATGATTGTGCCAAAACAAAACCATTTTTGCCTGTAAATTGCTAGACTGATTGGCCATTAAATTCCAAAACCAACTTTTTAAACTTTTTTCTCGGAGGATGTTAAGTAAAGGATCATAGGGTGCGTTGATCCATGTTTGGCCATATAGCACATTGGGATCACTTATCGTATTGCCATAATCATTTAAAGGTGGATTGGGCAATGTGCTAGAAACCGTTAGCAATGCATCTACAGTTTGTTCAAGCGTATTTCCTGTGAATGCAGAAATATCAGCCATTTTTACTCCAAACAAACTGCGCCGAAGAAGGTGGAGCAATTCTGGTTTGCCAAATGCACCAACATAGGGAGTAATACCAGTATTGGTTCGTCGGGTAATATTTTTACTCTGGTTTACTTGATATGGGGTATTGGTTCCTGTGCTTGATGAAGGTTGGGGCAAAACAGATTTCCCCACCTTAGGGTTTTCACCAAGAAAAGATCGAAAAAACTTTTTGCGACTGCTCATTACACTGCTAAATTACTCTTTAAGACGTAGGAAGTAGTTATTCAGTTTCACAATGGAGAAAATTTTAACATTTATTTGACAAATCATTGATTCATAACACCAAAGGGAGGCAGAATAAAATCTTTATCATTGTCTTTCATCCACAATACGCCCAGCCGGGGATAATGGTCTAATTTTCATACATGTATTTCTATGGCTTAAAACACAATCCGAACTTCCCCATAATGAAAAATCCCAAAATCACCGCTTGGCAATTGAATAAAAATGCAACCCTCATCGTTCACACCCAGTAATAGTGCTTCAAAACAATTTTTTTGAATCAATGCAGGTGCAATCAATTTTTTTTTCTGATACAATGTGTCTATTTGAAGCGTGATTTTTTTCTCTCGATGCCACAATACTTGGTCAAAATCTGCGGATAATTTGGCACCAATTTGATCTTTGGTAGAAAATTCAAGGCTGATGTTTGACCACGCATTGACCACCCCAGTAATCAAGGGTTCCAGCAATGAATGTATGTCTATGGGTGCATGGTTTATGGTGCACAATGAAATTGCTTTTGGTTGGTTATCCCAGGATTGCTGATTTACATTTACACCAATCCCTATGAGAAAATATTTTTTATTTGCAATTGAAATAACTTCCATGAGTAAGCCACAGAGTTTGTGCGTGTTGGTGACGATATCATTGGGCCATTTAATAAAAAGCAAATCGAATGAAAATAATTGCAAGGCATTTCTGACCGCCATTGACATTGCTTTGTTGATCATAATCAAGGGATATTCCGAATTATCAAGCAGAGGAAATGCAATAGAAATCGCAAGATTTTGGCCTGCCAGACCCTCCCAGACTTTTCCCGGCTGACCCTTACCTTGGCTTTGATTGAATGTATACAAAGCGATGGGTGAGTATTGAAATGGTCCGGAAATAGTATTATTTTCAATGCAAGATTGTATGCTGGTTTGGGTAGATTTACATCCAGTGGTATAAAAAAGATGGGTACCGGCAAAGGTTTGGGTAAACTGAATATCTATCAAAATGACGTTCTTTGCAGCAAATTAAACGAATACATGGCAAAAAAGATTCAAAGTTCATCTGTAGAAGCTTTGGTGGCTGTAATTGTTCACGGATTGCAAGAGAAGAAGGGGATAGACATTGTATCAATCGATTTGCGGAAAATTCCCAATGCGTTTACCGATTTCTTTGTGATTTGTCATGGGGGTTCTGCCCGCCAAGTCGATGCTTTGGCAGACAGTGCTGAAGATGAAGTGAGAAAAGCGCTTCGCGAAAAGCCTGCATTCAGAGAGGGAAACGACGAGTCAGAGTGGGTTTTGCTGGATTATATCAATGTTGTGGTCCATATCTTCTCTGGAGATAAAAGAGATTTTTACCAATTGGAAGAGCTCTGGGGTGACGGAACCATAAGCAAGCATGATACGCAATAGTTTTTTGTTTTTCATTTGATTGAGAGATTTTCTTTAGTATCTTCGCACCCCTTTAGATGGCCCGTTCGTCTATCGGTTAGGACACGTCCCTTTCACGGATGAAAGAGGGGTTCGATTCCCCTACGGGCTACGAAATAAATCGCGGGATGGAGCAGTGGTAGCTCGTCGGGCTCAGAACCCGAAGGTCACAGGTTCGAGTCCTGTTCCCGCTACTAAAAGAGAAAAGTCGTCAGCAATGGCGACTTTTTTTGTTTTTGGCTCACAAAATACGGTGCCTTCCAAAATAATGCGAATGGTACCCATTGTCTCGAGTAAAACTAAAATCAGAGGGCGCTGCTGAATCGAATGTATGTGAGTTTGCAACAGTATGACAATCAGGATTTACCGCTATGAAAGTAAAGTAAGTATGAAAATAATCCGAAAAAAAAGGGTTTGAACGATTATCTATCAATTGATTTCATACTCCAGGTTCACAGTAACACTCACTGTTTTTTCCTTAGCAGAGGTATTGAATGTACCACCCCATTCATAACCATCACTCGAATTTTTACCGGTAATCTGAAAAACGCCCATACTTGATTTTGAGAGGTTTCCTTTGTTCGCACCGGCTTCTTGTAAAATAAGTTCACACCTTTTGCGCGAATCAAGTGCAGCTTTTTTTAACATTTCCAATTTCAAATCGGCCAATTTGGTATAATAATACGAGGGTGGATTAGAGCTTAACTCAATACCTTGCTCAATTAATGTGGTTATAGACCGCGAAATATCTTCAACCTTATTAACCTCTCGCGATTCTACCGTTACCGATTGAGACAAGACAATATTGCGAAAATTCTTTGAAATTATGTTGTCATTTTTATCATACACATTGTCATAAATACGCTCGATCCCGACCGATGAAAACTTAATATCTGCTTCTTTCATGCCATTGCGAATCAAGTAATTTTTTATGGCATCCCTGTCTAATTGCAATTCGCGGTAGCCTTCCTTTAGGTCAAAATTGTTGCGCTGAAACCCTGCACTCCAAACAATTAAGTCACTCACAAAATCTTTCTCTGCTTTTCCAGTAACTTCAATCGTGGTTTTATTGGAATCACTGCGTTTACTTTTCACCCATGCATTGCCAAAAATACATGCTGCTACAACAATAGCCATTGAGATCGCTATGCTGCCAATACTTTTAAGAATAGATGATTTTGCGTCTTCTGACATGATCTTTATTTTACCCGATGGATTACAATATTACTTTTTTAATTCATCAAAAAAAAGCAATGCTTTCAGACCGGCTTCAGACCAAAAATTATAATCGTGTTTGCCTCGGTTATAAAAAATCTGAAGCTCCCTGTAATATGTTTCTACGTGTTTGGTCTCGGCATTTATCGTATCTTTTTTATTTTGGCCAAGCGGTTCGTTTTTTTGTTTTTGAAAGGGTGATTTTTTTTTCAGTAAAGCGTTTGCAAATTGCTTTGTTTGCACAATGGGGACCACCAAATCGTTGCTTCCATGTGCTAAAAAACAAGGTACTTTAAGTTCTTTAGCCCTTCGATAAATATTATTGCTTCCCCTCCAACGCGATTGAAATAGATTCATTGGACCCATACAATTGATCATCAAGTTGTCATTGGGCTGCAATTCAGGATTATAATCGCCACTCAATCCAGCACAACCCGAAAATGCCTCGGGATGTTCCAATGCCAATAGCAAGGAACCTCTCGCTCCTGTTGAGAGCCCCATAACAAATGTTGGCACAACAAAAAACCCTTGAAAGAATGGAGTGTTTATTGCGAAATTTTGGGGGTATAGTTGTTCTTTTTGTGATAATCCAGATGAAAAATACCCCCTTTTTTGAAGAGGCTTTAACACCGAATCCCAAAGCCAGTTTCGGGTTGGGTAGGCACGGTAGTCATTTCGCATTTGCGGGTATAGGCTGTCCATATAGACACTTTTTCCCATCTCAACAAACAATAAGTCATATCCTTTATACAAGGCAACTGAGCAAACTTTGGTGGCAGAACACCATTGGGTATCAGGAAAATTCCAACCCGGCAAAAGCAAAAGCAATTTTTTATTTCCCCTATCAACAGTATTGTCTGAAACCCGGTAAGAAACCCGAATGGGCTTGTTGCGATAGTTTACCCAATACACGGTATCGTGCAGAAAAAAAGTTGATTCTCGCCCATGGTCTACAAGCAATTCTTTTGCTATTTGTTGGTTCTCGGCATCCAAGTCTGCAGAATCTTCCAAAGATTTGGCACTGGAATAGGGTATGTCTTTAGAGGCTCTTACTTCGCTTTCATCAGATGAATGGATGTTTGCCAAACAAGCATTACAGGCCACAAGTATGATTAAAATCATGCTTGAAATCCAATGCCTGAAAAACATACATAGGTTTTTCATAAAAGAGTGTATACTGTAAATTTATTCGGCATCATACCCAAATTGATCTAACATTTTATTGTTATTACGCCAGTCTTCTCGAACCTTTACAAACAATTCTATAAATATTTTTTTCTGAAAAAAATGTTCTAACTCTTTGCGTGATTCAATGCCGAGTTTTTTGATTGCTTGTCCTCCCTTTCCAATAATAATGGGTTTTTGTGAATTTCGTTCGACAATGATTTCGCAACTCATTCTGATAATTTTGATGTCTTCTTTAAACAAAATAGTTACCACTTCAACAGCATATGGAACCTCTTCGTCGTATATCTTTAAGACATTGTTTCGCACAATTTCGTTGACAAAAAATCGCTCACTTTTGTCGGTTAATTGGTCTTCTGGGAAATACGCTGGATGGATGGGAAGTCCATCAACAATATACCGTTCCAATACGTCTAATTGAAACCCTTCCAGTGCCGAAATTGCAAGGTAAATATCACCGATAAAATTCTTCTTTAACCACACCAATTTTTCTTCCAGTTGCTGCTGATGACTTTTGTCTATCTTATTTAAGACCACAATTTTTTTCGCATTAGATTGTTCAAATTTCAATTTGATTTCTTCAGAAAAATCTTTGCCATTGATATCAATTAACACTATCAGCACGTCGCTATCGCTGACGCTTTCCTTCACGAATTTCATCATGCGCTCATGCATGCCATAACTGGTTTCCCTTAAAATGCCTGGGGTGTCAGAGAATACAATCTGAAAACCGACTCCATTTTTAATTCCGAACGAACGATGTCGGGTGGTTTGGGCTTTGGCGTTTACGATCGATAGATTCTCGCCCAAAAGAGCGTTGTAGAGTGTGCTTTTTCCGGCATTGGGCATGCCTATAATACTAACAAATCCAGATTTAAAGCCTAGTTCATTCAAGCTTCAAAAATACAATCATTTCTCATGAATTGACAAACAAATCGATGTTGGAGCAGAACACTATTTGCGGTAAATTCCATCCATTACAACAACATGGGGCAATGAAACCAATGACAACAATACAAACCCCAGACCCAAATGATTCATAACATCAAAAGAGGTGCATACCGCCATACCGAGCAATGCCAGCAGCCCTAGTGGTAAAAATCCCCGAATGATCGATCCAATCGAAGCCCTATCGCGCTGTTTGATATAAACAATTTGGTAGCGCATTGATTGTAATGCATGCCAATAACAAAATACCACTACAAAACCCAATATCAGTGGGGTAAGCCAGTACCATACACTTACCATACCCCATTGAAACAAATATTGCCAACGGTAGGGGGTTTTTCTTAAAACCAATACCCATGCGTAGATCAAGCCGAAGCAAATCGTAAAACCCAAGGTTTCAACGTCGGAATACGGCCCCTTGAAATCGATATTTGTAGCCGAGAAACCCAGCATTTCAGAGAAAATTGAAACCACCTCACTGGCATGCTTGACCATCGGAAACACAAGCAGCCACCCCCCCCACATCAATGATTCGGGTGCATTCCAACGCGAATTTTCGAAATTGGATTGTCCAAAATGATGCATTGATATCACCAAAAAAATCAACAAAGCCAACCAAGAAAACAACCACCAAATCGCCAAATAAAGAAGCATGCAACCAGTGTAATATACCAAAAATCGAATGCTGCCCCCAAAAGATTTGTCGGGACGATAGTAAAAATCGTTGCCACCGTGAGGAATTCCCAATAATATTAGTCCGACAAGCGCCAGCACCAATAAAACTTTACTTTCTGCACCAAACAACACAACCAATACAATCATCGCTGCTTGAATAAAGCACTGCATCCAAAAAAACTGATGATTGACCGATCCCAAACCCCAACGGGGGTGCAAATTATCTTCCGCCATACCGAAACAGTATTTTTACGAACAGTGCGACTTGCAAACGACAAAAAATCTGCATTTCTTCCCAAAAATTGGTGCCTTCATCCAAAAATTTCAAAACAGTGGTGACTTTTATTCTGGCAAATAACCTTTCAAATATTGATTTACCGCGCCACGGATAATCGACAAGTATGTTGAGCAATAAACGATCATAAAATCGAAACCGCATCTTTCGGTATATTTTTGGCATCGGTGTATTCAATGTTAACGCTTCTGCCAAGGCTTTACCATGATGCATCATTCGCAGAAAACCATAGCCAGTGGTGGGTTTTAGTGCACCCGCCACAACACCGATGTCAATGATTCTGGATTCCAGGGGCCAATATGGCTCTTTGTTATCGTAAGCCGAACTCATCGGAATGGCGCCATATTCCAGCTCCAAAACATCGGTTTGCCAACCCCGACTTGCACATATTTCCGTTAATAATTGTTGACCCTTTTCCTTGTCTAATTTTTCGCAATCAAACTGGGTTACCTCAATTAAAGCCTCACGATCAGACATCGGCAAAACATACAAAAAGCGAGTTTTATTATTTTGCGGAATTGAGAAATCCATCAAAGTGGCGCATGTTGCATCGATTGCTCCCGAAACTATTTTTACCCGCCATCCCACAAAAGATTGCCAAAGATGTATGGTTTTTTTTGTTTCCTTTTCGGCAGTATCCCCACTCTTAAAATACCATTTCCCAGAATATATATCGCCATTCACGGTTACTTCAATGCCACCCGCTACAACCACAGGTGCATCTGCCCAACCCTTGAGCCAATGTATATTTGCATTGGTGTCAAGCAATGAATGAATCCAGTGATAAAAATCAATGCTTCTGCAATGGTTATACCTGTAGGGCGCGATGGATTGCTTCTGACCCAATATAGTGATGTGCTGCCAATTGTGGTTTACGAAAGGCATTGTTTCGCCTGAATTGGTCTCCCAAAAACACCATGTTCTGTCATTTGATTTATGGGCATCACCTTCAATAATCAACAAATTTGACGTGGCCAAAAGTCCAGATTTTTGCATCCAATAGGCCAACCACAAACCCGATGCTCCTGCCCCTTGAATGATATAATTGTAGTTTTTTTTCAATGTGAATGCCTACAAATTTACAAGTGCAATTGGCAAATAGAAATATTCATTTGACACAATATCCATAGTTATCGTTTGGACAGTTATCACATATATAATAAACCTGGGATGCTGGTCTGCAATGCAAGGATTTTCAATCCAAATAGCAGGTCCCAATGGTGGTAATTCCGACTGGGTTGTGGGTTATTTATAGCAAATCATGAAGACAAGCCATTCAAACTGTATTCAAATTGTTTATTGCCATACCCAGAACGCCCTATGCAATTGTCTGACTGTGGTGTATCAAAATCTTGATATCTTTGTGTTTGATGCGAACAGATGCCAAATGCTCAATATTCTGTGGCTTGATAATGGTCATCATGTTGTTTACGACTGATCAGTCATTTGCCAAATCTCCTGAATATTTAATCTTAAACAAGTATCAAATTTTTGCTGGTGTTGACCTGTTTACTGTGCGGAAAAACTATAGCAAGGATTGTTTCGAAAAATCACCCAAAATGGCCTGGACTGATACAACCCAAATAGGATATGCAAAAGGCAAATTAGGCATGTGGTTCATAAAAAATATCAATTTTAGAAGTGCACTTGGCTCTTTTCGATATGCGGTGAATCAAAAAAATACCGGTGTTTTAAGCTTGCCAAAGGAATGCAAACACTATTGCTTGGTATTTGAAGATCAATTTGATACCTTCAATACCGCAATATGGCAAATTGGACAACCTTGGGGTAGATTACACCCTCAATTTCCCCACCAATTTTATGGCGATGGCCAAGTGTATGCAAGTATGGGAATTCTTCATCTTTTAATGGAAGCAAAATCCGAGGCCGTTAAGCTTTCCGCAATGCAAAATGTCGATAGGCAACGCATAGAAATCGCAGCCGCCAATCTAAATAAACAGTTTCCCAAATTAATGGACATTCGGCAAATTCAATTACAGTATCGGCCTATTGATACCTCAGTCAGTGCAATAATTAAAGACGATACATCCCTTTTTGAAAAGGATTTGTCGAATATTAGAATCCAAAAGTACTATGTACCCGATACCTCTATGCGTGAAGAAAATTCAGTGGTGCTGTCGAATTTGCCCCAAAAAGACAGTGGTTCTTTGGGTGAAATGGCCGTAATAGTGCCGTATTCGGTAGGATTGGTCAATACCTTTCACTCACAAAACTTTACCTATGGTTATTTTGCAGCACGAAGCAAAAATCCCTCTGGTTCTGCCACATGGCCTGCTTGGTGGCTGAGCGGGAAAAAAAACTGGCCCCCAGAAATTGACATTTTTGAAATGTATGGTGGTAAAAAAGGCCGAGGAATTCATACCCAAACCATGACCATTCACACCGGAAAAATTGAAAATCAAAACAAAGGAATGGTTATTAAAAAACTGCGTTTGCCCCGAAATACCGATACAACATTTCATATTTACGCTTGCCTATGGACCCCCAAAAAAATTGATTTTTATACCGATGGTATTAAAGTAAAAACCATTCGGCTCAACCATTGGATGGCACAATTCTATCAAGAACCTATGTATTTAATTCTCAATAATGGTATTGAGTCGGCATATATTTCCAATTTGCAAGACCACGGAAACCCTAGCAGCGATTTCCAAATTGACTGGATACAGGTGTTTCAGCCGCCAGTAGGGTCTGCCAACTCCGCACCAAAATAATACTTTGGGGGGGATTTATACCGATATCAAGGAATTCAATATCCAATTGCGGTCCTTTTGGCTGAAAATGTTTGTGTTTGTCTGTTAGAAGAAGAATCTTTTTTTCATCAAAAGCGTTCTTTGTTATAATGCCCAATCCATATCTTCGCAACTATGAAAGGAATCATCCTTGCCGGCGGATCGGGAACACGTCTTCACCCCCTTACTTTGGCAATCAGTAAACAACTGATGCCAGTATACGATAAGCCCATGATTTATTATCCTCTATCGGTATTGCTTATGGCGGGGATAAACGAAATTTTAATCATTAGTACCCCCCATGATTTACCCCATTTTGAGAAATTGCTGGGTGACGGATCACAGATTGGATGTCATTTTGAATATTGTGTTCAACCTTCGCCCGATGGACTTGCACAAGCGTTCATTTTGGGTGCTGATTTCATAGGCAGTGACTCTGTGGCTTTAATTTTAGGTGATAATATTTTCTTCGGAACGCAATTTGAAGACATACTTCAAAGCAGTATAAATCCCAAGGGGGGCATTGTGTTCGCTTACCATGTGAGTGATCCTGAGCGATATGGGGTGGTCGAATTTAACGAAGATTTCCAGGCAATTAGCATTGAAGAAAAGCCCACTCAGCCAAAATCAAATTTTGCCATTCCTGGCTTATATTTCTACAATAACGAAGTAGTTTCAATAGCCAAAAATCTCAAGCCTTCGGCCCGAGGTGAACTTGAAATTACAGATGTCAACCGCATGTATTTGGAAAAGGGGTCTTTGGAAGTTCGCCTCATCGAGAGAGGAACCGCTTGGTTAGACACGGGAACCTTTGATACTTTAATGAAAGCTGGACAGTTTGTTCAGGTCATAGAAGAAAGACAGGGCTTAAAAATTGGTTGTATTGAGGAAATTGCTTGGCGAAAAGGCTTTATAGATTCTGCACAATTACTCAAGATTGCAAAACCCCTGAAAAAGAGTGGTTACGGTGTTTACTTGCAAAAAGCAGTATCCTCAAAATAACATGATTTAACAATGCTGGCAAAAATCTTTTTAGAATTTACGGAATATGCTTGGTTTAGAAGATTGGTATGGAAACCTATTTATCAATTACTGGCTTCAAAATTCAAGAATGATAATTGGCATTATATGAATTATGGCTATAATCTATCTGCAAATGAAATGCCAATGGATCTGCCAGAAAACAATGTGGTGCACAAATATCAGGTTCAGTTATACCATTATTTGGCCATAGAATTAGAGGATGAAATGAAATGGAAACGAATTAAAGAATCCATCCCAAAATGGCTTCATTCTGCATTTGGTGAATTTGGCGGTGCCGTCGGTTCTCAGACGCATTTACAACTAAAGAACCGCGATCTACTTTATTACAGGTTCAAGTTTCAAAAGGAAATCTAAACTCTATTATTGAAGTTTTTTTGGGTATGTTAACCACCCAAACCAGTGTTTGGTTAAATTAAAATGCACGGGGGAATTGTCAATATTAAAAACAAACAATGGGTCGGGTGTATTGTTAATTCGCAATAGCAAGCAAAACAAAATATTGCTTCTTTCCTTTTTGGGCAATTAAGTATTTGTTGTGCAGGAAAAAACTTGCATCAATTATCCCCTCAGACAAACTGTATTTCTCTTTGTTGATCGAAAATCCTCCGGCCGTAATCATTTTACGTGCTTCAGATTTGGAAGAAAAAATTTGTGTGCTTACTGCCAATAAATCCAACACAGATATTCCCAATTTCAATTGCGCTAGTGGAATTTCGAAGCGCTCCATGCCCTGAGCTGCAACGTCCAATGTTTGTTCATCAAGTGATTGTAAGTCTTGTGCAGATCCATTTCCAAAAAATATATGGGTTGCCTTGAGTGCCATTAGGGTATCTTTTTCGCTGTGCACACGGGAAGTCAATTCAGCAGCAAGGGATTTTTGCACTATACGAAGGTGTTCTTGGCCAGTATTTTCGGATATCAAGGCATCTATTTCTTCGTGCGTTTTTAAGGAATAAATCTTGATGAATGTGAGGGCATCTTCATCGCTTACATTGAGCCAAAATTGGTAAAATGCGTAGGGAGACGTTTTGTTAGGATCCAGCCAGATATTAGCCCCCTCACTTTTTCCAAATTTACTTCCATCGGCCTTAGTAATAAGGGGTGCTGTAAGCGCAAATCCTTCCCCACCGGCAATTTTTCGTATTAATTCTGTCCCAGTGGTAATATTTCCCCATTGGTCGCTACCTCCCATTTGAAGCTGGCATCCTTCATTGTTGTAAAGATGCAAAAAATCATACCCTTGAACCAATTGATAGGTAAATTCGGTGAACGACAATCCCCCGCTCTCCAAACGATTGCGAACACTGTCTTTGCCCATCATATAACTGACGGTAATGTGTTTGCCTATATCCCGAATAAAATCTAATAATGACCAATTCTTAAACCATGTGTAATTGTTTACGATTTTGCCCCCATTGCTTCCCTGCTCAAAGGATATAAATTTCATCAACTGTTTTTTTTGACACTGGATATTGTGTTCAATCGTATCTATATCCAGCAATTTGCGTTCGTCTGATTTTCCACTTGGGTCGCCCACCATTCCAGTTGCGCCTCCAAGGAGCACAATGGGGGTATGACCTGCCCGTTGAAAATGAACCAATTGGGTAATGGGTACCAAATTTCCAATATGCAATGAATCGGCCGTTGGATCGAAGCCTATATAACCCTTCACCTGCTTTGAATTTAGCAACTCTTGGGTTCCAGGCATGATGTCGTGAAGGAGGCCACGCCACCGCATTTCATCTACAAAGTCAAAATTTGGCTTAAACATCTTGATTACACGAAGTTAAGAAAAGTGAAACCATTATTGGCAAAAGCAATTGTCCTTAATTAACCCTTGTGATTGGCAATGGAATTTGAAATATGTTCTTTTAATTGCTCGGTTTGTGCATCATTTAATCCACTGGTTGCAAGTGAAACTACCTGGGCAGTTTCTTTGAGCATAAAATTAATTTCATATTCCAAATAATCGATTCGCTGCAAATACTTCCAAGGAATCATCATATAGCTGGAAAAAAAATGCAAGTGAAAAGAAATTCCTTCGGCATTGGATTGAACAAAATAGGGGGAAGATCGTTTTTTGAAAAGCCAATACGATAGAGAAATTGTTACCCCAAGCCACACCAGTCCAGCTTCCCAGCCTAAAATACTGTAATGAAAAGCCCAGCCCACAAAGCATAGAATTGCCAAGACAATAAGGGCAGGAAATTCAGCCCGTTTCTTGGAAATGGGAAGGTATAGATTATCCATTAATGTTTTATCCATTGTAGGGTACTAACATTGATTCGAACGAAATATATTCCCGCAGGTAAATGGGCAGTATGGGCAAGCCACAGTCCTTGGGAAAAAGACCAATCAGACACAACGGTACGACCCAGATTATCAATTAGCGTAGGGGCTTGGTGGGGCAATCCAGAAACAAATAATTCATTTGAAGCAGGATTTGGATAGAGTGTGGGATTGGAATGTGTCTCTGCAATACGAGCAGCTCCACCGGTTACAGTCAACGAAAAATTGCGAATGGTATCGGGTTGGGAAACTGGTAAAAAACCGCCTATTTTGGCATACGCAGTGATTGCAAATTTCAAAGGATATACTCCCGATTTGCTGGGTGTTCCACTTATTTTGATGCAACGAACGGAGGAGGGCAAATAAATACAACGTGGCTCAAAACAAACATACCCTATGCCCAACGGCAATCCAATCACTTTGGTCATTTTTAGAGAGTCGATGGTAACGACTTGTTTACTTCCCCCAACGCTTATGCTGGTATCCTTAAAAGAAAGTACCATCACAGTTTGTGAATAGGCGATTCCAACCACACCATCTGCCAATTTTATAGGGTAAAATCCCGGCTTTTTGATGGTGGTATCGGGTTTGCAGTTTTGTGCAGAAGCAGAAATTGCAGACAGAATACACAAACAAATGGTAACATATTTTGTGGCTTTCATTTCAACTACAAATGTATACAGAAATGCCTGCGTTTATGGTGAAGAAGGCATTTGAATTTTCTGTTGAAGCCGAAGATATAAAAATATGTGCATACACACCCAGAGCAATAAGGCCCCAATCCCCTGAATTCTATTGCCACCCACAAACAAACGAATCGGCTCTGATAAGGCTTCAAAAAACACAAGGTTACCCAGTAAAATACCTGCTAGAAGCAAAGAACATTTTAAATAAACGGGCAAAGAAAGTGTGTCATAAAACCATGCGTGCACAATCAAAGCCATCATTGGCCAAACCATAAACAAAGAATAATCTCTTTGATGAGGGAAAGCCAGGGGTATAGAGGCCAGAAAAACGGATGTAATCAGCATGTTTTTGTTGGTCACATTTGATTTTTTAATGGCCAAGAGCCAAATCCAACAGCTACACAATACCAGAATACGAAAACATTGGGTTAAGATAAAAACCCCACGATCGGAAATAAGCCCCCATCCAATTCTTGATTCTCCAGGAACATCTATGCCAGTTAAGTATTTGGCAATAATGGCTCCCATATCAATAAAACCACCCTCACCCACTTCAACGATATGGGATTTGGAAAAAGGATTGATATTTGCCATCCAGCCCTGAATCAATTCTGTATGGTAGGCGGTTGGAAGGTATAGGTAGGGAATACACAACAAAACTGCACTCAACAACACTGCCAAAAGAAATCCTTTCCACCAGCGCATCAAAAAAAGTTGTCCTAGTATAAAAACTGATAAAATTTTGGTATTGATCCCCAATGCTAATGCCCACAGTCTTGAAATAGGGGATTTGCTCGGCGCTTGAAAAACACGCAGGCTACCCCATACAATAAAAATGGTCATTTGGCCAGCAAGGATATTGAGAAACAGCCATCGAAATGAAATTGCAAGCATAATCCACCAAAAAAGAACGGTTTTCTTATGTCTTGGTAAAGCCAACATACCAGAAAAAATTTGTAGCAAATCAAAAATAATATAGCCATTGAGCAGTATCCAAAAAAGCTTTAGTACGGCAATTCCCAGAGGGATATTTTCCAAAATTTCAGTTTGTGGAAGCAGGGTAAATGGCACAAGAAAACTTGCAAACAATGGACTGTAATAATAATATAAACTCCACCCCTCGGTAGGATAGGGTTGGGTATATAAATTTTCTCCCGACACCATACGCTGGGCAGCAGCAAAGAAAATATGTAAATCATTGTGGGTACTGAAACTGCGCAAACAAGGCCATAATAAAAGACCTATGAATACGCATGAAATAATACGTATTTCTTTCCTGTACGATGTTTCATCGGGATTCAACCGAGTGGTGAAATTCCATCCACTTTCTGCATTTAAAGAATTTGGCGGAGGTTTTGGAGTTTCTTGATCTTCCATACCCTTGTATCAGGATTGATTCATTTCAGTTGCAAATCTAACCCATGAGAATGTTTTATCCCACGACGGTTTGTAAGTATGGCAAAAAGAAAAGAAATTTGCGTCCCTGCAATTAAAAATACGCAGTTGGCCCCGTAGTTAAATGGATATAACCAGCGTTTCCTAAACGTTAATTCCAAGTTCGATTCTTGGCGAGGCTACTATTAACCACTTCACTCTAGGTGGTTTTTTTCATATGTTTTGTCAAAAGTCCTACTCTTTTGACGAGAGTGAACGCATGGGTGTATTTTTGTAAACCGGTATTAAATTTTTAAAATTGAGAAAAATATTTTACTTTCAATTCTTTGCTTTTTAACTTTTTTTGGATAGACGCCCAACCATTAAAATCTCTGGATGGAAATTTTGTGGTGATATTTTAAGTAAATGAAAATGGAATGCCAACCTATCAATTAAATTTTAAAGGAAAAGCGATTATTAAAACTAGCAAATTAGCTTTAGAATTAAAAAATGAAAAAGAAGCATTCGTTGTACGACGTCAAGTTCATTTGGACAAGTACCAATCATTTTTAATTTTTTCAGCTAAACACAACAACGTTGCAAAAGCAAATAGTATCTTTGTAAATGCAACATTGTTGCAATCATAATGTTAATATAAGTTGAAATCTTCAAGAAATACAACAGCTAGAACAGAAATACATGAGCTTATAGCCAACTCACATGTTGCGTTGTCGCATACAGAAATTCAGTCGGCAACCAATGGTCTATGCGATAGGGTTACAATTTATCGTGTCTTGGAACGCTTGACAGTTGATGGACTGATACACAAAGTTGTCAATGTTGATGGCGTTGTCAAATATGCAGGTTGTCATAGTTGTTTAGAGGAACATAACCACAACCATATTCATTTTAGTTGTCAAGAATGCAAGTCTGTAACTTGTCTTGAAAATATTGAACCAACTTTTAACTTACCTAAAAATTACGAAGTAAGCGAAACGAATTTTACGATTTCAGGTTTTTGTCCACAATGCACTCTACTAGCCCCTTAATAGACTGGAGAAAAAAGTAAAAACAGTTTATTGAAATTTTAAAACGTGTAATTTAATCCCAAAGTCAAACTAATTCCGTTTTCATTTGCAAAATACCTTAACCTGTTCAAATAATTCCTATATCGCACATTCAAGACATTATCAATATCAACGAATATTCTGAAGTTATTACTTTTTAGATTTATGTTGGACGAAGCTCTGAGTCCTAATAAATTATATGCTGGTGGCGGTAGTGCAAAATCTTGACTATTCAAAATATGATTTTGTTTGAATACAAATCTATTATTTATTTCAAATTCCAAACCATTTAATTCTAAATCATTGGATTTAAATGATTTGTTAATTCGATATTTTATATTGCCAAAAATGCTGTTTGGGGGCATAAATATTAATGGCCTATCGTTGGATAGGTCGTAACCTCTTAAATAGCTATATTTAATCATACCATTCATCATATTTTTAAACGTATAATTTGCCATTAAATCTAAGCCTTGGATGGTAGCATTGGTTTGTTCATATTTGAAAACAGGAAAGGCCCCTCTTATGGTCAGTCGAAACTCGTCTTGAGGATTTAGATAAATATAATTATTAAAATATTGGGAATAGCCCAAAACACCTAAACTAAAATTTTGATGAGGAAGCCAGTTGTACTCAAAAATATTTTTGAATGATGTTTCTGTTTTCAAGTGCTCACTGCCCTCTTCAATTCCGCTGACTCCTTGATGAAGCCCTTGGCTATACAACTCATTTATGGCAGGATTTCGCATTGCAAATCCGCTACTAAACCTTATAGATTGTGTTTTTTTTATTTCATAATTTACAATTAAAGCAGATGTTATATTGTGAAATTTGTTGTTATACCTGATTATTTCTCTGGGTAAAGAACCACTTATATCCGCTACATTCTGATTTTCGAAGTCGTATCTTGCTCCATATTGCAGAAGTATCTTATTTATCGTTTTAGATAGGACTGTGAAAACTCCGTTTTTTGAGGATATATAATCTGGTATTAGAGGCAAAATGCCTGTTTCACTGTTATTATCGTTATCTGTTAGAATATTCTGATTGCCAATAGTCAGTTTGAAATTATTTTGTAAGAAATGCGTATATTTTAATTCTGCATTAAAAGTATATTGGAGCAAACTTAAAGCTGGCAAATCAGTTCTACCACTTTTTCTCACATCAAATTCTTTACGATTATTTACTTGAAATGCCGTTACTACTTCCAAAATTTTATTATCGCTAATTAGATACTTAACTTTTGTATTAGCAAAATGATGAGAAACGTGTTGTTTTGGTGCATTAATCTGATAACTAAAATCACTTTCAGTAAAAAACGGAACATCTCTTGATAATGCTTCCTTTAAATCGCTTAGGTTTCCTATGTGTGCGCCCCTTAAAACGCCTAAACGCGAATTAAAAGTGCTTCCGTAAATTTCAAGGAATACTGTATTCTTCCAAGATTTTTCTAATTGCAAAGAAAAATTTGCCTCTGCGAAACCCGTGTTGGTTAAAAAATAATCAGGTGAATTTCTATCGCCATATTTTTTTAGAGTACCATTTATTCTCCACGCCAAAAATGGCGTGTATTTCTCGATACGAGCATTCAAATTATACCCCCTTCCGTTGGATTCAAATGCAGAGTTTACCTGCCCGTGCAAATGAGGTTCATTTACTATCCTTTTGGGTTCAACTAGTATTATGCTGCCTAAACTCCCCCCCCCATATTCTAAGACCGCTGCACCCTTTATTACTGTAATTTTATCTGCACTCAAAGGGTCTATTTCTGGGGCGTGGTCATTGCCCCATTGCTGCCCAGCTTGTATAATTCCATTGTTTAAAATCAACAATCGGTTGCCATACAAGCCATGGACTACAGGTTTTGAAATGTTACTGCCGTTTTTTATAAGACTAATACCTGATTCGTTTTCAAGAATTCTTGAAAAGTTTTTATTGATATTGCCTACGATTTGATTTCTATAAATAGAAACATTACTTTCATTAGGCACATCAGAAGACTTCCCAATTACTATTACATTTTCAAGTACTTTTATTGAATGTGCTAAAATTAAATTTAGACTTGTATCTTTAACAATTCTTATGCTGACCTCTTTGTCTTCACAACCAATATGTGATAATTTAAGGTGATACTCACCAGGACATAGATTAGTTAATGCAAAATTACCATCGGCATCAGAATAAACACCTTGAGCCGTTTCTGTTAAATAAACGCTTGCAAACGGTAAAGGGGTCTTAGTTTGAAAGTCTGTAACCTGTCCTGTTATAGATAAACTACAAATTTGTCCGTAGCAGGTTGCTATCGAAAAAAAAAAAACAATAAAAATTGATTTGGCTTACTGGACACTTATCGGGAAGTTTACTTCAATATCCGTTTCACCCCCGGCATTTGTAATATTACCGCTCGCAACACCCGCAGCAAATTTGTTTGGTAAGTGCCGCAAGATAATCGTTAGAATTCCTGAACCTGCTGCACCTGTCGTTGCATTCGTAATTAATCCAATAGGATTGCCATTTCCATCTACATCGTTATATTTTATTGAAAGACCTGAAATATTTGTTTGAAAGAAGAGCTGATGTTCTTTGTCTTCTTTGGCAATTTCTTGCGTAATATCATCTTTCGGATTTTCAGATTCGTTGAAGACTCCAACTGAACCAGTATATGTTTGATTCTTTACCAAGGTGCCACCTGTTATCACGGGAGGATTTCCTCCGTCTCCGTCTAAATCAACAAAACTCAAGACAATGGATTTACCACCTTGTGTTGGTGTTAATGTGTAATTTAATGTTGTGATAAGTTCCTCTTCATTAGGAATAATAGGGTCTTCTTTTTCACAAGATGAGAACAACACTAATGATGCAATGGCTGCAGTAAAAAACAAATTGCGATTATTCATATTTTCTGTTAAAGTTGTCATGGTACAAATATACAAAATAAATGCAACAGTGTTGCATTTATTTTTCTTGCTACCTTGTGAAATCAGGTAGAAGGTTTTTAATTTTTTTTGAATAACCCTATTATTTGGTGGAGGATTCCATGTTCCTCACCACTACTATTTTTTTGAACCTCACCAATTATTCCCTGATTGAGATACTAATAAAGCGAACAAATATGTAAACCGGCTAAAAACAGCAAGGTCCCAGAACTCTCTGAGGCCTTGATTTTACTATGTCGAGATGGCGAGATTAATTTCAATGATCTCTTGGGGGGCCCCTCAACCAAAAGCCTCAGCCGCTGAGGGGCTGTAGTGACTTTTTTATGTGCGCATCACTTAAGCTGCGCTTGGCTTACGCACAAAAAAAAGCCTTACGCGCAGCGTAAGGCTTTTGGTTGGTCGGGATGGCGAGATTCGAACTCACGACCCCTTGCACCCCATGAATACTTCTATTCTTTTCTAATTTCTATTTTTCAATATTATATCATTTAATATCAATGATTTAAACTTATTTCATTTATCTGTTGTTTCTTCTGATTATGTGTATTTACTTTGAAATATGTAAACTATATGTAAACCATGATCAAAGTAGCACCCATATTATACACTTCAAAAACACTTTCCAGTGGTGAGCATCCAATAATGATTCGCCTCACTCTCAAGGGAAAAAGAAAATACATTGGATTGGGGGTCAATTGTAAAGCTAGTTATTGGGACGAAGTAAGCAACCTGCCTTCTAAAAAACATCCCCAACAGAAGGAACTTGTTATTCTGATCATTGACTTGGTCAATACAATTAATAAGAAAATATAAGCTGCCGAAAATTCCAAAATCATTCTCACACTTGAGGAACTAGCCCAATCTATAGAAAACAGGACAAGCTCCCCAACA